>NZ_JBLTWO010000001.1:0-929479 GCF_049889055.1 Rhizorhabdus antheiae | reverse complement strand
CGACCCATTCACCATGATGAACAAGCCCCGAAAGCATCGCTTCCGGGGCTATAGTCATGTCGACGTCCGTCCAGTCGTTCTCACCGAAGCAGCTCTCCCGCGATGATCACCTTGCGGATTTCGGTGGTGCCCGCGCCAATCTCGAGCAGTTTCGAGGCGCGGTAGAGCCGGTTTATCTCGGTCTCGCGCATATAGCCGGTGCCGCCGAAGATCTGGACGGCGTCGGACACGACGCGGGTGCACTGTTCGGCAGCATACATGATCGCGGCGGCGGTCAGCTTGTGGATCTCGCCGCGCCCGCCCGCGCCATGGTCCAGCGCATTGGCCTCCGCCAGGGTGCGGTAACAGAAGGTCTTCATCGTCTCGACCGCGACATACATCTCGGCGAGCTTGCCCTGGACGAGCTGGAAATCGCCGATCGGCCGGTCGAACTGGATCCGCGTCTTCGCATAGTCGATCGCGAGGTCGAGCGCGCGTTCGGCCATGCCGACGTTGATCATCGCGACGATCGCGCGTTCGAGGTCGAGGCCGCTCATTACGACGCCGACGCCCTTATTCTCGCTGCCGACCAGATTGGTCGCCGGCACGACGCAGTCGTCGAACAGCAGTTCGGCGGTGGTCGAACCCCGGAATCCCATTTTGTCGAGCTTCTGGGCGACCTTGAAGCCGGGAAAGTCCTTTTCGACGATGAAGGCCGAAATACCCTTCGCGCCGGCGGCGCGGTCGGTCTTGGCGTAGACCAGGATCACATCGGCGACGGGGCCGTTGGTGATGTAGAGCTTGCGCCCGTTGAGGACGTAATTGTCGCCATCGCGCCGCGCGGTTGTGGCCATCGATCCGAGCGCATCCGAGCCGGCGCCGGGCTCGGTGAGGCCGAGGCAACCGATCATGCTCCCATCGCACAGCCCCGGCAGATAGCGCGCGCGGATGTCCGGCGAGGCGTTGCGGGCGATGTTGTTGAGGCACAGATTTTCGTGCGCCACATAGCTCAGCGCGATCGAGTGGTTCCAGCGCGCCAGACCCTGGGCGATCAGGCCCGAGGCAAAGAAATCGCTGCCAGCGCCGCCCTCGTCCGGAGAGACGGTGACGCCGAGAAAGCCCATCTTGCCGAGAAGCGGCATGACATGGTCGGGCCACCATTCCTCATTGTCCATGCGCGACTGGAGCGGTCCAAGCTCGTCCCGCGCGAAGCCGCTGGCGAGATCGAGAATCTCCTGCTGCTCGGGCGTCAGGCCGAAGCTCGGCTGCGGGGCGTTGGGAAGGGCGGGGGCATTCATGACGATGCTCATCCTTGCTGAAACGAAGACAGGGAACGATCGAAACGCGTCGGCCGGGTTCTGGCAGTGGTTATCATACGCCCTTCCAGTCGGGCTTGCGCTTCTCTGCAAAGGCGCGCGGCCCTTCCTGCGCATCCTGGCTGCGATAGGCGGTCTCCCACGCATGACGCGCCGCGCGCAGGGCCGCCGTCTTCCCCATCTCGGTCGCGAGATGGACGGTCTCCTTGGCGGCAAGGACCGACAGGGGCGCATTCGCCACGATCGTTCGCGCGAGCACCAGCGCTTCCTCGATCAGGCGTTCCGGCTCGGCGATCCTGTTGACCAGTCCAATTTCATAGGCGCGCTGTGCGGTGATCGGTTCGCCCGTCAGCACGATCTCCATGAAGATGCGCTGGGGGATCATGTGAATCAGCGGCGCCGCCCAGGGCGAGCCACGGCCGACCTTCGCCTCGGTGATCGCGAAGCGCGCGGTGGTCGAGGCGACGCACAGGTCGCAGGCCTGCGCGATCAGCCAGCCGCCGGCATAGGCGACACCGTTGACCGCCGCGATCGTCGGCTTGGTGACGGTCAGATTGTCGCCCGGGACAGGAAACATCGAGGGCGGCGGAACGACCAGCTTGAGTTCGGCCATCTCCTTGAGGTCGCCGCCCGCGCAGAAGGCCTTGTCGCCGGTCGCGGTGAGGATCGCCACCTTGAGCGCGGGATCGCGCTCGAAGCGCTCCCACCCCGCGAACAGGCCCTCGCGGACTTCGCGGCCCAGCGCATTGCGCGCATCGGGACGATCGATAGTGAGGATCGCGATGCCCGGCTCGGGCACGTCGAAGCGAACGGCGTCAGTCATTCAATATCCTCGCGTCAGAAGCCCATGCGCATCGCGTTCGAGGCCTTCGCGGAAATCGGGATGGGCGATCGCGATCAGCCGCCGCGCACGCTCGGCAAGCGAAGCGCCCTTCAGTTCGGCCGCGCCATATTCGGTGACGATGATGTCGGCCTCGCTGCGGGCGGTGGTTATCGGCCCCGACAGCGCGATGACGATGCGGCTCGATGCCCCGCCTTGGGCGGTGGAGGGCAGGGCGATGATCGACCGGCCGCCGCGCGACCGGCTCGCGCCCCGGACATAATCGACCTGGCCGCCGGTGCCGCCCATATAGACGCCGCCGATCGCTTCCGCGTTGATCTGGCCGGTGAGATCGACCTCGATGGCGGAGTTGATCGAGACGAGCTTCGGCAGGGCGCTCAATATGCCGTCGCCATGGGTGATGTCGGACCCGCACAGACGAACCGCCGCATTCTCGTGCACGAAGTCGTAGAGCCGGCGGGTGCCGATGAACGCGCCTGTCACCGATATGCCCCGGTCGATCGTCTTTGTGGCGTTGGTGATCGCGCCGGCCTCGGCCAGATCGACGAAGGCGTCGCCGATCATGCCGGTGTGGATGCCAAGGTCCCGTCGATCCACCAGCAACTGCGCGATGGCGTCCGGCACGGCGCCGATCCCGAACTGCAGGATCGAACCATCCTCGATATAGGCGGCGCAAAAGGCGGCGGTGGCCCGGTCGGCCTCGCCGATCTTTGCCGGCGGCACGCTCACGAGCGGCCGGTCGCTGTGCACGACATAGTCGATCTCGGAGCCGTGCAGCATGTAATCGCATGGCACATGCGGAACCTGTGCATTGACCTCGGCAATGACGACCCGCGCCTCGGCGACCGCCTTGCGGACATAGTCGTTGATCACGCCATAGCTGTGCCAGCCCCTGGCGTCGGCCGGGCTGACCTGCACCAGGGCGACGTCGCAGCCGATCAGGCCCTGGCTGATCATGGTGCCGATCTGGCCGACATGGCAGGGGATGATGTCGAGCAGGCCGGCCTTGGCGAGGACGCGCAGCGAACCGAGCGCGCCCATGCTCGAAAAGCGGATATGATCGGCATGGTCGGGCTTCAGCACATTGGAGAAGCTCGATCCCACGAACGCGGACACCGGGCCGAGCGCGGCGCGCTGGTCGAGCAGCGCTTCGACCAGCGTCAGCGGTTCGCCGCAGGCCTGTCCCCAGACGATCGCGTCGCCGGGCTTGATGATGCCGCTGAAATCCAGCGCGCCGGGGTCGATCCTACTGGTCATCGCTTATTGCTCGTCGATCTTGAAATAGTCCGGTTTCGCGATCGTCCATTGATCGCCCCAGATCTGGTTGCCGCCGTCGACATGCACCACTTCGCCGGTCATGAAGGAGCCGCCCCGGCCCCCGACCATGCAGACCGCGTCGGCGATCTCCTCGGCCTGGCCGAAGCGCTTCATGACGTTGGTCTGGACCATCGCCTTGACCGCCGCCGGATCATAGGCGCTCATGCCGCTCGTCGAGATCAGCCCCGGCGCGACGCAGTTGACGCGGATGTCGAGCGGCGCCCATTCGATCGCAACGGTCTTCGACAAGGCGATCACGCCCGCGCGGGCCGCTGCCGTATGCGCCACGCCCGGCATCCCGCGCCCGGCCACCGCGACGACGTTGACGATCGACCCCGGCCTTCCCCCAGCGCGCCACTGCAGGGCAGCCGCCTGCATCATGTGCCACGTGCCGACGAGATTGGTGTCGATGACGGCGTTGAAACCCTTTGGGGCGATATCGATGGCCGGGCTGGGGAACTGGCCGCCGGCATTGTTCACCAGCAGATCGAGACCACCGAAGCGCTCCGCGATCGCCGCGAACAACTGCGCGACGGCCTCAGGGTCGCGGATGTTGACCGGATGCACCATCAAATCGGCTTTATACCGCGCGAGCGACGCGGCGGTTTCGTCGAGCTTGTCCGGCTTGCGGCCGCACAGGACGACCCGGCCCCCCAGCCGCGCGACCCAATGCGCGATGGCCCGGCCCAGCCCCGAGCCGGCTCCGGAGACGACCACAGTCTGTCCGTCGAAATAGCCGTCGCGGAGAGCGGGCGTGGCCGCCGCCAACTGGTCGTCGGTTCTGCCGTAGGCCGTCATATCTTGCGGTCCCGCCCTTCCCAATAAGGGCGCCGCAACTCGCGCTTCAAAATTTTGTTCGCGGGCGTCAGCGGGAAGTCGCCTTCCCAGAAGGTGATGCTGCGCGGCACCTTGTAGCGCGCGATCAGGCTGCGGCAGTGCTCGATCAGGGCGTCTTCGCTCGCTGCGACATCGTCGTGCAGCCGGACAATCGCATGAACCGCCTCACCCCATTTCTCGCTGGGAATGCCGATGACCGCGCATTGCCGGACGGCGGGGTGGAGCGCGAGCGCGTTCTCGACCTCCTGCGAATAGACATTCTCCCCGCCCGAGATGATCATGTCCTTCACGCGATCGACGACATAGACGAAGCCTTCCTCGTCCATGCGGCCGCCATCGCCGGTGTGCATCCATCCGCCGCGCAGCGCCGTGGCCGTCTCCTCGGGGCGGCGCCAGTAGCCGAGCATCATATTCTCGCCCCGGACGGCGATCTCGCCGACCTCGCCGCGCGGCACCTCGTTATCATCCTCGTCGACGATCCTGATCTGCACACCTACGGCCGCGCGGCCCGCCGCGCGATAGACGCCCCGTTTCCGATAGTCGCCGCGCAGGGCGTAGTCCGGCAGGATCGCGCACACCGGGGAGAGTTCGGTCATGCCATAGGCCTGAACGAAGCGCGCGCCCGGAAAGGCCTTTATGGCGCGGTCGAGCAGCGTCTCGGTGATGGGCGATGCGCCATAGAGGAGCGTGGTGAAGCTCGACGTATCGGTCTTCGCGAAATCGGGATGTTCGATCAGCATCTGGATCACGGCGGGGACCAGCAGGCTTTCGGTCGCGCGGTGCGTCTCGATCAGCCGCAGCGCCTCGGCCGGCTCGAACTGCGGCATGATGACGGCGGTGCCGCCGCTGCCCATCAGCGACAGGCTGGGCCAGGTGCCGGCGGCGTGGAACATGGGGCCGTTGAGCAGATAGCGGGCGCTCTCGCCGAACAGGCCTTCCGCCCAGCACATCATGGCGTCGCTGATGACGTTGCGGTGGCTCAGCATCGCCGCCTTGGAGCGGCCGGTTGTGCCGCCGGTATAGCCGAGCTGGTAGAGATCGTCGCCGCCACGCCCCGCATCCTCGCCGGGTTCGTGCTGGGCAATCAGCGCTTCATAATGGGGAAGGCCATTGTCGCTGTCCCCGATCGCTATCATCCGCAGCGACGGCCGTCCGGCATGGAGCTGACGCGCGGTGTCGAACATGCGGTCGTCGACGAACAACAGGTCGGGTTGGCAGTCCTCTATGCCGTCGACCAGTTCGGCAACCGACCAGCGCCAGTTCAGCGGGACCACCACGCCGCCCGCGCGCGGGATCGCCGCGAGCAGCTCGAAATAGCGGTCGTTGGTCAGTGCCAGAACAGCAACGCGGTCGCCATTGCGCACGCCCATCGCGCGGATCGCGGCGGCCATGCGCGCGACGCGATCGGACAGTTCGCTCCAGCTGCGGTGCCGGTCGCCGTTGATGGTTGCGGGATGGCGCGGACGGACCTGCGCGGTCCGCGCGAGCATCGCGCTGATGCCGATCGACGGACGCGGCGGAATGCCATGGTCAAAATCCGACATGATCGCCTCCCTTCAGTGCGAGCATCTCACGTGCTTCCGCCGCCGTCGCGACCTCCAGCCCCAGGCCTTCGAGGATCTGGCGGACCTTGGTCACCTGGGTGGCGTTCGACTCGGCCAGCGTGCCGGGGCCGATCCAGAGATTGTCTTCCAGCCCCACCCGCACATTGCCGCCCATCGCCGCTGCCATTGCCGCGATCGGCATCTGCGACCGTCCGGCCCCCAGCACCGACCAGCGATAGTGATCGCCGAACAACCGATCGGCGGTGCGCTTCATGTGCATCACGTCGTCGGCATGGCTGCCGATGCCGCCGAGCAGGCCGAAGCAGGTCTGGATGAACAGCGGTGCCTTCACCAGGCCGCGCTTCCAGAAATGGTGGAGATTGTAGAGGTGGCTGGTGTCGTAGCACTCGAACTCATAGCGTGCGCCGGTCTCGTTTATCGCGCGCAGCGCATATTCGATGTCCTTGAAACTGTTGCGGAACACGAGGTCGCGCGAGTTTTCGAGCATCTCCCGTTCCCAGTCATGCGCGAAGCTGTCGAACCGGTCGAGCATCGGGAAGAGGCCGAAATTCATCGAGCCCATGTTGAGCGAGGCGATCTCCGGCGCCCAGCGCACCGCCGGGGCGATGCGCTCCTCGATCGGCATGAAGGGTGAGCCGCCGGTCGTCAGGTTCACCACGACGTCGCAGCGTTGCTTGATGACCCGCAGAAAAGGCTCGAACGCCTCCGCGCTCTGGTCCGGCCGCCCGTCGCGTTCGTTACGGGCGTGAAGATGGACGATCGAGGCGCCCGCCTCCGCCGCGCCGATCGCGGCCTCGGCGATTTCCTCTGCCGTCACCGGAAGATGGGGCGACATCGACGGGGTGTGGATCGAACCCGTGACGGCGCATGTGACGATCACCTTGCGCGCCTGAGAGCCTGGCACTGCTTCTCTCCCACTACCGATATCGTTTCCGGTTGACGCAAAGATGAACCACATTCATTATAGTGTCAACGCGCTTCACGAGAATGGCGCAGGTCCGGGGGAGAGTGCCGCACATGCCCAGAATCGCTGCGGAGAAGATGGAAGCGAGGCGCGAATCGATCGTGCTCGCCGCGCGATCCGTGTTCGTGGCGAAGGGCTATGCCGCAGCGACCGTGACTGACATCGCCCAGGCGGCGGGCATTTCGGACGGGCTGCTCTACCGCTATTTCGGCGGCAAGCGCGAACTGCTGATGGAGGTGCTGGAGCTCTTCTACACCGACATTATCGCCGGCACGGAAAGGGCGATAGGCGAAGAGCCGACCTTCCAGCGCAAGCTCGAAGTGCTGGTGCGCCGGCATCTGCAGGCCTTCGCCGACGACCCCGATCTGTGCCGCCTGTTCATCAGCGAGGTCCGGACGCTCGACGATTATGTGGGGTCGACGCCGCAGGAACTGAACCGCCGCTACACGCAGATCCTGACCGACCTGATCGCCTGGGGGCAGGAGCATGCCTTCATCGCCCCGGACACCGATCCCCGGCTCGCCCGTGACTTTCTGTTCGGCGGGATCGAGCATCTGGCCTGGCGCGAGATCGCCAATGGCAGGGCGATCGACGTCGCTCACCGCACCGCGCAGGTCGTCCGGCTGCTGATGGCGGGTCTCAAGGGCGGAGAGATCGCATGACGGCGCCCCCCTTCGCCTCCGTGCTCGTCGCCAATCGCGGAGAGATCGCCGTCCGCATTCTCCGGACCGTTCAGGCGCTCGGAATGGAGGGCATGATCGTCTACCACGCCGCCGACGCCGGCTCGCCCGCCGTGCATATGGCGGACCGGGCGATCGAGATCGACGGCAGCACGCCCGTCGCCGCCTATCTCGATGCGGCGCAGATTGTCGCAAAGGCGAGCGCGGCGGGGGCGGAGGCGATCCACCCCGGCTATGGCTTCCTGTCCGAAAACGCCGCGTTCGCCAAGGCTATCGCGGCGGCCGGCATGGTCTTTGTCGGGCCGACGCCCGAGGCGATCGAATTGATGGGCGACAAGGTGCGGGCGCGCAACTTCGTCGAAGCGCGGGGCTTTCCCGTCGCGCCCTCGGCGATCGAGGATGATGATCCCGACAGCTTCGTCGACCGCGCAAGGCGCGTCGGCACGCCGCTGCTGATCAAGCCGTCGGCCGGGGGCGGCGGCAAGGGCATGCGGATCGTGCGCGACCTCGACCTGCTCGACGAGGAGATCGAACGCGCCCGGTCGGAGGGGCAGCGCTATTTCGGCGATGGTCGGCTCTATGCCGAACGCTATGTCGAGCGGCCGCGGCACATCGAGGTTCAGATACTGGGCGACGCCCATGGCAATGTGGTGCACCTGTTCGAGCGCGAATGCTCGATCCAGCGGCGTTTTCAGAAGGTGGTCGAGGAAAGCCCTTCGCCGGGGCTGACGCCGGACGAGCGGGCGCGGATCTGCGAAGTGGCCGCTGGAATCGCGCGGGCGGCGGACTATCGCAACGCTGGCACGGTCGAGTTCATCTACGGCGCCGGCGAATTCTACTTCCTCGAAATGAACACCCGGCTCCAGGTCGAACATCCGGTGACCGAGGAGGTGACGGGAATCGATCTCGTCGCCGAGCAGCTGCGCATCGCCAAGGGCGAGCCGCTCGGTTACGGGCAGGACGTGGTGAAGGTGAGCGGTCACGCGATCGAACTTCGCCTGTATGCCGAAGACTCGGCGCGCGACTTCTCGCCCACGACCGGGCCGATCCTTGCCTATCGCCCCCCGCAGGGCATTCGCGTCGACTCCGGGGTGGCCGAGGGAGGCGTGGTGACCGCCAATTTCGATCCGATGCTCGCCAAGGTGATCGTCCATGGAGACAGCCGCGGGCAGGCGATCGAGCGGGCGAAGCAGGCGCTCGCCGATTTCGTTCTGCTCGGCTGCAAGACCAATGCGGGCTTTCTCCAGCGGCTGCTGGCCGATCCGGATTTCGCGACGGGCGACATGCACACCGGTTCGATCGCCGAGAAGCCCTGGCTGGCACAGGAGCCGGTGCTCGACGAGCAGCGGCTGGTCGAATTGTTAGGCGCGGCGGCGCTGCTGCTGGTCCCGGTGCGCACGGCCGCCGACGCGGTTTCGCTGCAACATGCGACGATGGGGGCCTGGCGGAACTGACATGCAGCATCATGTGTCGGTCAACGATGTTCCCCATCGCCTGTGGCTCGGCCGCTCTGCTGATGGCTATGTCCTGCATGTCGGGAATGCGGTCGCGCCGGTCGCGCTGCGGCCCGAGGCTGACGGGCGGTACATCCTCGAAACCGGCGGGCGGCAGGTGCCGATGACCGTCGCGATCGAGGGTGACGTCATCCACATCCATCTGGACGGGGAGGCCTATCGCCTCGCCTATACCGATGCCGCCACTTTTCATGCGGCCGCAGCGGGCGGCGCGGCCGGTGATGTCGTGCGGGCGCCGATGCCCGGCGTGGTGATCGCGAGCCCCGTCGAGGCGGGCGACGCGGTCGCGGCCGGCGACACGTTGATCGTGATCGAAAGCATGAAGCTGGAGACGGCGATAAAGTCCCCGCGTGCGGGCGTGGTCGAGAGCGTGTCCTTCACCCTCGGACAGACATTCGATCGCGACGCGATCCTGGTCAAGCTGGTCGCGGAGGGAGAATAAGGTGGCCCGGATCCTCTCCACCATCGACACCGCCTCGGAGACGTTTCGCGCCAACCGCGCGCATAATGAGCGGCTGGCGGAGGAACTGCGCCAGCGCCAGCAGGCGGTGCGCCGCGAGCGTCCGCAGCGGGACTTCGACCGGCTCGCGCGGCAGAACAAGATGTTCCCGCGGGACCGGCTCGAAGCGCTGCTCGACCCCGGCACGCCCTTCCTCGAATTCTCCACGCTCGCCGCGAACATGGCCTATGATGGCGAGGCGCCCGGCGCCGGTCAGATTTCCGGCATCGGCATCGTCGCGGGGCAGGAAGTCGTCATCCATGCCGACGATTCCTCGATCAAGGGCGGCGCCTGGTATCCGCTGTCGGTCAAGAAGATCGTCCGCGCGCTCGACATCGCGATCGAAAACCGCCTGCCGATGATCCATCTGTGCGACAGCGCGGGTGGCTATCTGCAGCTGCAGCGCGAACTGTTCGCCGACCGCTATTATGCGGGCCGCATCTTCCGCAACCAGTCGATCCTGTCGAAGATGGGCGTGCCGCAGCTGGCGGTCGTGCTGGGCCATTGCACGGCGGGCGGCGCCTATATCCCGGCGCTCAGCGACTATAGCGTGATCGTGCGCGGCACCGGCGCGATCTTCCTGGGCGGCCCGCCGCTGGTCAAGGCCGCGACCGGGGAGATCGTGACCGTCGAGGAACTGGGCGGCGCCGACATGCACACCACCGTGTCGGGCACGGCCGACTATCCGGCTGCCAGCGAAGCCCATGCGCTCGCGATCGCACGGGAGATCGTCGGCAGCTGGACGCCGGCCGCCAAGACCGAGATCGACCGGATTGCGCCCGAAGAGCCGCATTATGATCCGCGCGAACTCTACGGCATCCTGCCGCGCGACAGCCGCACCGCCTTCGACATGCGCGAGCTGATCGCGCGGATCGTCGATGGCAGCCGCTTCCACGAATATCAGCCGGCCTATGGCACGACGCTGATCTGCGGCTATGCGCGAATCTGGGGATATAAGGTCGGCATCCTCGCCAATAATGGCGTGCTGTTCAACGACAGCTCGCTCAAGGGCGCCCATTTCATCCAGCTCTGCGACAAGAACCGCACGCCTTTGCTGTTCCTGCAGAACATCACCGGCTTCATGGTCGGCAAGGAATATGAGCGGCGCGGCATCTCCAAGGATGGCGCGAAGCTGATCATGGCGGTCTCGGGCGCCAGCGTCCCCAAGTTCACGATCAACTGCAACGGGGCCTTCGGCGCCGGCGTCTACGGCATGTCGGGGCGGGCCTTCGACCCGCGTTTTCTGTTCAGCTGGCCCGGCAGCGGTACCTCGGTCATGGGGGCGGAGCAGGCCGCCAATGTCCTGTCCGAGATAAAGATCCGTCAGCTGGAACGTGAGGGGCGGAGCCTGTCCGAAGAGGAGATCGCCGCGATCCGCGATCCCGTGCTCGAAGACTATAAGCGCGAGCAGAGCGCCTATTATGCGACATCGGAGCTTTGGGACGACGGCATTCTCGATCCGGTCGACACCCGCAATGCGCTCGGCATGTGCATTTCGGCCTCGCTCAACGCCCCGATCGACCCGCCCCATTATGGCGTCTTCAGGCTTTAGAGGAGCGGCTTATGTCCGAGGATTTCCGACTGCTGCCGAGCGACGAGTTCGCCCATGAACCGGATGCGGCGATCAATTATAACGAGAGCATCTATACCAACGCCTTCGATCGTGAGTCAGGCGTCGGCGGATGGATGCGCGTCGGTAATCGCGTCAACGAGGGCTATGCCGAAAAGTCGGTGGTACTCTATCTGCCTGACGGCCGCATCGCCTGTGCTTTCGGTCGACCGAGGATCACGACCAATGCCGTGTTCGATGCCGATGGCCTGAAGGTCGAAATCGTCGAGCCCTTCCGCCATTTGCGGCACAGCTATACTGGCGAAATCATGGTGCTGCGCGATCGCAACATGCTCCGCGATCCGTCGACCCTGTTCGACAAGGCCGATCGCGTGCAGGCCGACATCGTCTGGGACCACAAATCCTCCTGGCCGCTCCATGGGGGCGAACCGACGCGCGACGATGTCCGAACCATGTATGGCCGCGATTTTTCGCGCGGGCATTTCAACCAGCATAGCGTCGTGACCGGCCATGTCGCGATCGGCGACGAGCGCTGGGATGTCGACGGCTTCGGCTGGCGCGACCATAGCTGGGGGCCACGTTACTGGCAGAACCTGTTCATCCACCGGCTGTTCATGGCCACCTGGCCGAGCGGCAAGGGGGCGAGCCTGCTCAAGATCTTCTCGCCCGACGGCATCGGCCGATCGGAAGGCGCTCTGCTGATCGACGGGGAATATCATGAGGTAATGGACCTGTCGGTCGTCACCGATTGGGACGATATCAAGGAGCCGACCAGGATCGGCATCGCGGTCCGGACGGCAACCCGCTCGGAACGGATCGACATCGAGATCATCACCGCGGCACCGCTGCGCAACCGGCGCAAGGATGGCGACGTCACCCTGATGTCGCGCATCGTCGAGGCCAATGCCCGCTATCGCTGGGATGGCGAGGAGTGCTGGGGGATGGTCGAATATATCGAGCGGGTCGACGATGGCCGGCTGGTGGGCTGGCCGATCTGATGACGGCGCAGGCGACCGAGCCTCCTGGCGCGCATGCCGATCTTCTGGCGGCGGTGCGGCGCAGGCTTGGCAGCGGCGTCAGCGTGGCGAATGTCGCCATCCCCACGCTCGGCGGGATCAACCGGACAATCCTGTTCGACGTGGTCGATGGGAGGCATGTCCGGCGCTATGTGTCGCGGCAGGAAACCTATGTCGATCCGGGTAGCCCCTTTCTGGCGACCGGCGACCAGTATCGGGCGATGCGGATCGCGTTCGACCATGGGCTGCCGGTGCCCGAACCGATTTTCGAATATGATGCGGCGGATGGCATGGGCAACGGCTTCGTCACCGCCTTCGCAGCGGGCGAAACCATGCCCAAGCGCATCCAGACCGGGGCAGCCTTCGATGCGGTGCGGCAAAGGCTCGTCGCGGAGGCGGCGGGCATATTGGCCCGGATCCACGCGCTGCCTTTGGACAGCTTCGATTTTCTCAGCCGCCGGGCCGACAGCATCGACACGCTGACCGCGCACCGCGACCTGTACGACAGCTATCGTCAGCCACGTCCTGCGATCGAGGCAGGCTTCCGATGGCTGGAGCGCAACCGGCCGCCTGCCGCCGACCGCGCTTTCCTGCACGGGGACTTCCGTCTCGGCAATCTGATGGTCGACGCAGCGCGGGGCATATCGGGAGTGCTCGATTGGGAGTGTGCGCATCTGGGATCTCCGTCGGAAGATCTCGGCTGGTTCTGCACCCGGTCCTGGCGCTTCGCGGGCCCCGATCGTCCCGCCGCCGGACTGGCCTCTCGGCAGGACCTGCTCGATGCCTATCGCGCGGCGGGCGGCCGATCCTATGATGCCGACGAGATCCGCTATTGGGAGGTCTTCGGTCTGGTGCGGTTCGCGGTGCTCAACATGATGCAGAACCACGGGCATGTAACGGGACAGCGGCGCGGCCTCGTCTATGCGGCCTGCGGGCGCAACACCGCGCTGGTCGAATATGATCTGCTCATGACCCTGGCGGGCCATTATGACTGACGCATTGCGGCCCCAATCGCCGGACATGGGCGACATCCTGCGCACGGTGCAGGCCTTCCTCAAGGACTGCGAGCCGCAGCTGACGGCCGAGGATCGCTACAAGGCACAGGTCGCTTCCTATCTGCTCGGCATTTGCGAGCGCGAGATCGCGCATGGCCCCGCGCGCCGGGACGGGGCAGCAGAGCTCTGTGCCGACATTCGCGCGGGGCGCCGCGACGGCGACTGGGATGCACTGCTCGATCAGCTGCTGGATGAGGCGCGCGCGGCCGTGCGGGTGACCAAACCCGGCCATATGGGAGAGACGGCATGAGCGGCGTTCACCTGACCCTCGACCAGGGGATTGCCCGAATCCGCTTCGAGGATGCGGCAGGCCGCAACGCCGTCACCCTCGACTTCTGTCGCGCCTTCGCGCGCGTCACGCGGCAGGCCGTCACCGATCCCGATGTGAAGGCGATCCTGCTGTCCGCCAAGGGCCGCTTCTTCTCGGTCGGCGGCGATCTCGCCGACATGCTGGCCCATGTCGATACGGTGCGGGATCATGTCCAGGAGATGACCGACCTGTTCCATGTCGGCATCCGCCATCTGCATCATGCGCCGGTCCCGGTCGTGGTCGCGTTGCACGGCATGGCGGCGGGTGGGGGCATGAGTATCGCGCTGGCCGGTGACCTGATCGTCGCGGGGCGGTCGGGCAAGTTCAACAGCGGCTATACGCGCTCGGGCCTTAGCCCCGATGGCGGGCTCAGCTGGCTCCTTCCCCGGCTGGTCGGCGCCACCCAGGCCTTCCGCATCATGGCGCTCAACCCGACGATCGGGTCGGAGGAAGCCTTGCGGCTGGGTCTGGTCACCAAGGTCGTCGAGGATGCGGAGCTCGACGAAGAGGTCGAGGCGATGCTCGCGGTCCTGCGTGCCATGCCGGCGGGGGTGCTCGGGACGCTCAAGCGATTGATGTGCGAAGGGGCCGGACGGAGCTTTGAAGCGCAGCTCGACATCGAGGGCGAGATGATCGCACGCCGCGCCGAGAATCCCGAGACGCTGGCGATCCTGCGCTCCTTCCTGTCGGGCGGATGATCCCCTAACTCCCGCCAGTCTGGTCGATATGCGCCGCGAAGCCCGCGCCGGTGGCGATGTCCGGCCGCAGCAGCTGGCGGTCGTCATAGTCGCCGCCATTCTCGCTGCGATAGCCGATCGGGGGCGTGTCGAAGATCGACAGCAGCCGCGCGAGATAGTCGGTGGCGAGATCGTCCGCCGCCTCCGCCGTCAGCCGCGTCGTCTGATACGCCACCCACGGGGCTACCGCCTCCAGCCCGACATAATGCAATATCCCGTGGTTGATCGGAAACAGCAGGTCGTCGATCGGCCCGTGAATGCCGCGCGCGCCGAATTGCGCTTCGCGTCCGCCTGTCGTTACCGCCAGCATCGCGCGCCGGCCCGCGAGCAGGCCTTCGCCATAGCGCAGCCATTGGCCGGTGCCGTCCTTGGGCACCCCGATCGCGAAGCCGGTGGCGAACACCCGGTCGACCCAGCCTTTCAGGATCGCCGGCATCGAGAACCACCACAGCGGAAACTGCAGGATGATCGCGTCGGCGGCGAGCAGCCGGGCCTGTTCGGTGGTGATATCGTCCCGCTGCTCCCCATGCGCCTGAGCCATGCCGGATTCGCGATGGTAGATCAGCCTCTCTTCGCTGAAGTCTCGCTCAGGAAAATCCTCCGCGTCCGCAGTCGCCTTGAACCGCATCGCATAGAGATCCGACTGTGTGACGACATGCCCGCGCTCTTGAAGGCCGGCGATCGCCCGATCCCGCAGGAAGCCGTTCAGCGACCTGGGCTCGGGATGGGCGAAGACGATGTGATAGCGCTTCGGCATCGCTGGCCCCGGCAAGGGCTGGTTGGTGGTGATCGACACGGTTGGCGTCCCATTTTGCTGCGCAACGCGGCGCACAATGCGATGGTGCCGATTGTGCCCCACAGATCAAGCCGGGACTGGAGCCCAAGGACGCCGTCCGGACTCGCTTGTCCTCGTTCGGCATTCCGGTCTGGACGCCATTACAAGTCTCATCTTTGCAAATTTTGCACAGCTGATGTTCCGAGTTTCGGCTTTTCGTGTGGCTGGCAACGCCGCATAGTCCCGATGCGCCGGACAAGGCGTCGCCACCAAGGCGGGAGAGGAAGCGCGCGATGAAGCGGGACGATTATGCGGAATTCCTGCGTCCGGACGCCGGCAAGCGGCCTGTCAGCCGGGCCTATCTGGAAGAGCTGGGCGTCGACCTGGAAGCCGATTTTCCCGGATCCACGGCCGAGGATTTTCTCGAATATCCGGTGCTGGGCGAGGGCGGCTGGTTCATCGTCGTCAAGCATCAGCGCACCCTTGCGACGGTGAGCCGGAAACCCTGGCGCCTGCTGGGGCCCATTACATTGCTGTCCGACGGCCTGGACTTCGACTGACGACAGGAGGCGAGCCCGCAAGGGGCCGCTCTTCCGGGGGAGGATGCATATGTTGATCGGTGTTGATGTGGGCGGCACGTTCACGGACGTCGTGGCGATCAGGGATGGCGACATCCGGACCGTGAAGGTGTCGACCGACGTCCGCAACACGGAGCTGGGGGTGCTCGCCGGCGCGCGGGAAATGGGCGTCGAACATGCCGACATCTTCAGCCATGCGAGCACGCACGGGCTGAACGCCATCATCACCCGCCGCCTGCCGAAGATCGGCTTTCTCGCGACCGAAGGCCATCGCGACATATTGGACGCGGGACGCACCTGGCGGCCTACGGCCGACCTCACCAACCCGCATTGGCGCCGCCCGTTC
This sequence comes from Rhizorhabdus antheiae, assembly GCF_049889055.1. Taxonomy (NCBI): domain Bacteria; kingdom Pseudomonadati; phylum Pseudomonadota; class Alphaproteobacteria; order Sphingomonadales; family Rhizorhabdaceae; genus Rhizorhabdus; species Rhizorhabdus antheiae. Next base: position 913,580 of record NZ_JBLTWO010000001.1, on the reverse strand, counting down.
GGCGATGCCGCCAAGCCGCTGGTGCCGCGCTATCTGCGGCGCGGGATCACCGAACGCATCACCGCCGATGGTTCGGTGCTGATCCCGCTCGACGAAGCGCAGGCGCGCGAACAGCTGGCGGTACTGCGCCAGTGCGAGGTCACGGCGGTCGCGATCTGCCTGCTCAATTCCTATGTGAATCCCCAGCATGAGCTGCGGCTCAAGGAGATCGTGCGCGAGGAGCTGGGCGACATTCCATGTTCGGTTTCGAGCCAGGTTTCCCCCCTCGCCAAGGAATATGCGCGCGCGTCGACCACCGTGATCGACGTGTTCATGCAGCTGATCTACGGCGACTATACCGTCCGCCTGAACGACGGACTGCGCGACCTCGGCTTCAAGGGCGAGCTCAACTATGCCAATTGCGCGGCGCAGCTGGTGGCGGCCGACGTCGCGATGCAGCGGCCGTTCGAGATCGTCTTCGCGGGCCCCGCCGCCGGCACCATCGCCAGCGCGCATTTCGGCAAGCTCATCGGCACCAGCAACCTGCTGTGCGCGGACATCGGCGGCACCTCATGCGACATCAGCCTCGTCAGCGATTTCCGGCCTTATGTGAACACGACCTTCGAGCTCGAACATGACCTGATCGTCAACGCGCTGTCGGTCGAGGTGTCGAGCATCGGCGCCGGCGGCGGCAGCCTGGTCACGATCAGCCCGGCCGGCGAACTGCTGGTCGGGCCCGGCAGCGCGGGGGCCGATCCGGGGCCGGCCTGCTATGGCAAGGGCGGCCAGCAGCCGGCGGCGACCGATACCTGCCTGCTGATGGGGATCATCGATCCGGACAAGTTCGCGGGCGGGCGGATGCGGCTCGACAAATCGCTGTCGCTCAAGGCGTTCGAGGCGCTCGACACGACCCTGTCGCTCAACGATCGCATCCGCTACGCCTTCTATGTCGGCATCAACAACATCGCCGAGGGGCTGACCAACGTCGCCATCCAGCACGGCATCGACCCGCGCGATTACAGCATCGTCGCCTTCGGTGCTGCCGGACCGATGCTGCTGCCGGCTGTGCTCGACCGGGTCAACGCCGCCGAGGTGATCGTTCCGCCCCATCCAGGACTTTTCTCGGCGCTCGGCCTGGTCAGTTCGGAGCAGACCTATAGCGACAGCCGCAGCGCCTACACCGTGCTCACGCCCGACGCGGCCGAGGAGATCGAGCGGGTCTATGCCGAGATGGAGGCGCAGATGCGCGAGCGGTTCAAGGACCGGCATCCCGATCCGGTGTTCGTCCGCGCCTTCGACGGCCGCCTGCTGGGGCAGAGCTGGGAAACCCCGTTCATTCCGATCCCGCCCGGCGCGATCACCGCCGAGACGATCGAGACGATGATCTCCAATTTCCACGACACCTATGAGATGCGCTCGGGCAACCGCTTCCCCGGGCTGCCGGTGCAGGGCGTCACCTATCGGATCGAGACGCTCGTCCCCACCGCCAAGGTCGATTATCCGAAGCTCGCCCGGCGCGAGAGCGGGCAGCCGACCCCCGGCCGCACGATCGAGCTCCACTATCTCGACAGCCACCCGATCCCTGCCGGCGAATATCAGCGGGCGGAGCTCTGCTTCGGGGATGAGATCATCGGGCCGGCGATCATCCGCGAGGAATCGTCGACGACCTTCATGCTGCCCGGACAGAGACTGGTGGTCGGCGAATATGGCGAACTGCACATCAGCCGCATCGAGAGAGACTGAGCGAAGACCGATCATCCGCAGCGCTTCCATCGAAGGACAACAGCATGGCTTCTTCCATCACGGATACCCTCGCGGCGCCCAGGGATTTGGACCCGTCATCGGCGCAGACGCCGGCCGCGCTCTCGTTCGACGATCTGCCGCTGCGCGCGCTGACCGACGAGCAGTTCCTCGCGCGCTACAAGACCGATCGTTTCACCGCGTCGATCCTCGCCAGCCGCATGCGCTATGTGGTCAAGCATATGAGCACGGTGCTGCTCACCACCGCCTTCTCGATGATCCTGCGCGACTGGTATGATTTCGCCGCGACCATCTCCGGCCCGCGCGACATGAACTATCCGATGAGCACCGGATCGGACAGCCTGTCGATCTTCATGTTCACCATGCCCGAGGGCATCCGCAACACGATCGAGGAGTTCGGCCCCGAAAATCTCCGGCCGGGCGACGTCATCATCGCCAATGATCCCTATCGCACCGGGCTGCATGTCAACGACGTCAGCTTCATCCGCCCGGTCTTCTATCGCGGCAAGGCGGTGGCGTTCGTCACGATCCGCGCGCACCAGCTCGACATGGGCGGTGTCGTTGCGGGCGGGTTCAGCGGCAACAAGAAGAATGTCTATGAAAACGGCCTCGTGATCTCTCCGACGCTGCTCTACCGCGACGACAAGCCGGTGCGTTCGGCGTTCAATTTCATCTTCGACAATGCCCGCTATGGCGAGCTGCTGCTGCCCGACATCCGCTCGCTCTATCAGAGCTTGCTGCTCGGCGAACGGCTGCTGCTCGAAAGTATCGAGCGCTATGGGATCGACGCCTATCTCGGCGCGATCCGCTACAGCTGCGACGTGTCGGCGGATTCGATGCGCGAGGCGATCCGCACCAAGATTCCCGACGGTGTCTATGAGGCCGAGGACGGCATCGATGCCGACGGCGTCGACGACAGCCGCGATTATCGGCTGAAGCTCAAGCTGACCAAATATGGCGACACTATCGAGCTGGATTTCACCGGCACCTCGCCGCAGGCGCGCGCCAGCATCAATTGCGGTCCGCTCGACGTGAAGGCGGCGGCGGGGGTCGCGCTCAAGATGCTGATCGAGCAGCAGAGTCCGCTGTCGTCGGGCTGCTTCCGCAACATCGACGTCGTCATTCCGCCCGGCACTTTCTGCAGCGCGACCCCGCCCGGCGGGCCGATCTTCATGTATTGGGAAGCCTCGATCACGGTGCTGCTCGCCATCTACAAGGCGCTCGCGCCGGTGCTGGGCGAGGATGCGATCGGCGGCGATTATGGCTCGCTGATGCTGCACAATGGCAGCGGGCTGACCAAGTCGGGCCAGCCCTGGCTGACGGTCGGCAATTGCGGCGGCGAACATGGCCCCTGGGGCGGGACCAAGGCGGGCGACGGCGACAGCTACACCGTCTTCCACGTCAGCAACAATCTCGACCCCGCGACCGAGGCGGTCGAGTCCGACGTGCCGGTGGTCGTGATGCGCAAGGAATATGTCGCCGACACCGCCGGCCCGGGCGAGAATCGCGGCGGCGCGGCGGTCCGGCGCGACACGTTGTGGCTGGCCGATGGTGAGCATCTGTCGATCGCGCTGCATGCGAAGGAGCCGAGCGGGATCGGCGTCTATGGCGGGCGTCCGGGCACGACCCAGGCCTGCTGGCTGTTCCCCGGCGAAGAGGATGGGGGCGTCGACCTCGGCCCGCTGCTCCCGGCCGACGACGCCATTCTCGCCCGGTCGGTGCCGGTGGTCGGCATGCTCGATCCCGAGACCAAGCGCGTCGACCCGAACGGGCGCTATTATTACTACGCCTCGCGCAAATCCTGGTCGGTCAAGGCCGGCGGGGCCTTCCGCTTCCAGACCGGCGGCGGCGGCGGCTGGGGCGACCCGCTTGCGCGCGATCCCGAGCGGGTCAAATGCGACGTCCGCGACGAATATGTGACGATCGAGGGCGCCTATCGCGACTATGGTGTGGTGATCGAGGGCGACCCCATCCGTGCGCCCGAGCAGCTGACCGTCAATGTCGAGGCGACGGCGCGCCGGCGCCGGGACATGGCCGCCGCCTGAACCGGTGCGGGGGCATCTGGACGCTATGACGACCGGACGCGCCCATGGCGAAGGCGGATCGTCCGCGTCGCCGCACTCATGCTATGTCTCTGCGACAGCCCGAGGGCTGCGGGAGAGAGCATGGACACGCTAGAGGGAATGCGCACATTCGTCCGCGCGGTTCAGCTGGGCAGTCTGTCGGCTGCGGGGCGGGAGATCGGCCTGTCGCCGGGCTCGGTGTCGCGCAAGATCAGCCAGCTCGAACATGCGGTCAGGGCGCGGCTGCTCAACCGGACCAGCCGGAAGCTCGCGCTGACGACCGCCGGGCGGCTCTATTTCGATCAGGCCTGCAAGATATTGGACCAGATCGACGCGCTGTCGCAGTCGATGGCCGAGCAGCAATCGGCGCCGCGGGGCCTGCTGACGGTACACACCCGCGCCAGCATCGCCGAGAAATTCCTGTCCAACGCGCTGCCCAATTTCCTGCTCGCCTATCCCGACATCACGCTGCGGCTGATCCTGTCGGACGACAATCTCGACCTGTTCGCGAACAAGATCGACCTGAGCATCCGCATCGGCACACCCGAGGAGCAGAATCTGACGATGCGCCGCCTGTCGCAGGGGCTCGAGCGCGTTCTCTACGCAAGCCCGCTCTACCTCGCGAGCCACCCGGAAATCCGCGCGCCGGAAGATCTGATCGAGCATAATTGCCTCTCCTTCCCGCAGGCGGGCTCGGGCGAGACCGGCGGAGCGGTCTGGCATTATCGCTCTGCGGCGGGGACGAAGGAGGTTCGGGTGTCGGGCAACCTGCAGGTGAACGACGCCAATATCCTCCACAATGCTGTCGTGCTGGGCGTCGGCATCGGCTTGCTCCCGGCCTGGCTGATTGCCGATGATCTGAGCTTCGGCCGGGTCAAGCGCGTGCTGCCTCACTATGAGTTCGCGCCCAACCTGCTCGACCATGGGCTCTACGCGGTCTTCCCGACGACCGAGCTGATGCTGCCCAAGCTGCGCGTCTTCCTCGATTTCCTGATCGCCACCTTCCGCACCTTCGAGCCCGAGATCGGGCGCATGGCGATGGATGCCAAGCGCCATTCGGCCGACAGCGGGCGCCATCCCCCGGATGCGCTGCGCTGGGTGCGGCCGAGCATCGAGAACCGCCGGATCAGCCAGCGGTCGGGCTGAGAATGGCCGGCCGGACGCCTGTGAGGCAGGCAGCGTAACGCGAACGGATCAGATAATGGGAGAGACGAGATGACAGAGATGGCAGCCACAAGCGGGATGCGGCGCTTCGCCGGAAAGTCGGTGCTGGTGACGGGCGGGGCCGCCGGCATCGGCCGCGCGGTCGCGCTGGAGTTCGCGAAGGAAGGCGCCAATCCGATCGTCGCCGACGTCGATGAGACGGCGGGCGCCGAATGCGTCGATCTCATCCGCCAGGCCGGCGCGCAGGGCCAGTTCATTCGCGCGGACGTCGCCAGCCCCGACGACGTCGCGGCGCTGTTCGCAACGATCGCGCAGAGCGGCACGCCGCTCGACATCGCGATCAACAATGCCGGCATCGAGGGCCATGTGGCGCTGGTCGAGGATCAGCCCGACGCCAATTTCGATCGGGTCTTCGCCGTCAACGTGCAGGGCACCTTCCAGTGCATGCGCGAGGAGGTGCGGCTGATGAAGCCGCGCGGATCGGGCGTGATCATCAACTTCGCCTCGATCGCGGCGCATGTCGGCTTTGCCGGGCTCTCGGTCTATACCGCGTCCAAGGCGGCGGTGCTGGCGATGACCAAGTCGGTCGCGCTCGAACTGGCGCAGAGCGGGGTGCGCGTCGCCTCGGTCAGCCCCGGTCTGGTGCAGACGGCGATGCTCGAACGCTTCTTCGCGGCCGACGCCAACGCCAAGCAGCAGATGACCGCCAGCCTGCCGCTCGGCCGGCCCTGCGACCCTTATGAGGTCGCGCGCGGCGTGCTGTTCCTGGCGTCGGACGATGCCAGCCTCGTCCTGGGACAGACGCTTAACCTCGACGGCGGCTGGGCCTATGTGAAATCATGATCGCGGCACACGAGCGGTCCGCAACGGGGTTCGAGGGATAATCATGATGTCATCGTTCGAAGCGGCGCGGCGCGCCCGGTCCTGGCTGTTCGCGCCCGGCGACAGCGACAGGAAGATGGACAAGGCGCGGGCGTCCGAGGCCGATATCGTCATCATCGACCTGGAGGACGCGGTGGCCGAGGGCGAGAAGCCCGCCGCGCGCCTGCTGGTTCGCGCCTTCCTTGAAGCGCATGGCGCCGAGCGCCACCGTCTGTGGGTCCGCATCAACCCGATCCAGACGCCCCATGCGCTGCTCGATCTCGCCGCGATCATGCCGGGCCGGCCGGGGGGACTCATGCTGCCCAAGCCGCGCGGCCGCGCCGATGTCGAATTGCTCGACCATTATCTGACGGCGTTGGAAGCGGCCAATGGGGACATGGAAAGCCAGACCGCCGTGATCATCGTCGCGACCGAGACCCCCGAGGGGCTGCTCGCGACCGGCAGCTATGCCGACATGCCGCGCCTCGCCGCGATGACCTGGGGCGCGGAGGACATCGCGACCGCGCTCGGTGCGACCACCAACCGCGAGGCCGACGGTCGCTATGGCTTCACCTATGAACTGGCGCGCAGCTTCTGCCTGACCGGTGCGGCCATCGCCGGGGTGCCGGCGGTCGAGACGATCCATGGCGACTTCCGCGATGAAGCCGGCCTCGCGGCGCTGGCCGCCAAAGTGCGGCAGGATGGCTTTCGCAGCATGCTCGCCATCCACCCGGCCCAGATCCCCGTCATCAACGCCGCCTTCACCCCAACGGCAGAGGAATGCGCGGCCGCGCAGGAGATCGTCGACCTGTTCGCCGCCAACCCGACGCTGGGGACGATCGGCCACGAGGGGGCGATGCTCGACCGCCCCCATCTGCTGCGGGCTCAGGCGGTGCTGGCGCGGGCGCGGGGCTGATCGCGGCTTGGCACGGTGCCGGCCGCAGCTATGATGCGCGACAGGCGAAATCGGGCCGGCCGGCGATAGGCGGATGGCCCGGCCCGTGCGCCCAAGCTGATAGTGCTCCCACCGACAAGGCATCGAATGACCCCGCAACAGTTTCTCGGCAAATGGCGCAATGTCGAGCTCAAGGAGCGGTCGGCGTCGCAGAGCCATTTCAACGATCTCTGTGCCTTGCTGGGCGTGCTCGATCCGATCTCCGCCGATCCGAAGGGGGAATGGTTCGCGTTCGAAAAGGGCGCGACCAAGACCAGTGGTGGCGAGGGCTGGGCCGATGTCTGGCGCAAAGGCCACTTCGCCTGGGAATATAAGGGGCCACGCAAGGACCTCGACAAGGCCTTTGCCCAGCTGCTGCAATATGCGGTCGCGCTGGAGAATCCGCCGCTGCTGATCGTGTCCGACATGGACCGCATCCGCATCCACACCAACTGGACCAACACGGTGCAGGAGGTGCATGAATTCACGCTGGACGACCTGATCGACGGACAGGTTCGCGAGCGGCTGAAGCGGGCCTTCACCGATCCCGACGATTTCAAGCCCAGCAAGACGCGGCAGGCGCTGACCGAGGAAACCGCGCGCGAGTTCGCCGGCATCGCCCAGCGGCTGCGCGATCGCGGGCATGAACCGCACAAGGTCGCCCATTTCGTCAACCAGCTGGTCTTCTGCATGTTCGCCGAGGATGTCGGCCTGCTGCCCGACAATCTGTTCACCAAGATGCTCGACCTGTGCCGCACCGATGCGGACAGCTTCACCGACAATGCCAGCACCCTGTTCGGGGCGATGGCGAAGCAGGGGGGCAAGGTCGGCTTCACCCGGATCGACTGGTTCAACGGCGGGCTGTTCCAGGACGATGCCGCGCTGCCCGTGACGCGCGAGGATGTGGAGGAACTCTATCAGGCCGCCCAGCGCGACTGGTCGCAGATCGACCCCTCGATCCTGGGCACGCTGTTCGAGCGCGGGCTGGACCCGGCCAAGCGCAGCCAGCTCGGCGCGCATTATACCGACCGCGAAAAGATCATGATGATCGTGCAACCGGTGATCATCGACCCGCTGGAGGCCGAATGGGAAAAGGCGCTGGCGAAGATGACCGCGCTGGTCGAAAGCGCGCCGAAGCGCACCGCCGAACGGCTGCTGAGCCCGGCGGAGAAGCGCAAGGCGGAAAAGCTGCAGGCCGAGGCGCAGGCGATCCACAGCGCCTTCATCGAACGGCTGGTGAATTTCCGCGTGCTCGATCCGGCCTGCGGTTCGGGCAATTTCCTCTATGTCGCGTTGCGCGCGCTCAAGGATATCGAGCATCGCGCCAATCTGGACGCCGAGGCGCTGGGCCTGCCGCGCGGCTTTCCCCGCGTCGGGCCGGAATGCGTGCTGGGGATCGAACTCAACCCCTATGCCGCCGAACTGGCGCGGGTGAGCGTGTGGATCGGCGAAATCCAGTGGATGCGGCGCAACGGCTTCGATGCGGCGAAGAACCCGATCCTGCGCAATCTCGATACGATCGAGTGCCGCGATGCGGTGCTGGACGAAGCGACCGGCAAGCGGGCGCTATGGCCCGAGGCAGACGTGGTGGTGGGGAACCCACCGTTTCTGGGCGACAAAAAGATGATCGCCGAGCTTGGAGAGAATTACACGAGGGCGCTCCGTGCAGCATGGCCGCTTGTACCTGGTGGAGGGGACCTTGTCTGTTACTGGTTCGCTGCTGCGTGGGACCAGATGATTGCCGGAAAACTTGTCCGAGCTGGGTTGGTTTCGACCAACTCGATTCGGGGAGGTGCAAATCGGGAGGTTCTTCAACCCATCGCCGAGAGGAGCGGCATTTCTTCGGCTTGGAGTGATCAGCCTTGGACTGTTGAGGGTGCTTCGGTTCGAGTATCTATTATCTGCTTTGGCATTTATGAAATTAGTTCCAAGAAACTAGATGGAGAAATTGTAAATAATATCGGCTCTGACCTAAAATCTGGCAATTTTAACATAGCTAATATAAGTCAGATTCCGCAAAATAGTTCGACTGCTTCAAACGGGATATCGAAGAAGGGTTCGTTTGAGCTGCCCGGAAGTAAGGTGAGGGAATGGTTGTTTATGGGAGGAAATCCCAATAGTCGACCCAATTCAGATGTTCTTCAGCCTTGGTATAACGGACTGCACGTCGTTCGTCGCTGGTCAGATATGTGGATCGTGAATTTTGAGGACCGAGAGGAGTTCGAAGCCAGCTGTTATGAAGCACCCTTCGCCTATCTCAGGCACGTAGTTCAGCCCGAGAGAGCGCAAAGCAGAAATCCAGCAGAGCGTCGCAAGTGGTGGCAGCTTGCTAGGCGCGCTCCAGCACTGCGAACAAGGCTTGAGCGCCTAGAGCGTGCGATCGTCACACCGGAGGTAGCCAAGCATCGAGTATTTGCTTGGCTGCCAACCTCGATCCTGCCTGATAAGAATCTCGTCGTCGTATCGCGAGACGACGACACCAGCTTCGGCATCCTGCACTCGCGCTTCCATGAACTGTGGTCGCTGCGCATGGGCACCTCGCTGGAGGACCGGCCGCGTTACACCCCCTCCACGACCTTCGAGACCTTCCCCTTCCCCGAAGGCCTGACGCCCGACATCCCCGCCGCCGACTATGCCGACGATCCGCGCGCGCAGGCCATCGCCAGCGCGGCTGCGCGGCTCAACGAACTGCGGGAAAACTGGCTCAACCCGCCCGATCTGGTGGTGCGCGAGCCCGAGGTGGTGCCCGGCTATCCCGACCGCATCCTGCCCCGCGACGAGGCGGCGGCGAAGGAACTGGCGAAGCGGACGCTGACCAATCTCTACAATGCGCGCCCCGCCTGGCTCGACCATGCCCATCGCGCGCTCGATGAGGCGGTGGCCGAGGCCTATGGCTGGGGCGACGATTTTCGCGCCGGCACCCTGACCGACGACGAAATCCTCGCGCGGCTGTTCCGGCTGAATCAGGAGCGGGCGGGGGCCTGATCGGCGGCGGGGGCCGGTCCGCCGGGCATCGTGGCTTCCGCCCGCGTCACATGCCCCAGCAGCGCCTCGACCAGCGCGTCGGTCGCGAGGTCGGGTTCGAAATTGCCGCCTTCCTCGAGGGTGACGCAGACGATGTCCGGGCGCAGCGCCTGCAGCCGTTCGAGATAGGGGAAGAGCAGGTCGTCGCGCGCGGCGATCGCGGTCGTCGGGCAGGTGAGGGCGCGGTAGAGCGGTTCGGAGTCCAGCGCCCAGACCGCGCCATAGGCGTGGGGCCGCGCGGCCCAGGCGCGCAGCATGTCCTGCATCTCGCGGTGGAGCAGCGCGATGTCGCGGTCGGCGCCGCCCATGCGCAGATATTCCCAGTTCTGCAGCAGATAGGCGCCGCTGCGCACCGGCGGGAAGGGGCGGCCGAGCTTGCGGGCGAAGGCGGCCCGCTCCTCCGGGGTCAGCACGGCCGGGCCGATCAGCGCGGCGCTGGCGACCCGGTCGGCGTGGGTCGCCGCCAGCTGCAGCGCGATCGCCGCCCCCGTATGGTGCCCGACGAGATGGGCGCGATCGAGGCCCAGCACATCCATCGCCTCCGCCACCCAGCCGGCATAGCGGGCGATGTCCGGCGCCCCGTCCGGATCGAAGCTGCCGCCGAAGCCCGGCGTGTCGATCGCATGGAGCGGATGTGCCAGCGGCCAGGCGCGCATCACCCTCTCCCACATGGCGGAGGAACTGGCGGTCTGGTGGAGGAAGATGACCGGCGTTCCCTGCCCCGCGCGCTGCCGGAGATGCAACTGCCCTTCGGCCAGATCGGCATAGGCGCGGCGGATCGCCGGAGCAGGGCCTGGATCGGGGGCGGAAAGGTCGGTCATGCGAGGCGGCTCCGGGCGGGGCGGTGGTCGGCGAGGATCTTCTCGACCGCGACGACGATCCTCGGCTCGGCCTCGCGGATCATCTCGGTCGGGCCGGCGACCGAGAGGATCAGCGGGCGGGGATCGCCCTCCTGCCGCAGCGGCCAGGCGACGGCACCGACGCTGGCGATGTAGCGGCCATAGCCGACGCCATGGCCCTTCTCGCGGATCGCGGCGATCTCCTCGGCGACATGCGCCATGTCGGGGGTCTCGCGCTCTCCGGCGGGCAGCTTGCGCACGCGCTTGCCCAGTTCGGCGATCTCGCGGTCGCTGCGGCAGGACAGGGCGACCATGCCGATGATCGAACCGAACAGCGGCGCGCGCGAGCCCGGATCGATGTTCAGCGTCAGCGGGTTGCGCCCCGCCCGGACGCTCAGAAACTCCATCCACAGATCATTCTGGCCGACGATCGAGACGGTCTCGCCGGTCGCTTCGGCGACCTCGCGGATCAGGTCGTCGAGATGCCCCTGGACGAAGCGCGCCCCCACCCAGCGGCCGAGATTGGACAGGCGCAGCGTGGGCTCATAGCGGCGTTCGAGCGGATCGAGCGCGAGATAGCCGAGCTGCACCATCGTCTTGAGCAGCGCCAGCGTGCTCGACTGCGGCCATTGCAGCGCGCGTTCGATCGCGGTCGCCGTCAACGGGCGCTGTTCGGCCTCGAACAATTCGAGCACCGCGAACACCCGCGCGGCCGATTTGACGATGTCGTCACCGGCCATGACGCGGCTCCTTGCCCCAGCCGCCGGGCACGCCCTTGGCCGGAAAGCCATGGCTTTCGAGCAGTGCCGGAATCAATTTCGCGATCTCCCTTTCCGACGCGCGCACCTCGTCGACCGGACCGCCGATCGACAGGACCAGCACAGGCGCAGCCGGCTGGCGCTGCAGCGGCCAGCTCAGCACGCCGATATGAGGGATGAAGCGGCCATAGCCGGCGCTGAAGCCCTCCTGTCGGATGCGGCCGACATGCGCCAGCACCTCGTCCAGATCGTCGACGCGCTCGCCCAGCAGACTGGCCCGCCGGTTGACCCGCTCGGCCAGCCGCGCGATCTCGGCATCGCTCTTGGTCGACAAAGCGACGCGGCCCATGTTCGACTGGAACAGCGGCCCTTTGAGTCCCGGATTGATGTTCATGCGCAGCGGACGGCTGCCGGCCTCGACCAGCAGGAATTGCATCCGCAGGTCGTTCTGGGCGGAAATGGTGACGGTGTGCCCGGTCATCGCCGCGCAATCCTCGACCAGCGCATCGAGGTCGCGGCGTTCGTCGGCGCCGTCGATCCAGTCGCCGAGCCGCGCGACGCGGATCGTCGGCGAATAGCGGCGCTCGATCCGGTCGAAGGCGAGATAGCCGAGCGCGACCATGCTCTTGAGCAGGGCCAATGTGCTCGACTTGGGCCAGTCGAGCGCGCGTTCGATCTCGGTCGCGGTCATGCCGTCGCGCCTGCGGTCGAACAGTTCGAGGATCGCGAACACGCGCCCGACAGACTTGACGACATCGTCTCCGCTCATCCCCGCATCCGCCGTCCCGCCATGGTCGCTTCCCGGTCGAGCCAGGCCCTTTCATCTCACGCTACGGACAGGGGCGATTGCTGGTCAATGGAAGCAGAGATGAAATGTCCGAAAACATATATCTGTGCAACAGCCACGCGGCAGCGCTTCATCAGCGGTCAGCAATGCCATAAAACACAGAAATATGTTTTTGTGAAGCGCATCCATGATGACGTTGACCCGTCACGCAAGGGCAACCTAGCCTTGCATGCGAGGCGGATGCGCAGACTCCAGCGAACGGGTGCCCATGTCCGGATATATCGATATCGTATGCAACATCTTCACGCCGGAGGCCGTCCAGAAGGGCTGGACCGGTCTTGATGAGAATTTCAAGGAGCAGGTCCGCATGGATCCTGCCCTGCGTCCCGGCATCGCGATCGAGGACTATCTCCGCAAGATGGATGCGGCCGGGATCGAGCGCTCGCTGCTGATCGCGGTCCGTGCCGGCGACCTGCGCGTGCGCGGCAGCTTCGAGGTTCCCTATGAAGCGATAGCCGAGATCTGCGACCGCTATCCCGACCGCTTCTCCGGACTGGCCGGGGTCGATCCGACGCGCGGCATGCAGGGCCTGCGCGACCTGGAGCAGGGCGTGCGCGACTATGGCTTCGTGGGGGCGCACTGGTACCCGCACTGGTTCTCGATGCCGCCCAACGCGCCGCAGATTTATCCCTATTACGCCAAATGCTGCGAGCTCGACGTGCCGATCATGATGCAGGTCGGCCATAATCTGGTCTATTCCAAGGACCGCCGGCTGCCGTCGGTGGCGCAGCCGATCCTGCTCGACCAGGTCGCGATCGACTTTCCCGAGCTGACCCTCATCGGCATCCACATCGGCATCCCCTGGACCGACGAGATGATCTCGATGTGCTGGAAGCACGAGAATGTCTTCACCGCTGGCGACGCCTATGCGCCCAAGCACTGGCCGAAATCCTACGTCCATTATGCCAACAGCTATGGCAGCCATAAGGTGTTGTTCGGGACCGACTTCCCCGTGATCGATCCCGAACGCGCGGTGCGCGAGGTGAACGAGCTCGGTTTCCGGGCCGAGGCGCATGCGAAGCTGATGCGCGACAATGCGCTGCGCATCTTCACGAAGATTCCGCGATGACCGTAGGGGCAGCTCCACGCACCTACCCGGGGAACCCGGCGACCTTGCCGCCGGGTTTCCAGCCGATGACCTTCGGCAATGCGATCCGCGCGGCCTGCGCGCGCGATCCCGCCAAGCCGGCCATCATCTACGGCGATCAGGTTCGCAGCTATGGCGATCTGGTCCGGCGAAGCGACGCCCTGCGCGACGCGGCGATCGCCGATCTGGGCCTGTGCAAGGGGGACACGGCCGCGCTCCTCGCGCGCAACTGCATCGAATATCTGGAGGTCGTTTCGGGGCTGCCGGATGCCGGCGTCGGCGTCGCCACGATCAACCCCCGCCTGACCCCGGCGGAGATCAAGGTTGCGATCGAGGATTCGCGCGCCCGGCTCGTCATCTGCGACGAGCAGAGCATCGCGCTGGCCCGGGAAGCCGGTCTCGATCCGTCGGTGCGCCTGATCGCGCTGGGGCCGGACTATGAGGCGCTGCTCGCCTCGGCGGGCCGCCCCGCCGCCTATCCCCGGATCGAGGAATGGGACGTCTGGACCATTCCCTACACCTCCGGCACGACCGGGCAGCCCAAGGGCGTGTTGCTGTCGCACCGCTCGCGGATGCTGGTCGGGCTGATCTCGGGCTCCGAATTCGGCTGCTTCGGCTATGACGACAAATTTCTCGCCATGGCGCCGATGAACCATGGCGGGGGCCTCGGCTTTCCGGCGGCGTCGCTTGCCAGCGGCGGAACGGTCGAGATCCTCGATCGCTACAACCCGCTCGAGACGCTCGATCGGCTCAAACATGGCGGCATCACCGGCGTGTTCATGGTGCCGACCCATTTCCAGATGATCTTCGAGCTGCCGCCCGAGGTCACCGATCCCTATCGGCGGCCGCCGATCCGGACGATCATTTCCAACGCAGCCCCGCTGCCGCAGGCGATGAAGGAGAAGATCATCCCCTGGTTCGGGGAAGGCATTCTCCACGAAATCTATGCGTCGACCGAGGCGGGGCTGGTCTGCAACATGCGACCGGCCTGGCATCTCTCCAAGGAACGCTGCGTGGGCACGCCCATCCCCCATGTCGCGGTCGAGATCCGCCGCGAGGACGGCAGCGTCTGCGACGTGGACGAGGTCGGCGAACTGTTCAGCCGCTCGCCCATGCACTTCAACGGCTATTGGCACCGCGAGGAAGAGACCGCCGCGGCGATCCAGGGCGACTGGGTGACCGTGGGCGACATGGCCCGGCGCGACACCGACGGCTTCCTCTATATCGTCGACCGCAAGAAGGACATGGTGATCTCCGGCGGGGTCAACATCTACCCGCGCGAGATAGAGGAAGTGCTGGTCCGCCACCCCGCGATCGTCGAGGTCGCGGTGGTCGGCATGCCCGACGAACGCTGGGGCGAGACGCTCAAGGTCTTCGCCGCGCTGCGCGAGGGGATGACGCTGACGGTCGAGGAGATCGGCGACTTCTGCGCGGGCAAGCTGACGGCCTACAAGATTCCCAGGGCGCTGGAGATCGTCGATGCCCTGCCGCGCAACGCCAATGGCAAGGTGCTGAAGCGCGAATTGCGCGAACTGCGCGATAGCCCGGTCGCGGCAGCCTGACGACGATGTCCCGCCAACCATCGATCCTCGGGAGATAAACGATGGTGAGGACCGACGACTCCGCCCCCGCACTCGACCAGCGTTATGGCTGGTACGCGGTTTCGGTCCTGATTCTCGCCTACACCCTGTCCTATGTCGACCGGCAGATCCTGACGCTGATGGTCGAGCCGATCAAGGCATCGCTGCAGATCAGCGACGTCCAGATCAGCCTGCTCCACGGCCTTGCCTTCGCGGTCTTCTACACGCTGCTCGGACTGCCCATCGGCCGGCTGGCCGATCGCTATCGCCGCGTCACGATCATCTCGGTCGGCGTCTTCGTGTGGAGCGCCATGACGGCGCTGTGCGGGCTCGCGCGCAATTTCGGTCAGCTGTTCGCCGCGCGGGTCGGCGTGGGGGTGGGCGAGGCGGCGCTGTCGCCGGCAGCCTATTCGATGATCGCCGACTATTTCGACCGCAGGACGCTGCCCAAGGCGATGTCGGTCTATACCGGAGCCATCTATCTGGGCGCGGGGCTGGCGTTGATTGCGGGAGGCACGCTGGTGGGCCTCGTGCCGCCGATCGACCTGCCCCATGTCGGCCATCTGGAATCCTGGCAGACGGTATTCCTGATCGTCGGCGCTCCCGGTGTCCTCGTCAGCCTGCTGGTGGCGACGCTGCGCGAGCCGGTCAGGCGCGGCGTCGATCCCGCCAAGGCCGACTTTCCGAGCATCGGCGAACTCTTCGCCTATCTGGGCGCGCACCGGTCCAGCTTCGCGCTGCTGATCCTCGGCTTCGCCGCCTCCAGCCTGATGTGGAACGGCGCAACCGCCTGGATCGCGACCTTCTTCATCCGCCATTTCGGCTTCACCGCGCCGCAGATCGGGCTTGCCTTCGGCCTCATCCTGCTCGTCGTGGGCAGCGCCAGCATCATGGTCGGCGGCTGGCTCTCCGGCATTCTGCACGCCCGTGGAATGGCCGACGCCAATGTCGTCGTCACGGTGGGGGCCGCCTGCATCGCGGTCCCGTTCGGCGTGGTCGCGCCGCTCATGGCCGACCCGGACCTGTCGCTGCTCCTGTTCGCGCTGTTCGTCGTCGGTGGAGCCATGCCCTATGGCTGCGCCGGGGCCGCCCTTCAGGACATTACGCCGAACCGGATGCGGGGGCAGGTCACGGCGATCTACTTCCTCGGTTTGAATCTGGCCGGCATCGGCCTCGGCCCGACGGTCGTCGCGCTCTTCACGGAAAAGCTGTTCGGCGGCCCGGGCTTCGTCGGGCTCGGCCTCGCGCTGACGATCGGTCTCGCGGGCACGCTGTCGGCCGTGCTGCTCACCGCCGCACGGCGACCTTATCGCCGCTCATTAACGTCCATCGAACAAGGACGGGATGCCGCCGGGTAGAGGACAAATTTCGGGAACAAGGGGAATATCGTGACAAACAAGGCCAAGCTCGCCACGCTGTGTGGCTTTCTGTCAGCGTCGATCCTGCTCGCGTCCGCAGCGCAGGCGCAGGAGCAGCAACCCCAGGAAGAGGGCCTCGGCGACATCGTCGTCACCGCGCAGCGCCGCTCCGAAAGCCTGCAGCGGACCGCCGTCTCGGTCACCGCGATCGACGCTGCCGCGCTCGATCGCCAGCAGATCACCGACACCAAGCAGATCGTGTTCAATGCCCCCAATCTGACCGGCAACAACAATGTCGGACAGAACACCGCGACGACCTTCTTCATCCGCGGCGTCGGCACCACCGAAAATCTGGCGACGGCGGACACCAGCGTCGGCCTCTATGTCGACGACGTCTATATCTCGCGCCAGGCGGTGAACAATTTCTCGCTGTTCGACGTCGAGCGGATCGAGGTTCTGCGCGGGCCGCAGGGCACGCTTTATGGACGCAACACCAATGGCGGCGCGATCAAGATCGTGCCCAAGGCGCCCGATTCCAAGACCGCCTTCGCGCTGTCGGGCTCCTATGGCAATTATGATCGGTGGGAAGGGCGGCTGTCGGCCAATGTGCCGCTGAGCGACCGCATCTTCGTCCGCGCCAATCTGCTCGTGCAGCAGGGCAATGGCTATATCTACAACCGCACCCTCGACAAGAAGGTCAACGATCAGGACTATGCCGGTGGCCGCATCGCGGTACGCGCACTGCTCACCGACAGCCTGACCTTCGACTATGCGTTCGACTATGGCCGCGACAAGACCAATGGCGGCTATGCCTCGGACATCGCCGGATCGCTGCGCCCCTCGACGGGGGACCTGTTCACCGTCGTGTCCGGCACCGACGCCAGTGGCTATGCGCGCGGCATGGGGCATTCGGGCAAATTGTCCTGGGACGTCAACGACGATATCTCGGTGGAATCGATCACCGCCTGGCGCTCGACCAAGCAGAATCTGCTCCTCGACCTCTCCGACCAGCCCATCCCGCTCTATGTGCTCGACCAGAAGCAGCTTGCTCACCAGTTCAGCGAGGAGATCAAGGTCAATGCGACCTTGACCGACGCGCTGAAGCTGACCGCCGGCTTCTTCTATTTCGACGAGAACATCGACGCTGATGTCACCGACACGACGCGGAGCGCTCCCACTGCTGCGCAGAGCATCTTCCGGAAGGTTTTCACGGTGGATGTGAAAAGCTGGGCGGCGTTCGGCCAGCTCGAATATGCGGTGCTCGACAACGTCAAGCTCGTGGCCGCCGGGCGCTACACGCATGAGAATCGCGAGCTGACGGTGACCCAGACGAGCAATCTGGCGGGCCCTCTGTTCAACTACACCACCGCCGATCTTCTGACCCGCGCTGCTGCCGGGCAGAATTTCGGCAATGACCGCACCTTCAACAAGTTTACGCCGAAGATCGGGATCGACTGGACGGTCAACGACGATCTGTTCGCCTATGCGTCCTGGACGAAGGGCTTCCGGTCGGGCGGCTGGACCGGACGTGCGCTGCGCGCCGACCAATATATCGATTTCGAGCCCGAAGAGGTCGAGAGCTGGGAAGCCGGCACGAAAGTCAGCCTGTTCGATCGCAAGGTGCGGTGGAACAGCTCTGCTTTCTACATGAACTACACCAATCTCTTCAACACGTTGACGGTCAACGGTGCCTTCACCGCGCAGCTGGCCGACGCCCGCATCTATGGTCTGGAGAGCGAACTCACGGTCCGCGCGGCGCCGTGGCTCGACCTGTTCGCCAATGTCGGCCTGCTGAACGCGCGCTACAAGGGCAACCGGCCGGTCAATCTGGCCGACAAGCTGCAGCGCGCGCCCTCTTTCCAGGGCAAGGCCGGCTTCTCCGTCGACAAGCCGCTGGGCGCCGGCAGCCTGCTGGTCAATGGCGACATTTTCTACACGTCGCACTATCTCGTGACGCCGGCCAACCTCGCCTTCACTGCGCCGCTCGTGCCGGTCGACAGCAACCGCAGCGGAGACTTTGCCCTCGTGAACGCCTCGGTCGGCTATCGCTGGGGCGCGGACGACAATTACCAGCTGACCCTATCCTGCTCGAACTGCCTCAATCGGGAGTATTTCGACGCCCAGACGGTGATCGGCCGCTATGCGGCGGCCTATGCGGGCGCGCCGCGCTTCTACCGGCTCACCGGCACGGTGAAGTTCTGATGTACATCGGCGGTCGGGATCATGAGGTGCGTCTCTGTGAAAACGAGACGCGACCGGCATGACCTCGACCGCCGTCGACATTTTTCTGGCCGACCTTTCCGCCATGGTCGACGGTATCGCGATTGCGCAGGATGGCGCGACGCGGACGTTGTTCGGCCAGGATGTCTTCTACCAGGGCGAGCCGGTTGCGGCGGTCGTCCATCCGGCGGCGACCGATCATGTCCAGGCGATCGTCCGGCTCGCGCAGCAGCACTCGGTCGGCCTTGTCCTGCGCGGCGGTGGCATGAGCTATTCCGCAGGCTATCTGGCGGACAGGCCCGATGAGGCGGTTGCCCTCGACCTGCGCGGCATGAACCGCATCGTCGAGGTAAACCCCGACGACATGTATGTCGTTGTCGAGCCCGGCTGCACCTGGGCGCAACTCCACGATCATCTCGCGCCGATGGGGCTGCGCTCGCGCTTCTGGGGATCGCTGTCCGGCCGGCGCGCAACGGTGGGCGGCGGGGTCAGCCAGAATGCGATCTTCTGGGGCTCGGGGTGCGCAGGCAGCGCGGTAGACGCCGTGATCGGACTGGAGGTGGTCACCGGCAAGGGCGAGGTCGTGCGGACAGGTAGCCTGGCGGTTGCCGAATCCAACGGCTTTTCGCGCCACTTCGGTCCCGACCTGACCGGGCTGTTCACCTCGGACTGCGGCCGTCTGGGGATCAAGACCGCGATCGTCCTCCGGCTGGAACGGGTGCCGGCGATCAGGGAGGGGCTGTCCTTCACGGCGCCCAACGCGGAGTCCCTGATGGCAGCGCTCGGCGATCTGGCGCGCGAAGGGCTGGCGGCGCAGCAGATGGGCCTCGACGAACGCCTGAAGAATGCCCGGCTCGCTTCGACGGGGCTGCGCGATCGCCTCGCCATCGCGCGGCAGCTGGTGCGCGGGACCAGCCCTCTGCGGGCGCTCGGCCAGCTGGCGTCGATGGCCATGGCGGGGGACGGCTTTCTCGACGGCCACCCCTTCTCGCTTCATGTTTTCGCCGAAGCGGAGGGGCCGCGCGAGGCAAAGGAGCGGCAGGCCCGCATTCGTGCGATTTGCCGACGCCATCGGTGTCGCGAAGTCGCAGCCTCGGTTCCCCGCGCGATGTCGGCCGAGCCCTTTCCGGCGCTCAATGGCGTCACCGGGCCGAAAGGCGAACGATGGGTCCCGGTTCACTGCATCCTGCCGCTGTCGCGAGCGGTTGCCGGGCACGCGGCGCTGGAGGCCGTGTTCGACCGTCATGCGGCGGCGATGCAGGCTGCGGGCATCGTTCACTCCTGGCTGTTCACCACCGTCGGCAACCACGCCATGGTGATCGAGCCGATGTTCTTCTGGCCCGACAGCCTGCAACCGCTGCACATCGACGCGATCGGGCAGAAGCGTGCTGCGCGCTTCGCTGGGGCGGCAGACGCCCCGGAAACGCGGGCGCTGGTCGCCCGGATACGACAGGAGGCGGTCGAAGCCGTCGATGCGGTCGGGGCGCTGCATATGCAACTGGGCGCTTTCTACCCCTATCGCAGCCGGATCGACGACGGTGCCGTTGGCCTTCTCGACGCTGTCCTCGCCCATGTCGACCCGCAAGGGAGGATGAACCCGCAGCTTCTCGCCAAGTGAGACGCGACCGGCAAGTGATACTGACAGGTGTGGTATAACATTACATTGACAAGCGATGGGGCCGTTGGGAAGAAGCGGCATGACCGACGCTCCTTCGCCCGACGCCCCGATCCAGTTGACCGACATCGTGCTGCGGAGGGAGGCCCGCCCTGTGCTGTCGCGCTTGTCGCTGCAGGTGGCGGCTGGGGAAATCTATGCGCTGCTCGGGGGTAATGGTGCGGGCAAGTCGACGACCTTGTCGGTGCTGCTTGGCTTCCTGCGTCCCGAGGCGGGCAGCGCGCGCGTGGCGGGTGTCGATCCGGTGGCGGACCCCGACGCCGCACGGCGCAAGATCGCCTATCTGCCGGAAAATGTCGCGCTCTACGACCAGCTGTCGGCGCATGAGAATATCGCCTATTTCATGGCTCTGGCCGGCCGCCAGCCTTCGGCCGCCGAGATCGATGCGGCGCTCGATGCGGCCGGGCTGCAGGGCGAGGCGCGTCACCGCCGCGTCGCCGGCTTCTCCAAGGGGATGCGGCAGAAGGTGGCGATCGCGATGGCGGTCCTCCGCGATGTCCCCGTGCTGCTGCTCGACGAACCGACCAGCGGGCTCGATCCGCGCGCGACCGCCGATTTCAACGCGCTGATCGGGCGCCTGCGGGCGCGGGGAACCGCGATCCTGATGGTCACCCACGATCTGCTCGGAGCGGCGGACTGCGCCGACCGGATCGGTTTCCTCGCCGACGGCCATATCGTCGAGGAGGTTCGCCCTGCCGACGGTATCGATGTCATGGCGCTCCATCACCGCTATGGCGAGGCCGCCGCTGCATGAACCGCGTGCTGTTGATCGCGCGGAACGAGGGGCGGCTGATGCGGCGCAACCGCGTGGCGCAGCTGGCCATCCTGATGCTTCTGTTGCTGTCGGTCGTGGCCACGCTGACCTCGGTCGCGCATCGCGATGCAAGCGCTGCGCTGCGGGCGCGCTTTCAGGCGCAGGCGGATCGCGCCTTCGACGGCCAGCCCGCCCGGCATCCGCACCGCATGGTTCATTATGGCCATTTCGTCTTCCGCCCGCTGCCACCGCTCGCGGCGTTCGATCCGGGCGTCGATCCCTTCACGGGCAGCACGATCTTCCTCGAGGGACATCGCCAGAACAGCGCCAATTTCGGCGATGTGCGCCAGTCGTCGCTGCTCGCCCGCTTCGGCTCCCTGACCCCCGCCTTCGTGCTCCAGGTCCTGGCACCGCTCGTCCTGATCTTCGTCGGCTTCGGCGCGGTCGCGCGCGAACGGGAGCAGGGGACGCTGCGGGTACTCAAGGCGCATGGCACCACGACCGGCGCGCTGGTCGCCGGCAAGGTGCTGGCGCTCGGCACGATCGCCGGCCTGATGCTTGTGCCGGCGCTGCTGTCGCTGGCCTGGCTGGTGGCGGTCGAAGCGGCCGCTCCCGCCGCAGCTCTTGCCCTGGGCCTTGGCTATGCCGCCTATCTTCTGCTGTGGACGGTGGGGATCGTCGCGGCCTCCAGCGCGGTACGCAGCGCGCGTTCGGCGCTGATGACGCTGCTCGGCCTGTGGGCGTTCGCGATCATATTGGTGCCGCGTGTCGCGCCCGACATGGCGCTGGCGGCCGTTCCCTCGCCGACCCGGCTGGAAACGGACATCGCCATCCACCGCGATCTGCGGCGCATCGGCGACAGCCATGATCCCGACGATCCCCATTTCAAGGCCTTCAAGGCCGACGTGCTGCGTCGCTACGGCGTGGAAAAGATCGAGCAATTGCCGGTCAATTATCGCGGACTGCTGGCGATGGAGGGGGAGCGTCTGACATCTGGCCTGTTCGACGCCTATGCGCGCGCTCAGTTCGAAGGCGAGCGCGACCAGGGGAGGATCGTCTCGGCCTTCGGCCTGCTCAGCCCGACGATCGCGCTGCGCAGCCTGTCGATGGCGCTGGCGGGCACAGATCTGGAGGCGCACCGCCGCTTCCTTCAGCAGGCCGAAGCCTATCGCTACGGGATCGTCCAGCAGCTCAACCGGCTGCAGGCTGAGGCGGTGACCTATGCCGATGACGGCAGCCGCAATTCCGATCCCGAGGCGGGGCGCCGGGTGCGCATCGATCCGCGCCACTGGCACGACATTCCCGACTTCGCCTATCGCGGGCCGAGCCTGCGCGAACGCCTGATGGCGGCGGGACCGGGTACGGCAGTGCTGCTGGTCTGGACGCTCCTCGTCGGACTGGCGTTGCGCGTGGCGATGCGGCGGCTGGGGAGGGCGTCCTGATGTCGCTCTGGCGTCACGAACTGCGCCTGTTCCTGCGCCAACCGGTCGCGCTGCCGACCCTGGTGCTGATGCTCCTCCTGTCGGCGGCCAGCGTCTGGGCTGGCATGAGCGAGGTCGCCCGGCAAAGCGAGACGATCGTCCGCATCCAGCCGCTACAGGCCGAGGACGAGGCCGCCATCGCCGCCTGGGTGCCCGCGCGCGGCGATGCCGGGGATGCCGCTTATTACAGCTTCCACCCGACCTGGGACGCGCCGTCGACCCTTGCCTTCGCGGCGTTGGGCCAGCGCGATATCGCGCCCTATATCCTGCGCATCCGTTCCCTCGCGCTCGAGGGGCAGATTCACGAGAGCGAGAATTACAACGCCGAGCTGGCACTGCCGGGGCGGTTCGACTGGGCTTTCGTGCTCGTCTATCTGGCGCCGCTGTTCCTGATCCTGCTGCTCCACGACCTGTTTTCCGGCGAAGGGGAGGCGGGACGGCACCAGTTTCTGACCGTCATGGCGCGGTCGTCACGCGGGCTGTGGGCCCGGCGCGTGCTGCTGCGCGTCGGCCTGCTGTGCGTGACGCTGCTGCTGCCTTTCGCGGTCGGCGCGCTGTTGTCGGGAAGCGGCCTTCCCGCGCTCGCGGTCGCCGGCGTTGCGGCGCTCTATCTGCTGCTGTGGACGGCGATCTGCGTCGGCGTGGCACGCGCCGGTCGCCGCTCGCTCGCCAATGCGGCCTCGCTCGCCGCACTTTGGTTGTTCCTGACCCTCGTAGCGCCGGGGCTCGCGCTGCTCGCGATCAACGGCGCGATCCCGGTGCGGCAGGGCGTGGAGCTGACCCTTGCCCAGCGCGAGGCCGTCCATGCCG
Organism: Rhizorhabdus antheiae; assembly: GCF_049889055.1. Lineage (NCBI taxonomy): Bacteria > Pseudomonadati > Pseudomonadota > Alphaproteobacteria > Sphingomonadales > Rhizorhabdaceae > Rhizorhabdus > Rhizorhabdus antheiae. The sequence continues at coordinate 890,385 of NZ_JBLTWO010000001.1, read as the reverse complement.
GCTGGGACAAGCCCAAGGCCGCGACGATGGACGCCTTCTTCCGCTACCACCCCGAATGGCGGAACACCCCGCCGGTGGAGGGCGGCTTCCACTGGAAATGGTATCATGCCTTCCAGCATCTCGGAGACCGCAGCGTTGCCGATCAGGCCGCCGCCTATCGCGAAGGGCTCAAGGCACGCGATCGCTGGACCCGGCGCATCGGCTATGTGCTTCCCGCCGTGGGGGCGCAGGTTGCGATCCACCGCCTGGCGCTAACCGACCTGGAGGCGCAACAGGCCTATCAGGATCGTATCCGCGCCTATCATGACCGGCTGCGGCGCTTCTACTATCCCTATATCTTCGAGGACCGCCCGTTCACCGTGGAGGATTTCGCCCGCGCGCCGCGCTGGCCGGACGCTCCTGCTCCTTAGGGCAGCAGGACCGGCTCTGCCTGGCCCGCCTGCCGCTCGAACAACCGCCGATACTGGCCATCGGGGATCGCCAGCAGGCGGTCATGCGGGCCGTCCTCGACGATCCGACCCTGGTCGAACACCAGGATGCGGTCGAGCGCACGGACCGTCGACAGGCGGTGGGCGATGACGATCGCGGTGCGGCCAACCATCAGCCGCTCCATCGCCTGCTGGATCGCCGCCTCCGATTCCGAATCCAGGCTCGAGGTCGCCTCGTCGAGGATCAGGATCGGGGCATCCGCGAGAAAGGCGCGCGCGATCGCGACCCGCTGGCGTTCGCCGCCCGACAGCTTGACCCCGCGCTCGCCGACCAGCGTCGCATAGCCCTTCGGCAGCCGCTCGATGAAGCCATGCGCATTGGCGAGGCGGGCGGCCGCCTCGATTTCGGCCTGGGTCGCGCCGGGGCGACCATAGCCGATATTCTCGGCGAGCGAGCGGTGGAACAGCACCGGCTCCTGCGGGACGATCGCGACCTGCCGACGCAGCGACTCCTGCGTGAAGTCGGCGATATCCTGACCGTCGATCGCAATCCCGCCGCTCTCGATGTCGTAGAGCCGCTGGATCAGCTTCACGAAGCTGGTCTTGCCCGAACCCGACGGGCCGACCAGGCCGACGCGTTCGCCCGCCGCGATCGACACATCGAGTCCGTCGTAGAGCGCGCCTGTCTGGCCGGCATAGCGGAAGCGGACCGCGTCGAAGCGGATGGCGCCGGCCGTGACCTCGAGCGGCCTTGCGTCGGGTGCATCGACGACGGCGGGCGGCTCCGCATGCAATTGTACCAGCTCCTCCATCTCGTTCACCGAGCGCTGGAGCATGTGCACATGCTGACCGACGTCGCGCAGATAGCCATGGACGAGCAGATAGCTGGTCAGGATGAAGGCAACGTCGCCTGCGCTCGCAAGGCCGGCCTGCCACAGCCACAGCGCCCCGCCCGTGACGCCCAGGCGGATCAGCCAGAGCAGCGCCAGCTGCCCGCTGCCGGCCCAGGTGAAGGCGACCCATGATCGCCAGGTCCGGCGATGCCATTTGTCGACCGTGCGGGCGAGCCGCGCATCCTCGCGTGCCTCGCCGCCGAACGCCTTGACGACGGCATTGGCGCCGATCGCGTCGGACAGCACCCCGCCCAGCTTCGTGTCCCACTGGTTCGACAGCCGTGCGATCGGCGCGAGGACGCGCGTCGCGAGGCCGAAGGTCACCGCGACATAGGCAAAGGCGCCGAGCGCCATGCCCAGCCCGAGCAGCGGCCAGTCGAGGCCGAGCAGCACGACGGTGCCCGCCAGCACGGTCAGTGATGGCAGCAGCGACAGGAGCAGCACGTCGTTGAGCGTGTCGAGCGCCCACATGCCCCGGCTGATCCGCCGCACGGTCGATCCGGCAAAGCTGTTGGCGTGCCAGTCGGTCGACAGCCGCTGGACGCGCGCGAACGCTTCCTGCGCCACGTCGCGCATCATGCCGAGGGTCAGCGGGATGATCGCCCACCAGCCGAGATGGCGCAGCAGGACCATGGCGAGCCCAAGCGCCGACATGATCGCGAAGGCGTGGATCGCAGCGGCGCGATCCCCCGCACCCACGGCGTCGATCAGCCGACCGGCGAGCATCGGCACGAAGATCTCGGTCATCGTCCCGGCAATCATCGCCAGCGTGCACACAGCCACGATCAGCGGGCGGCGCATCCAGTGCCGGAAGGTGAAGCCGAGAACGTTGCGCAGCACATTGGCGCGCGGGAAGAGGTCGTCACTGTCGTCCATGATGCTGTTCGCGCCTGAGGGCGCGGCTCCGATATCAGAAAAGGAAAGGCGGTCCGGTGGGGGAGCCGCCGGCGTCAGCGGTGCCCGATGTGCCCGCAGCGCGAGGGCATGTGCAAATCGATCATCATGGCCCTCCTTTCGAATCGATGGACGTCGCGGCAAATAGCAGAGCCTCGCCGCTCGTTCCACCGACCCTTCAGCCGGTGGGCGTGTTCAAAGCCGGCGTTCGATCCGCAGGCCGATCGTCCTGGGCCGCAGCGGCGTCTCCTGCGGGGCGAGCCGCAGCGAGAAGGGGTTGCCGAAGCCGAAGCTGTTGCCGCGGCTGTCCAGAATGTTGGTGACCGTCAACGAAACCGTCGTGCGGTCGCGCGAGAGGGTCAGCCCGGCGTCGGCCTGCCAATAATCGCCCATCGGCGCCGCCAGGCCGGGGTCGAAACTCAGCCGGGCGCTGCCGGTATAGCGTGCCGCCACAAAGCCGGTCAGGTCGAACGCGCCCAGCCGGCTTTCATGCGCAACGCGCACCCGTCCTGCTATGTCGGGCACCACGGGCAGCCTCGTATCGTCGCCGATCGCCATGGCGGCGGCGGAGGGGCGGCTGAGCCGCGCATGTTGCATCGTGGCGTTGCCATCGATCCGGAAGCGGCCCGGCTTCCAGCTGAGCGACATCTCCAGCCCGTAATTGCGCGCGCTGCCCGCGTTGATCGTGCGGACCAGCCCGTCGGTTCCGACCGTGTCGCTCTGCACGTTGCGCCAGCGCAGGCCGAACAGTGCGCCATGGATCTGTACCTGCGGCGCGACCCTTGCGCGCCATCCCAGTTCGAGGCTTTCCAGCTTGTCCGAACGGAAGCCGCTCAATCCGGGCGCGCCGTCGGGGTTGAGTCCGCCGGGGCGGATCGCCTTGGCATAACGGAGCCAGACCGTCCGTCCGTTCTCTGGGTGCCAGGACAGGTCGGCGGACGGTGTCAGGCCGAAGCGGTTGGCCTCGCTTTCGCGCACGCCTTCGAGTTCGTCCTTCACCTTGGACAGGAAGGCGCGGACGCCGAGCGTGGCGGTCCACGCATTGCCCAGCTGCTGGCTGGCCTCTCCGAACAGGGCGGCCTCGAACGTGTCGTTGTGGAGCGAGGTCACCCGCTCGGCCGGAGCATTGCCGGGAAGAAAGGTCCCGCGCGCGCTGTTCTCCACGCTCAGCAGCGTCGCGCCGAGCACCCAGGGGCGGGCGGGAGACGGGTCGCTCAGGCGCCATTCCTGGCTGAACAGCCGGACATCGCGGGCATCGAGATAGGCGAGCGGCGGGACATAGCCGACCGAGGCCGCCGCCGCGCTGGCGTCATAGCGGCTCTCCACCTCATGTTTGACGAAGGCGGTCGCCGAGAGGATGTCGAGATCGGCGACCACGCCGCGCACCGTCACCGAGCCGGCCAGAAAGTCATTGTCGTGCGGTTCGGCCAGGCGCGTCGATCGGTGCAGTCCCCGGGTCGCATATTGGCTGTCGTCGGCATCGATCCATTGTGCGACCGCGCCGATGTCGACGATCCAGTCCTCGGCGGCTTTCCAGCGAAGGGCCGCACGGCCGCCATAGCGCCGGGAATCGTTCACGTCCTTGCGCGACCGGCCGTCATCGTCGATCCAGCCGCCGGTGCGTTCCGCATAGCCCACGAGGCGGAGGCCGAGTTTGTCCTCGACCAGCGGCGCATTGATGGTGCCGTCGAAGGTGCCGCCGGTGGCGCCATGCGCGGTTATCCGGCCTTCGATGGCGGCTGTCGCACCCCAGTGGTCCAGGTCGGGCTTGCGGGGGACGATGCGGACGATGCCGCCCAGCGCGCCGGTGCCGTACAAGGTGCCTTGGGGACCGCGCAAAATCTCGACATGATCGATGTCGATCAGGCGCAGGTCGGGATCGGGCGTGGCATAGCTGACACGTGCGTCGTCGAGGAAGAGGCTGACCGTCGACTGGGTCGGGCCGTTGAACGCGCTGTCGGCGACCCCGCGCAGGAACAGCCGGTCGCGGCCGGGCCCGAGATTGGTCGCGAAGACGCCTTCCGCATCACCCGCCAGCTCCTGCAGACCTCGCCCCGGGATCAAGCCATCGGGCAAGCTGGGCCGTACGATCGAGACCGCTATCGGAATGGTCCCGAGCGCCTCGTCGCGCTTGGAGCCGGTGACGACGATCTCCTCGGCCGCATGGTCGAGGGGGCGCTCGATCGACGGCGCCGATCGCGCCGCAGGTTCCAGCCGCCAGAGCCCGGTCCCGGCGCGGACGACGCGCAGTCCGCTGCCCCGCACCATGCGGATCAGCGCATCCTGCGGATCGAAGGCGCCCTTGATGCGGCGGACATGGTGGCGCGGCAGCGCACCAGCCGTCCCGACCGACTCTCCGGTCTGGCGCGAAAAGGCGAGCAGGGCCTGGCCGAGATCGCTGGCAGGTATGTCCAACTGGACGGGCGCCGCCTGGACGGGGGCGGCGCATAGGAACAGCTCAGCGAGCAGCCACCAGGCGAACGCCCTCACCCTGCCGGTCGGCCCGGATCGGCAGCAATGCGGTGACCTGCGAAACAAGCTTGGACCCGTCACCGATGTTGAGCACCCCGGACATGCGCAAATCGGCAATCTGCGGATCGACCGATATTCTCTGCCCGGAATAGCGCCCGATATCGATCGCGACCAGAGCCAGCGGCGAATTGTCGTAAACGAGGCGGCCTTCGCGCCAGCTGCCGACCGATTCCGTCGATGTCGGGCGGATGGTGGCGTCGCCCTTGGCCTCGTCGAGGTCAAGACGGTGACCGGCGGTGAGTACGACAGGGCTGCCGTTACGCGGCGTCACGCTCAACCGTCCTTCGCCGACGGCGACGGTCGTGTGCTTCGGCCCGACGACCAGATCGAACTGCGTCCCGATGTCGCTGATCTGCACCGATCCGGCGTCGATGACCATCTGTCGGCTGGGGTCGTGCTTTATGTCGAAATGCGCGACGCCTTCGCGCATGCGGATCGACGTGCCGCCATCGGCCAGGGCGAGTTCGGTCTTGCCGCCAAGCGCGATGCTGCTTCCGTCGGGCAAGGCGATGGTTCGGCCGGCCTCGGCCGTTCGATAGGTCGACGCTGACGTGCCCGGGCCAGCCGGCATCCATTGCGGCATTCCGATCAGCGCCAGGCAGGCGGCCAGGGCGACGCCCCCGCCTGCCCACCAGCGGCGACGGTTCGGCCTGGCGACGACGGGTTGTTCTTCCTCGATGTCGTTGGCCGGCATCAGCGTCGCGATCGCTTCGCGGCCTGCTTCGATCTCCCGATCGAGCAGCGCGACGTCGTCATAGGCGTCGCGGTGACGCGGATCGCGGTTCAGCCATTCGGCAAAGGCCACCCAGTCCATCTCGTCGAATGCGGACGCGACATGCCATCCCGCAGCTTCGTCGCGGATTTGCGCGTCCTCCTTCTGTCTATCTTCCATTGCGCTCCTCCTGCGCCGCATCCACCCTCATGGACGATAGACGCCGCCGCATGTCTTGCACCCCAGTCCGGCCCCGGCTTTTCATGCCATCAGCTCCCGCAGATGGCGCAGCGCCACCGCGATATGCTTCTCGACCGCACTGCGGCTTATTCCCAGTTCGGCGGCGACTTCGCCATGGCTGAGGCCGTCGAGCTTGTGCCGCCTGAACACGCGTGCCGCGCCAGGCGGCAATTGGCCTATCGCTTCGGCAAGCCGGCGGAGTCGGTCGCGACCTTCCAATATAGCGAGCGGGGAGGGCGACTGGTCGGTCACCTCGCCGGGACCGGCCGGGTCGACATCATGTTCGACCGCGATCCAGTCGCTCTCGCGCTTGGTCCTGCGCCGGCGCTCGCGCACCCGGTCGAGGACGATGTTCATGCCCACCCGGTGCAGATAGGCGAGCGGATTGGCGATCGGCCCCGACTCTGCGCGGGAGATGTGCAGCCAGATGTCCTGCACCACATCCTCCGCCTCGCCGGCATCGCCGGTTCGGGCCGTGAAGAACCGCAGGAGTTGAGGACGGTTGGCGGCCAGGACGCTCGTCAGGCCGGAAAGCTGTTCGGATTCGTCGTCGACCGCCGGTCTCCCCATATCAGGCCTTGAGCTTGGCGTTCACCTGACCCAACAGCTTCTGTATCTCGCCCCGCCGGCCGGAATCGGCCACTTCGCGGCCCGGTCGGGCGGGCGCCGCCAGAGCGGTTTTCAGGGCCTTGGCTGCTTCCGCATATTGCCCCTGGTGGAACAGGAAGTCTCCCCAGAAATAATTGGAATCGATGCCTTGAGGATTGGCCTTCAGGCCCGCCAGCAACTCGGCGCGTGCCTTGTCGCTGCTACCGAAACCGATCGGCCAGCCCGGGACCTGATAATAGAGTGCGCCGAGGCTGGTATGGGCCGAGCCGCCGAGCGCGCTGCCATCGATCTTCTCGGCCTTCTCGAGCAGGTTCTTGGCTTCCTTGGCCAGCGACAGACCGCCCATGCCGCCCTTCAGCCCGGCGAGGGTCGAGGTGATGATGCCATCCCAGATCAGCGGTTCGGCGCGGTTCGGGGACGCCGCGACCAGCGCGTCGGCCTGCCCCTTGAGCCTGGCCATCGCGTCGGTCTGGGCTGCGGCGGGGGTGCCGTATTTCGCCTGGGCCCAGGCGCCCGCGAGCGCCATGGCGCGGTCGCTGGTGCCGTCGGCATGAGCGGGAGCGAGGGCGCTGCCGAGTGCGAGCGCAGCCAGGATGTAACGAGCCTTCATCATCGTCTCCATAGTCTCAGTTAAAGATGGCCGCCGCCTTGCGGTCGTTGGCGGCGAGGGCCTTGTCGATCATCGTCGGCATCAGCGCGTTCAGCCGGACGAAGACCGATTCCGGAAAGCCGATCACCACGTCGCGTTCGCCCTTTTCGATGGCGAGGGCGATCCGGTAGGCAACATCCGCGGGTGCATCGAGGTGCATCTTCGTGATCTCCGCCAGCGCCATCACCCGTTCGGAGTTGAGCGGCGTCCGCACCGCGCGGGGCGCTATATGCGTAACCTCCACGCCACTTCCCGCCAGCTCGCGCCGGAGCGCCTGGCTCAAGCCTTTAAGTCCTGCCTTGGCGCTGGAATAGCTGACGAAATGGGCGAAGGGGATGGATCCGAACACCGATCCGATGTTGACGATCCGTCCGTATCGGCGCGCCCTCATGCCCGGCAAGACCGCTCGCGAGAGCATCGCCGGCGCGATCAGGTTGATGACATAGCCGGCCCAGAGATTCTGTGGCGACTGATCCTGAAGCGGACCAAAGTACTGAATTCCGGCCAGGTTCACGAGCATGTCAGGGGCGATGTCGTCAAGCCGGGCGCCGAGTTCACCGATGCCTTCGAAGCTGCTGATGTCGGCGATGATTTCGCTGTTCGCATCCGGTGAGGGGAGGCGGTCGATGCCTATGACATGAGCGCCGCGCTGAGCCAGGCGCTGGCACAGCAACGAACCGATGCCGCCTGCAGCGCCGGTGACGGCAATAGTTTGTCCATCAAGCTGCTTCATGTTCGAACTCCATCGGTATGGTTGCGAAGAGGGCGCCGAACAGGTCGAAGATCCGGTCGGCCATGGCGATGATCGCCGTTGCGTCGTCGGGGTCCTCGATGCTGTCCATCAGCCCCTGGAAGAAGCGCATATGGTCCTGGTCGAGCGCGCCGTGGGACTGCAGATAGCTGAAGGCGGTGCTGGGCAGGTTGAGACTGGTCCGCAGCGCGTCCGCACCCTGGCTCGCCAGCGCGATGCTGGTGCTCTCGAGAACATAGACCATGCCGAAGAAGCTGGCCGGGTTGCCTTCCCGGATCGTCCGATAGGCATGGTCCACCATCGCCTTGGTCGCGGGGGACGGGCCCAGGGCAACGGCCCTTTGCGGATCTTCGCCGAGGGCCGCGATGTCGTTCAGGATCCAGTGTTCGTGACCGGTCTCCTCCTCGATATACTCGTCGAGTGCCGCGACCAGAGCTGGCCGATGGCCGAGCCGGGCGCGGGCTTCCTGCATCAGGGGGACCGTGTGGCGGACATGATGATAGGCCTGCGCCAGATAGGCGGAGTAGGTCGCACGGCTGATATTGCCGGCAAGGCCCGCCCGGATCTGTGGCACGCGCAGCAGCCTTGCCCGTGCGGGCAGGGTGCGGAGCACCAGCCGGTCGAACAGCCGGAACGCCTCTTCGCGGGCCAGTATCTCGCCGCGCCGCAACCGGCCATTGGCGGTCAGCGTGCCGTCGACGGGCAGGAAGGGCTTGGTGCAGCGCCAGTCGCTGAGGCGCGCATAGTCAGGGAGATCTGCGTTGACAGCGGCGATCGCGGGCGCGACGTCGGCCATAAGCGAAGAGGGAACGATGAGCGCGGAAAGCGCTGCTTCGCCGTCGCCATAGACCATCGCCTGGGCGATCTCGGAACGCTCCTTGAGCAGCGTCTCGACCCATTCTGGCGAGACGTTGCGCCCGAAGCCGGTCACGATCAGGTTCGACTTGCGACCGTCGATGACGAGCCGTCCCTGCGCGTCCCAGCGGCCGATGTCGCCGGTCCTGATCGGTGACTGCGGCCGGGGCTGGCCGACCAGACCGAGATGGCCATTCCCATCGACGACGATCTCGCCGTCATCCTCGATCGTGACCTGCACATGGCTCAGCGGGCGGCCGACGCTGCCGCGCCCGGCAAGATCGCCGGGCGTTTCGATCGCAACGACCGAGCCGCATTCGGTCAGGCCATAGCCCTGCACCAGCGGCAGCCCGATCCGATCGGCGCGCGACAGCAGGTCGGGGGAAATATGGGCGCCGCCGACGGCGACGAGGCGCAGCGTCGACGGAACCCGGTTGACCTTCTCGCATGCAGCCAGAAGCCGTCCGAGCAGTTCGGGAACCAGGATCAGACTCGTCGCGCCGGTCCGTTCGATCGCCGCCAGCATCGCTGCAGCATCCGGGTCGAACATCCGGGCGAAGCCGATTTCCTCGAGGGATTGTACCATATAGGTGCCGCCCGCGATCAGGGTCGCATAAAGCCCCGCCACATTCTCCAGCAGCACGGCGAGCGGCAGCATCGGCAGGTGCAGCCCGGCCTTGTCGCTCCCGGCGCGATCGATCACCGACAGCGCCGTGGCGAGCATTCCATTGGCGGACAGGCAGATACCCTTGGGCTTGCCGGTCGACCCGGACGTGTAGCTGATCTTCGCCGTGCCCTCGGGCAACAGGGCCGGCTGGTAGTCGAACTGGACGATGCCCTTGGGCGTCACGCTGGCGACGACACCGGCATCGCGCAATGCATCCTGCCGTTGGGCCGGCGTGAAGAAGGGGGGGACGGGAACGCAGGCGCGGCCAAGCGAGAGCAGCGCCAGATCGGCCAAGACCCAGTCGATGCCATTGCCCAGCTCGATCGCGACAGGCCCTGCCGGTCCGGCTTCGTCTTCGATCATCTCGGCCACGGCGTCGATGGCGGGCCGAAGCTCCTCATAGCGGATATGGTTGGCACCGTCGCTCAACGCGAGCTTGCGGCCTCGCCCGCTTGCGGCGGCGAGAATGGCGTGCAGCAGCGCGCTCATTGTGCGCGGCTCCGTGCGGTGAACCTCTCCAGCAGGGCGGCGCCCTGCGCGATCTCACCGCAGCAAATCACCGGATCGAGCTGGTAATAGCGTCCCCAGCTATCGGCATTGGCAAGACGGCCGGGGTCGGCCACATGCAGTTCGACGAGCGGGATGCCGACGCGGGCAAACATCGACCGGAGCGGACGGGTCAGCGTGGCGACCGCCACCCGATGGGTTTCGCGCAGTGTCTCAGCCGTTTCGCACCAGAGCTCGATCAGCGAGCGCGAAGGGGTCGCGGCGAGGCAGCCGATCTCGACGATCTCGGTGCGGTCGATGTCCATATCGAGCGCTGCCGCGACCAGCACCTCGATCGGCTGGTCGAGATAGGCTTCCAGGAACAGGGGGCCTTTGGACGCATCGCGCAAGCCGAGCGTCGCCGAGGGGCGGCGCGACTGGTCGCGAATCTGAATCCAGGCGGGGTAATCGAGACAGGGGGTGGCCGAATGCACCCGGTCGAAACGGTCGGCCACGAAATCCTTGAGCAACTGGTCCATCTTTGCACTCGCACTGTTTGGACCAGTGACGCCACCGGATCGGCGTCACCCCAGTGCGAGGGCGCGGGTTTTTTGCGTTGCGGTAAATACCAGGAGAAGAGGAGGCTCCGAGGTTCGGCCTGGGGCTTCGTCAGTCTTCCGGCCTGGCACGCACAGCCGCGACCACTTTGCGCAGTTCGGCGACCCCGACCGCGCCGGGCAGAAGATAGGGACCGATCAGCAGGCCGGGCGTTCCGCTGAGGCGCAGCATCCGGGCATAGCGGTCCGAGCGGCCGAGCGCCGCGTCGATATCCTGGCGGCGTGCCGTCATATCCTTTTGCAGCCTTGCCCAATCGACACCCGCGCGATTGGCGGCGGCGCGGATGCCGGCGCTGTCGAGCTTGCCCTGGCTCGCCATCAGCGCATCGTTGAAGGCGGCATGGCGCCCCTGGAACTCGGCGGCGATCGCCGCACGGGCGGCCTCGGTCGAGGCGCCGCCGAAGATCGGCCAGTCGCGATAGAGCAGCCGGACCTTGGGGTCTTCCCGCAGGAGCGCCTGCAGCGCCGGATGCACCTTGCGACAATAGGGACAATTATAGTCGGAAAAGAGGACGATGGTGACGTCGGCCCCTTTAGGCGCGACGGCGGGCGCGACTGGGTCGGTCCGGATCGCCTGCCGGACCCGGCGCGCCATGTCGCTGGCGACCTGATCCTGCCCTGCGATGCGCGGCTGCTGGCTCTGGGCGCTGCCGGCCAAACCCAGGAGAAGGGCGGCGATCGCGGCCCAGCGGGCCCGTGAGACTGTCATTGTCACTCCTCGATCAGGGCGATGCCGTCGGTCAGCGCGGCGCGAGAAATCTCGCCCTGTTCGACGCGCCTTACCCACCCCGATGCATCGATGAAAAGCGTCGTCGGCAGAACGTCGCTGTTCGCCGCGCGCATCAGCGCCTGGGTCTCGTCGAGCAGTACCGCATCGCTGACGAGCCCTTCGCGCTGTAGGAAGGATCGCACGGTCGCCGCGCTCTCGCCGGCATCGACAAGACGGACTGGCACGTCCGAAGCAGCAGCAGCGCGGATCAGCATCGGCAGTTCGCGGCGGCAGGGACCGCACCATGTCGCCCAGAGATTGAGCACGAGCGGACGACCGCGATAAGTGTCGAGCGGGACGGCATCGCCCGCGATGCTGCGCAGCATAATCCCGCGCGGCAGGGCGAAGGGGGCAGGGCGGAGCCACGCCTGTACGGACAGGGCGCTGGCCACGCAGAGGCCGAGCAGGGCAAGACCGGCCAGCAGTGCGCGCCACGGACGCAGCGCCATGACAAGGACGAGGGCCGCCCCGGCGATGCCGGGCCAAAGCAGGAATCCGCCCTGCCACAGGGCGAGAGCCGACAGCGGATCGTCGGCATAGATCCGGGCATGGGCCGCAATGAAGCCCGCCCGCGCCATGGCCAGTCCGATCGCGGTCGCGAGCCAGCCGATCCGAGCCGGCTGTGGCAGCGCCCATCGCCGGGCGATCATGCCCATGCCCGCCAGAAAGCCCCAGATCGCGAGCAGCGCGGCCAGGCGTTCGCCGGCGATCGCCAGCGGGCCGAGGCTCAGCATGTCATGTGCCTGCTGATGAAGGCAGGCGGCGTCAGTCGCCTGCCACCGGCAGCCACACCGCGCTGGCGGCATCGCCGCCCCAGCGGATCGTCTGCGTCGCCTTCACATAGTCGGCCGGCTTCGCGTCCATGATCGAGTCCACCCAGCTTTGCGGATTGCGGTCGTAGAGCGGGAAGAGGCTCGACTGGACCTGCACCATGATCCGGTGCCCCGGCAGGAAGACATGGTCCACATTGGGCAGCTCCCAGGCGAACGCATAGGTCTTGCCGGGCTTGAGCGGCGCGGGCGTTGCGAAGCCGCTGACATAGCGGCCCCGGAAAATCTCGATACCGAGCGCCAGCTGATAGCCGGCCATCGTCGGATTGGCGGAGTTCTCGTCCGGATAGACGTCGATCAGCTTGACCACGAAGTCGCCGTCTCGCCCGCTCGTCGCGGCGCGCAGGTCGACCTTGGGGGCGCCCTTGATGTGGACCGCCTTGTCGAGCACGCCGGTCGAATAGCTGAGCACGTCGGGCCGGCCGTCGACGAAGCGCTGATCACGGACGAGCCAGGTCTTCCATTCCTCGCCCTGCATGTGGACCGGGCGGGGCAGCATCGGCACCGGCTTGGCGGGATCGGAGACATAGCTGTCGCTGCCAGCCTGCGGCTTGCTCCAGGACAGGCCGAAATCCTTGCTCAGATAGAGCGGCTTGTAAGTGCCCGCCGGCCATTTCGGCGAGACCTCCCAGCGATTGGCGCCGGTGGCATAGGTGAGCACGGGCGGGGTGTCGCATTTCGGGGCCACGCTCTTCAGGTGACAGTCGAGGAAGGGCTTCATCCAGCGCGTGCGGAATTGCAGCCCGGTGTCGCCTTCCCATTTGAGCGGGCCGAGCTCGCGCGCCTCATAATTGACCTGCGAGTGGCGCCAGGGACCGATGACGAGGCTGAGCATCCCGTCGGCGGGCGACTGCTTGGCCAGCGCCTGGTAGACGGCGGGCGCGCCATAGCTGTCTTCCTGGTCCCACTGCCCGACGACGAGCATGGTGGGCACGGTCAGCTTGCGTTCGCCGAGCAGCTTGTCGACCGCCTGGCCCTGCCACCAGGCGTCGTAGCTCGGATGTTCGAGCACCTTGCGCACCACCGGCAGGTCGAGCAGTCCGTAACGGCGCGCATAGGCCATGGCCGAGCCCGCCTCGAGATAGGCCGCATATTCGTCGCCCGTCCCCTTCGGCACCGCGCCGCCGCCCTTCTTGACGGTCTGGCCGAGATCATAGTCGAAGCCGAAGGTGCGGAAGGCGCCGTTGTGGAACCAGTCGTCGCCGATCCAGCCATCGACCATCGGGCTCTGCGGCACCGCCGCCTTGAGCGCGGGATGCGGATCGATCAGCGCCATCAGCGAGGTGAAGCCGAGATAGGAAGAGCCGGTGATCCCGACCTTGCCGTTGCTCTCCTTCACATTCTTCACCAGCCAGTCGACCGTGTCATAGGCATCGGTCGCATGGTCGACGTCGGTGGCGTTGAGCGGTCCGCGCAAGGGGCGGTTCATGACATAATCGCCCTCCGAGCCGTCGAGGCCGCGGACGTCCTGATAGACGCGAATATAGCCGTCATTGACGAACTCGGCATCGGCGACGGGCAGGATTTCCTCGATCCGCTGGCTGCGATTGCGCGACGTCATCTTGTTCGCATTATAGGGCGTGCGGCTGAGCAGGATCGGTGCGTCGGTAACGCCCTTGCGGTGGATGATCACCGTGAACAGCTTCTTGCCGTCGCGCATCGGCACCATCTCGACCCGGCGGACATAGTCGGCCTCGGGGCGGACCCAGTCATATTCGGCGACCTGCTCGTTCGCCATCGTGTCGGTCGGCGGTGGCGCCGGCTGGGCGGCGGAGAGCGTGGTCGCGATGGCGAGGGCGAGCGGAGCGAGCGCAAGGTTGCGGGCGAGGCGGGCGGGTGTGATCATGTCACATGGGTGGCCCGCCGCACCCGTCCCGGTCAAGCCCCCGATCGCGGTTCAGTCGCTCGGCGCAAGCTCCGCCGCCATCGCCTCGCGCATCATGAACTTCTGGACCTTGCCGGTGACCGTCAGCGGGAAGGCTGGGACCAGCCGGACGTGGCGCGGCACCTTGTAATGGGCGATCCTGCCCCGGCAATGTTCGATCACCGCGCCTTCGCTGAGCGTCGTGCTGCGCGCGATCACCCAGGCGCAGACCTCTTCGCCGAAGCGGTCGTCGGGCACGCCGAAGACCTGGGCGTCGACCACGTCGGGATGGGTCAGCAGATGCTCCTCGATCTCGCGCGGATAGATATTCTCGCCGCCCCGGATGATCATGTCCTTGATCCGCCCGACGATGCGACAATAGCCCTGCTCGTCGATCGTCGCGAGGTCGCCGGTATGCATCCAGCCCTCGGCGTCGATCACCTGCGCGGTCTTCTCCGGATCGTCCCAATAGCCGAGCATCACCGAATAGCCGCGCGTGCACAGTTCGCCGGGCTCGCCGACGGCAACCGTCTTGCCATCGAGATCGACGACCTTCGCCTCCAGATGCGGCTGGACCTGTCCGACCGTCGAGACGCGCAGTTCTAGCGGATCGTCCATCGCCGACTGGAAGCTGACCGGACTCGTCTCGGTCATGCCATAGGCGATCGTCACCTCGCGCATGTGCATCCGGTCGAGCACCGCCTGCATGATCGCGGTCGGGCAGAGCGAGCCCGCCATGATGCCGGTGCGCAGCGAGCGAAGGTCGAAGCCGGCGAAGCCCGGATGTTCGAGCATCGCGACGAACATCGTCGGCACGCCGTAGAGCGCGGTGCAGCGCTCCTCCGCCACCGCCGCCAGCGCGGTCGCCGGGTCGAAGGCGTCGCCTGGCAGGCACATGGTCGCGCCATGGGCGACGCAGGCGAGATTGCCCATCACCATGCCGAAGCAATGATAGAGCGGCACCGGTATGCAGACGATGTCGGCCGGGGACAGCCCGATCCGCCGCCCGACCATATAGCCGTTATTGACGATGTTCCGGTGCGACAGCGTTGCCCCCTTGGGCAGGCCGGTGGTGCCGCTGGTGAACTGGATGTTGGTCGCATCCCGCGGCTTCACATCGCCGGGGAGCGGCGTTGCCGGATCGCTGGGCAGCGTGTCCAGCAGCCTGCAGCCCTGATGCTCGCCCTCGCCGATCGACAACACCAGCCTCAGGTCGGGCAGGTCCGCGCGGACTTCGGCGAGCATTGCGACATAGTCGCTCGACTTGAAGCGCGGCGCGATCACCAGAGCGGCGCAGCCGACCATTGCGGCCGCCCGCTGCATCTCGATCGCGCGATAGGCCGGGTTTATGTTCACCAGCACCAGCCCCGCGCGCGCCGCGGCGAACTGGACCAGCACCCACTCGACGCAATTGGGCGACCAGATGCCGATCCGCTCACCCGGTCGCAGCCCGGCCCCGATCAGCCCGCGTGCGAGGGCGTCGACCCTTGCCAGCAACTCGGCATAGGTCAGGCGGACATTCTGGTGGCGCACGATCAGGGCGGGCGCATCCGGTTGTCGCGCGGCCGTCTCCGCCAGAAGCTCGCCGATCGTGATATCCAGCAGCGGAGGCGTATCGCCGCCGCGAACCTGCGACAGCATCACGCGGCCCCCCGCTGCCATTCCTGGTCGCGCAGTTCCTTGCGACGGATCTTGCCGCTGACGGTCTTGGGCAGGCTCGTCACGAACTCGATCTTGCGCGGATATTTATAGGGAGCGGTCGTCGCCTTCACATGGTCCTGCAAGGTCTTCACCAGCGTATCGGAGGGTTCGTGGCCGGGTGCGAGAATGACAAAGGCCTTCACCACCTCGCCGCGCGTCGGATCGGGACTCGACACCACCGCGCTCTCGGCGACGGCCGGATGCTCGAACAGCGCGCTTTCCACCTCGAACGGGCCGATGCGATAGCCCGAGGAGAGGATCACGTCGTCCGAGCGGCCGACGAACCAGAAGAAACCATCTTCGTCGACGATGGCGCGGTCGCCGGTCAGGTACCAGCCGTGCCGGCGCGTGTCGGCGGTGCGTTGCGGATCGTCGCGGTAGCGCGCGAACAGGCCCGGCGGCAGAGCCTCGGCGATCCGCAGCGCGACGTCGCCTTCCTCGCCGGGGGCCATACGCTGCCCTTCGCCGTCGATCACAGCCAGGTCGAAGGCCGGGGCGGGGCGGCCCATCGATCCCTGCCGCGCCGCGCCGGGCCGATTGGCGCACAGCAGGACGGTCTCGGTCTGGCCATAGCCATCATGGATATCGAGGCCGGTCGCCGCCTTCCACAGGTCGATCACCTCCGGGTTCAACGGCTCGCCCGCGCTGACGCAGTGGCGCAGCGACGGGAAGGTCCGTCCGGCGATGTCGCCGCGCACGAACATGCGATAGGCGGTCGGCGGCGCGCAGAGCGTCGTCACCGGCATCCGTTCGAGCAGGTCCATCGTCGCGGCGGGATCGAAGGCGGCGTTGTGGTGGACGAAGATCGTGGCGCCCATCAGCCAGGGCGCGAACAGGCTGCTCCAGGCGGCCTTCGCCCACCCGGTGTCGGACAGGTTCCAGTGCAGATCGCCGGGCTTGAGATCGAGCCAGTAGCTGCCGGTGATCCGGTGCGCGAGCATATAGCCATGCGTGTGGATCGTCATCTTCGGCTGGCCGGTCGTCCCGCTGGTGAAATAGCAGAGCGCATCCTCGTCGAAGCCGGTGTCGGCGAGCGGGGGCAGCGGCTCGGCGGTATCGCGCAGCGCGTCATAGTCGAGCCAGTCCGGACGTGGCCCGCCGATATGGAGCCGGACGATGTCGGCATGGCCCAGCGCCTTGTCGACACGCTCCGCCATGTCGCCCGTCGCCGCGACGCAGGTCGCCTCGGCTGCCTGGTGGCGATAGGCGATATCCTTCGCCATCAGCTGCGTCGTGCCGGGGGAAGCTACGGCGCCGATGGCGATGCAGCCGAGCATCAGCTCCCACCATTGCTGCTCGCGGTTGAGCAGGATCAGCACCGTATCGCCCCGGCGCACGCCGGCTTGCGACAGCACCGCTGCGGCGCGTCCGGCTGCGGTGGCGATATCGGCGAAACTCCGCTCGACCGCCCGACCGTCGGCATCCACCCACAGCATCGCCGTATCGCCGGGGCGCCGCTCCGCCCAGCGACCGATGACGTCGCGGGTGAAGTTGAACAGGTCCGGCCGGTCGGGAAAGTCGAGCATCGTCATTTGGCTTCGTTGATGATGTGCAACTGGGTGAACTCGTGGAGCCCTTCCTCGGCGAACTCGACGCCGAGGCCCGACTGCTTCGCGCCGCCGAAGGGAATGGTCGGGCCGAAGTCGAGATGCTGGTTGATCCAGGTCGTGCCGCTTTCCATGCGGCTCGCCATGTCGCGCAGCTTTTCGCGGTCGCTGCCCCAGACCGAACCGCCCAGGCCCATCGCCGACGCATTGGCGCGCGCCAGCGCATCTTCGGGGTCGTCGAAGCGGATCACCGGCAGGATCGGGCCGAACTGTTCCTCGTCGACGATACGGGTGCCGTCTGCGATGTCGCGAACGATCGTCGGGCGAACGAAATAGCCGGGGCGGTCCTCGACGATGCCGCCGGCGACGATCGTCCCGTTCGCCTTTGCGTCCTCCAGGAAGCCCTTCACCTTTTCATATTGCGCAGCATTTTGCAGCGGTCCGATCTGGACGCCCTGCTTCAGCCCGTCGTCGACGATTGCCTCCTCGGCCAGACGGGCGAGCTCGACGCACAGCGCGTCATAGATGTCCGAATGCGCATAGACGCGCTTGATCGCCAGACAGACCTGCCCCGCGTTGAGGAAGGCGCCGCCGAAAATGCCGGGTGCGACCTTGGCCGGATCGGCATCGGGCATGACGATCGCCGCATCGTTGCCGCCCAGTTCGAGGGTGAGCCGCTTGATCGAGGCGGCGGCGCTGGCCATCACCTTGCGACCGGTTTCGGTCGATCCGGTGAAGCTGATCTTGGCGATGTCGGGATGCGCGGTCAGCTTGCCACCCAGATCATTGGCATCGGTGACGATGTTGACCACGCCGGCCGGGAAGATGTCGGCCATCAGAGCGCCCATCTTCAGCGTCGTCAGCGGGGTCGTCGGCGCCGGCTTGACCACCATCGTATTGCCGGCAAGCAGCGCGAGCGGCAGCTTGAAGGCGACGATCAGGACCGGGAAGTTCCACGGGATGATCGCACCGACCACGCCCAGCGGGCGCCGACGCTGCTCGACCCGGTGGCGGTCATTGTCCTCGAGCACCCGCACGGGCAGCTCGTGGCTCGCCAGCTGCCGGATGAAGGCCTGGGTATAGGCGATCTCGGCGGTGGCTTCCGGCAGCGGCTTGCCCTGTTCCTGGGTCAGCAGGCGGGCGAAGGCTTCGGCCTCGGCCTCGATCGCATCGGCCAGCTTCAGGATGGTCGCGCGGCGCTCCTCGATCGGCCTGGCGGCCCAGGCGGGGAAGGCGCGCTTCGCGGCGGCGACGGCGTCGTTCAGCTGATCCTCCGACCCGCGCGGGCAGGTCGCGAGCACCTCCTCGGTCGCCGGGTTGACGACATCCATGGTCATCGCGCCGTCTACCAGACGGCCGTCGATCAACAGCTTATAGTCGGTCATGATCCTCTCCTCATGGGCCGCGATCCTTGTGGTCGCGGCCCGTCATCCTGTCAGAATTTATAGCCGACGGTCACGCCATAGGTTCGCGGTGCGCCGACATGGTTGTAATCGAAGCCGAAGCCCCCGGTGAGATCGACGCGTGACGTGAGGAAGAACTTGTTGGTCAGGTTCTTGCCCCAGATCGAGGCGGAGAAGGGGCCCCGCTCGAAGTCGATATGCCCGCCGAACAGGGCATAGCCCGACTGGCGTAGCCTGGGCACGTTGAACACCTCGAAATATTGGCTCGACACATAGCTGATGTCGGGATGCAGGCTCAGCTTGCCGGCATCCTCGTCCATCAGCGTGATGTCGAGGCCGGCATTGGCGCTGACCGAGGGTGCGTTGGACAGGCGGTTGCCCTTCACGTCGACGCCGCTCAATATGCCCTTCTTGATCTTGGCGTTGAGCAGGCCGAGGCTGGCGCGCACGGACAGAAACTCGCTCGCGCGGGCGTTGAACTCGACCTCGCCGCCGAAGATGCGTGACTTGTCGACATTCACCAGCGTCTGCGCGGCGGTTTGCGGGCTGACGTTGATGAATTGCTGGTTCTTGTAGAGATAATAGAAGCCGGCAATGTTCAGGGTGATGCGGCGCTCGGCCAGCTGCAGCTTGGCGCCGCCCTCGAAGGCGTCGATCGTCTCGGGCTTGGCGACCGATGCTTCGGACGGGTCGAAGAAGGCCTGGGCGTTGAAGCTCGGCGCGCGATAGCCGCGGCTGTAGCTCGCATAGAGCATCCGGTCGCGGTCGATCCTGTAGTCGATGCCGATCTTGCCCGAGATATTGTTATTCTTGAAGCTGAGCGTCGTCGGCGGGATCAGCGTCGCGATCAGCGATCCGTCGACGCCCAGCGCATCCGAGCGCAGGCCCTTCTGCTTGCCGTCGTCGCGGGTGTAACGCAGGCCGCCGCGCAGCGTGAAACCGCCCCCGAAATCATAATGCATGTCGGTATAGAGCGCATAGCTGTGCTTGAGCTGGTCGAAGCTGTTGACCACGCTGCAGGCGGCCGGAAGCCCGGCGGCGCAGTCGGCGGCGTCCACCGTTCCGTTGCCGTCGATGTCGGCATCCTTGAAGATGCCGAAGTCGGTCGTGTTGAACACCTTTTCGCGGTTATAGTAAGCGCCGAGGATGAACTCGAACGGGCCGCCCCAGCTGCTCGCAAGGCGCAGGTCCTGCGACAGCTGGCTCGCGCGGTCGCCGTAGAAAATCTCGAGCGTCTTGTTGGGCGCCCCGTCGGTATCCTCGCCGAAGTTCAGCCGCCCCTTGTCCCAGGACGACACCGACACGATCGACAGATCGTTGCCGGTGTCGAAGGTCGATGTCAGCGCCACCGCATAGGCGCGCGCGCGCCGGCGCGGCGTATAGTTGGACTCGATCTGGCGACGGCCGATCCCGGTGCGGAAATAGCTGCTGCCCTGGCCGAGCGATTCATAGAGGCCGACGCCGACGCCATCGGGGCCGGGCGCGGCGAAAATGCCGTAATTGCGGGGGTTCTGATAGCTGGTCGAGGCGCGGAGCAGGAAGGAGGTGCCATCCTTCGGCTCCCACAGCAGCGACCCGCGCACCGCATATTCGCGGGTGCCGTTGAGGTCGGGCTGGCCGGGAAGCTGGTTGCGGAACCAGCCTTCAGCCCGCGCGGCGGTGAAGGCGACGCGCGCGGCTACCGTCTCGCCCAGCGGCAGGTTGATCGCGCCATTGGCTTCGTGGCGATTATAATTGCCGTAGCCCAGATTCAGATAGCCCTCGACCTTGCCGAGGTCGGGCTTGTGGCTAATCAGGTTGACCGCGCCGCCGGTGGTGTTCTTGCCGTAGAGCGTACCCTGCGGTCCGCGCAGCACCTCGACCCGCTCGAGATCGTAGAGCGCGACGCCGAGAAAGGCGAAATTGCCCTTGTAGACCTCGTCATAATAGGTCGCGACCGGGCCTGACTGGTTGAGGCTGTAGTCGGACATCGACACGCCGCGCAGCGCGAAGATCGGGGTGCCGTCGCCGACGGTCGAGGTCAGCTGGAGATTGGCAACCTTGCTGACGAGGTCGTCGGCGCTGGTCAGGCGCTGCTTGCGCACGGCATCGCCGCCGATCGCCGACACCGAAATGGGCACGTCCTGCAGGCGCTCGCTGCGCTTCTGCGCGGTAACGACGATCTCCATGCTCTCGTCGACTGCGTCGTCCGTCGCCGCCTGCGCCATCAGCGCCTGGCTTGACAGGCCGGCGAGCAGCATAGCTGCGATGCGAGATGTCCTGTGCACGCGTGCCGAGATCGTCATCATTTTTCCCCTTCGTGTCTTGTTGCGTCATGGGCGCGCTCGCTCGCCGCCAGCCGGGCGACGAGGTCGGCGCGCAGGGCAGCCCGTTCGATCCGCAGCGGCTTTTCCCGCAGCTTTCGGATCTCCTCCCGTGTGTAGGGCTGGAAACCTGCCGGGACGTGATCCGGGTCGAAGCGGATCAGCGTCCAGTTCAGGAGTTCTGCCAGCTGGTCGTCGGGAAGCGTCGTCGTCGCCACCCCCGGCACCCGGCCGAGAAATTCCCGCCCGCCGGGCACGGCGAGCAGGCGCGACACCTGGCCGGCGAGCGGCGGCGTCGAGGTGGGGGTGCCGCCGCCGTCGGGGCGGTGGCATCCCTGGCATTTCACGATCCAGTTGATGTGCGCCCGCCGGGGATCGGGAACCCCCGGCATGGCGCTATTCGTCGCAGCCGCTGCGGCGGCCGTTCCGATCGCGAGGATCGCAAGTGCCGCCGTCAACCTCATTTGGCCGGGAGCTTCGGTTGCAGCCGGGCAACGGCTGCGGCATCGAGGGTGGCCCCGCTTTCGCGCGCTGCCTTCACCTCGGCGGTGGTGAAGGCTTTGACGCCACTGCCGCCGCCTGCGATCGTGCCCGTCACATGGGTGAGGACCGCCGCGATGGACTCGTCGTCGAGACCGCCCTGCGCGGGCATCATGCCGCGATAGGTCTTGCCCTCGACGGTGAGCGGGCCTGCGAGCCCGCGCGTAACCGCGAGGATCAGATAGCGGCGGCCATCCGCCATGCCGGCCAGCGTCCGCACGTCGGACTGGAGGGGCGGGAAAGCACCCGGCACGCCCTTGCCGGTCGCCAGATGGCAGGCGGCGCAGCGCTGGTAGATTTTGGCGCCGTCAGGGGCGGATTGGGCCGGCACCGCCGCGAGCAGGACCGCGAGCGGGAGGACGAGCGACCAGCGCCGCATCACTGGCTCTCCAGCGCGGTGCCCAGGATGACGGCGGTCGAGCAGTTGTAGATCGAGCCGCTCTCCGTCCCGAGGCACCAGTTGATGTCGTTGTTCGCCTGCGGCCGGACCATCGGCCGGTCGCTCTCGTTGCGGTTGCAGAGGCAACGCCCGCACGAGGATTTGCCGCAGCAATCATTGTAGCTGATGATGTAGGAGCGGCCATCGGCAGGGTTGAGGCAGGTGCCGATCCAGGTGATCGGCGACATCTCCGTTCCGGGCGGGCAGGCATTGGCGGTACCGCCGCAGCAAGAGCAGAGGAAGCCGTCGATCGCGCAATAGCGCCAGTAATCGCACTGGGTCTGGTCGCCGGGATCCTGCGGGTTGCCGCTGGTCTGCGGTGGAAGGCCGCTCTTGCCGCCGCCATGCGTCGAGGCGACAGCGCGCGAGACGGGCAGGACGGGGATCACCGCCGCGCCGGTGATGGCGCCGCCGATCAGCGTCAGCAGGCTCCGGCGCGAGGTGCGGCTGGCGACCATGCGCACGGCCCGTTCGGCGAAACGATCGATGTTGGACATGGGAGCAGCCCCCTTTTGCTCGTGATGCCGTTCAGGCGCCGGCCAGATAATGCTGGATCGAAGCGACCCCGCGTTCCTTCGCCTCGAACAGGCTTTCGAGATGTTCGCGGTTGTTGATCAGCCCGAGCGATGCGATGCGGCCTTGCTCGTCGAGCAGCACGGCATAGGGCAGCTTCGACACGCCCAGCGACCGGCCGAGGGTTTCCGAAAGGACATAGGGCATGCCGGCCAGACCTTCCTTCATGACCAGTCGGCGATGCGCGGCCTCGTCGCCGTCGCTAGCGAGCACCGTGTCGACCCAGCCCGCCTCCGCGCGGGCGGCGGAGCGCAGCACCGGCAGCAAGGTCTTGCAGATCGGGCAGTCGGGGGAGAGGAAGAAGAGCAGCTGGCTGCGCCCGTCGCGCTTGCCGCCGATGCGGACATCCTGTCCGTCGAGGGCGATCACGGTCATTTCCGGCCCCTTGTCGCCGACCGCGACCTTCTGGTGCAACGTCAGCGCGCCTGCCGGGGCGATCCGTTCGTGCAGGACGCCGACCTGCCGGGCGAGGGCCATCACAAGGATGCCCAGCACGCCGACGGCAATCCACAACATGATCTGCGAAGCGAGTACGAAGCCGGTCATCGTGCGAGTCTCCTTGCCGAGGAGGATGCCGAGGCGATTTCGCCCGCGGCGAGATACAGCGCGAAGAAGGTTAAGGCGCCGAAAATGGAGAGGATATTCGGGCTTCCCACAGGAAGCAGCGCCGCGATCGCAGCGAGCGCGGCCAGAGCGGCGGCGCGCATCGCGGGATAGGCTTCGGTCGACCGCGACGGTCCGCTGAGGCTGCAGCCGCAGTCGAAACCTTCCCCGCGCTGGCGCGCGCGCCACAGCAGCAGCGCGTAGGCGGCCCAGAGCAGCATGGCCAACGCGCAGCCCGCAGGGCGGCCGGCCGGGAGGGGCAGGGCGACGGCGGCACCCGCTTCGATCGCGGCGGCCGAAAGCGACAGAGGCTGACCCAGGGCGGCGGGAAGACCCGTCATGCGGACCGCCGCCGCCGCCAGCCGGTCGCGCGCGATCAGCTTGTGGATCGCTGCCGAGACCAGCACGGTGGCGAGGAAATAAGGGAGGATCTCGCCCATCGCGATCACCGTGCCGCCGTCATGGTCATCGGGTCGTGAACGACCTGCGCGATGCTCCGCTGGAGCTTGCCGCTGGCGGCATCATAGACGTCGAGCGAGCCATCGGCGCGCGAGGCGACGAGCAGTGGAGCCGACTGGGCGGTGACCTCGATCGAGATGGCCGGATTGGCGAGCGGCACCCGGGCGACGCGCTGCCGCTTGGCGGGGTCGACGACCCAGACTTCGCTGCCGCCGTCCTTGTGGCTGCCTTCCCGGCCCGCCGGATTCATCAGGACATAGACGCGTCCGGCGGGATCGCTGCTGATCACCTGCCAGCCGCCCGGACGCCATTCGCCTTCAGCCGTCTTTTCCTTCGGCATCGCGAACGTGCCAAGGTCGCGGGCCACGTCGCCACTAAAGTCGATGCCGTGGAGATTGCCGGTAAAGGTGGCGAACCAGGCGGTGCGTCCTACCATCGTCGGGGTCATGAACATCGCATCATGGTCGATGTCGTTGATAGCCTTGCTTGTCGCGCTCGACGCGACCTTGCCCGCCGCGTCCAGTGCGATGCTCGTCATCGTTCCATCGGCGCAGAGCGAGGTGAAGCCGCGCTCGCCGGTGGGATAGACGAGCGAGCAGCCGGGCAGATCGATCTCGTTGAGGATGGTGCGGCTGTCGAGGTCGATCACCGACACCGACGAGGCCGGCGTGAAGTTGAACAGCAGCGCCCATTTCTCGCCATTGGTCAGCTGGAAGGCGTTGCGCAGCGTCACGAACTGGCCGCGCTTGCCGCCTGGCAGGGCGATCTCGCCCTTGGGCTTCAGCGTTGCCTTGTCCCAGATGGTGATGACGTCGGTGCGCTCGCCACGGGTCAGTCGCGCATGGAATGTCTCGGCGACATAGATGTCGGGTCGGGTGGTCGAGGGCAGCAGCGTGCCGAACTGGGCTACCGGGATCTGGCCCTTGACCGCGCTATGCTCGGCCGCGACGTCGACGATCGCAGCGCGGCCATCGAGGATGCTGTTGAAGTGCAGGTCCTGCACATAGATCCAGCTGGCCGGATATTTCGCGGTCAGTTCGAGCACGTTCGGGATCGGCTCGACCGGCAGCGGATTGGGATAGGGGCTGGCCCCCATTGCCGCTCCGCTCGTCAACGACAGCACAAGCGCCGCCACCATGGAATTTCGAGTCATCGAATGCCCGCCTCCCTGTGTCCGCCCTTTCGGCGTGACGGGAGAAAGTTTGTCATACGTCCAAAATATGTCAAGCGACAAAAATATGGTCGGGCTTGTTGTCTGGGATGGCCGGGATTAGGGCGTTTGGATCATAGTCTTGAGGACCCCGACTTGACCGATTTCATCGTTCCCGATTTGCGAATCACACCGCGGGAGGGGGGCTATGCGCGCGGCCAGGAGGGGTTCGAGCAGATCCTTCACGCCGCGCTGGAGATTCTCGTCGAAGAGGGGTCGAAGGCGTTGACCCTGCGACGGATCGCGGCGGCCTGCGGAATGAAGGCGGGCAATCTCGCTTATTATTTTCCGTCCAAGGACGAATTGCTGCGCGAGCTGCTCAACGCGATCATCAGCAGCTACGAACAGGCGTTCGACGTCATCGTCCATGATCCGGCCGCCGATGCCGAACGGCGGTTGGAGCGGCTCGTCACGTTGGTGCTCGAGGACATCCGCAGCAAGAAGACGACGCGGGTCTTTCCCGAGCTCTGGGCGATGTCGAACCACGACCCGTTCGTGCAGGAGCGCGTCCACGAACTGTACGAGCGTGCCCGCGTCGCGATCAACGAGCTGATCGCGGAGATCAACCCCCGCCTGCCGGTCGAGGAACGCAAGCTGGTCGCGCTGTTCATTTCAGCCTCGATGGAAGGGCTGACAATCTTCGCCGGCTACGAAAAGCCATTCGAAGCGCGGATGCCGGCGCTGGAAAAGATCGCGGTCAAATCCTTCATCCACCTGATCGGATCGCTCGAACCCGGCGAGATCGATCTGCCGCGCGAAACCTGACGGCCTGACCCTCCCCAAAAGCAGAAGGCCGGCGCGCCCTGCGGCGGCCGGCCTTCATAACAAGCCTTGCGGGCGTCAGACGATGTAGTGCGCGGTCGTCTTCGCCGCGATCTCCTCGGCCGTCACGCCCGGTGCGGTCTCGACCAGGCGGAAGGGCGACTGGTGGTCGGGACGCTGAAACACGGCAAGGTCGGTGACGATCATGTCGACGACGTTCTTGCCGGTGAGCGGCAGGGTGCAGGCCGGAATGAATTTCGGGCTGCCATCCTTGGCGCAATGCTCCATCACGACGATGATCTTCTTGACCCCGGCGACGAGATCCATCGCACCGCCCATGCCCTTCACCATCTTGCCGGGGATCATCCAGTTGGCGATGTCACCCTGCTCGGACACCTCCATCGCGCCGAGCACGGTCAGGTCGATATGCCCGCCCCGGATCATCGCGAAGCTGTCGGACGAGGAGAAATAGCTCGATGACGGCAGTTCGCTGATCGTCTGCTTGCCCGCGTTGATCAGGTCGGCATCCTCCTCGCCCTCATAAGGGAAGGGGCCGATGCCGAGCATGCCATTCTCGGACTGCAGCGTGACGGTCATCCCTTCGGGGATGTTGTTCGCCACCAGCGTCGGAATGCCGATGCCGAGATTGACGTAGAAGCCGTCCTGCAGTTCGCGGGCGGCGCGCGCCGCCATCTGGTTGCGGTCCCAGGCCATTATGCCGTCTCCCTCTGCCGTACGGTGCGGAACTCGATCCTCTTGTCATAGGGCGCGCCGAGCACGAGCCGCTTCACATAGATGCTCGGCACATGGATGTGGTCGGGATCGAGGCTGCCCACCGGCACGATCTCCTCGACTTCGGCGACGCAGATCTTGCCCGCCGTCGCCGCCGGCTGGTTGAAGTTGCGCGCGGTCTTGCGGAAGATCAGGTTGCCGCTCTCGTCGGCCTTCCAGCCCTTGATGATCGACAGGTCGGCGCGGATGCCGCGTTCGAGCACATAGGTCTCGCCGTCGAAATCCTTGGTTTCCTTGCCTTCGGCCACGAGCGTGCCGACGCCGGTCTTGGTGTAGAAGCCGGGGATGCCGGCGCCGCCGGCGCGCATCCGCTCGGCGAGCGTGCCCTGCGGGCAGAATTCGACTTCGAGCTCACCCGCCAGATATTGCCGCTCGAACTCCTTGTTCTCGCCGACATAGGAGGCGATCATCTTGGCGATCTGGCGCGTGCGCAGCAGCTTGCCGAGCCCTTCGCCGTCGATGCCGGCATTGTTCGAGGCGACGACGAGCTTCTTGACGCCCGAGGCCTGGATCGCGTCGATCAGCCGGTCGGGCACCCCGCACAGGCCGAAGCCCCCGGAGCAGATCGTCATTCCGTCGAACAGAAGCCCTTCGAGCGCGGCTTGCGCGCTATCGTAGATCTTGGTCACGGCAGTACCTCCTGCCCTTGGGTTAGGCGTGCTGAATCATAAAATCCAATTGTTGTTCTTTCATCATATCCATAAAGTGACCTTATGAGACGCATTTCGCTCTATCACCTCGAAACGCTGTTATGGATCAGCCGGCTGGGCACGTTCGCCGCTGCTGCCGATCGCCTCAACACCACCCAGCCTGCCATCTCGGCACGAGTCCGTGAGCTGGAGGGGCAGGTCGGGTTCGAGCTGTTCCAGCGCGCCGGGCGCAACATGGTGCTGACCGCGCGGGGGCGCCAGCTGGTCGAGGAATGCGAGCCGCTCTGGGCCTCGATCGAGCGCATCCTGCTTCATTCCGCTCGCCTGTCCGGAACCGCCGGCATCGTGAGGATCGGTACTGGCGAAATCGTCGCGGCGACCGTGCTGCCGCCCTTCCTCAGAGCTTTGCAGGACGACTTTCCGCAAGCCTCGCTCGAGGTCGATATCGATCTCTCGCACAATATGCTGCAGAAGCTTCTGGGCGCGGCCAATGATCTGATCTTCGTGGCCGGGCCGGTCGCCACGCCCAATGTCGAGACGGCGCCGGTGGGCCGCGTCGACCTCGTCTGGGTCGCCGCTCCGTCAGTGGCGGGGCAGGCGGAGGCCTGCCCGGGAGTGCTGCCCATCTGGCTGCTGCATCGCCATTCCCCCATCCATGGCCTCGCGCTGTCGGCGCTGGAGGAGTCGGGCGTGGCCCGGCCGATGATCCACATCTGCAACAATGCGCGCATGCTGATCGACCTGGTCGCGGCCGAGGCGGGGCTGAGCCTCGTGCCGCGCCCGATGGTCGCCGATCAGCTCGCCAGCGGCGCGCTCGTCCGCCTGTGGCCCGGCCTCGACCGGTCGATCGACTTCCAGGTCGCGATCCGCCGGCAGGAGCGCGATCCGCTCGTCCGCGCTCTGTTCGACCGCGCCGCGCTGCTGCGGATCGGTGCCTGACGGCTCAGCCGGCCAGCATCTCGGCGACGCGGTCCATCATCCGGCGCGGCGTCTGGCCGCGCTGCCGGAGCAGCAGCGCCGCGACGCGGTAGGTCCGCTCATTGTCGACATCGATCGCATGCGATCCGTCGTCGAGGATCAGCGGCGCGATGCGCAGTCCGAAGCGGCGGGACAGCCGGTCGAAAGCGGCGGCCAGCGACAGGCGATGGAGCAGCAGCAGGGCGACGTTGGCGGCGCCGACCGCCGCGAGCAGCCGCAAGGGCTTCTTGGCGAACTGACCGCCGCTGCGGAAGCTCTCGGCGGCGGCCACAGCCCGGCGTCCGCCGAAGCCGTAGAGGTTGCAGTTCGATATCTCGACGTCGCTGAACCGGTAGAAGCGGCGCTGCCCCTCGGGATGAGCCGCCAGCACGCTCTCGCGCGTCGCGAGCGCAACGCTCACATCGGCACCCGCCCGCAGGTCGCGCACCACGGCGTCGACTGCAGCGGGCGTGAGCAGGACATTGTCGGCCGTGGTGACGATCATCATGCCGTCCGCCGCTTCGGCTGCGACCAGCACGCTATCGGCGAGATTGTCCGCTGCCGCGACGAAGTCGATCGCCGGGGAGCCGTCGCCGAGCAGGTCGCGCAGTGGCGCGAACATGGCGGGTTCGACCACGATCAGGATGCGGCGGCAGCCGGCAGAGGCCCGCAGTGCCGCGACGACATGCGCGATCAGCGGCGCATCTTCGATCGGCACGACGCATTTGTGCGACACGCCATGCGCCTCAGCCAGCGGATCGACGATGCCGGGGCGCTGCGCGGCGAGGATCGCGGCGGTGTAGCCGGGCTCAGGCCGCAACACGCTGGGGCACCTGCTGCAGCAGTCCATGCCGGGCGAGGCTCTCGGTCAGGATCGTCTCGATAAGCTCGGCATGGCTCCAGCCGATCTGCCGCGCCGCCATCGATATGGTCTTGCGCGACCAGAGGTTGCAGTTGAGGTTAACCTCCATGAAGCGGACCTCGCCGGTGCGGATGTCGAGCCGGAACTCGAACCGGCCATAGTCGAACGGCATGAACTCCTGCATCAGCGCGAGCGACTGGCGCTCGGCTTCGGCAATCACCGCCGCGTCGTGGAGCGGGCGGATCTCATAGGCCTGCCCGTCGATCAGGTTCCGCTTTTCGAGATAGGTGCGCAGATAATGCGGGTCCTCCTGTTCGACGATCTGCATCGGCAGGAGGAAGGGGCGGCCCTCGCGCGTGATCACGCTGACCTCGATATCGTGGCCGGGGATGAAGGGCTCGACGATGACGTCATGGCCCTCGCGGTGCAGACGCTCGACCGCAGCACCGATGTCGGCGAGGTCGTCGGCGGCGCTGATGCCCCAGCTGGCCGACGACGCATTGGGCTTGACGACCCATTTGCGCGCAGGCGGCACCGTCGAGAGATCGACGACCGCGCCGCGCCGGAAGATCGCCCAGGGTGCGGTGGGCAGGCCACGCGCGACCGCCATGCGCTTGGACAGATGCTTGTCGTCGGACAGGCCGCGCAGGATCGGGCTGGCGCCGAGATAGGGAATGCGGTGACGCTCGCACAGAATCGGCAGCAGCATCTCCGAATTCAGGAAGCCGCCCCGGTTGAGCAGGGGAAAGACGAAATCGGCGTCGGGCTCCTCGAACAGCGCCTGATAGCTGTCGGCGAGGCGCAGATTCACCCCGATCTCCTCCAGCGTCGCGCGCATCTCGCGATGATAGGTTGCGTGGGTGCCGTCGCTGGGGTGAAGCCCCCCTTCCCAATGGACATGCCTGGCGATCAGAAGGATGCTGAGCGCGCGTTTCGCCGATGCGGGAAGCGCGCTCGGTGCCGCGATACGAGTCATTCCGGTCTCCGGCCCTGCCGTGCGCGGAGACGATCTCCGGCGGGTTCGGTCGGGCCGGGCCAAAATAGTCCGCGCCTATGACGTCCCAAGGGCGCTGGCGTTACGGCGACGCTACGCTTTGATGGCGAGATGATGGGCGAGCAGGGCGCCATAGCGCCCGGTCCCCAGGCCCTGCCGCGCCGCGCGCTGCGGCATCAGCACGCCGGGCTTGCCATTGCCTTCGATCAGGACCGGGCCTTCGCGCGACGGGGCTATGTCCCAGCCTATGACGACATAATCGACGAAGGCCTCGCGATGCGCGCGTGTGGCGAGGGCGCGCATTTCATCCCAGTCGGGAAGCCTTTGCCCCTCGATCGGCGCGCCGGAGGCAGGGTGGCGGTCATGATCGCCGCCGCCATAGCCGAAGCAGCCGAGCCCGAGCCGGCCTTCTTCCAGATCGACCGGGACGATCAGTCCCCCGGCCTTCATATTGTCGACGCGCGCCTTGGGGTCGGAGGCGCAGCGGAAGGTCGCGCTGACCACTTCGGGCCGGCCCTGTTCGTCGAGCATGGTGACGATGCGGACGGTCGGCAGAGCGCCCAGCGCAATGTCGGCCAGCGCAGGATGGACCGTAATGAGCGGTTGCACGATCAGATCTTCGCTCATGCCCTGCAGCCTTGCCAGCAGGGCCTTCCGATCCGCGACGGGGCCCAGCATGCGCACGCCGTCGCCGCCTTCGCCCCGGATCGGCTTCGCGATCATCGGCCGATCGGCGGGATCGATCCGCACTTCGGCGCGGCCCTTCTCAACCAGCGCCACCGTCGGCGGGCAGGGAAGGCCGCTCGCGGCGCACCGCTCGGCAAAGCGGTGCTTGTCGGCGAGCACGCAATCCCCGGTCCAGCCGAGCGGATTGAGGCGCTTGTTGATGGCGGCATCCTCGAAGCGGCGGATATAATGGTCCAGCTGATCGGCGCTATCGATGCGAAACAGTGCGATGTCGTTCGGATCGGCGAAGGTCCTGCGGGCGATGGCGATGGCCCGTCGCCGCCACGCCGCATCGAAGCCGAATTTGCGCTGGACCGCGGCGGCGCGCAGCGGAATCCAGGCATGAAAGGCAAGACCGATCATTGCATCTGCGGCGGCCCGCACAGGCCCGCGTCGGCGACGGCGACGCGCATAATGGTCGCGAAGGACGCTGGCCGATCGGGGCTCGATGATACCCGGATAGAGCGGCCAGGCCTTTTTCAGGAAATAGATGTGGTCATAGCCCGCCATGGATCGTCCGCGCTCCATCGTCTCGCGGGACCGTCATATATGTCGGCTAGCATGACGCTTTCGGGTCGGACCGAGGCATATGGATCATATCTACATCTATATTCACGATTTCCGGTCGAGCGGGGTGGTCCGCGATGCGCTGATGCTCGCCGATCATTGCGTCGACCACCATCCGACGACGCTGGTGGCGGGGCATGCGGAAGGCTTTTTTCGCGAGGCCGCCGACATCGGGCGCTATCGGGTGGCCGTGATGAAGCCGGCGCCGAGCCCGGCGGCCTCGCGCGTCACCGCCGCCTTTCCGCTGCGACGCTGGCTGCGCGAACAGCCGGGCGGCGTGCTGCTGTCGATGGGCAATCTCGGCCATGCGACGCCGCATCTCGCCTGTCGCGGCATCGACCATATCCGCCGAATCTATCGCATCAGCAACGAGGTGCGCCGGGGCGACGGTCTGCGCGGGGCTTTGCGGATGCACTGGATGCAGCGGCTGGTCGACGATGCCGACCGCATCGCGCTGGTCGGTGCTGCGCTGGGCCAGGTTCCGGTGCTGGGGCGCGCGGTCGAGAGCGGCCACGCGGTGACGGTGGCGAGCGGGGTCGACGTCGATCATGCGCTGGACATGGCGGCGGTGCCCGCGCCGCATGGCTGGTTCGAGGAGGAGGTGCCAGTCGTCCTCGGCATCGGACGGCTGCGGCCGCAGAAGAATTTCCCGCTGCTCGTCGATGCGGTCGCCGTCGCCCGCCGCTCGCGCCGACTGCGGCTGGCCATCGTCGGCGGTGGCAGCGCGGAGGAGCGGGCCGATCTCGAAGCGCGGGCCCTGGCTGCCGGGCTGGGAGAGGATTTCCTGCTCGCGGGCGAGACCACCAATGTCTTCGCATGGGCGTCGCGGGCGGCGCTGTTCGTGCTGCCCTCGCGCTGGGAGGGGTCTTCGCTCGCCCTGCTCGAGGCGATGGCGGTCGGTACCCCGGTGATCGCGAGCCGCAAGGCCGGCGATGCTGCCGTCGTGCTCGGCGAAGGACGACACGGGCTGCTCGTCGGGGGTGAGGATCCGGAGGAACTGGCTGCAGCGATCGCGCGCCAGTTGTCGGGCGACGCCGTCCGGCCCGGGAACCGGGCACGCGACTTCGGTCTCCCGTCCCCCACCTATCTGCGTCTGGCGCAGGAGGTGATGGCGCGCCGCCGCGACGGCTTCCGCCACGCTGCATGACGCTCGCCAAGACGGCACCGTCCGGCCCCGCCATCTTCTCGCGCATGGGGCGCAACCTCGCCTGGCTGCTCGGCGGACGCGGATTCCAGGCGGTGGCCAGCATCGCCTATCTCGGGATCGCCGCCCGCGCGCTGGGTCCGGCCGGCTTCGGCGAATTCTCGCTCATACTCGCTTATGGGCAGGCGATCGCCAATGTCGCGCAACTCCAGTCCTGGCAGACGGTGATCCGCTACGGGACGCTCCACATTGCCGCCGTTGCCCGCGACCGGCTGGGGCGCCTGCTCGCTTTCACCATGGTACTCGACATGGCCGGGGCGCTGCTGGGGGCTGCCGTTGCGCTGCTCGCAGTGCCGCTGGTCGCCTCCTTCCTCGGCTGGGCGGATCATGAGCAGGGGCGTGCAGCCTGGTTCGGTGTCGCCCTGCTGCTGTCGATCGGCGCGACCCCGACCGGCATGCTGCGGCTGGTCGATCGCTTCGACCTGATCGCCTATGCCCAGGCGGTGGGGCCGCTGGTGCGCCTGGCCGGGGCGGGGCTCGTCTGGTTCCGGGGCGGCGGGGTCGAACAATTCCTGGTCGCCTGGGCGGCTGCGGCGCTGCTCCAGCACCTAGCGACCTGGAGCCTTGCGCTGCTCTGCACCGACCTGCCGATCCGGCCGTCGCGGGAAAGCCTGTCGCGGAGCCGCACCGAAAATCCCGGGATCTGGCATTTCATGCTGACGACCAATGCGGCGGGGACGATCGGGCTCCTGTCCGAGCAACTGGCGACGTTGGCGGTGGGGGGCATGGCGGGTGCGACCGCCGCCGGGGGCTTCCGCATCGCGGCCAAGATCGCGCGCGCACTGGCCCGCCCGATCCAGATCGCCGCGCGCATCGTCTATCCCGAACTGGCCCGGCTGCACGCGCATGCGGACCGCGCGACCTTCGATCTGGTCGGCTCCCGCGTGGCATGGCTGGGGCTGTTGCTCGGTGTGCTGGCGCTGCTGCTCGGCACGCTGTGCGGCCCGCTATTGATCCGGTTGCTGGCAGGAGAGGAGTTTGCCTTTGCCCGGTGGATGCTCGCGCTGCTCGCGTTCGGCGTGGCCGTCGACCTGTCGGGGTTCACGCTCGAACCGTTGCTGGTGGCGCGGGGGGAGGCGGGCAGAGTGCTGCACATCCGCTTGCTCGGGGCGCTGCTGTTCGCTGCGCTGCTTTTCGTCGGACTCCATCTCGCCGGGCCGATTGGCGCGGCCGGGGCGACGGTTGCAGCGTCGCTGCTGATGCGATTCCTGCTGGGCCGGGCGGCATCGCGGGGGGCTGCACCGCGCACCGTTAGCGCCTAAAGAGCGTCTCCATGAGCAATCTCTACGCGCGCCTCGCTGCAGGCTTTCCCGCTCCGTCCACACCCTTCCTTCACCTCGTCGACGGCGCGACCGTCACCTATGGCGATCTGGAAAAGCGATCGGCCGCCTTCGCCAACGTCCTGCGGTCCTGCGGCGTCGGCATCGGAGATCGGGTCGCGGTGCAGGCCGAAAAGAGCGTCGACATGCTGATGCTCTATCTGGGCGCGCTGCGGGCGGGGGCGGTCTTCCTGCCGCTCAACACCGCCTATACCGCCGGCGAACTCGACCATTTCCTCCGTGACGCCGGACCCGCGCTGTTCGTCTGCGATCCGGCCATGCGCGAGGCGGCCGAGGCCTTGGCCCGCGACGTCGGCGTGCCGTGGGTCGAAACGCTGGGGCCCGGACGCGAGGGCAGTCTGTCGGGTCTGGCAGACGCCGACGCGACGACTTTCGAAGATGTGCCCCGCGAGGACGACGATCTCGCCGCGATCCTCTACACCTCGGGCACGACCGGCCGGTCCAAGGGCGCGATGCTGAGTCACGACAATCTCGGCTCCAACGCCTTCATGCTGCGTGAGGAGTGGCGCTTCACCGCCGAAGACGTGCTGCTCCACGCGCTGCCGATCTTCCACACGCACGGGCTGTTCGTCGCGACCAACATCGTCCTCGCCGCCGGGGCCTCGATGATCTTCCTGCCGCGCTTCGATGCGGGTGAAGTCATCGCCCGGCTGCCTTCGGCAACGACGATGATGGGGGTGCCGACCTTCTACATAAGGCTGCTCGACGATCCTCGCTTCGACCGGGCCCTGACTCGCCACATGCGGCTGTTAGTCTCGGGCTCGGCGCCACTGTCGGCGGATATCCACCGCGAGTTCCGCGAGCGCACCGGCCATGCGATCCTCGAACGCTATGGCATGACCGAGACCAACATGAACATCTCGAACCCCTATGACGGCGAGCGGATCGCGGGCACCGTAGGCCTGCCGCTCCCGGGGGTGTCGATCCGCATCGCCGATCCCGACACGGGCGCAGCGCTGCCGGTCGGCGAGGTCGGGGTGGTCGAGATCGCCGGGCCGAACGTGTTCAAGGGCTATTGGCGAATGCCGGAAAAGACCGCTGCCGAGTTTCGCGACGGCCATTTCATCTCGGGCGACCTCGGCTTCATCGACGAACGCGGCTATGTCACGCTCGTCGGGCGCGCCAAGGATCTGATCATTTCTGGCGGCTACAATGTCTATCCGGCCGAGGTCGAAACCGCGCTCGACGAGCTGCCGCAGGTTCATGAATCGGCGGTGATCGCCGTGCCCCACCGCGAGCTGGGCGAGGCGCCGGTCGCCGTCGTCGTGCCGCGCGACAAGGGTTTCGCCGATGCCGAGGCGATCCGCGCCGGGCTTGCCGATCGGCTCGCCCGCTACAAGCAGCCGCGCGCGATCCTGTTCGTCGATGCGCTGCCGAAGAATGCGATGGGCAAGGTGCAGAAGGCGCTGCTCCGCGAGGAGCATCGCGACCTGCTCGCCGGCTGAGCGATCAGGGTGCCTTGGGCGGGGCGGCGACGCGCCGGACGCTGATGATCTTGATCGCGGGGGCGAGCATCTGCCCCTTCATCACCCCTTCGCCGAGCGTCGGGCTGCGCGGGGCGGCGAGGATCTTCTTCACCACCTCCATGCCCTGGACGACATGGCCGAAGGCGGCATAGCCGACATTGTCGCCGGGCGCCGAGGGGTTGGCGTCCATATAGCTCATGTCGCCGACGACGATGAAGAAGTCGCCCGCCGCCGTGCCCGGCGCGTTGCGGCCCATCGAGATGGTACCGTCGACATGCTTGAGCCCGGTCTTGGTCGTCGGCTCATGCGCGATCGTCGGGAAGACCTTCTTCGGGTCGAACTTGATTCCGCCCTGGACGAGGCCGAGTTCGGGTGCGCCGGGCACCGCGACCGCGCGGTAGAAGGTCGAAGCGTCGAACCGCTTGCTGTCCACATAGCGCAGGAAATTGTTGGTCGTGATCGGGGCGCGCTCCTTCTCCAGTTCGAGCAGGATCGGCCCTTCGCTGGTGAGGATGCTGACCTGCACCGTCGCCGGCTTGGGCGCTGGGGCCGGCGCGGGTGCGGCGGCCGGGGCGGGCGCAGCGGCGGGAGCATCCTGCGCGACGGCCGGCATGGCCGACAGACAGAGCAGGGCGGAAAGGGCGAATCGGATCATCGTCATGACAGCATTGTAGACCAGATGTCCGCGCGCATTTGAACCCGCGAGCTGCGGCGAATTTGGCGGAACAGGGTGTCGGGCCTATATGTGGCGGGTCGGCGCAGTGCCGACGGCCTGCGAAGGATCGATCCGATGAACCTCCCCCTGACAGCAAAGCCCATAAGCTTCGTCAGCAAGGCCGTTCCTCATGTCTCCTTCGATCCATCTCTCCCGGCTGTCCTGGTTCACCCCTGAAGGGCGGGCCCTTTTCGACGATCTCGATCTCCATTTCGGGCGTGAGTGCTGTGGCCTTGTCGGCCGCAACGGCGTCGGCAAATCGACCCTGCTGCGGCTGATCGCGGGCGAGATCGCGCCCCGCTCGGGCAAGGTCATCGTCGATGGCAGCATCGCCGTGCTGCGCCAGCTCGTCGAACCCCCGCCCGGCCTCACCGTCGCCGATCTGTTCGGGCGGCGGGAGGCGCTGGCCCTGCTCGCGCGTGCCCTGGCCGGCGACGCCTCCGTCGACGAGATGGCCGAGGCGGACTGGACGCTCGAAGCGCGGCTGGAGGAGGCGCTGGCCGAAATGGGCGTGCCGGTCCCGCCCGATACGCCGCTGGCGTCGCTGTCCGGCGGGCAGCGCACGCGGGCGGCGCTCGCAGCAGCCGCCTTCGACGCCCCCGATTTCCTGCTGTTCGACGAGCCGACCAACAATCTCGACCGTGAGGGGCGGCAGGCTGTGATCGACCTTCTGATGCGTTGGCGAAATGGCGCGATCGTCGTCAGCCACGACCGCGAACTGCTCGACCATATGCAGGCCATTGTCGAACTGTCGACGCTCGGTGCGGTCCGCTATGGGGGCAACTGGGCCGACTATCGGGCGCAGAAGAGCGCTGAGCTGGAGGCTGTCCGCCACGATGTCGCGACCGCCGAGCGGCGCGCCGACGAGGTCGGACGCAAGGCGCAGATCGCCAGCGAGCGGCTGGCGCGGCGCGATGCGGGTGGCCGGCGCAAGGCGGGGCGGGGCGATATGCCGAAGATCCTCCTCGGCAAGCGGCGGCAGCAGGCCGAGGAGAGCGGGTGCGCGCACCAGCGCAATGCTGAGCGGATGCGCGCAGAGGCCGGCGCGGCGGTTTCAGCGGCGCGCGCGCGGCTGGAGATCATCGAGCCGATCCGCGTCACGATGCCCTCGACCGGGCTCGCCTCCGACCGGGTCGTTCTCGTCCTCGACGGGCTGCTGTTCGGGCACGATCTGGCAAAGCCGCTCGCAGCGCCTCTGGATCTTGTGGTGCGCGGCCCGGAGCGCGTCGCGATCGTCGGGCCCAATGGATCCGGCAAGAGCACGCTGCTTGCCACTATCGCCGGCCATCTGCCGCGGCTGGGCGGAACGGTGCGATGTCCGCTCGGAGCGGTGATGCTCGATCAGCAGGTGTCGCTGCTCGATCGCTCTCTCTCGATCGCGGACAACTTTGCTGTGCGCCATCCGGGCGCCACCCGGAACGCCTGCCGCGCGGCACTCGCCCGCTTCCGCTTCCGTGCCGAGGCGGCGGATCAGGTGGTGGGGACACTCAGCGGCGGGCAGATGCTTCGGGCCGGGCTGGCCTGCGTGCTGGGCGGGGAGAACCCTCCACCGCTACTGCTACTCGACGAGCCGACCAACCATCTCGATCTGGAGGCGATCGAGGCGGTGGAGGCGGGGCTCTCCGCCTATGACGGGGCGCTCCTCGTCGTCAGCCATGACGAGGCCTTTCTCGACGCGATCGGGATCGGGCGCCGCCTGCATCTTCCCGCCGGGACGATCGATCCCGGCTGAGCGCGATCAGGCCAGCCGCTGGGGCACGACCTCGGAATCCTCGAGCACCTTGTCGACCGGGGACATCTGCTCCCAGGGAAAGACGAACCAGTCCTTGTTGACGGTGCGGTCGATCGTGCGGAAGCGATAGTCGACCCGCTCGGTCGAAACGACATTGTCGATCAGCGTCGCGAAGCGGACATTGTCGAGCGTACCGCCCGCCGCCGTCAGGGCCTCGCGGATATGGGTGATGGTCGACCCGCTGTCGTTGATATCATCGACGAACAGCAGCCGGTCGGTCGCGCTGCGCGCCGCCAGCGTGACCAGCAGTTCGGCGGAGAAATCGGGCAGCTGCGAGCTGTGGTCGACCGACAGCATGGAGATGCCGGTGGCATGGCTCAGATAGACCGCCGGGGTCAGACCGCCGCGCCCGACACCGATGATGAAGTCGGGCTGCCAGCCGCTCTCGCGGATCCGTGCTGCGACATAATGGACCGCAGTCAGAAACTCGGGCTGGTCGACGGGAGTCAGGGTCGGCATCGGCGTCCTCGGATCAATGGGCGGTGGCGATATAGGCGTCGAGTTCGGCGAGGTGGCGCGTGATCGCGCCGTCGTCGAGGAACGACCCCAGGAAGCTGTTGCGGGCAAGTGTCGCGAAGTCGCGCGCATCCAGCCGGCCGGCGGGGATCAGCGCGCGATAATTATCGTTCACATAGCCGCCGAAATAGGCCGGATCGTCCGAGTTGATCGTGGCCCTGATGCCCAGGCGGAGCATCGCCTCGACCGGATGGGCGGCGATGTCGTCGACCACGCACAGCTTGAGGTTCGACAGCGGGCAGACCGTCAGCGTCATCGCCGACCGCGCGAGCCGGGTCACCAGATCGGCATCCTCCAGCGCGCGATTGCCATGGTCGAGCCGGTCGACATGGAGCATGTCGAGCGCCTCATGGACATAGGTCGGCGGGCCTTCCTCGCCGGCATGGGCGACGCGGAGCAGCCCCATCTCCCCGGCGCGGGCGAACACGCGCGCGAACTTCGACGGCGGATGGCCGACTTCGGACGAATCCAGCCCCACGCCCACGATGCGGCCCAGCCAGGGATCGGCAGCAGCGAGCGTTGCCAGTGCGGCTTCCTCGTCCAGATGGCGCAGGAAGCAGAGGATGAGCTTGCTGGTCACCCCGTGGCGGCGCTCGGCCTCTTCCATGGCGGCGAGCAGGCCATCGGCGACGACGCCGAAGGGAATGCCGCGATCGGTGTGGGTCTGCGGATCGAAGAAGATCTCGGCATGGCGGACATTGTCGGCCGCCGCGCGGTCGAAATAGGCGAGGGCGAGGTCGCGGAAATCCTCTTCGGTGCGCAGCACGTCGGCGCCCTGATAATAGATGTCGAGAAAATCCTGCAGGCGCGAGAAGCTGTAGGCGCCGCGCAGCTCCTCCACGCTCCTGAACGGGATGGCGATGCGGTTGCGCCGCGCCAGTTCGAACATCTGCTCGGGCTCCAGGCTGCCCTCGATGTGCAGATGGAGTTCGGCCTTGGGCAGGCCCGTCACGAAGGAGTCGAGATCGGTCATGGGCGACAGCAGTACACGATGATCAGCCCGCCGCCAGCCAGATGAAGCGGATCACGAACAGTCCGGCGAGCAGGAACAGCAGCCAGTCGCGAGTGCGGGCCTCGCCCTTCAGCATCTTCATCAGCGCATGGGCGGTGATGCCGAAGGCGAGGCCATTGGCGATCGAGAAGCTCAAGGGGATCATGACGAGAGTCAGAAAGGCAGGAATGGCGATGTCGGGTTCGTCCCAGGGCACCTCCGCCAGCGGCGCCATCATCAGCGCGCCGACCAGGATCAGCGCGGGGGCGGTCGCCGCCAGCGGAATCAGCTGCGCATAGGGCGCCGCGAGCATCGCCAGGAGGAACAGCAGGCCGGTGACGACCGCCGTCAGCCCGGTCCGCCCGCCCGCCTGAACCCCGGCGGCGCTTTCGACATAGGAGGTGACGGTGCTGGTGCCCGCGACCGACCCGACCATCGTCGCGGTCGCGTCAGCGAGCAGGATGCGGTTGAGCCGGGGGATGCGGCCGTCCGCGCCGATCAGCCCGGCGCGGCGGGTGACGGCGACCAGTGTTCCGACATTGTCGAACAGGTCGACGAACAGGAAGACGAAGACGATCTCGAGCAGGCCCAGCCCATGGCCGCCGAACAGGCCGGGCAAGTCGAGCTTGAAGGCGGTGTCCCCGATCGCGCCGAGATCATAGGGCTGGGGGGCGAAGCTGACCACACCGATCGCCCAGCCCGCCAGGGTGGTGACGACGATCCCGATCAGCATCGCGCCCCGGACGCGCCACAGGGTGAGGGCTGCGATCAGCAGCAGGCCGAACAGCGCTAGCGCCGCGCCGGGCTCGGTCAGCTTGCCGAGCGTGACCGACGTCGCCGGGCTCGAAACCACGATGCCGGCATTTTTCAGCCCGATGAAGCCAATGAACAGGCCGATGCCCCCGCCGACCGCCGCGAACAGGTGGAGCGGGATCGCCTCGATGATCAGCTGTCGGATGCCGCCGAGTGTCAGCAGCAGGAAGACGACCCCCGACAGGAAGACGCAGGCCAGCGCCACCGGCCAGGGGATGCCCATGCCCTGAACGACGGTGAAGCTGAAATAGGCGTTGAGCCCCATGCCGGGGGCGAGCGCGAGCGGGACGTTAGCGACCAGCCCCATCAGCACGCTGGCGAAGGCCGCCGCCAGGCAGGTCGCGGCAGCGACGGCAGCCACCGGCATCCCCGCCTGACCCAGGATCGCCGGGTTGACCAGGATGATATAGGCCATGGTCAGGAAGGTCGTCGCACCTGCCAATATCTCGGTGCGGACGGTCGTGCCGCGCTCCGTCAGCTGAAAATGGCGGTCGAGGCGTTCGCGTAGAAGAGGCAATGGGCGGTCCCCCGGTCGCTGAATGATCCTCTCCGCTGCGATCCTAGCAGCGCCGCAAGGGCGCGCAATGGCGCTTCAAGCGGGCACGTCCTCCGTCGCGCGGGCATAGCGACCCGCCGCCACCGCGCACACGAACAGCTGGAGCTGGTGGAAGATCATCAGCGGCAGGATGATGATCCCGACCTGCGCCGGCGCGAAGATCGCCCCTGCCATCGGTACGCCCGAAACGAGGCTCTTCTTCGACCCGCAGAAGAGCAGGACGATCTCGTCCTCGCGCGGCAGGCCGATCCGCCGGGCGAGGAACAGATTGGCGCCCATGACCAGGGCGAGCAGCACCGCGCTGAGCAGCAGGATGGCGAGCAGGTCGGCCGCCTCGGTTCGCTGCCAGATCCCGCCGACGACTGCTGC
Source organism: Rhizorhabdus antheiae (assembly GCF_049889055.1). Classification (NCBI taxonomy): domain Bacteria; kingdom Pseudomonadati; phylum Pseudomonadota; class Alphaproteobacteria; order Sphingomonadales; family Rhizorhabdaceae; genus Rhizorhabdus; species Rhizorhabdus antheiae. The sequence continues at coordinate 849,739 of NZ_JBLTWO010000001.1, read as the reverse complement.
GCTGAACGCGGTATAGACGACCAGCAGGATCGACGAGCGATCGACATAGGAGAGAATCGCGCGATGGCGCGCGACGAAGCCGCCGATCAGCGGACGCGAGAGGTGCCCCGCGACGAAGGGCAGGAGCAGCTGGAGCATGATCGAGACGATCGCGTCGGTCGATATGCCCGGCGCCTGCCCCGGAACATGGATCAGCAGGCCGACCAGCACCGGGGTCAGCACGATCCCGACGATGTTCGACAGCGACGCGCTGCAGACCGCCGCCGGCACATTGCCCCTGGCCATCGCGGTGAAGGCGATCGACGACTGTACCGTCGATGGGAGCAGGGACAGGAACAGCAGGCCCGAGACGATTTCCGGCGTCGTTACCGCCGTGGCGCTCTCGGCGAGCGTCCAGCCGAGCAGCGGGAAGAGCAGGAAAGAGGAGGCCAGCACGAGCAGGTGCAGCCGCCAGTTGCCGATCCCCGCCAGGATCGCCTCGCGCGACAGCTTGGCCCCGTGCAGGAAGAAGAGCAGCACGATCGCGGCATCGGTCGCGCCTTCGAACCATGCGACCGCCAGCCCCCGCGCTGGCAGCAAAGAGGCGATGACGACGACCAGCGTCAGCAGGACGAGGAAGGGGTCGAGCCCCTTCAGCAGGCGAAGGAGGAGGCGCATCGGTCGGGGCATGTCGTCGCGACCGGCCAGCGTCAACCCGCGATCCCGGACGCGATTGCGGCCGGGCGGGCGGCACGGGGCTTGGTCTGGCGCCCGACAGCGCCTATCGCGGGGGCATGGCAGAACCGCGCAGCTATTCGATCGATGCCCCCCGCATCCGGCTCAACATCGTCGAATGGGGCTATCCGTCGGCCCCGCCGCTGATCCTCCAGCATGGCGGGCGCGATCATGCGCGCAGTTGGGACTGGGTGGCGCGGGCCTTCGCCGACAGTCATCGGGTCATCGTTCCGGACCTGCGCGGCCATGGCGACAGCGAATGGTCGCGCGACGGCGGTTATGAGCTCTTCGCCTATCTGGAGGATTTCGCCGCGCTCGTCCGCCTGCTCGATCTGCCGCCCTGCGCGATGGTCGGTCATTCGCTCGGCGGCAATATCGTCACGCGTTTCGCGGGCCTCTATCCCGATCGGGTGACGCGCCTCGTCAATATCGAGGGGCTGGGCGACTCGCCCGAGGTCGTCGCCCGCCGGGCCGCGCAGGACCAGCTGGCGCTGCTGCGCGACTATCTGGAGGAGCGGGCGCGCCATCTCGCGCGCCAGCCGCGCGACTATCCCGATCGGGCCGCCCTGTTCGAGCGGATGCGCCAGATCGATCCGCGCCTCAGCCCCGAGACGGTCGAGCATCTCGCGCGTCACGCGGCGCGCGACAATCCCGACGGCACGGTGCGCCTGAAACATGATCCCGCGCTGTTCCCGCCCAATGGCGTCGACATCCCGCACGCGACCAAGGAGCTGATGTGGGCGGCGATCAGCTGCCCGGTGCTGCTCGTCTACGGCGCCGACAGCTGGGCGTCGAACCCGGCGGGCGATGGGCGGGCGGCCCGCTTTCGCGATGCACAGGTCGAGCTGTTCGCCGATGCCGGCCACTGGGTCCACCATGACCGGCGCGAGGATTTCATCACGCTGCTGCGCGACTTTCTGGGTTGAACCGCTCTCAGTCCGCCGTGATCAGGTGGCGCGACAGGAAGTCGCGGGCGTCCTGCGACAGCGGGCAGGATTTGCGGGTCTGTTCATCCATCTGGACGATCACGGTTTCGGCCGAGGCGACCCGTCGCCCTTCCTGGAACAGACCCTGATAGAGGCCGAGCGAACTGGTCCCGACGCGCAGCACCGCCGTGCCGATATCGACCTGCCCCGGCCAGCGTATCTCGGAGACGAACTGCAGGTTCAGATTGGCGATGACGAAGGCCGCCTGCGCCGCCAGCAGCGGGCGCACCGCGTCATAGAGAAACTCGACCCGGCCGGTTTCGAGAAAGGTCGAGAAGACCGCATTGTTCACATGGCCCTGCCGGTCGGTGTCGGAATAGCGCAGCTTGTCGAAGGTCCGGAACGGGAATTGCTCGAAGGACAGGTCCTGGAGGTTGGTCATGGGGCGCGTCTCCTTTGGTCGGGCCAGCCTCTAGCCGCGGTGCGCCGCGAATTGAAACAAGATCGGGCCTCGTGGCCTCATTCGGGCAGGTCGTCGAGCGCGAGCAGCGCGAAGCTCGCCAGCCAATGCTCGCCCATATAATCGTCGCCGAGATGGGGTAGGGCCGCTGCGACGTGGCGCGCAGCGGCGTCGGCGGCGACCTGCCGAACGGGATGATCGGGCGGCAGGGCCGAGGCGATGGCGCGCCAGTTCCACGCGCGGCTGAGGTTGAGGCCGTCGAGATGGGCGATCTTGCCGTCGCTGCGATCGGACACGAAAGCGGGCGTGAGCAGCATCTCCGGAACCACCGGCAGGAAAACGTCGAACCAGGCGATGAAGCGATCCGGTGGCAGGACTTCGCGCATCAGATGCGCCTCGCTGAGCGCGGGGGAGAGGAATTCGTCGCCGCCGGGTTCCCACGCCTGGCAGCCGCGATCCTCGCCGAACCAGTCGAGCGCGCGCGTTTCTATCCGCGTGCGGAGTGCGGGATCGTGGCGCTTCGCCCAGCGATGGGCGTGGACCAGCGCGAAGCTGCTGTTGAAATGGGTGCCCACCCGGATCGGATAGGTCAGCTTCGGCAGATAGGCAGTGAAGCGCGCGGCGAAGGCTTCCGCCAGTGGGGCAAGCGTTCTGGCCCAGCGATCCTCGGCATGGCGGCCGAGTTCGTCGTGGAGCGCGAGCAGCCAGCCCCAGCCATAGGGCCGCTCGAATCCGCCCGAGGCCGGGCGCGCCAGATAGGCGAGTTCGCCCGCGACCTTGTCCGGGACCAGCATCGCATCGGCCCGCGCGCGGATTTCATCCGCCTGTGGCAGATCCGGGAAACGGCGCAGAAGCCGCATCACCTGCCACCAGCCATGGACGCAGCTGTGCCAGTCGAAGCTGCCGTGGAATATCGGATGGAAGTCGATCGGCGCGCGCACGTCCTCCGGCCCGGTCATCACATGGTCGAGCTTGTACGGCCATTGACGGCCAAGATGGCCGAGCGTCATGGCGGCGAAGGAGGAAGCGAGCGCGGGGGTGAGAGTCACCGTCATAAGAGATTTCCGGGCGGGGTCAGCGGAAGGCGAGCCAGTAGAGCAGCGCGATATTGACCGCGAGCAGCGGCAGTGCGGTCGGGATCTGCGCGCGAATGACGGCGTTGCGGTCCTTCAGGTCGAGCAGCGCCGCCGGGACCAGATTGAAGTTGGCGGCCATGGGGGTCATCAGCGTGCCGCAGAAACCGGCGAGCATGCCGATCGCCGCGACGATCGCGGGATCGCCGCCCGCACCCTGGATCAGCAGCGGGATGCCCACCGCCGCCGCCATCACCGGGAAGGCGGCGAAGGCATTGCCCATGACGATCGTGAACAGCGCCATGCCCAGCGTGTAAGCGAGCACCGCGCCGATCAGGCTGCCCTGCGGGATCATCGCGCCGACCAGCCCGCCGACGACCTCGCCGACTCCGGCGAGCGCGAAGACCGCGCCGAGGCTCGCCAGCATCTGCGGCAGGACGGCGGCCCAGCCGACCCCGTCCATCAGCCGCCGGCCCTCGTCGAAGGCCGTCATCGGGCGCGGCCGAAACCAGAGGAGGGCGGTGCCGAGCGCGAGGATGACGCCCAGGCTCAGCGCGACGAGGGTTGCCTGCTTCGTGTCGATCGCGCCCGGCAATTGCTTGAAGATCAGCGTGCCGACCAGTGCCGTGATCGGGATGATGAGTGCCGGCACGAACAGCCGGTTGCGCCGCCGCGCTGCTTCTGCGCTGCGCTCTTCGGGCGAGGTCGAGGCGGACGCGCCGCGCCCCATCAGGCCGAGACCGGCGATCGCAACGAGACCCAGCACGAGGGCGCCATTGCCGAGATCACCGAGACGGTCACCGGCGATCAGGCTCAGCGCGATCAGCGCGTAGAAGCCGGCATTGCCGAGCCGCTTCGCATTGCTGCGGTCGTGCAGCGCCGAGGCGGCGAAGGCGAGGAAGATCAGCCCGGCGAAGGGATAGACCGCGTTGAGCCCGATCATCGGCGCGTCCTCCGCCGGTCGAACAGCCACAGGCGCAGGCCGTGGATCAGGAAGGCGGCGATCGCGGTAGGTATCGCCCAGACCGACAGGTGCAGCGGCTCGATCGCATAGCCATAGGTTTCGAGCACGCCCTTCATCAGCAGGATCGACCCGATCGCGATGAAGATGTCCTCGCCGAAGAAAAGGCCGATATTGTCGGTCGCGGCGGCCATGGCGGCAGCTTCCTCGTCGCGCTCGGCCTCGCCGCTCTGCTGTTGCGCGGCGGCTTCCGCCATCGGCGCGACCAGCGGACGGACGGTCTGCGCATGACCGGCGACCGAGACGAGGCCGAGCGCCGCCGTGATCTGCCGGAACGCCAGATAGCCGAGCAGCAGCCGTCCGACGGTGAAGCCCTTGAGCCCGGCGATCAGCGTCCGCGCACGCTCCTGCAGCCCGTGGCGTTCGAGCAGGCCGATCACCGGCAGCACCATGTAGATGACGGTGACATAGCGGCTGTCGTTGAACGCCTTGCCGAAGGCGGCGAGCAGGTCGAGCGGCCCGATCCCGGCGGCGAGCCCCGTCGCCATCGCCGAGGCGAGCACGACCAGCAGCGGGTTGAAGCGGAGCAGGAAGCCCGCGACGATGATGACGATGCCGGACAGGACCAGCATCAGGCGTTCCTCAAGCCGCAGCCACCACCGCCGGGGGTCTCGATCACGAACAGGTCGCCCGCTTCCAGCTCGGCCGAGGCGGTGGCAGGCAGCTCCTCGACCCGTCCGTCGGCGCGCTCGATCTGGTTGATGCCGGGCTGCCCGTCGCCTCCGCCGTGGAGGCCGGGGGGCGCGGTGCGGCGGCGGTTCGACAGGATGTCGACATGCATCGGCGCGTGAAAGCGGATGTGCCGGACCGCGCCTTCACCGCCATGCCATTGCCCGGCTCCGCCCGATCCGGTGCGGATCGCGAAACGCTCGACCAGCACCGGGAAGCGGCTTTCGAGGATTTCCGGGTCGGTCAGGCGGCTGTTGGTCATGTGGGTCTGCACGGCGGCGCAGCCGTCAAAGCCGGGGCCTGCCCCCGATCCGCCGGCGATCGTCTCATAATATTGGTGGGTCGCGTCGCCGAAGGTGAAGTTGTTCATCGTCCCCTGGCTGCCCGCCATCGCGCCGAAGGCCAGCAGCAGCGCGTCGGTGATCGCCTGGCTGGTCTCGACATTGCCGGCGACCACAGCTGCCGGGTGGCGCGGGTTGAGCATCGATCCCTCTGGAACGTGGAGCGCCACCGGGCGCAGGCAGCCGTCGTTGAGCGGGACGGGCTGGTCGATCAGAAGGCGCACCGCATAGAGCGCCGCCGCGCGCACCACGGACAGCGGCGCATTGTAATTGCCGGGCAGCTGCGCACTCGTCCCGGCAAAGTCGATGTGTATCGCGCTGGCCTCGCGGTCGATCCGGACAGCGACGCGGATGACTGCGCCATTGTCCATCTCCACGGCCGCCTCGCCGTCGCGCAGGTTCGGGATCAAAGCCCGGACGGCGGCCTCCGCGTTCGCCTGCACATGCTCCATATAGGCCGATACCGCCGCGCGTCCCTGGCTGATCGCCAGCGCGCGCAAGGCGTCTGCGCCGCGCGTACAGGCGGCGATCTGCGCGGCGAGGTCGGCGATATTCTGGTCGGGGTTGCGCGCGGGCCAGCGATCGTCGGCGAGGATCGCGCGCATGTCGACCTCGCGGAAGTGCCCCGCATCGACCAGCAGCACATTGTCGAGGATGATGCCCTCCTCGTCGATCGTCCGGCTGTTCGACGGCATCGACCCGGGGCTGATCCCGCCGACATCGGCATGATGGCCGCGCGCCGCGACGAAGAAGGCGGGCGCCGTATCGTCCGGTTCGACGAAGACCGGCATGATGACGGTGATGTCGGGCAGATGGGTGCCGCCCTGATAGGGCGCGTTGAGCGCATAGGCGTCGCCCGGCTTCATGCCGCGCCCGTCGCGCCCGTCGCCGCGCCGGGCGATGATCGTACGGATGCTGTCGCCCATCGAGCCGAGATGGACGGGGATGTGCGGCGCATTGGCGACCAGATTGCCGGCGGCGTCGAACAGCGCGCAGGAGAAATCGAGCCGCTCGCGGATGTTCACCGACGAGGCGCTCTGGCGCAGCGCCGCCCCCATCTCCTCGGCGATGGCCATGAACATGCCCGCGAAGATCTCGAGCCGGATCGGATCGGCCTCGACGCCCTGCTCGAAACGCGCCGATTGCGGGCGAGGGGCCGTTCGATCGAGGATCAGGTTGCCGAGGCCATCGACCGTGGCGCGCCAGCCTGGCTCGACGGCGGTGGTCGCGACCGGATCGACGATCAAAGCCGGCCCGTCCACCGCGAAGCCGGCGGGCATCGCCGCCCGGTCGAACAGCGGCGTCGCGCGCTCGGCCCCGTCCATCCAGCAGCGGACGGTCGCAAGCGGCCTCGGCTCTTCGAGCGGCAGGGTAACGACCGCCTCCGTGCCGGTTGCCCCCTTCACCAGCGCCTCGACCCGGACCGCATCGACGATCGGGTCACCCTGGCCGGCAAAGCCGAAGCGGCGGGAGAAGGCAGCCTCGAACGCGGCGCGCATCGTCGCAGCGTCTGCGAGAGGCACAGGAATCGCGGAATCGCTGGCGGCATAGCGGACGAGGATGGTGGCGACGATGTTGGTAGCTGCGGGCAGCGCCATCCGCGCTTCGAGGGACAGCGCTTCGACCTCGCTGGCGAGTCCGTCCGCGTCATCGAGCCGCAGCGCGGTGCTGCGCTCGCGGATCACACCGCGATCGGCGAGGCCAATGCCATAGGCCGACAGCACGCCGGCCAGCGGGTGGATCATCACCCGCTCGATCGACAGGGCGTCGGCGACCAGACAGGCATGCTGTCCACCGGCGCCGCCGAAGCAGGCGAGGGTGAAGCGGGCGGGATCATGGCCGGCGCCGATCGAGACCGCCTTGATCGCATGCGCCATATTGGCGACGGCGATCGCGACCATCCCCTCTGCTGCCACGCGCGGATCGATATCAGTCCCGGCTTCGGCGAGCAGTTCGGCGAAGCGCGCTTCGACCGCCGTACGGTCGATCGGCTCGTCCCCCGCCGGGCCGAACAGCCGGGGGAAATGATCGGGCTGGATCTTGCCCAGCATGACGTTGCAATCGGTCACGGTCAGCGGCCCGCCGCGCCGGTAGCAGGCGGGGCCCGGCACCGCGCCGGCCGATTCCGGGCCGACGCGGAAGCGGCCCTTGTCGAAGCGGCAGATCGACCCGCCTCCGGCTGCGACCGTATGGATCTTCATCATCGGCGCGCGGATGCGGGCACCGGCGATGCGTGTCTCGGTCTCGCGCTCATAATCGCCCGCGAACAGCGACACGTCGGTCGAGGTGCCACCCATGTCGAAGCCGATGACATGATCGAAGCCCGCCGCCTGCGCGGTCCGCGCCATGCCGACGATCCCGCCCGCCGGTCCCGACAGGATCGCGTCCTTGCCGTGAAAGGCATCGCCCTCGATCAGCCCGCCATTGGACTGCATGAACAAAGGCGTCGGCCCGTCGCCCAGCGCCCGGCGAACGCCGTCGACATAGCGCTTTAGCACCGGGGACAGGTAGGCATCGACCACGCTGGTGTCGCCGCGCGCGATCAGCTTGATCAGTGGGGCCACGTCATGGCTCGCCGAAACCTGCTCGAAACCGATCTCGCGCGCGATTTCGGCGAGCGCGGCTTCATGCGCGGGGTAGCGATAGCCGTGCATCAGCACGATGGCGATGGCGCGGTAGCCGTCGGCATAGGCCTTGCGGAGCGCCGCCGATGCTGCCTCCCGGTCGAGCGGGCGCAGCACCTTGCCCTCGGCCGACACACGCTCGTCTATTTCGATCGTGCGGTCGTGCACGGGCGGGGGACGACGAATGGCGCGGGCGAACAGCTCGGGCCGTTCCTGATGGCCGATCGTCAGGGCATCGCCGAAGCCGCGTGTGATCGCGAGCAGCGTCGGTTCGCCCTTGCGTTCGAGCAGGGCATTGGTCGCGACGGTGGTTCCGATCCTCACTTCGAGCGAGGGCAGCGGTCCTGTGGGGGAGTCGGTCAGCCGACGGATCGCCGCGACCGCCGCATCGTCATAGCGCTCGGGGTCCTCGGACAGCAGCTTGGCGGTGACGATCCGCCCTGCCGGGTCGCGGGCCACGACATCGGTGAAGGTCCCGCCGCGATCGATCCAGAAATGCCAGGTCACGCAACCAGCCTAGCAAAGCGCCGTTGCGACCGGTAGCCGGTGTCCGTGCGCGCGATGCGCGGCTTTGGCGTCAGATGGCCAGCGATACGGTCACCTCATCGCCCTCCGACAGTCCCTCGCGCTTCCTGACGTCCGCCTTCACCGGCAGGATGAAGCCGCCGCTTTCCTTGTGCGGAAAGACCGACGTCTGCCAGCGTGTGGCGCCTATACGGGCGTCCACCCGGATCGAACCGAAGCCACCGATGCGACCGAGTGCGGCATAGCGCATCTCGGCCGCTGTCTGCCCGTCGATCGTTATGAAGTGCCAGCCGCCGCCCTTTCGGTTCGGCTGCCAGCACCACAGCGTCGCGTCGATGTCGAACCGATCGGCGGGCGGCACGTTGGCGCTCAGCTTGCGGGCGGGAAGACCGCGCGAGCGCCGCCCAGCTTGTGGACCACGCCGTGCCGCATCACGAAATCGACCTTCTCCATACGGGCCACATCCTCGATCGGGCTGCCGGAGACGGCGATGATGTCGGCGTCCTTGCCCGGCTCGATCGTCCCGATCGATGCGCTGCGGCCCAGCGCCTCGGCGGCGTTGACGGTTGCGGTCTTTAGGGCCGCAGCCGGGGTCATGCCGGCCTTGACGAGCAGGGTAAACTCGCGCGCGTTGATACCGTGGCGCGACACGCCGCTGTCGGTGCCGAAGGCGACCTTCACCCCGGCGGCGATCGCCTTCGAATGGCTGGCAAAAGCAACCGCTGCCGCTTCCTCGGCCTTCGGGATCACGGCCGGGGGCAGGGCGCCCGCGCGGGCCTGTTCGACGGCGGTCACCGGCGCGATCATCGTCGGCACGAGCCAGGTGCCGTTCGCCTTGAACGCCTTGATCGCCTCGTCGTCGAGGAAGGTGCCATGGTCGACCGTGTCGACGCCGGCGGCGATGGCGGCCTTGGTGCCTGCGGCGGCGTGGCTGTGGGTCGCGACCTTGCGACCCAGGCCGTGCGACGTATCGATGATCGCCTTCATCTCCTCGTCGGTCATCGCCCGGCCGAGGCCGCCCGAGACGTTCGACAGCACGCCGCCGGTCGACATATATTTGATCACCTGTGCGCCGAGCGCGACCTGCTCGCGCACCGCACGGCGGCAATCGTCGGGGCCGTCGCAGGTGTTGGTCGCATGCTGGTGCATCGCCTCGGCGAAGGTTTCGGCAAGGCCGTTGGTGCGGTCGCCATGGCCGCCGGAGACCGAGATCGGCGCGCCCGCATTGACGATGGTCGGTCCGGCAATGTCGCCGCGCTCGACGCCCTCGCGCATCGCACGCATGCCGCGCGCATTGCCGCCAAGGTCGCGCACCGTGGTGAAACCGGCCTCCAAAGTGGTGCGGGCATTGCCGATCGCGGTCAGCATGTCGTCCGCCTCGTCGCGGTTCAGCGCGGTCATCCGTGCGCGCATCGGATCGCCGCCGATGCCCCACAGGTGAACGTGCATGTCGACCAGCCCCGGCATCACGAAGCGATCCTTCAGGTCGACCAGCGTCGCGCCCGGCAGCGGATCGGCATAGCCATCGCGGACTTCGGCGATCTTGCCGTCGCGGATGACGATCGTGCTCGGCCCGCGCGGCGCCTTGCCGGGTTCGGCCAGCAGCGCGCCGGCGTGAATCATCGTCACCTGCGGGGCGGCGGCGATGGCCTGGGGCGCGGCAGCGGCCAGGAGCAGGGCGGTGGCGAGAGCGATCGATCGGCGCATTGGAAGTCCCCTGTAGCGTGATGACAAACTGCTAACCGCTTTTTACGGCGATGAAAATCGCTGTCGGCAGAGGGGCTCGCATCCGGCCATCCGGGCTACGGTCCGGGGGCGCCATCGCCCCGATCATCGCGCGGCCACTGGCCGGTCTCAGCTGACCGACAGGCGATAGGTAGTACTACTGCAGTAAGCGTCCCGAATTGCGACAGGGCAGGGAATAGGCCACATGCGGCGCCTAGGCGGACGCACGCCTCTCCTCCCGGGAGGCATCCCCCAGCGTCTGCCTTATGGCCGCAGGGCTCCCCCGAAAGTGAACGATTCCCCCGTCGTTCACCCCTGCGGCCGCCCCCTCCCTACCATCGCTGATCCTCGAACCTGAGGGCGATCCGCACGCCCCCTCCGGCGCGGGGCGCTGTCGGAAAGGTATCTTCCGCAGATCGTATTTTCCCCAATATTCGTCCAAAGCCGTCAGAGCATAGAGAAAACTATCTTGATAGTTCAATAGGTTAATAAAAGATTTACCGGGACTTTCGGGGTTTTGCAGCGGATGGAAGGGCTGCCCTATGAGCGAACGGCAAGATCAGGGTGTTGGCATGGAACGGCGGCTGGATTTCATTCGGCTGACGGATGAAAATTATGAGGCTTTTCCGAAGATTCGTGCGGTGCTCGCCGAATATGCGTCCGATGCCCTGGACGATCTCTATCGGCATATCGCCGAGACTCCCGAAATCGCGTCTTTCTTCGCCTCGAAGAAGCATGCGGACCACGCCCGCGACAAGCAGCTGGAGCATTGGCGGGAACTGTTCGCACGGCGAATCGACGCCCAATATTTCGTGCGGGCGGAGCGGATCGGGCAGGTTCATGCGACGATCGGGCTGGAGCCGACCTGGTATATCGGCGGCTATGCGGCCGTCCTCGAACGCGTGATCGAGCGGGTGCTCACGCAGGGCCTGTTGACGCGGTTGAACGGCCGGGCGCTCAGCGACATGCTCGGTACGCTGGTCAAGACCGCGCTGCTCGATATGGACGTCGCGCTGTCATCCTATTTCCGCGTCGAAAGCGAGCGTCGTGCAGCGGTGGTCGACAAGCTCGGTACGGCGCTGCACCGGCTTGCCTCCGGCGACTTCACCGTGCGGCTCGAAGATCTTCCCGAGGATTATCGCAAGCTGGCGGACGATTTCGAGACGATGCGCGCCCAGATGGCCGAGACGATCGGACGGGTCGCCCGCTCGTCCGACAGCATCAGCATCGGCTCGGCCGAGATCAGTCAGGCGTCGGACGATCTCGCCCAGCGGACCGAGCAGCAGGCAGCCAGCCTGGAGGAGACGGCCGATGCGATGAAAGAGATCACCGATGCGGTGCGCACTACCGCATCGGGGGCCGCCTCGGTCAACGACACGGTCGGCAAAGCGCATCTCGAAGCGTCTCAGGGCGCCGAGATCGTCCAGGAGGCGGTCATGGCGATGGGCGATATCGAGTCCTCCGCCCGGCAGATCGCGCAGATCGTGGATCTGATCGACGGCATTTCCTTTCAGACCAATTTGCTGGCGCTGAACGCCGGCGTCGAGGCCGCGCGGGCGGGCGACTCCGGGCGCGGTTTTGCAGTCGTGGCGAACGAAGTGCGGGCGCTTGCGCAACGATCGGCGGATGCGGCCCAGAACATCAAGGGTCTGATCGAGACATCGTCCCGCCAGGTTGAGCGCGGGGTCGATCTCGTCGGGCGAACCGGCAGGGCGCTCGAGCGGATCGCCGGCCGCGTCGGCGAGATCAAGGTACAGGCGGGCGAGATATCGGAGGCCGCCGAGGTTCAGGCGGGCCGGCTCGGACTGGTCAGCGGGGCGGTGTCGAACATGGACCGGATGACGCAGCAAAATGCTGCGATGGTGGAGCAGTCCAGTGCTGCCGCCCGGACGCTCGCACATGAGGCGCATGAGCTGGTATCGGCGGTTGCATCCTTCCGGCTGACGGCCGGGACCACGCAGCAGCGGCCGGTAACCGTGACCAACGTCCGCCCGTTGCGCGTCAGGACGGTGCCCGCGCCGGCCGAGGTCGCCCCCATGGCCCGGGCGGTCGGCGACGACTGGACGCAATTCTGAGCAGTCCGGGCCTACAGGGAAGGGAATGACAATGTCCAACATGCCGCAGTCCGAAAGTCGTCGGCGCGACGAGCGACATGTGACGATGTTCAAGGTAGCGAGGATCTGCGGCGTCCACGGCGAGGCGCTCTGCATAATCCGCAACTTCTCGCCCCGTGGCGCGCGGATCGAGACCAATTTTCCGGTCGATCCGGGACAGCGACTGGTGCTGCAAGTCCGGTCCGACGCCACGATAGTGTCCACGGTTCGCTGGAGCGCCGATGGCAGTGCAGGAGTCGAGTTCGACGCGCCGGTCGACCCGGCAGACTTCCTCGGGGCGGCGACGGAGCATTTGCATCCGAGCAGGCCGCCGCGCTTCTGCGCGCGGGGCGGTGGACGATTGATCGCCGCGCATGAAGAAAGCCCGGTGTTCGTGGAGAACATCTCGCTGTCGGGCGTCGGCCTCGCGCTCTCGGAGCCGATGAGCCTTTCGCCGGGCGATGTCGTCGAGCTGGCTCTGGATGGGCTGGGCGAGTTCACCGCCACTGTCCGCTGGGCGACGCCGGAGCGGATCGGCCTGAAATTCTGCTCTCCGGTTCATTTCCGCCGTCTAGCCGGCTGGCTCGGCGCAGGCGCTTCGCATGCGGCACAGGCCGGCCGCGACGGCATGATGTCGTGAGCCGATCCTGCCGCACCTTGGCGTCGACGAAGGAGGCCCTATTGTCGGTGGCCGCCCCCGTTCAGGACGTGCTGATCGCCGAACCCGCCAATGACGCAAGCGCGCGTTTCCGCGAGACGGAGAGTTGGGCATCCTTTTACCGCGAGGCGCTCGATGAGGCCGCAATCGTCGCGGTGACGGACACGCAAGGCATCATCCGCACGGTGAACCGCAAATTCTGCGAGTTGAGCGGCTATAGCGAGGCCGAACTGATCGGCGCCAACCACCGGATATTGCGTTCCGGTTATCATGATCCGGCGTTCTTCCGCGACCTTTACCGCACCATAGCGCAGGGCCAGACCTGGCATGGTGAGATATGCAACCGGGCCAAGGATGGTGAGCTCTACTGGGTCGATACGACGATCGTCCCGCATCGCGATCTCGACGGTCGGATCAACAGCTACACCGCGATCAGGTTCGACATCACGCCGCAGAAGCAGGCCGAGGAGCGACTCTGGCGGCTGGCCAATGTCGACTCGCTTACCGGCCTGCCTAACCGGATGCAGTTTCTGGGCGATCTGGAGATGCTGATCGGCGGCGTCAGCAACGAAAGCTTCGCCGTCGGGCTGATCGATGTCGACAATTTCAAGGACATCAACGACAGCCTGGGCCATGCAGCCGGTGATGCGCTGTTGAAGGAACTTGCACAGCGTGTGCAACAGGCGCTCGATCCCGACGATATCCTCGCCCGCCTCGGCGGTGACGAGTTTGCCCTGGTCCTGCGCCATTGCCCCGATCGCAGCGTATAGACGCGCCGGATTCGCCAGATCTACGAGACGCTTGATCGCCCGATCACGCTGAATGGCGAAATCCAGAGGCTCGGCGTGTCGATCGGCGTCACGCGTTTTCCCGAGGGCGGGAGGTCGCCCGGCGATCTCCTCAAACATGCCGACATCGCGCTCTACGCGGCCAAGGCAAAGGGACGGAACTGCGCGGTCTATTTCAGCGATGCGATGCGCGATGGGGTCGCGCGCCGCGCCGCGCTGCAATCGAGTTTCGAGCATGGTCTGCTCAACGATCAGCTCGCGGTGCATTATCAGCCCATCGTGCCGCTCGAGCCCGGCGCCCGGGTCAAGCTAGAGGCGCTGCTGCGCTGGCAGCATCCGCAGCGCGGGTTGCTGTCGCCTGCCGCGTTTCGCGAGGCGATGGACGATGAGCGCTTGATCGCGCTGGCCGACCGACAGCTGCTCGAACGGGTTCTGGCCGACATAGCGATATGGCGTGGGCGTGGCCGTGGGGTCGGTCGCTGTCAATGTTGCCTTGAGCGACTTCAAACAGGGCCACTATGTCAAAGTCCTGATCGACGCGGTGCGGTCCGGACGGATCGTGCCGGGTGATATCTGTGTTGAAATCACGGAGGATCTGCTGATCGGCCAGCATGGCGATCGCGTCCGTACGGCGATCGAGTTGCTGCATGGCCACAGCTTCCGGATTGCGTTCGACGACTTTGGAACAGGCTATGCCTCGCTGAGCCACCTCCGCGACCTGCCGGTGGATATGGTGAAGATCGACCGCGGTTTCATCAAGGCGCTAGGCAGCAACCCGGCGGATCGGGCCATTGTCGAAAGCGTGATCCTCTTGTCGCATCATCTCGGCAAACGCGTCGTCGCGGAAGGCGTCGAGACCAAGGTTCAGGCGGAAATCTTGCGCGACCTGGGCTGCGATTATGTCCAGGGCTTCTTCGCCTCGAAGCCGGTGCCTTTCGCCGAGGTCGAAAGCGCGATCGTCCAATGGGGCGAGACCGGACTTACGGCCTGGCTATAGCCCCGCCATGATGCCCAGCCGCACGAGCTCGCTCAGGCTGCGCGTCTGGGTGCGCTCCATGATCGCGGCACGATAGGCCTCGACGGTGCGTACGCTCAGGCCCAGGCGATGGGCGATCAGCTTGTTGGGCAGACCCTCGAGAATGCCGGTCAGCACTTCGCGCTGGCGGCGGGTCAGCGATTCGACCACGCGGACATAGCGTTCGGCCTCGGGCGAACGGGGCGCGGGCGTCCGGTCCAGCGCGATCCGAACCGCCTCGCGCAACGGCTCGGCATGGAGCGGCTTTTCGAGAAACTCGACCGCGCCGGCCTTCATCGCCTCGACCGCCATCGCTACATCGGCCTGCCCCGATACGACGATCACGGGCAAATCGAGACCGATCGACTTCATGTGGCGGACCAGGGCGATGCCGTTCATGCCCGGCATGTTGACGTCGGTCAGGATGCAGCCTGCAGTGGACTGGTCCAGCCCCCCGATGAAGGATTCGGCAGTTTCGTAGATAGATACGGGGTAGCCCGCCCCGCGCAGGATGATGGCTATGGTTTCGCTTACGCCGGCCTCGTCGTCGATGACGTGCACATGCCCCGATCCATCCTGCGCCACACTTTACCCCCTTCGCGGCCCCCCGCCGGCGAAGGCTTCGCCGACAGCGCGATGACGGCGGTCCGTTCGGACGTTCCCGCAGGAACGGTCCGTTTCGGCCCCCTATATGGAAAGTAGAGGGGGGACGCGCGGCCGCAAGCTCTATTTTGCCCGGGCAGGTTTTTGTCACGAAAGGGGACGGTGGTCAGAGGGGCGGAATCTCGTCCAGCACCTTGCGGATCTTTCGGGCCAGCTCCAGCTTGGAATAGGGTTTCTGCAGCAATGTCACACCCGCCACGAGGCGCCCGTCCTTCATCAGCGCGTCGCGCGAATAGCCCGATGTATAGAGGACGCGCAGCCAGGGCTGGTCCGCAGCCGCCGTCTCCGCCAGTTCCCGGCCGTTGAGCCCGCCCGGCATCACGATGTCGGTAAACAGCAGGTCGATGTCCTGTCGTGCGCCGAGGATGGCGAGTGCTGCTTGGCCATCCTCCGCCTCGATCACCTGATAGCCCAGGCCCTGGAGCTGGGCGACCGCATGGGCGCGCAGCACCTCATTGTCCTCCACCAGCAGGATGCGTTCATCGCCAACGGGCGGCGCCTCGTCCGTCCCCTCGCTGGCGTCGTCATCGTTCGCATCGCCCTCTGGTGCGGTCGGCAGGTGCAGCGCAAAGCAGGTGCCCCGGCCGAGATCGCTCCGGACCTCGACGAAACCGCCCGACTGCTTGACGAAGCCATAGACCATGCTCAAGCCGAGGCCCGATCCCTGCCCGGCCTCCTTGGTCGTGAAGAAGGGTTCGAAGATGCGGCTCATCAGTTCGGGGGCGATGCCGGTGCCCGTATCGCTCACTTCGATCACGACATAGTCGCCGCGGCTCGCTTCGGGATGATGCCGATAGCTGTCCTCGTCGATGCTGGCGTTGCGCGTGGCCAGGGTGAGCACGCCGCCCTCCGGCATAGCGTCGCGGGCATTGATGCACAGGTTCAGGATGGCCGCCTCGGTCTGGCCCGGATCGGCGAACACCCGGCGAAGCTCTGCCGAGGCATCGACGACGAAGCGCAGCCCGCCGCCGAGCGAGCGGCGCAGCAGCGGAATATTGCGATCGAGCAGCGTGTTGAGGTCGAAGCTTTGCGGCTCGAGTGGCTGCCGGCGCGAAAAGGCGAGCAGGCGCCGGGTCAGTTCGCCGCCCTGTTCTGCGGCGCGCAGCACCAGAGCCGCCAGCTTGCGCTGTTCCTCGTCCCGGAGCGTTTCCAGAAGGGATTCGCTGCTACCGATCATGATCGTCAGCAGATTGTTGAAATCGTGCGCCACGCCACCCGTCAGCTGGCCGATGGATTCCATGCGCTGCGCGAACTCCATCTGGCTGCGCAGCGATTTCTCCTCGGTGATGTCCTCGATCATGCACAGATGTTGCGCCACCGGTTCACCGGGCAGGGCGAAGCGAGCGATCGTCATGTGCACCCAAACGGTCTCGCCCGTCTTGCGGAGATAGCGCTTCTCGAGCTGATAACCGTCGATCGCTCCCCGCGCGAAGCGGTCCCACAGCGCAACGTCCTGGGCGAGGTCTTCGGGGTGGGTGATTGCCTGCCAGGTCAGCGTGCGAAGTTCGTCGAGAGTCCGGCCGACAATAGCTTCGAAGCGCGGGTTGACGGTATGGAAATCACCCTTGGCGGTATCCATGACCGCAATCCCGATCGGCGAAGCCTCGAACACGGCGCGGAACCGCCGTTCGGACTCGGTCAGATTGGCCTGATAGCGTGCAGCCGCATCCTCGACCTCGTCGATTTCCAATGCCAGGCCGAACTGCGCGGCGATATCCATCAGCAGCGCGCGGGCCTCCTCGTCGAAAAAATCGACGTCGCCCACATGGATCCCCATGATGGCCACGGGCTCCTTCTTGCGGCGCAGGGGAATCGACGCCATGCCTTTCCAGCCGAAACGGGCCCCGGCTTCGCGCCACGAGGCCGTCAGCGGATCCCGCGCATAATCGTCGACCCAGACGGGTTCGCCACGGCGGAAGGCGGTGCCGGTCGGCCCTAGCCCGCGTGGGTCATCGGCACGCGCAGACAGCCGGACATGGGACACATGATCGAGCGCCTCGCCCCGGATCGTCAGCGGCCCGAAGATGCCGGTTTCCTCGTCGGCGAAGCCGATCCAGGCGAGCTTGATGTCGCTGCTGCCGACCAGGATGTCGCAGATGGTTGCGCACAGATCATCGATCGGCGCGCGGCGCGCTATCGCCGCGTTGCAGGCCGCCAGCGTGGCGTACAGCCGGGCGTGGCGGCGCGACCGGAACTCATAGACCTTCTGGTTGTGGATGTCGGTGTAAGTGCCGATCATCCGCACTGGCAGACCGCCGGCATCGCGCTCGAAGATCATGCCGCGATCATGAAACCAGCGATAGCTGCCGTCGGCGCACCGGCAGCGCATCTGGCATTCGTACGAGTCCGTCTCGCCGCGCAGATAGCGCTGGAGGGCGATGCGGTTGCGCTGGCGGTCCTCGGGGTGAATGCGCGCGCGGATGCTGCGCAGGCTGCTCTGGCGTTCCTCGTCCGGATAGCCGAACATCGCGTTCAGCCGCTGCGACAGATAGATTTCCCGCCGCGACAGATTCCAGTCCCACACGCCCAGCCCAGATCCTTCGATCGCCGAGCGCCAGCGCAGTTCATTTTCGACCAGGGCGGATTCGGACCGGCGGGCGGCGGCCTCGCTCTTGGACAGCATCGCGCTGCGCCGATTGGCGGCATGGAGGGCATCGGCCAGCGCCTTCTCCATCCGCAGCTGCCGCGTGCGCCCGATGGCAAGCGGCAGGCACATCAGTATCGCGACGCTGAAGAACAGCTCCAGATAGGTGCCCCGCTCGGTCGGGCTATAGCCCGCGATCGACAGTTTTCCTTCGAGACCGGTGGTGAAGCGCAGCAGCATGCAGGCCGCGATAACGGTCACCAGAGAACCCAGTCCGGCGCCGAACAGCCCATGCCGCCATGCCAGCAGCATCAGGATCGGCACCGCCAGATAGACTCCCGGATAGCCCGGTGGCCCGAAGGTGAGGAAGAGGATCAGGAACTGAAGCAGGACCAGTGTGACTCCGATCAGGTCCATCGGTTTCGACAGGCGGTCGCGCGGCGCCGAGAGGGCGAGCAAAGGGAGGGCGAGAACGAACAAGCCGAGGAAGACGATCAGCGACCAGTCGAGCATGAAGCGGTTGTAGACGTCGGCGATGCCGAGCCCGACATTGAGGGCCATCGCTATCCCGACCTTGATCGCGGTGGTCGCCGCTCCCATCCCCGCCAGCCAGAGCAGGTGGCGAATATCGGTCAGGTCGAAATAGCGTCCCACCCGGCCGCGGATGATCGTCGCGCACAGCACGAACTGGACTGCGTTGGTCGCGGCGCTGAGCGCGTGAAGCAGCATGGCCTTGTCCTGGAACTGCGCATCGGCCGCAAAATTGCCCAGGAAGGCTGCGACGATGATCGAAAGCCAGCGGCGGCGCGAGGTGCGCAGCAGGGCGGCCAGGGCAATGCCGTTGACCAGCCAGATGCCGGGTGTCGTCCGGCCCTCGTTCGGAAAGGACAGGCAGTAGGCGGCGGCCATATAGGTAGCGAGCGCGAGCAAAAGCACTGCCAGCAGGCTGCGCCCTCCGTCGTTGCGGACCAGCAGCGCAGACTCGCGCGAAGCTCCGCTGATCGCTGCGCTCCTGATCGTCTCTGCGCCCATTCGCTCCCCACCTTGGCCCCGGTCGATCCTGTCACCCGGCGGAAAAGGGGTCCAGACTCGGTAGTTACGGTAGTCGATCCTATGCCGTTGCAACATGAGACGCCTGGGACAGACTGCCCCATGGACTTCCGGAAGCGGCGCGGCTAGGCGCGCGATATGATCCGGGGCGGGGCCTTTCTTGCAGGCAATGCGCGGCGCGTCTCTGTGCAGGCGGCGCTTGGCCTCGCCATGCTCGCGCTGTTCATGCGCGTCCTTATCCCCGCCGGATGGATGCCTGCCTCGGCCGAGCGCGGCTTCTCGATCATCCTCTGCACAGGGCAGGGCGCCATGTCGGCCTGGATCGACGAGAAGGGCGAACTCCATGAGGGCAAGCCTGGCGATGACCGGGCCTCGCATCCCTGCGTCTTTGCCGGCTTCGGTGCGGCGTTCGATCTGCGGCCTTTCGATATCGCACCTTCGCTCTTTGTCGTGCCGGTCGTGCTGCCGTTCGCTTTCGCGCGCGGCATGGGGGGCGTCGGGCATGGGCTTGCCGCGCCGCCTCCACCGCCCACCGGACCGCCTGGCGCTCTCTGAACCGTCGCTCGCCGGCCGTGCATCGTTGCGGTCGCATATGCTTGTTCAGGGGGTAGGGCCGTGATCGGCCTGCCCGATCGAGGTCCGTTCCATGTCTTTCTATCGTCATTCTCTCCTGGGCGCATCCGCGCTCGCCCTTCTGTCGTCGGTTTCCGCCCGGGCCGCCGACGAGTCCGCGTCCGATGCCGAGGACCGCGCCACGATCGTGGTCACCGCTGCATCGGTCACCGAAGAGGCCCGCCGCTCGGTCGAAAAGCGACCCGGCGGCGTCGATGTGGTCGACGCTACGGAATTCGCCGACCGCGTCGCCGTCAGCCTGCGCGATGCGCTCGCCTTTTCGCCCGGCGTCTACATGCAGCCGCGCTTCGGCCAGGAAATTCGTCTGTCGATCCGCGGGTCCGGGTTGAGCCGGGGCTTCCACATGCGCGGCCTGACGCTGCTGCAGGATGGGATCCCGATCAATCTTGCCGACGACAATGGCGATTTCCAGGAGCTCGACCCGCAGGTCTTCGAACGGATCGAGGTCTATCGTGGCGCCAATGCGCTGCGCTTCGGCGGTTCCACGCTGGGCGGTGCCATCAATGCCGTCACGCCGACCGGGCGGACCGCACCCCGGATCGAACTGCGCGTCGACGGTGGGAGTTTCTCGACGCTGCGGACCAAGGCGGCGGGGGCTTATGCCGACGAGCGGGGCGATGCCTATGTCGCGCTCACCACCGACCGATCCGACGGTGACCGGCAGCATGCGAAGCGCAGCGCACTGCGCTTCAACGGCAATGTCGGGTTGCGTCTGACCGATGCGATCGAGACGCGCTTCTATGCCACGGTGAGCAGGATCGATCAGGATCTGCCGGGCACGCTCAGCCTCGATCAGGTCCTGACGAATCCGCGCCTTTCCTTGCCCAATCTCATCGCGCAGGATCAGGAGCGCGATATCGATTCGATTCGCCTGCAGAACCGGACGACTGTCGATCTGGGCGGCGGTACGCTGGCCTTTGGCGGCTTTTACAATGCCAAGAAGCTGTTTCATCCGATCTTTCAGGTGATCGACCAGAACAGCGATGATCGCGGCCTGTTCGCCAGCCTCGATCTGGGCGGCCGCACCGCCGGAATGGATTGGGAAATCACGCTCGGCACGCAGGCGCGCTTCGGCAAGGTCGCGGCGAAGCAGTTCGTCAACATCGCGGGTAATCGCGGCGCGCCGACGGCCGATGCCCGGCAGACGGCACGAACGATCAACAGCTATGGCGAACTTCGCCTCAAGCCGATCGATCGACTGACCCTCGTCGCCGGCGGCATCTACACCCATGGCAGGCGCGAGATCGAGAACCGGCTCGTCCCGGCACGCAGCGGTTCGGCGGACTTCGATGCCTTCGCGCCGAAGATCGGGCTGCTTTATGATCTGACCGACGGTGTTCAGCTCTATTCAAACTATAACCGCTCGGTCGAACTTCCGGGCTTCAGCGAACTGAGCCAGATCCCCGCCATGGGTGTGCCCGGCTTCACGCCGGTGGGCGCGCAGAAGGCCTGGACCTTCGAGATCGGTACGCGCGGACGGCACGGCATCGCATCCTGGGATATCGGCGTGTATCGCGCCGATCTGAAGGGCGAGATGCTGCAATTTGCGATCAGCCCCACTATCCCGGCCTCGACGTTCAACGCGGGCAAGACCCGGCATCAGGGCATCGAGGCGGGGCTGGATCTCACTCTCGGCGCGCTGCTGCGGCTGCGGCAGGTCTATCAGTACAACGACTTCCGGTTCCGAGATGACGTCCAATATGGCGATAACCGGCTGCCCGTCCTGCCGAAGCACCAATATCGCGCCGAACTGCGGATCGGCATCGAGGGGCTGAATCTGACGCCCAATGTCGAATGGGTGCCGCAGGGAGCGTGGGTCGACTATCAGAACACGAAGCGCGTCTCCGGCTACACCATGTTCGGTGCGCGCGGCGAGGCGCGGGTGGCCGAGGGCGTGACCCTGTTCGTCGATGCGCGCAACCTGACCAACAAGAAGGCGGTCGGCGATATCAGCGCTATCCTGCGCTATGTCGCCAATAATCCGGCAACGGTGGCCGACGAAGGCAGTGTTGCCTTCTACCCGATCGAGCGCCGCGCCTTCTACGGCGGCCTGCGAATGACCTTCTGATGCGATTCTGGGGGAGCGGCCCGTGCCGCTCTCCCTTTCCGAAAGGACGACCCATGAAGACTCCAGTTTCGACCGCCTGGCTCGCCGCTGTTCTTGCCAGCGCGCCAGCCGTGGCGGCCCCCGTCAGCGTGGACAGCGCCTGGCTGCGCGAAACCGCGCCGGGTGCGAAGGCAGGCGGCGGCTATGCCCTCATCCGTAACGCCAGCAAGACCGAGGATCGCCTGCTGGGCGGCAGCACGGAGATCGCTTCGAGCGTCGACGTCCACAGCATGACGATGGATGGCAACATCATGCGGATGCGCCCGGTCAGCGGCGGCCTCTCCATCGCACCGGGCGGCAGCGTCGCCCTCAAGCCCGGCGGCTATCATCTGATGCTGATGGGGCTCAAGCGGCCGCTGAAGCGGGGCGAGATCGTGACGATCACGCTGCGCTTCGCCAAGGCAGGCGCGCTGCCCGTGCGCTTCCGCGTCGAGCCGATCGACCATCAACTGGGCGGGGGCCATGACCACCACTGAGTCGCGACCGGCACCGCGCTGGTTGCGGCCCGTCCTGTGGCTGGCAATATTGCTGGCCCTAGGCGGGCTGGCGGCGGCGGCATTCTGGCCCGGCGATGAGAAGGTGGCCGGCTATGCGGACGCCTTTGGCGGCGCGTTCGAACTGGTCGACCAGAATGGCCGAATCGTCACCGACCGGAGCCTTCGCGGGAAGCCCTTCGCGATCTTCTTCGGTTTCACGCGCTGTCCCGACATCTGCCCGACGACGCTCCAGCGCATGTCCCGCCTGAAGCGCCAACTCGGCCCTGCTGGCGAGAAGCTGCGACTTGTGTTCGTGTCGCTCGATCCCGAACGCGACAGCCCCAAGCTGATCGGCGACTATGTGTCGCTCTTCCCGGAGTCGATCACAGGGCTGACGGGAAGCCCGGTTCAGCTGGCGCGGATCATCGAGGCCTATCATGTCTATCGGGAGAAGGTGCCGATCGAGGGCGGCGACTATCTGATCGATCACACCGCCACCACCTTCCTGATGGATGCCGAAGGTCATTTCTTCGGGGCGCTGGCGCATGGCGAAGCTGACGATACGAGCCTGGCCAAGCTGCGCAGGCTGGTAGGGGCCTGAAAGGCGACGATCGTCTCCTGCAACGCGCTCTGCCGGAGCGAGTCTGCCGACGCTGTAACGCGTACGTCATTTGCCTTTCATCCCGCTGTAAACGCTACGGCACCAATGTTTCGCACGGCGCTGTTAGCCCGCCCCCTTCTCAACCAAGGGGTCCGACCAGATGAACGAGATGGTGCACGGCTACACGGACGGCAATGTCGATTGCAATCCGACTGACAATCCCACGCTGGAGAGCATCGTCGAGCAGCGCTATTCGCGCCGCCAGACGCTGTTCGGCGGCATTTCCGCCATCGCCGCCGCGACGTTCGGCGGCATGCTGCTCACGGCATGCGGCGAGAATGACGCCCCGGTCGTGAACGCAGGCCAGAATGCCAGCACCAGCTCGGGCAAGCTTGTCACGCTCGCCGGCACCGCGACCGACAAGAACGAGATCGGTAGCGTCGGCTGGACGCAGGTTTCGGGGCCGACAGTCACGCTGACCAATGCCAACAGCAACAACGCCACCTTCATCGCGCCGGCGGTGTCCGCGTCGACCACGCTGGTGTTCCGCTTCACCGCGACCGACGTGAAGAACAAGGCGTCGACTGCCGACACCACGATCACCGTCACCCCGGCGGTGCTGGGCTTCAACTCGATCGCGAAGAGCCTCGACGACATCGTCAAGGTGCCCGAGGGCTATGCCGTTTCGGTACTCTACCGCCTGGGCGATCCGATCGACACCGCAACCTCGGCTTATGCCAATAACGGCACCGACACGACCTTCTCCAAGCGCGCCGGCGATCATCATGACGGCATGAGCTATTTCGGCCTCGCCGCGACCGGCGCCACTCCGGATGCGAACAGCAGCACGCGCGGCCTGCTCGTGATGAACCACGAGAACATCACCCAGATCTATCTCCACGCCAATGGCCCGACGACCGTTGCCGGCGCCCGTCCCGAAGCCGAAGCGCTGAAGGAGATGGAAGCCCATGGCGTCAGCGTCGTCGAAGTGACGCGCGCCAGCTCGGGTGCCTGGAGCTATGTCCAGGGTTCGACCCTCAACCGTCGCATCACGCCGCTGACCCCGACCAGCTTTTCGGGTCCGGTCCGTGGTACCGATTTCCTGCGCACGGCCTTCTCGCCGGCGGGCACCGACGGTCGCGGCACGATCAACAACTGCGCCAACGGCTATACCGCCTGGAGCACCTACCTGACCTGCGAAGAAAACTGGGCGGGCTATTTCCGCCGCGTGACGGAAGACAACGCCGCCCGCGGCGGCGCGACCGCCAAGTCGGTCGTCGCTCTGAACCGCTATGGCATCAGCGAAGGCGCCAATGGCAGCTATGGCTGGGCCACGGTCGTGCCGGCCAACGCCAGCAGCACCATCTACTCGCGCTGGAATGCGAGTGTCGTTGCGACCGCCACCAATGGCAGCGGCGACTTCCGCAACGAACCGAACCAATATGGCTGGGTCGTCGAGATCGATCCTTATGATCCGACCAAGGCGCCGCGCAAGCGCACCGCGCTCGGCCGCTTCGGCCATGAAGGCGCCTGGCCGTCGCAGTTCGTCGCCGGTCGCAAGCCCGCCTTCTACATGGGCGACGATTCGCGTGGCGAATATCTGTACAAGTTCGTCTCGGCGCAGGCCTGGGTCGCGGCCGATGCCAATGCGACCGATCGCCTTGCCATGGGCGACAAATATCTCGACGCCGGCACGCTCTATGTCGCCAAGTTCAACGCCGACGGCACCGGCAGCTGGATGCCGCTGGTGTTCGGTACCGGTCCGCTGACCTCGGCCAACACGACCTATGCCTTCTCGGATCAGGCCGACGTTCTGACCAACGTCCGTCTCGCCGCCGACGCGCTCGGCGCGACCAAGATGGACCGGCCGGAGTGGACCGCGACCAATCCGGTCAACGGCGAGATGTATCTGACGCTGACCAACAACAATGCGACGGTCCGTCCGCTGACCGGCACCGACGCGGCGAACCCGCGCCACTACAACGATCCGAAGGGTTCGGCGAACACGGCGCAGCGCGGCAATCCGAACGGCCATATCCTGCGCCTCCGCGAGACGGGCGACACGTCCGAGGCCACCACCTTCAACTGGGACATTTATCTGTTCGGTGCGGATTCGGCCGATGCCGACCCGACCAACGTCAACATCTCGGGCCTGGATGCGTCGAACGACTTCTCCAGCCCGGATGGTCTGTGGTTCGGTCGTGGGCAGAACGCTTCGGGTCAGGCCAATCCGCTGCTGTGGATCCAGACCGATGACGGCGCCTTCACCGATCGCACCAACAACCAGATGCTGGTCGCGCTTCCGGGCAAGGTCGGCGACGGCGGCGCGAAGACGATCACCAACACCGGCGCCGACGGCGCGACGCGGACCCAGGCGACCGTGGTCGGCAAGGCTGCGACCACCGGTACGCTCAAGCGCTTCCTGGTCGGGCCCAAGGGCTGCGAGATCACCGGCATCGACTCGACGCCGGACGGCCGCACGCTGTTCGTCAACATCCAGCATCCCGGCGAGGACGGCTCGCTGACCACGCTGCAGAGCAGCTGGCCGGCGACCCAGGGCGGCACCTCGACGACGGCGCGCCCGCGCTCGGCGACGATCGTGATCACCAAGACCGACGGCGGCGTCGTCGGCCTCTGACGGAAGCTGACGGCATGAGGGAAGGGGGGATGCGCGGCGAGGCGCGTCCCCCTTTTCCTTTAGTCGTCTCATAGTGTCTGCTTAGCGGACCGCCGTCTCGGCCTGCGACTTCAGCGCCTTTGCCTTGTCCTCGGCCGCGCTGCGGATCGCCTCGGCCTGGGCTTCGAGCTTCTCGGCCTCGATGTCGGCCGTGCGCTCGATGCTGTCGCCGCGTTGCTCCAGCGCATCGGCGGTCGCCTCGCGGGCTTCCTGGGCGGCTTCCCTTGCCTTGTCCATGGCCGCGCCGATCCGCTCATGGGGGCCGTCACCGCTATAGGGACGGCCGGCCGCCTGGGCTTCGGCCTTATCCTTCTCTGCGCCCGCCTTCTGCTCGGGCCCCTGACAGGCGGCGAGCGCGGCGAGCGCCGCAAGCGGGATAAGGACGATCCTGTTCATGACGGTTTCTCCAAAAATCGGCGGTGCTCCCGCGTGAACATCAGCGGCGCTCGCGAAGTTCCGCTTCGAGCGTCGCGAGCCTGGCGCGGTAGAGCTTGGCAAGTTCTTCATGGGCGAGGCGCGCGCCGGGGTTCGACGCAACCAGCGCGCGTTCGGCGCTTTCGGCGGCACGGCGACGATAATAGGCCATGTCGGTCTCGATGCTGGGCATGGTCTGGCTCTTCTGCGACCCTGCGTTGTTCGCGGGCCGCGCACGCAGTGCGGACAAGGTCATTCCGGTCTTTCTCTGCGAATAGGAGGGGGGATGTTCGGGGCGGGACGGGCCGCCGCATCGCGGCAGCGGCCCTTGACGGGTCAGCGACGCAGCGCCTCTCGCGCGCCGTCGATCACCTTGCCTGCGGCAGCCTGCGCCTTGCCTGCGGCCTTCTCGGCAATGCCTTCGGCCTCGAGCTGGCGATCGCCGATGATCTTGCCGGCGGCTTCCTTGATCGAGCCCTTGACCTTGCGGGCCTCGCCCTTGATGCGATTGCTGTCCATGTCGGCTTCCATCTTCAAGAGTGCGGCGCTACCGGACGCAGCGCCATGCCTCTCATCTGGACCCGAACAGGTCGCCACCAAAGATGCGGGCGGACCAAATCATGTAGTAGTATCGGACTAGTCCCGAATGGCTCGGTCTCAGCGGATCGGTCGGCTCAGCGGGAAGCCGAAATTACCGCGCGTTCCAAAACCAAGTGCAACAGTGGCGCGTCCTTGACCGGTTTGGCAGGGGCATGCCCCTGCCAAACCGGTCAAGTAGCAAAGCGATGGGAGCACGATATAGTCATCTGAATTATCGCGAGCGGATAGCGATCGACCAAGGCATTCGCCATGGCGTCAGTTGTCGTGAGCTGGGGCGGCGCCTGGGGCGACACCGGCCCAGTTGAAGCGGTTCTGTAGGCCGGTTGCAACACCGATCCCCTGGGTCGCCACATTTGCGACCGTTCCCCGCGCAATCGCGCCACCGACCGGACCAAGGCTACTGAACAGCGAAGACTGGCCGATTCCTCCACTGATCCCGCCCGCAATGGCGGCAAGTGCCACCTCTTTGAAGCTGAACTTGCTCTGCAGCCCCATCGCGATGCCGAGGCCCTGGCTGGCGATGCTGCTGAACGAAGCGCCAGTCGCCAAGGCGCCGATCCCGGCGGTTGCGATCGCCGTCACGGCGACGGCGACGGCGGCGAGGATCACCGCTCCGAGGCCTCCGCACTTCTTCGCCTTCTTCGGCGAGGGCGCGAGCGGGTCGGTGTTGACCTGCGCTTCGTTCGGATCATAGGGCTTGAAGGTCGAGGCAGTATTGTGGACGTTGGCGACCCGCGAGGGAACCCACAGCGAGGTCCCTGCCACGAGGGTTTCGCTGCCAGATAACCCTTTGGCGTAAGCAATCAGATACCAGAGGCTGCTGTCGCCCCAATAGACCAGCGCCAGGGTCTGCAGCGTGTCGCCCGCCTGCACGGTATAGGCCGAGCTGGTCCCGTTCTGCGAGATCGGGTTTATCATCTCGTAGCTCTGATCGAAATCGACGAAGCTCTGCGCCGATCCATAACGGAAGGCCGTGGTCGAGGCCGTGTCGTAGCGATGATCTATCGCATTTCGATAACCATATTCCGGCGCGCCGTCGTTGCCGATCGCGCCCAGATGCGCGTCATTCCCGTAATGATGGAAATCCATCGCACCCCACTGGCGCCGGTCGACATCTTGCGGCGTCTACGAAGGAGACAGAACGCCTTGTCCGTCGTGAATGGCAGAGGAAAACGTGCCGAATTGACGCCCGTAGCTTTCAAGGCATGGATGAACTACAATTTGCACGCCATTTGACCATATCGGGTCCGTCGTCGCGCGGGTGGGGGCAGGCACGTGCAGGCACGCGAAGCGAATAGAAGGCCCACGCCGTCTTTCGGGGCGTTCCTGAGCTACAGCCACGCTGACATGGCCGCCGCGCGGCGGCTTCACCGCAAACTCGAAAGCTACCGCCTGCCAGGTCATCTGCGCCGGGCCAAGACCGCCAGCGGGATCGGCAAAGTCTTCCGGGACCGAGAGGATTTGCCTGCAGCAACCGATCTGTCGGCCAGTGTGCAGCAGGCGCTGGCCGTTTCGCGGGCGCTTATCGTGCTGTGTTCTCCGGATGCAAAGGCCTCACCCTGGGTCGCGAGTGAGATTGCGCTCTTCCGCAAACTGCATCCCGACCGCCCGATACTGGCAGCACTGCTAGTCGGAGAGCCCGCCGAATCCTTCCCCGTGCTGCTGCATGACGGCGGCGAGCCGCTGGCTGCGGATCTGCGCAAGGATGGGGATGGCTATCGACTCGGCTTTCTCAAACTGGTGGCCGGCATTGTCGGTGTGCCGCTCGACACGCTGGTGCAGCGCGACAACCAAAGACAGATGCTACGCGTGATGGCTGTCACGGGGCTGGTCGCCGTGATTGCGCTAGCCATGGCTGCGATGACAGTGATCGCTCATGAGGCGCGCAGCGAAGCGCAGCGGCAGCAGGCCGAGGCTGAAGGACTAATCGAGTATATGCTGACCGATTTGCGCGAAGATCTCGACGGTGCGGCCGGCGTTGCGGTGATGACCCGCGTGAACCAGCGCGCGCTTGCCTATTATGAGAGTCAGCAAAGTCTGGCCTCGCTTTCCCCCGACAGTCTGGAGCGGCGTGCACGGGTGATTGGCAGGCTGGGCGAAGATGCGATGTTCCGCCAGAACTTTGCTTTGGCGCAGCGCAATCTCGACGAACGGGCACGAACGACGCTGAGCTTGCTCAGCGCGGCGCCGCGCGATCCCGAGCGCCGGTTCGATCATGCCCTCAGCCTTAATCGGCTCGCGGTTCTCTCCGATGCAAAAGGGGATGGCGCACGGGCCGCGGCCCAACTTCGCGGGAGCTGGGCATTGCTCTCCGATCTGCAGGCATGGGAAAGCACCAATTCCGAATGGCGTCGCACCACGGCGCTGGTCGCGGGCAATCTGTGCGCGATCGACGCGCTGGGCAAGAGCGTGGAGGACCAGACGCTCGACAAGTGCCGCATCGCGGTTGAGCTGGGCAAGCGGCTAGCGAGCGAGGACAAGGTTGCTTCGCGTGCGCCCTATGATCTGGTGTTCAATCTGATGTGGCAGAGCGTCGCGCTGGAGCAGTCGGGCCGTCGCGATGAGGCACGTAAGGTGCGCCAAGAGGCGCTGCGCCTGACCGACCGGCTGACCGAACTCAATCCGGACAACCGCAAGATCAGGGCGCAGCGGATGGAGATCTACGGCTATCTCGCAGGCTTCGAGCCCGTGTCGCTGCGCCGCTCGATGCTGACCATGGCGCTCGGAATCGCCGAGGATTTGACGCGGCTCGATCCCGAGCGCGCGGAATGGCGGTCAAGCTTAGAGGACTTTCGCAAGCGGCTGGAGGAATGAGTGATGAGCAATACCGACGGGGAGCACCAGAACATATTCATGTTCATGCTCGGCAACGGTAACGACGGTTACGCGGAGGTGAGGGCGGTTTTCAAGCGACCATCTTCCGGCAACCGGAAGCAAGCCTGGCAGGACATCGAGCTGGGCAATGTAGAAAAGGATTGGAATGCCGCCCCGCTATCGCATCGGGCCGGTGGAATCGATATGGCCTTCGTCAAGGCGCAGCCAAGTCTGGTATTCGTGGCGATCATCGGTGATCACTACCATGATGCCGCTACGCGCGATGAGGGCGCGGCTGGTCGGTCACACAATAGCACGACATATTTCGGCGAGGACATCGTGCGCGATCTGGATGTCAGGGGCAGACCAAAAGCCTCGATCATAAGCAATGTCGAGCGTCACTCACTGCCGGGGCGTCGCTTTCCCACCGTCTGTTCGTTCGAGGTCAATGATGCCAGAGTCTCGAGCGAACTTGGCACATCGGCCGGCGCTCCCACGATGACGCGCTTCCCGATCGTATTCGACTTCGTCGACTCCGATGATGGCAGATCGCCGGTACTCAAGCCTCCGCATCAGCGATCTGTGAGCGTGCCTGCGGCGTCCATTTTTGGGCTGCTCGGCCATGGCGGCATTCACCCGCGTGGCGGTTCGAGCATGATCGAAATCACCTGATCAAAGGATGCCCACCCCTTTGCTGACCCCCCATACGGAGATACTGCGTCTCGCCCGTTCCGGATCGTCGGAGCGGGCATGGGCGTTGATGGCGCAACATGGTTTGCTGGACTCCGACAGTGATCCGCGCGCGCTGACCTTGCAGGCGCGGCTCATCAAGGATGGGGCCAAGCGTGCGAGGACGAGAGCGGAACGGACGAGGTTGTTCGCTCAGTCGGCGCAACTTTATGCCAACGCCGCACGCCTTAACGGGTCCAGCTATCCGCTCGTCAACGCCGCTTCGCTCTCGCTGTTCGCCGGCAAGCCTGCGCAGGCGCGGCGCTTCGCCGCAGATGTACTCAAGCTGATAGAAGCCGACCCGGGTGAGGGCGAAACCCCCTATTGGCGCGAGGCGACCCGGGCCGAGGCGCTGCTGCTGCTCGACCGCGAAGTCGAGGCGCGTGTGGCCCTGAGTAAGGCGATCGCGCTTCAGCCGCACGCATGGGAGGATCATGCGGCCACCATTGGGCAATTCGTGCTGATCGCCGCCGAGAAGGGCTGGAATGCGGGCTGGCTCGATGTCCATCGTCCGCCGCCCAGCGTCCATTTCAGCGGCATCGTCGGGCTCGCTGCCAACGCGATGGACGTCCGGCAAGCGCTGGCGCGGTGGATCGCTGGGGAACGGCCGGGTTTTGCCTATGGCGCGTTGGCCGCCGGGGCCGACCTGCTGTTTGCCGAGGCCTTCATCGCCTGGCGCGATTCCGAATGCCCTGCTGCGGAACTGCACGTTGTTCTGCCCTACCCGGTCGACCAGTTCCGCCAGATCTCGGTCGCTGCTTTCGGTGATCACTGGCTGCTGCGCTTCGATTCCGCATTGGCGCAGGCGACCAGCACAACTGTCTATGGTCTGGACGATCCCTCGCTGCCGCTCGCGGTCGACTATGCCGATCGGGTGGCAATGGGCCGCGCGCTGCGCAATGCTGCGGCGCTGGCCAGCCAGGCCTGCGCTGTCACCGTGGTAGGGGCGGGGGAACGCTTGCGCCCGCAGTTGGCGGGATGGCGCGATGCGGGCCGAACGCTGACGATCATAGAAGGCAAGCGCGGCCGCCGTTCGGAACCTGCGCCCACCTGTCGGAGCCTCAAAACCTTGGTCTGGGCGGGTGATGGCGACTGGTCGGCGCATGAAGATCTGCTGGTGGCGGGTAAATGGGCGCGCGAACTTTCTGGCGCGAAGACTGGCGTGGGGGTCGCGCTCGTGGTCACCCCCTGCGATACCGACGCCCCGCCGGCGGCGCTGTTGCAGCGGGCCGCAGCATTGGCCGCCGTTGCCGTCCCGACGACAGTGGTGAGCGACGACGCGACGGCGATGGCGCTGCTCTCTGCGGGGTGGTCGAGCCCCGTCGAGGAACTGGGCGAACTGCTCCTGCCATCTGGCCTCGAGCCGGTCTGGAGCGTCTTCAAGGCCTAGCAGGCTGCTGAAAAACGCTCGACAGGCGGGTGCCTGACCGATTCTGTTGGCGGTGGCCAGCGGAGGTTTGTGATGGGCGGGACAGACAATCGGGCGGCGGGGCTGTTTTCCTATGTTCGGCTGGAGGACCGTATCGCGGCGGACCATCCGTTGCGGGCGATCCGGGCGCTGGTCGAGGAGGTTCTGGAGCGACTTTCGGGGCGGTTGGCCGGCCTCTATTCGCACACGGCGCGTCCCTCGATTCCGCCCGAACAGTTGCTCAAGGCGACGCTGCTGCAGGCGTTCTTCTCGGTGCGTTCCGAGCGCCAGCTGATGGAGCAGATCGACTACAACCTGTTGTTTCGCTGGTTCGTCGGGCTGGAGATGGACGCAGCCGTGTGGGATGCCTCGACCTTTTCCAAGAACCGCGACCGGCTGCTCGAAGCCGATGTCGCGCGCGAGTTCCTGGGCACGCTGATGGAGCTTGGCCAGGTCAAGCGGCTCTTGTCGACCGATCACTTCTCGGTCGATGGTACGCTGCTCGAAGCCTGGGCCTCGATGAAGAGCTTCCGCCCCAAGGACGGTTCGGGCGATCCGCCGGGACCGGGCAGGAACGCGGAGCGCAACTTCCATAAGGAGAAGCGCTCGAACGAGACCCATGCCTCGACCACCGATCCCGACGCCCGGCTGTTCAGGAAGGCCAACGGGCAGGAGAGCAAGCTTGCCTATCTTGGCCATGCGCTGATGGAGAACCGAAACGGCCTGATCGTCGATGCCACACTCACCCATGCTACCGGCACGGCGGAACGCGAGGCGGCGCTGGTCATGATCGAGCGCAGCCGCAGGCCCGGCAAGCGCGTGACCTTGGGTGCTGACAATCTGTTCGACGCAGCGCCCTTCGTGACCGAACTCAAGGCACGAAGGATCACCCCGCACATCGCGATCAACGGCAGCGTCAGCAAGCTCGGCAAGGTCCGCAAGACCGCCGTCGATGGGCGCACTACCCGCCATGGCGGATACGAGATCAGCCAGCGGATCAGGAAACGATCGAAGAGGCATTCGGCTGGGCCAAGACCATCGGCGGCATCGCCAAGCTCAAGGTCCGCGGCATCGCCCGCGCCGACGCCGCCTTCACCTTCCGTATGATCGCCTACAACCTCATCCGAATACCCAAACTGATCACCCAGCCCACCTGACCGGACCAAGGATCACCGCCAGCCGCCAGCCGCCAGCGCAAACCCGATCATCCGGAGGTTTGACGAGGAAAAACCAACCGACCGACGAGGCAATCATCCAAAATCCGGCGGAATTGTGAGTTATTCAGCAGCCTGCTAGATCACAAGGTCCTCGAGAAGCTTGCGCGAGACGATTGTCAGGCGGTCCGCGTCGCGGCGCAGGATGCCGCGGCGCATGAGGCCGTTGATCGCGCGCGAGGCGGTTTCGCGTGTGGTCTGCGCCATCAGGCCGAGCGCTGCCACCACGGGCGGCGGAGCGATTACATCCCCATCGCCTGCGGTGCTAAGCAATTCAGCGCAGACCCGACCGGTCGCAGACAGCGTGATGCGTGCTGCCATCCGGTCGAGCGCCGAGTGATATTGCCGCGCGAGGATCATCGCCAGTCCGCTGCCGATCTGTACTTCCTCCTGGACCAAGCGGGTAAGGCTGGCCGAGGCAATTTCAAGCACGGCGATATTGTCGCGCGCTACGACATCGGAGACGAACACCCGCTCATGCGGTAAGGCGCCGAACAGTTCGCCCGGGCCATGTGACATCAGCAACTGTACTTGCCCATCGCCGCCGATGACCTGCAATTGCGCCTGCCCATCGAGCACGATCCATACCTTCGCGCCGAGATCCCCCTGGTGGATGAGTGTCTGGCCATGGCGATAGGTCATGAATACCATCGCATCGCCAAGCCTCTCCGCCTCCGCCGCACTACAGGCGAAAAATGATGCCAGTGCGGCCAGCCGCTCAGCCCGGTCCATCTACGGTTCCGGCGACAGAGAGAAACAGGCGACGCAGATCAGGCGTGGAAGCCTTGGATCGAGCGCAAAGCGTGATGGCAATCACGCGCTCTGTTCTTTCAGCAATGGCATCTACGATCCTAGGCAAGGCTGATCGCCCCGGAATGGTCCGACGCATGCCGTAACATAATCGGGAGCAACACCAATGGGCAAATCCAGAGTCATGATCGCGATCCTTTCGACTGCAGGCCTGGTGCTGGCAGCACCGGCCTATGCCAATCCGGAGCAGCGCGCCCAAAAGCCCCCTCTGACCCTCGATTACCACCTGCCCGAGGTCAAGATAGGGCTTGCCGTGAGCCACATGATCAGCGCCTGCCCCAATGGCGGCGCCAATCTTTCGGGCTTTGCGATGGACACCGTTACCCAGATCAAGCCGGTCTATGTGCGGGGGACCAGAATAAGGATCAACCCAAAGGGCAACCTGTTCGTGGACAGGCAGGTCAAACTTGAGTTTCACGAGGGCGGAACGCTCAAGAGCTTCAACGGCGCATCGACGGGGCAAGGCGGTAAGATCGTTGCCGCAGCCATCAAGGCGGCCAGCTTTGGCGCGACTTTGAGTGCGGGTGCGGGTTTTGCCGCACTCGCCGAACCATCGATCCCGCCCTCGATACAATGCAAGGAGGAGGTTCTGACCCTGCTCCGGCAGAAGAAGATGTTGGAAGCTACCCTGGCAAGCCTCAGGCAGATGCTGCTGAACGAGGGACCCTCGGAGAATCTGCTCCTGCAGATCACCCGCACCGAAGCTGCCATCGACGACGCGGCCGCAGGCTTGACGATAGACTCCACGCCGGTGATCTGGACCCCGTCCGCAGCGAGAGTTGCTCCGCCTGATCCTGCCCCGGCTGATCTGACCAAATGGTTCAAGCCCGACCCGCGGATTGATTGGGCAAAGGCTTTCGCGGATGTCGGCCTCGGCCAGGTGCACGCGTTCAAAGCCGAAGCTACTTACCTCACAGCGAGCGACGCAACACCGACAACGACCGCTGAAGGCGGCCCGAAGATATATCGGGCGCTGGTCTATCGCGAGCCCGGCGTGGTCGATGTCAAGCTGAGACCGTTGAATGACTTCCAACCCGGAAATCTGGACACTGAAGCGGCCGTGCTAGCCCGTGCGGCATATGAGCAGACCAAGGTGAAGGCGACAGTCAAGGTGCCGCAGATCGGTACGCTAAAGACGATCCCCTTCGATGGCAGCGGCATCTTTGGATCGCGCGCGGTCGCGGCGACCTTCGATCAAATGGGCGAACTGACCTCGATCGGCTACACCAGCACCGGCGGAGCGGATGCGCTCGCGGGAGTGGTCGACGCTTCGGTCGCTGCAGGGATCGAACTGCGCGACTCCAAGACCAATGCCATCAAGCGCGAAGTCGAAAGGCGCACGCAAGCGAATGCGCTCGAAGCTCTGATCGAGGCAGAAGCCAAGAAGGATGAAGAGAGAGCCGCTGGGGCCGGGCTCTAGGGGCATTGGCCCGCGCCTAAAGTGCATTTTCCCCGCTATCCTCAACATATCTCGCGGATTTCCGATCAACCCAAAGGAGAGGAACCATGCCTGGCACCCCGTCCGGTTATGTCATTTTCGTCGATGAAGGCGTTCTCGACGGTTCGGTCGAAATGTTCGGCATGGCAGCCGGCGCGCTGGCGGCTCTGCCGAGCGAGGCAGAAGCTGCGGCGACCACCGCAGAGGCTCTGCCACCCCCGGAATTGCTGACCCGCCGCCGTGCGGTCCTTAGCCAGATCGCCCATGGTATCGACAGTCCTGCCACGCGCTTCGATACCCTCGGCACGGCAGCCGATGCCGCGACCTTTGGTCTGCCCAGGATCGCGAGTATCGAACCAGCGTCCGAGCCGCCGGCCGGCATGCGGGTTCTGGCCGGTGTCGGCGCGATCCTCGTTGACCGCGAGGATATCGACCTGGAAGCGATTTACAGCCAGCCGGGCGTATCGGTGTATCCCAATGTCGAAGTACACATGGTCCATCCCGACATGGAAGCTGTGATCGATGCGGAAGCAGGTGCTGCGGCGTTGGCGGATGATCCATTCTGGCACCTGAAGAAGGTCGGCCTCTCCTCCGGCCAGTCCGGCGGCCAGGGGATTATGATCGGGGTACTGGATACCGGGGTTGATGTGACGCATGACGAATTTGCGAACAAAATCGTCCATTTCCGTGAATTCGACAGCGATGGACGGGCGGTCAGCGACAGCGCCCGTGATGCAGGCATGCATGGAACCCACGTCAGTTCGATCGCGGCGGGCCAACGGTGCGGCGCGGCTCCCGATGCGGATCTGGCAGTGGCTGCGGTGCTGACCACGCTGGACGCACAAGGTCGCCTGTTCGGCTATCTCAAGCAGATCGCAGCCGGCATGGACTGGCTGGTCCAGCACCAGTTCAGGCCGGAGCGACGCGGCGTGGATGTGGTCAACGCCTCACTCGGGGGCGCTGGATATCATCCCTATCTCGAGCAGCCCGTGCTGAACGGGCTGGCGGCCGGGATTTCTATGATCGCTGCAATCGGCAATGATGGGCGCCGGGGCGACGGGTTCCACGGATCTCCCGGCAATTACCGCACCACCTTGAGCGTGGGAGCCAGCGACGACCAGGATGTCATCGCGATCTTCAGCGATTGGCAGCTGTCGGGTCAGGACGGACGCATTCAATATCCGGTGCCCAACCTGTCGGCGCCCGGGGTCGACGTTCTCGCGGCTATTCCCGGCAATCGCTACGCCCGTATGAGCGGCACGTCGATGGCGACGCCGCTGGTGACCGGGATCGCGGCGCGACGGATGAGCGCCAATCCTGGGCTGCTGGGACATCCCCGAGCGCTGTTCCTGAGTCTGCTGTCCTCGCTCGATCCGGTTCAGTCCCACCCCTACAACAGCAACTATGGCGGCGCGGGTCGCATTCGCGCCTAGTTCGGGTTATATGCCAGGGCGTGACGATGTTCCTGCTCATGCCACTGGAATCGGTTCTGCCGCCGGGCTGGCGCGAGAGCCTCGATCCCTTCGCTCCTCTGCCGCCTGGACTGGATGTGCCGACGGCGCAGGCGCGCTCTGAACAGCTGACGAGCGAGTTCGTCGCGCGCTGCGCCGTAATCGATGCGCAACTGCGCGAGCGTCTTACAGACGATATCGAGCTGAAGTATCTTCCGGGCATTCGCGCATGGGCTGCCAGGGTGAACGATGGCATGTCCCTTGCCTCCTTTGCGCAGTCGATCGGGGACATCCCGGTCCAGATCATGCCCGAAACTCGCTTTACGCTTCTCTAGGGTACGATATCTTGAGAGGCGATTTGCCTCCTTTCGTTGACCTGCCGCTGCTGCGCTCCGCCAACACGCTTGCCCAATCGCTTCCCCCCCGAAGCCGGGGTCAGAGCGGTCCAAGCGGACCGACTGGTTGCGAGGCCCGGCGAGAAAAGTCTGGCAAGATTGGTCGCCACGCCCGATTGTCTGGCGCCTTGCAGGCCTGTAGCTCGTCCCGAAACAATTCTGCTCAGCTTCGATCTTGCCGGATTCTTCTCACTCCCGCTGAAGGCATGTGCCGGGATAGGGGCAGGTCAGCCTACGCTGCCTTCGAGAATCTGGAGCGTCTTGAGATCGGAATGAAAGTCGAGCGCATAGTCGCCGCCTTCGCGGCCGATCCCCGATATCCCGATCCCGCCGAAGGGGGCAGTCAGATCGCGCACGAGGAAGGTGTTGACCCAGACCGTGCCACCGCGCACCTGTCGCCCGACCCGTTCAGCCCTTTCGGCGCTTCCGGTATAGACGATAGCCGAAAGGCCATAGGCAGTGGAATTTGCGAGTGCGATGCCTTCAGCCTCGTCACGGAAGGTCTGGAAGGTCAGGACAGGCCCGAAGACTTCGCTCTGGACGATCTCGCTGTCGTTGTTCGCCGGGATGATCAGCGTCGGCTCGATCCAGTTTGCCCCTTCCTTGAACAGCTTGCCGCCACGCACGATGCTGTCGCCCGCAGCGCGGGCGCGGTTGATGAAGCCAAGTACCCGATCGACATGCACGGGGTGAATCAGAGCGGACATGGTGGTTGCTGGATCGCGGCTGTCGCCCATGATATGGGCATCGGCATAAGCATGGAATTTCTTGAGGAATTCTTCCCGCACGCTCTCTTCGACGATGATGCGCGTTCCCGCCATGCAGACCTGTCCGCTGTCGTCGAACTGTCCTGCAGCCTTCTTTGCCGCAGCGTCGATATCGGCATCGGCAAAGACCAGCAGCGGCGACTTGCCGCCGAGTTCCGCAGTGAAGGGTACGATATTCTCGGCCGCCGCCTTGCCGATCACGCGCGCGGTGGGCACGCTGCCGGTGAAGCTGATGCGCTTGATCCGCGGGTCTGACGTGAGAGCATTGCCCAGTTCCGCACCCAGGCCCTGGACGATGTTGAACACGCCGGCCGGAAAGCCCGCCTCCTCGATCAAGTCGGCCAGGACCGATGCCGACAGCGGCGACCAGTCGGCGGGCTTCAGGATCACCGTATTGCCCGCAGCGAGCGCCGGGGCGCACTTCCAGGTGGACAGCATGAACGGGGCGTTCCACGGCGTGATGATCAGCGCGGGGCCGGCCGGTATGCGGATGACGCGGTTGAGCGTGCCGCGTGAGGACCACACGCGCTCCTCATGCCCGGTGGCAAGATCGGCGTAGTTGCGGAAGTTGGTGGCACCGCGCAGAATCACGCGCAGGCGCAGACTTTCAAGCAGCATGCCCATGTCGAGGCATTCGACCATGGCCAGCTTGTCGACATTGGCCTCTATCAGATCGGCAAGGCGATGAAGATAGGCGCCGCGTTCGGCTGCGGTCAGCGCGGCCCATGCCGGAAAGGCATCGGTCGCTGCCTGCGCCGCCTGTGCGGCGGTCGCCGTCGTCCCGCGCGAGATGTCCGCGAGTTTCCACGACCAGTCGAACGGGCAGCGCGTTTCGAAGCTATCGGGAGATGACACCCGCCTGCCGCCGATGAAGTGATCAGGCGAGACGGAAATGCCGGCAATGTCGATGCGTTCGCGCATGGGGACCTCAGATGTAATGCAGATAATAGTCGAGCTGCTCGGCCTCGCTCAGTCCTGTCACGATCCTCAACTCGTCGCGCTTGATCGCGATGAAGTTGGCGATAAGTTCGGGGCCGAGCGCATCGGCCAGCACCGTATCCGCCGCGAGAGCATCCAGCGCCTCGGCCAGCGTATGAGGGGTGTGGCGATCGGTGTTAATCGTCTCCAGACCGTCATTCGTTTCGGGCTGGGGCAACTCATAGCCGTTTTCGATGCCGAGCAGTGCCGCCTGGAGCAGCGCGGCCATCGCGAAATAGGGGCTGGCGGCGCAATCGGCCATGCGATGCTCGATCCGCGCGGCCGGGCCAGCTTCGGCGGACACGCGCACGGTGACCGAACGGTGATCGATGCCCCAGTTTGCCCAGTAGCCGGAGAGGCTTGCTGGCTGGAGGCGAGCGTAGCTGTTGGTGATGGGTGCCATGATCGCGGCAAGCGCCTCATGGTGGCGGATCAGGCCGGCGATGCAGCCCCGCATTTCCACAGAGAGTGCACCGCTCGCCACATCGTTTGCGAAGACGTTGCCGCCGTCCGACTTGTTGAAGCTGAGGTTGAAGTGGAGGCCGCTGCCGCTCTTGCCGGCGAAAGGCTTGGGCAGGAACGACAGAAGGTAACCGCGCTTGTAGAGCAGTTCGCGGGCCATCTGACGGAACAAGAAGGCATCGTCCGCCGCCTTCATCGCGTCGGCGAAGCGCAAGGTGAGTTCGAACTGCGGCGTATCGAACTCGGCGTTCATGGACTCGACGGGTATGCCGCAGGCCTCTGCCGTGGCCCAGATTTCGTCGATGAGACCGGCTGGATCGGCGAATGGTCCGGTGCCATAAACGAAGCCGCCAGGGGTGTCGTAAGGAACCCAAGTGCCGTCCGGCCCGCGCTGGAAGATATAGGCTTCCATCTCGATGCCTACCATGGGGTCGAGGCCGCGCGCGCGCCAGGCGTCGATCGCACGCTGGAGCGCGCTGCGCCCGCACAGGGCGAAGGGTTCGCCCTTGAAGCGCAGACTGCCGAGCGCGATCTGCGTGCCAATGTCCCATGACGGGCGCATGGCTCGCGGGTCGAAGGTCACTTCCATGTCCGGCAGGCCATCAAGCATCCCGCCGCCAGGCGCCGCGACCAGCTGCTTGTCATATGTGACTGCGAACGTGCCGACACACATGCGCGTATGGCCCTTGGCGGCATCTGCCATCGGTATGTATTTGCCACGCGCCAGGTTCAGCTGGTCGGCGAAAAGGACGCGACAGCGTTTTGCGGTCTGCTCCTGAATGCGCGAAGCTTCGACTTTCGACATGGTGTTCATGGTTCTCCCCAAGGGCATCCGATCTTTTGGATCAGTCCTTCCGGATGGATTTCAGCGCGCGATGATACGGACCGGCAGGTGCTTGATGCCGTGGATGAAGTTCGACCTGAGGTAGCTGTGCTCAGCCGTCTGCTCGATTGTGGCAATCCGCTTTGCCAGCTCCTGCATGACGATTGCGACTTCCAGCCTGGCGAGCCACATGCCGAGGCAGATGTGCGGGCCGCCCTGGCCGAACGACAGGAAGGGATTGCGTTCGCGGCGCAGGTTGATGGTGTAGGGGGCGGTGATGGCGGTCTCGTCGCGGTTGCCGGCGATGAACCACAGCAGAACCTTGTCACCTGCCCGCACCTGCTTGCCGTGCAGTATGAAGTCGCGGGTCGCGGTACGGCGGAAGTGGGTGGTAGGCGAGGCATAGCGGATCATTTCGTCGGCGGCTGCTTCCCAGCCGGTGAAGTCGCCATCCTTCAGGGCCTGCAGCAGGTGCGGGTTATTGGCCAGCGCATGGATCGTGGCCGAGATCGAGTAGCGCGTGGTGTCGTTGCCTGCGGCCACGAGCAGGCAGAAGAAGTTGCGGAACTCGTCACGGCTCATTCGTGTGCCGGTGCTGGTGGGTTCGCGCACGAGGTTCAGCACGCCGATCTGTTCGCCTGCGTCCATCCGGTCGAGCAGGCCATTGGCGTAGTCGAACAGCTCGACCGCTGCCGGAGAGCGGAACGGCAGCATCCGGTAAGCCTCGCCATCGAGTTGATCGACGACGAAATCGGTGTAGTCCGGATCGGAGTTGGAGATCAGCGCATCGCCTTTTTCCACCAGCCACGGGCCGTCTTCCTGGGGTACGCCCATGATCTGGGCGAGCATCTGCATCGGCAGGCGGCGGGCTATACGATCGACCGCGTCGAATTCGCCCTCGGCCAGCGCCACGTCGAGCAGGTCGGTAACGATCTTGCGGATCTGCTCTTCGAAGCCCGCCACGGTGCTCTTGGAAAAGGCCTTTGACACCAGCGCGCGGAAACCCCGGTGGTGAGGGGCATCGGTTTCCTGGAACGTCTTGCGCGCCTCATATTCCTCCTCGGTCTGGTCCTCCATGCGGATGCCCTTGGCGGAAGACAGCAGATCCGCCTGACGGTTCAGTTCGAGCAGGTCTGCGTGGCGGGTGACGGACCAGAACCCGCGATCTCCGTTGACCATTTCGCTCCACGCCATCGGGTCTTCCCGGCGCATCCGATCGAACGTCACGAAGGGTGCGCCTTCGTTGAACGCATCGAGCGACGACAGGTCGACGTTCGGATCGGTTGAGCGGGAAAAGGGAAATTGCATCTGGTCCTCCAGTCCTTGTGCCGTGCTAGTCCTGCGACGGTCGGCGGGACTTGGCTTAAGCGGACAGACTGGCAAGGACCTATTCAGGTCGGCCGGGGTTGCGCCTAATGGGGTCGGCAACCTGTTGCTGAAGGATGCAAGAGAATGGGCGAAATCATCGGAGCCGGCATCGTCGCGCATGCGCCGACCATCATGATGTCGAAGCAAGACCGGTACGAGCTCAACGAAGGCAAGGAGATCAGCCTCGTGCCGGGTCTGCATCGACTGAAGAGCGAAGTGCTCGACGTGCTCAAGCCCGATACGATCGTGCTGTTCGACACGCACTGGTATACGATCGTGGAATTTTGCGTGGCTGCGCACAGCCGCCGGGCCGGGCTCTACACCTCCGACGAATTGCCGCGCGGCATGAAGCAAATTCCCTATGACCTCAAGGGAAGTCCCGCGCTGGCCCGTGCGATGGCCGAGCGTGCCACCGAAGCGGGCGTGCGCACCAATGCCATCGATGATCCCTGGCTACCGATCCACTATCCCACCGTGAACCTTTCGACCTTCCTGCAGGGCGATGAGGAGTGGGTTTCTGTCAGCCATGCCTACTCGGCCGAGCCGGATGACTTCCTAACCGTGGGCGAAGGGATCGGGCGCGCGATCCGCGAATCCGACAAGCGCGTGGTCCTGATCGCCAGCGGATCGATGAGCCACCGATTCTGGCCGTTCAAGCAGATCCCGTTGCACGAGGCTTCGGACCCGATCCACATCTCTACGCCCGAAGCTCGCGAGGCCGATCTTGAGCGGCTGGCCTGGTTCGCCGAAGGCAATCATGCGGCGGTGATCGACGCCATGCCCCAGTATCTGCGCCATGTGCCCGAGGCGCGTTTCGGCCACTATCTGATGATGGTTGCGGCGTGCGGCGGGCGGGACTGGAAGGCCAGGGGGCGACAGTTTTCGGACTATGAGAATGCCACTGGCACCAGCCAGGTTCACGTCTGGTTCGACCGGCCACAGGAGGGCTGGGCCTGAAAAAGCAGGGAGGCCGACAGGCCTCCTTGCCAGTGCTGCCTTGGCGACTGCCGCAATCAGGCGGTGTTCAGCACCCGCGTTTCGATCCAGGCGATGATTTCGGCTGCGCGCTGCCGGGGGTCGAGAATGTCGGCATCGATGCCGAGCTGCCAGGCGAGACCGGGCAGGGTGGGGTTTTCCACCAGACGGGCGATCTTGTCGCGGTAGGACGCCAGCTCCGCCTCGTCGGCGAAGAAGCCCTGGGTGATCATGTCGTCGGCATAGAGCGTATAGAGCTGGACCAGCTGGGCAAGGTCGAATTCGGGGTGATACTGAACAGCCCAGACCTCGCTTCTGCCCAGAGGCACGACGGCGGCCTGCACCGCGCTGTGCGCGTTCGATGCGAGCAGGGTAGCCCCATCAGGCATCCGCACCACCTCATCATAATGGATGCAGGGAGCATCGAAGACGGCCGGTTTTGCGGCGAACATCGGGTGGTTTGCCCCTGCGCTGTTGACCAGGATTTTCCGGGCAAAGCCCACTTCGCGGCCCTTGGGGTTATAGGCAACCTCGCCCCCTGCGGCCATGACTGCGATCTGCAGACCCCAGCAGGATCCGAAGATCGGCAGGCCCTGTTCGGCGGCTTCGGCCACCAGCGCGATCTGGTTGGTGACCGCGAAGTCCTTGTCATAGGCGTGGAGCGATGAGCCGGTGACGACGAAGCCGTCATAATCGCTCCAGTCCCGACCATGCGGCATGCATTCGCCCTCGTCCGCACCGTGGAACACGTCGAGTTCGATGTGCGGGAAGTGCGCAGCGATGGCCTGTGCATAGATCTCGCTCGAACTGCGTACGCCCAGTTTCAGCGCCTTTGCGCGCTTGTCGGCGGTGTTCCCTTCGAGCAACAGAAGTCGGGTCATGGGGTCAGTCTCTGTCGGAGGTCAATGCGCGGTCTGCGAGAGCCGGGCGCGATAGCTGTGGGGCGATTCCCCGCTCCAGCGGTGGAATGCGCGGGTGAAGTTGCTGTGTTCGGCATAGCCAAGGCGCAGCGCGATCTGGGCGATCGACAGGTCCGGCCTCGTGAGGAACTCGAATACCGCCTGCCGCATGCGGCATTCATCGAGCACCTGCTGGAACGAACTGCCTTCTTCCGCCAACTTGCGGCGCATGGTGCGGCTCGACATGCCGATCTCGCGGGCGATCCGCTCCTGTTCGATCGTCTGGCTGTTGAGGTCACGGAAAACGACCTGGGCGAGCCGCTCGACCAGCGGTGTGCTGCGACGGCGGTTGACGATCTCACCCGAAAGCCGCCGCAGATCGACTTCGGGGCCATTGCTCTGGGGCAGAGCGAGGTCGAGCATCTGCGCCGGAAAGCGGATCTGGTTGCTGTCAGCTCCAAATCTGCACGGCGCGCGCAGGACCTTGCCGATATCGCCGCGCATCTCGTGGGCATCGGCTTCGAAGGCGAACTCGATCTTGTCCCAAGCGCCGCGCGTGCCGCGCTTGATGATCTGACCAATGATGCCGAGCGAGAACATGGCGTCGTGGTGGCGCGGCCAGATTTCGGGATCGAGAATGCGGTAGCTGACCGACGCCATGTCATCCTCGCGCTCGAAGCGAATGTCGGTGCAGTCCTGCAGCAGTGCGAAATAGTCGACCATCCGGCGTAGCGCCGTGCCCACCTTGCCGCTGGAATTGATCGCAGTGCCGATCGGACCGAGGAGGGCAAGATCATATTGGATGCCCACAAGCCATGGAACTGCGACATCACGAGTTTCTCGGA
Organism: Rhizorhabdus antheiae; assembly: GCF_049889055.1. NCBI lineage: Bacteria > Pseudomonadati > Pseudomonadota > Alphaproteobacteria > Sphingomonadales > Rhizorhabdaceae > Rhizorhabdus > Rhizorhabdus antheiae. Next base: position 805,926 of record NZ_JBLTWO010000001.1, on the reverse strand, counting down.
CGACGTTTTCGGAAAAGCGCACGAACTCGGCCAGTGGCATCGACGGCGCGGCCATTTGAGAATGCGAAGAGGAACTCTCCGAGAACTTCGCGTGTTGCCGGACGGCTGCCCAAGAGCTTGCGCGATCGGCGAGGATACCATCCCAGCCTTCAAGCGCAGCGGTGCGCACGGTAGCTTGCGACATAAAATTTCTCCCCGACCGGTTTTTGATCAACCTTTCGTGTCGGATTCGAGCCTATCGATTCATGAAACAGTCTTATTGATCGAATCCGTCAAAGATTGACTGTTTCGATCTCCGAGCCGTGCTTTTGTGGGCGACCGGGATCGACATGCTGCATTGACCGTTCCGGCCAAGCACATCCGCTGTAGATGTGGAAATTGCGGCGAAGCGCTGCACCTCGGTCGGAGGTTGTTTCGGCGGCTGAGGGGATTTCGCAGATGGCTGATCCATCGACGTCCGTGGCCAAATCACCGACGCACACTGCTGTCGACGTCAACGGCGTTCCGGCTGTGACGAGTGCGATCCTGCTCGGAACGATCGGCGTCCTCTCCTTCATCATCCAGCCTGGCCTTGTGCAGGGCTTCGTGACCGAACTGGGCTTGAGCGAGCCGGCTGCGGTGGATCTGGCTGGCATCGAGATGCTGGGTGTGGCGCTGGCGACGGCGCTGCTGGCAGTGCTGGGTGGTCGGATCGACTGGCGGCATATTGTCGCAGCTGGTCTCGCTACGGCCGTCATCGGCAATCTCGGCTCGGCATTGTCCAGCCCCGGCTCCTTTGCCTTCTTCCGTTTCATTTCGGGCCTTGGCGAGGGCGCGATCATCTCGATCAGCTTTACGTTCGTCGGCATTACCCGGCGGGCGGAACGCAACGTCGCGCTCTATCTGATGCTGCTGCTGACCTATGGCGCCTTCACGCTGTGGCAGTTGCCGACAATCCTCGATGCGGTGGGATTCACCGGTCTGTTTACGGCATTTGCGGCACTTTCGGGCCTGGCGCTGGCGACGATTCCACTCGTTCCCCGTGCCTATATCGCCGAGGAAATGGGTAATCCCGAGGCACGTCAACTCTCGCGCGGCCTGCTGGCCGTGGCGCTGGGCGGGGTGCTCGCGTACAACCTCGCGCAGGGGATCGCCTGGGCGGTGCTGTTCCTGGTGGGGATCAACGCCGGGATACTGGAGCAACAGGTGGCCGAAAGCCTGTTCCTCTCCCAGGTTGTTGCGGTTGCCGGAGCTCTGGCCTCGGTTTTCCTTGCTTCCTCGCTCAATCGCAATGCGGCGATCGCCCTGGGCATTCTTCTCGGTGCAGGAAGCATTGCGCTTTTGCTGGGCCGACCCACGGTAATGTTGTTCACCTTCGGGGTCTGCGGTTTCAACTTCCTGTGGAACTTCGTGTTGCCCTTCATTCTCGGGCGGATCTGCGACTTCGACACTAGCGGGCGGATGATGTCGCTTGCGATTGCGATGCAGATGACCGGACTTGGCGGAGGCCCGCTGATTGCCGCGCGTCTGATGGAAGCTAGCGGCTATGGCGCGGTGCTGGGCTTCTGCATCGTTCTGTTCTGCCTAAGCTTCGCGTTGCTGCAGATCCCGATCCGGCGTCATGCCGCACTGCTGATGCAGGCCGCGCCTGCCCTGCCTTCAACGATCTGAATCATGGAATTGCGAATGCTATATCCGACGCTTGTTGCGGGGGAAGGCCTCGATGTGCTCGATCCCGCGACCGAACATGGCATTGCCACGGTCAAGGCCTATTCCGCCGGGGAGGTGGCGTCTCTGATAGAAGCGGCGGATGCCGCACGACCGGCCTGGGCGGCGCGCACCGCCGGGGACCGCGCGGCGACGCTGCGCCGCTGGCATGATCTTGTCATGGCGCGGCAGGATGATCTGGCTGCGCTGGTGACGGCGGAGAGCGGCAAGCCGCTGTCAGAAGCGCGTAGCGAGGTGGCCTATGGCGCCGCCTTCATCGAATGGTTCGCCGAAGAAGGCAAGCGCGCCTATGGTGAGACGGTTCCGAGTTTTGCGACTGACAAGCGCGTGCTGACGGTGAAGCAGCCCGTCGGTACCTGCGCTGCAATAACGCCCTGGAACTTCCCGATCGCGATGATCACCCGCAAGGTCGCTCCGGCTCTCGCCGCGGGGTGCGCGATGGTGGTCAAGCCCGCCGAGGCAACGCCGCTTTCGGCGCTGGCACTGGAGCGACTGGCGCACGAGGCGGGTATTCCGCCCGACCTGTTCCGCGTTGTGCCGACCTCCGATCCAGCAAGCCTTGGCAAGCTGTTCTGCACGCATCCGCTGGTCCGCAAGCTGAGCTTCACCGGTTCCACGCGGGTCGGCCAGATACTGATGGAGCAGGCGGCGGCCAACCTCAGCCGGCTCAGCCTGGAACTGGGCGGGAACGCGCCCTTCATCGTGTTCGACGATGCCGATCTCGACGCTGCGGCCGATGGATTGATGGCGTCGAAGTTCAGAAACGCCGGACAGACGTGCGTTTGCGCCAACCGTATTCTGGTGCAGGAGCGTGTGCATGACGCTTTCCTAGAGAAGGTGAAGGCGCGCGTAGCGGGGCTGGTGGTCGGACATGGTGCCGAACCGAGGACCACTATCGGTCCCCTGATCGATCGCGCAGCTGTTCGCAAGGTGCAGGATCTGGTGCGTGCCGCGCATGATGACGGCGCCCACATCGTGACCGGCGGCAGGCCGTCTACCAAGGGGCCGGGGTTCTACGAGCCGACGATCCTAACGGGAGTGAAGCCGGCTATGGCCATCGCATCGTCGGAAATCTTCGGCCCGGTCGTACCGGTGATCGGCTTTTCCGATGAAGCCCAGGCCGTCCGGATCGCCAACGACACGCCTTATGGTCTCGCGGCCTACTTCTATACGCGGGACATGGGCCGGATCTGGCGAACGATGGAAGCGCTCGAATACGGGATGGTGGGCGTGAACGACGGCATCATCTCGACCGAAGTCGCGCCGTTCGGGGGGATCAAGCACTCCGGCTTTGGTCGCGAAGGATCGCGCCACGGCCTCAATGAATATCTTGAACTCAAATATTGCCTGATGGGAGGCATCGATCGATGACCACGAACGCCGAACTCTGGACCCGCCGTGAAGCCGCCGTTCCACGCGGGGTCGGCTCAATGCACCAGCGCTTTTTCGCTCGGGGCGACAATGCCGAGGCGTTTGACGCCGAAGGCAATCGCTACATCGATTTCGCTACCGGCATCGCCGTGTGCAACACGGGGCACGGGCATCCGCGCGTGATCGCGGCAGTGCGGCGTCAGCTCGATGCATTCTCGCATTGTTCCTTTCAGGTGACGCCTTACGAAAACTATATCGAATTGGCTGAGAGGCTGAATGCGATCGCACCCATTGACGGGCCGGTGAAGACGATCTTCTTCACCACCGGTGCCGAAGCGCTGGAGAATGCGGTGAAGATCGCCCGTGCCCACACAGGGCGTCGCGGGATTATCACCTTTCAGGGTGGTTACCACGGCCGCACGCTGCTGACCCTAGCGATGACCGGAAAGGTCCTGCCGTACAAGGCGCGATTCGGTCCGATGCCTGGCGACGTGTTTCACACCCGTTTTCCAATTCCCTATCACGGCTTTTCGGAAAAGCAGGCGATTGCGGGTATCGAGGCGCTGTTCGCTTCGTCCATCGAGCCTTCCGCCGTGGCCGCGATCGTGCTCGAGCCGGTGCTGGGCGAGGGTGGGTTCTATACGGCGTCCTATACCTTCTTCAAAGCGCTGCGTGAAATCTGCGATCGCTACGGTATCTTGTTGATCGCGGATGAAGTGCAGGCCGGATTTGCGCGTACCGGTCGTATGTTCGCGATGGACTGGGTGCGCGAGGCGACCGGCGTGACGCCCGACCTTGTAACGATCGCCAAGGCAATGGCGGGCGGCTTCCCGATCTCTGGCGTTATGGGCAAGGCTCAGATCATGGACGCCTCCGATCCGGGTGGGCTCGGCGGCACCTACGGCGGATCGCCGCTGGGCTGCGCCGCTGGCCTTGCCGTGCTCGATGTGATTGCCGAGGAGCGCCTGTGCGAACGGGCCGTGGAGATAGGTGACCGCATCAAGGCGGGGCTCCGCGCTCTGCGCGACAGCGGAATCACTGCAATCGGCGATGTGCGCGGTCCCGGGGCGATGATTGCGATGGAATTGGTGCGCGATGGCGACGCGGCACAGCCCAATCCGGAATTGACGAAAGCCATCGTGCAAGAGGGAGCTCGTCAGGGACTGCTGCTCCTGTCTTGCGGCTTGCGCGGCAACGTCGTGCGGTTCCTGCCCGCGTTGACCATGCCCGAAGCGCTGCTTGATGAGGCACTGGACAAGCTGGAACTGTCAATCAGGCGCGCACTTCAGGCCTGATTGGCCGGATCAGGCAAGCGTGACGGCCCGCTCCGGGCGCATCGTCGGTGCGATCATCGAAAGGACTTGCGCCGCCTGAAACTCGCGTTCCGATGAATGGCCCTAGGGGGGGAATCATGAAGTCAGCTGTGAAGTTCATTTGCTCCGTCTCGCTGTTTGCCCTCGTTGGCTTCTCCGCTCCCGGGCTTGCCCAGGACGCTGGTGCGGTGCAGGACGCGGCCGTGACGGACGGCAGCTTGTTCGGCGAGATTACGGTGACGGCCAACAAGCGCGCCGAAAACGTCCAGAAAGTGCCGATCGCGATTACCGCCTATTCCGGCGATCAGCTTAAAGCGCTGGGCGTGACCGACGCGACGCAGATCACTCAGCAAGTGCCGGGGCTTCAGCTCAACGCATGGTCGCCGAACGTCACGATCTTCAACCTGCGCGGGATCTCGCAGAACAACTTCACCGACTATCTCGAAGCGCCGATCGCGGTCTATGTCGATGATGCCTATATGGGGTCGATCAATGGGCTGTCGGGACAGCTCTTCGACGTCTCGCGCGTCGAAGTGCTGCGCGGACCGCAGGGAACGCTGTTCGGCCGCAATGCGACGGGCGGACTGATTCACTATGTCTCGACCGATGCCAGCAAATCCTACCTGAACGGCTACGCCACCGCCAGTTATGAACGGTTCGATCGCCGAGCGCTGGAGGGGGCTGTTGGCGGCCCGCTTGCGGAGGGCATCCGTGCGCGTATCGCAGGGCGCGTCGTGAAGGCCAATGGCTACATCAAGTCGGCAGCAGCATTGCCGGGCGTGTTCGACGGCAACGGACAGGATCTGGGCGCGGAGAACGGCTGGTCGCTTCGCGGAACGGTGCAGGCGGATCTTGGACCGGATGGAAAGTTGGACTTGTGGGTAAAGCATAGTGAGGACAACAATGTTGCTACGGGCGGCTATGTGTTCGACAACTGCAATCTGCAGGACAACGGCTATTGCGGGACCGATGCCGCAGGGCTTGGCAACGGCAGTGGCGGAGTGATCAATGGGATCACCGGCGAACGGGCCAGCCCATTTCAGAACTTCAGCGGTACACCGGGCTTCTTCAATCGCAACACCAATATATATCAGGGCAAACTGAGCTATGACTTCGGCGGTGTCGAGCTGACCGCGATCACCAACTTCACCAAATTGAAGAAAGACTATCAGGAAGACGGCGATGCGCTTCCGGTTGAAGTGATCGTGTTCCGTACCAATGCCCGTTACAGCCAGTTCAGCCAGGAACTGCGGCTTGCCGGTGACACCGATCGCTTGCGCTGGCAGGCGGGTGCCTATTTTCTCGATATGAAGATCAGGGGTGGGGCAGACACTGTGGGAGCACCTGCGATTGGTGCAGCGCTCGCAGCAGGTTTGCCAGGCGTTTCGCCAACGATTGCTGAGACTTACAACCTCCGTTCGAAGAACTGGTCGGTGTTCGGCCAGGCGGAATACGACTTCTCGGACAAGGTCACGCTGATCGGCGGCCTGCGCTATTCGAAGGACAGCAAGACCGTCGACTATCGCTCTGTCGTGGCCGAGGGAAGTGCCGCAGTACCGATCGCGACGGACGAGACCTTCAGCTCAGTCCTTCCGGGCGCCAACCGTATCTCCGATGGCGACGTGGCGGCACGCGTCACGCTGAACTACAAGCCGGCGAGCGATACCCTGCTGTTCGCCTCGTGGAACCGGGGCATCAAGGGCGGCAATTTCACGCTCAACGGTTATGTTACTGCTCAGACCTTCCAGCATCGGCCCGAAACACTCAATTCGTTCGAAGCCGGGGTGAAGTGGTCCAACCCGTCACGTTCGTTGCGCGTGAATGCGACGGCCTACCATTATATCTACTCCGACTATCAGGCGTTTGCGTTGATCGGCGGCGTACCGCAGGTCGGCAACAGCGATGCCAACGCCACCGGTGTGGAGCTGGAAACCTTCTTCCAGCCTAGCGACCGGTTCAATGTCAACCTGGGCGCAACATGGGAGCGCACGCACGTCGACACCGTGCAGACGGCAGGGTCCCAGTTTCTCTCGGTTCTCGTTCCGGGCGCATCGGTTCCTCAATATTGCACCGATCAGAACGACGGGACCTACTTCTGCAATTATCCGTCCAAGTCGGTCAGTGGGGCGCAGTTCCCCAATGCGCCGCGCTTCAGTCTGAACTACGTCTTGCGCTACAATGTCGATGCCTTCGGCGGGAACGTCGTCGCCCAGGCCGATGGCGTCTGGTACGACAAGCAGTTCCTCGAAGTGACCAACGGGCGCTCCTCGGTCCAGCCCGCGTACAATGTGACCAATGTTTCGCTCAGCTGGACCTCGGCTGATGATCGCCTCTCGGTCCAGATCTTCGGGCGCAACGTGTTCGACAAGGCCTATCGCGCTTATGCCCTGAACCTTGGACCGCTAGGTACAACCTCCGTCTATGCCAAGCCGGCGACCTATGGGGTCAGCGCCACCGTAAATTGGTAATCGCTGATCGGACGACCGATTTCATCCTGAACTGGCACCGCTTGCCCGACAGGCGGCGGTGCCGCCCTTCAGGCTCCGGCGATAGCGAGCCGGTGACGTGCCGAAATAGCGCGTGAAGCTGCGCACGAATGCCGCACTTTCGGAGAAACCCAGCCCGAGCGCGATAGAATTGATGTCGCGCCCGCTGTCCCGTAGCATCCGCGCCGCAGCATCCATGCGATGCATGGCGAGCAGCGTGCGCCACTTTGTTCCCTCTCCGGCAAGCCTGCGGTTCATGGTGGCAAGCGAGCAGCCCAGTCGGCGCGCGACGTCTTCGGCAAGAGGCGGTCGATCGAGGCGGGCTGCAGCGATGATTGCACGCACGTCGTCGGTAAAGGCGGATGCGGCACTCCCGGCAAGCGGCTCGCGCCGGCGCAGGTGATCCTCGATGATTGGGTGCAGCGAGGGGCTCAGAACCTTGCCGCGAGTCTGCAGCAGGGCCATGTCGAACGAGAAGGCGTTGGTCTCCTGCTCGAAGAACACGTCGCAACCGAAATAGTCGCGATAACGCAGATAGTCACCGACGCGGGCGTGCTCGAAGCGCACCTCGCGCAGTTCGATTGCGCCGCCACAGAACTGCCGGGCCAGGCTGAACATCGCGCTGATCGAATATTCGGCATCCTGCCGACGTTCTCCCAGCCGCTGGTCCTGCACCATATATTCGAACGTCGCCCAGCGATCGCCAGACATGAACACATTGCGTGAGGCCTGCTGCATCAGCGCAAGGTAGCGAGTGAAGCTGGCAAATGCCGCACCGAGGGTGGGTGCGCTGAGGAAAAGGAAGCTCAAGGGGCCGAGGCTTTCTGATCCCGCCAGACGTCCGGCATGCAGTCCGAAGTGCGGATTGTGCACCAGCTCGGCTGCCCGTTCGAAGAAGGAAAGGAACGATGCCAGCGGGATCAGCCCATCGGGATCCTCGATCTGGTCACGTGCGATGCCCACCGCGTCGAGCAATGGCGCGGAATCCCGTCCGGTGAGCGCCACGCAGTTCGCTACGTGGCGCAGGAACTGGGCGGAGATCGTCGGAGCCGTCATGGTTGTTTGAGACTATCGATCCTTGTTGTCCTTACAAGGTTGCCGGGAAGCGCCGCTCAGGCTCCACCATAGATCGACTTGACCTCGAGAAACTCCTCAAGGCCCCAGACGCCCCATTCGCGCCCGTTGCCCGACATCTTGTACCCACCGAAAGGTGCTGCACTATCGAGGCCTGCCCCATTGAGATGGACCATGCCGGTGCGCAGGCGGCGGCCGACATTGCGGGCGCTGTCCACATCAGGTCCCCAGACATAGCCCGACAGACCGTAAGGACTGTCGTTGGCGATGGCGATCGCCTGTTCCACGCTGTCATAGGGGATGATGGCCAGCACCGGGCCGAAGACCTCCTCGCGGGCGATCGTCGAATCGGGAGCGACGCCGCTGAAGATAGTCGGGGCCACGAACAGGCCGTGTTCGAGCCCTGCGGGCGGGGCGGATCCGCCGCACAGCAGACGCGCCCCTTCGGCGCAGGCCTGGTCGATCAGGGCGATGACGCGATCATATTGCGCAGCATTGGCAACTGGGCCGAGATCCGGATCTTCGGCAGGCATGCCGACGCTAATCGCTTCTGCCGTTGCCTTGGCCAGCGCTTCCACCGCGTCGAGTTGCGCAGCCGGCACGAGCAGCCGCGTGGGCGCGTTGCAGCTCTGCCCGGTATTGAGCATGCAGCCGCGCACGCTGGCGGGAATGGCTTTCTCTAGTTCGCTGCCCGGCAGGACGATGTTGGCGCTTTTGCCGCCGAGTTCGAGCGCAACGCGCTTGATCGTGGGAGCGGCATTGGTCGCAATAGCGATCCCGGCGCGGGTGGAGCCGGTAAAGCTCACCATGTCGACATCGGGATGTCCGGTCAGGGCATTGCCGATCTCGGGACCCGCGCCATGGACGAGATTGAACACGCCTTTAGGCAGGCCCACTTCGTCGATGATCCCGGCAAGAATTGCGGCATCAAGCGGCGAAAGCTCGCTTGGTTTCAGGACCATCGTGCAGCCTGCCGCCAAGGCTGGAGCAACTTTCGCAGCGATCTGGTTCATCGGCCAGTTCCACGGCGTGATCAGCACACACACACCGATCGCTTCACGCTGCAGCAGCGTCGATCCCAGCGGGGTCTCGAACGGATAGTCGCGCAGCACGCGGATCACTTCGGTAAAATGCTGCGGGCCGGACCCGGCCTGTGTCCCGCGCGCCAGACCGACTGGGGCGCCCATCTCGGCCATGATGGCATCGCCGATCTCGTCGGCGCGGGCGATCAGGGCTGCGTTGATCAATTCAAGATAGCTCAGCCGCTCCTCGCGGCTGGTGGCGGACCATGCCGGGAAGGCAGCCCTTGCGGCAGCAATGGCGGCTCGCGCGTCGGCCGGACCACCAAGCGCGACCTCGCCGATGATCGACCGGTCCGCCGGATTGACGATGGGCGCCTGCGCACCGCCGACCGGAGCAACCCATTGGCCATCGATGTAGAAGCGTGTCGCGTCAGCCATGGGCACCTACTTCTTGTCGCCGAGGGCGGATTCGTAGAAGGCCGCGCCCTGGCCGCCGGCCGCGCGTTTGCCGCGGAACTCCCAGTCGCCGCCCATCGCGGTTGAGATCACCTCCTCGCTCTCGGTCGGCTGGGCGCCGCAATCGTCACGGATCGGGGTGGGGCCATGGACGATGGTGTTCGAGAGGCGTCCAAGCCCCTCGACCTCGACCTCGACTACGTCGCCGATTTGCACCGGGCGGCTGTTGGCCGGCGTGCCCGATAGCAGCACGTCGCCCGGCTCCAGCGTGATGGTCCGGGCGATGTCGGCCACCAGATAGTGCATGTCCCATTCCATGTTCGCGGTGGTGTCCTCCTGTTTGAGGACGCCGTTCACGTAGGTCCGGATCATCTTGTCGTGGAAGTCCCACCCGGTCACCAGCCCTGGGCCGATCGGGCAGAGCGTGTCCGAGCCCTTGACGCGCAGCATCGAGCCGGCGTCCGTGTCGCGGAAATCGTGGAGTCCGTAGTCGTTGGAAACGGCATAGCCGAGGATGTAGTCGCCAGCTTCCGCGGGCGAGATGTTGCGGCAGGTCTTACCGATGACGATGGCGATCTCGCCTTCGTAGTTCAGCCAGTTGCAGCGCTCGGGCCGCACGACCGCGCCCTTGTGCGTGTTGAGCGCCGTCACCGGCTTGTGGAAATAGGTCGGCGCCGACGGCAGCCTGGTGATGAATTCCTGCACCCGACTGTGGTAGTTCAGGTGGACGCAGATGATCTTGCTCGGATTGCACGGTGCAAGATGGACCGCCTCATCCACGCCGATCTCGCGGCCATCGCGCGTGACCAGGGCGTCGCCGTGGCGAGTGGTGAGGATCGGGTAGCCATCAAGCAGAATACGGCGATATTCGGTGGTCATAGGGTGGCTTTCCAGTGAATCTTTGCCGGCCTTCTAGCGCGGTTCGCGAACCGGGGCTTTGGCCGTTGCGGCCAAGCTCTTCACGCGGCTTTCGAGCACAGACAATGCCGATCAATCGTCGAGGCAACAATGACCGAACTCAAGGGGCTGTTCTATCCGCGCACGCCGACCGGCAAGGCCAGCATCGTGCCGCCCGTGCCCTGGCACTATTCGGGTGAACTGATCACGCTGGAATACCGTACCGATCCGGCCAAGATTGCGGCGCTGCTACCCGAGGGCTTCAGCCTGGCCGACGAAGACCCGGGCGCCGTAGCGGCGATCTGGGCCGACTGGCAATCGACCGGGGACGATCCGGCGCAACTGCTCGATCCGATCCGCGTGCAGTACAAGGAGATGTTCATCGTCGTCCGCTGCCAGTTCCAGGGCAGGACCTATTCGCGCTGCGTTTACATCTGGGTGGACAAGGAGTTCGCCATGCTGCGCGGACAGCATCAGGGCTATCCCAAGAAGCTCGGCTCGATCCACATGAGCCGTCCCGTCTACGTCGGCAAGGCCGGCCCGCGGCTGGCCCCCGGCGGCACTTTTGGGGTGACGCTTGCAGCCTTCGACCGTCGCCTTGCCGAAGGCCGCTTCACCATCGCCGAGACCTGCGAGAAGCCGGGCTTCGTCAACGGCCATCCCATGGCGCACAACCGCTGGATGCCCGCGATCGAGACCGACGGCACGCAGAGCCTGAACGAGGTCGTCACGATGTCGAGCTATGATGTCGACTTCGGCCGCTGCTTCAAGGGAGACTTCGACCTAGCCTATTTCGACAGCCCGGTCGAAGAACTGCTGGATATCGCGCCCCAGGAGAAGATCGCAGGGTACTGGCACGAAGTCGGTGTGTCGTGGAAGGCCGGCACGACCCTTTGGAGGTCCAGCGTTTAATCAATAACTTGCACCGGGATTGCACCGTCAAGCGCTACCATGGGCCACTCACGTCGCCAGCTATAGCACCTACGGGGCTCGCCCTATGTGGCACGACCTGCTTGCCGACGGCGGATCCTGTGGCCTGCACCGGGTCGAATGCCTGATGCGCGCGCAGGGCCTGCGAGCGCGGCCACGCCGCCGTGGTCTGTCGAACGACCATGGTGACCGCTCGGTCATCGCCGGCAATGTCCTGGATCGCCAGTTCACGGCCGACAGGCCCAACCAGAAATGGGCGGCGGACTTCACCTATGTCTGGACAGCGAAAGGGTGGCTGTACGTTGCCGCCGTCATCGACCTGTCCCTGCGCAGGGTGGTCGGCTGGTCGATGAGTAGCTCGATGACGGTCCAGCTCGTCACCTATGCCGTCATCACGGCGATCTGGCGGCGTGGGAAACCCGACGCTCTGCTGCATCATTCCGATCAGGGCATACAGGGCGGATTCAACCGGTCGTCGCAACAGCAGTAAGTTGGGGGTTGCGAAGATGGCGGGTCGAAGAGCATCAGAGCGGCGCACCCGAGAGAAGCTACATTCACCCGGGCATCCATCTGCGTGGTTGCGTGAGCATCATTGCTGCTCCTGGCAGCCCATCGCCCGCGGGCGTGCGAGCGAGGCTGCTGCTGCGGATGCTGGCATCTCGACACCGGGTTACCGCGGCCCCATCGACTTCGAACGCCAAGCTGGGGTTGCCTGAATAAGCCTGTCTCGCTGTCCACCAAACCGGCAGCAGCTCATCGGCCTGTGCATCCAGTGGATCGATCGGGGTGTCGGGACGGGTGGCGCAACGCTTGCGGCCCTGAAGCGCGGCTTCGGCTCGCAGCTGTTGCAGGAAGCGATCGCCCATGAGCCGGCCGGGGGCGACGCTGATCAATTTCACCGAAGCCGGGATGATCTGTCGGATTCGCTATCCGGCGGCACCTGCCGTTACTCTTCTCAGTTGCGGTCCGCGACGGTCGAGCTTGTCAGGCGCGGCCAAGCCCCGCCTGCTCATCGAACAGCGCCAGATAGTCTGCGGCAACCCGGTCGGCGCGATGATGGTCCGCCAGCCAGCGTGAACTGGACACTGCGACGCCGCGCCGCAAGCGCAGCTCGATCGCCCGTGCGATGGCGGCAGGATCGGCCTCGACGATCGCGCCGTCCTTCTCGCTGCGGAGGATATCGGGCATCGCCGGCGAACAGGCCGTCGTGATGACGGGGACCCCCGCGACCAGCGCCTCGACCGCCACGGCCGGATAGCCTTCATAGCGTGACGATATCAGGAACAGGCTCGCCGCATGCAGAGCGGGAAGCAGATCGGGCACATGACCGCCGAACAGGACGCGATCCTCAATGCCCAGCTGACGGGCCAGCGTCTCGAGAGCGCCGCGCAGCGGGCCTTCGCCATGGATTGCCAGCTCGATATCGAGCGCCCGATCGACCTGCGCCGTGGCGCGCAAGGCAAGCGCGAAATTCTTCTGATCGACTAGACGCCCCGCGCACAGAATCCGGTGCCTCGCCGGCCGGGTGTCGCGTTGTACCACCGGCCGGTCTTCATCGATATTCGGTTCCGCGATCGTCGCGATGCGGGCCTCGCCGAGTATCAGCTGCGCCTCCAGCGCGAGCGATGGCGCCATCGCGACGAGACAGTCGATCCGCCGGGTCTGGCGACGCAGGATCGCTTCGTGCAGCCATTGCGACAAGGGGCTGCGGTCCGATCGTCTGAGCGGATTGCTCAGCTTGCAGATGACGGGCGGGCACCGGGCTCCGAGGCGGGCAGAAAGAGCCGCTACTACAGGGATGTGGAAATTGCCGGGAACGAACAGCAGGTCCGGACCAACCGCATCAATGGTCATCGCGAGGCGCCGCCCCAGGAGCATCCTCGACAGCAATCCACGCGGGACAGCAGGACATGCCCCGACGATTTCGACCGATGCGGATATGAGTGCGCGCGCCGGCCCCGCGGGATTCCCGACGAACAGCGTCACGCGCCGCCCGGCGGTGGCCCAGCGGTTCGCCAGACGTATGGCGATCCGTTCGCTTCCCCCGGTCGAGAAGTCGTGCATGACGATACCGATATGATTGGCTGGCGGGCGCCGACTTTGCCCGGCTGGTTCGCCGATCGCGTAAGAGCCGCCCGCAGATGCTGGCTCATACCCCATAGGCTGTCTCGTTCGGATGCATGTGCAGGTGACGGCGCGGCCGGGTCCGGGCCGCAGTTCGTCACAGGATCAGGAATATTTTCTGGTGAGGCGTATCGGCGACTGCGGCGGTGATCGTCCGGCGTCGTCGACGGAGCATGCGTCCCTCATCGTCTGCCCCCGCGCCGCTGCGCATCGCCTATGTCATCAACTCTATGGAAGGCGGAGGCGCGTCGGCACCGATCGCTGCGATCACCGACGTGCTCCGACGATGCGGCGCCGAGATGCGGGTGTTCGCGCTGTGCCGCCGGGATGGGCGGGGTATTCCGGCCTTGCAGGCCACCGACATTGCTGTCGACGTTCGCGACGGCGCGGAAGCGGATCATCTGTCGGCGTTCAAATGGCTGCTGGCGCGGTTGCGTGACTATCGCCCGACCCTGCTATGGACATCGCTGACCCGCGCCACGCTGCTCGGCCAACTGGCGGGGCAGCGGCTGCACCTGCCCGTCGTCAGCTGGCAGCATGCCGCCTATCTTAAACCCGCCAATCGCCGCTTGTTGCGCGCCTCGCACGCGCTTTCGACCTTGTGGGTGGCGGATTCCGATGCGGTTGCTGACTTCACCGTCGAGCAGCTCGGCGTGTCGCCCAGGAGGCTGGTCAGCTGGCCGATCTTCCGGGCCGATCCGGCCGCACGCCGCGCCGCGCCGGGCACGCATGGCAACCGCCTCAGGATCGGAAGTCTCGGACGCCTCCATCGGGTCAAAGGCTATGACACGCTGCTCCTCGCTGCCGCCTCGCTACGCGCGCTGTCGATCGACTTCGAACTGGAGATTGCAGGCGAAGGACAGGAGCGGTCGGCACTGGAGAAGCAGGCCGCCGATCTCGGCCTCGACAATGTCGTCTTTTCGGGGTTCGCGACCGATCCGCAGACCTTTCTCGCAAGCCTCGACCTTTATGTTCAGCCGTCGCGTTCGGAGGGCTTCTGCATCGCGGCGCATGAAGCGATGCAGGCGGGCCTGCCCGTCATCGCCTCGGCGGTGGGCGAACCGGCGCGCTCCATCACTCCCGGCGTAACGGGCGAGCTTGTTCCCCCCGACCAGCCCGATCTGCTGGCGATCAAGCTGGGCCTGCTACTGAACGATCCCGTGCGACTGGCGCGCATGGGGGAAGAAGCGCGGCACCAGGCCGTCGCGCGTTTCGGACCGCCGGCATTCGAGGCCGCGGGCCGCGCCGCGCTCGACCGGCTGTTCAGCCTCGCAGCCTGGCCGGCAGTCGAGCCAGCTCGCGCCGCGCCTCTATCGCCAGCCCCCGAACCGACAGCCTTGTCCGCTTGACGTCGATCAGGGTGACGGGTCCCGCTGCGGAAAGCGTATGCATGCCTTCCGCGAAGGGCGCAACGCTGTCGGGTGGCGCGATCGGTCCGTCCAGGCGCGCCGAAAAACGCTCGGGAGTAAGGGTGCCGATGTCGAGCATGCCGATAGCTCCGCCATAGGTGGTCAGGCAGTTCTGAACGGGCAACAGCAGCTTGTCATCGATCAGCATCGGCGTTCCACCCGGCCGTGCGCTGACCGGATCCTGCCGCACCGGGTTCTGACGGTGCGGGCGCCACCCGTCGGTCAGCCGTTCCGAATGGGCCACATGGAGTTCGGCAACCTTGCTCTGCCGATCGCCGGCCGAGGTGTAGAACAGCCACCAGCGCCCCTCATGGTGGAATGGGGTGGGGTCGACCGCGACGCAGTCGAGCGGAATGACCGCCGCCGGTTTCCAGCAAAGGGGGAAGTCGACCGCACGATAGAGTGTCAGCCGACCCGAGCGATGCGCTTCGGGCAGCATCCACGTCTCCCCGTCCGCCTCGAACACGAAGGGGTAGGAGAGGTGCCAGGGTTCCGCCAATATCTCTCGCTGCTCGATCAGGTGGAAATGCCGGTCGTAGACCAGCAGGTCGATTGTGCCGCGCCGGTCGCGATAGTCGAAGCGTTCGACGAACAGGTGGAGCAGCCCGTCACGCCACAGGCCGAAAGGGTCTGCCAGAAAGGCATAGGGCCGCTGTTCGGGCAGCCAGTGCAGCGGGGCGTCGCCGATGCCCCCGGCGACGACGATGTCTTGCAGAGATCGTTCGACGATCGCCGGCCGCCAGATATCCTTGCGCAGCGCCACGATCAGACCGCGACAGGCAGTTCGGTCTCGCCCGCCAGCATCGATGCACCCAGTCGGCCGAGCACCGCGCGCGCCGCGCGGACGGCGGACGGCTCGCCGGTCAGATCGACGCTGTCCGCGAACAGGCGCTGCTGGATGGTCGCATAACGGCTGTGCGCGATCATTGCCCAGTCGAGGGCGGTTCCGAGATCGGCGGGATCCGCGATCACCGGGCCGGCTGCCCAATGTGCATAATTGGGGTCGTTCCGCCATGCGACGCCATGGCTGTTGAGAAAGACGCAGGGGCGCGAGCGATAAAGGAACTCGTAGATCTGGCTGCTGACGTCTCCGAGATAGATATCGGCGCCGAGCGTGTAGCTCATGTCGGTCGAGGCCGAACTGCCCAGATCGATGTGGATATTGGGGGCGTCGTAGAAGCGCTGATCGATCAGGCCGGGTCGGTCGATGCGCAGCTTGTCGATCGTCACGACGAAGCGCCGGTGGAACAGCATCACATGGGGGGCGAAGATCAGGTTGAAGCGATCGTCGCGCAGGAAATGCTCGAGCACCGCCCGGCCATGGCGATACCAGGACGACAGATGGGGCGAAGGATGCGGATTGTAGAGGACGGTCGGCCTGCCATTGTCCTGCATCGGCAGGCGCGGCCGCCGGTCTCCGATCAGGTCGAACTTGGCATAGCCGACCATGCTGATCCGGTCGGGCGATACTCCGGCCTCCTCGGTCAGCCGGCGACGGATCTTGGGGCCGGACACCAGTATGTGATCGAAGCCGGCGCTGGCCTTGTTGAAGCCGATCGCGCGGTCGCCGGCGCCATGGCGGGTGTGAACGATGGGCAGGTCCAGCCCATAGCGGGTCTTGAGGATCAACGAGGTCTTCTCGGTCACGACCAGCGCGTCGAGCGAGCGGAACAGGTCCAGATTGTCGCGGTACATGCCGATCTTGCGCACTGGCAGCGCCCATTCGAGCGCGCGGGACAGGAGACGCGTCGAGGTCCGCCGCAGCGACAGTTCGACGACCTCCAGTCCGCCGGCAGCCGGCCCCGCGAGGCGGAACACCTCTGCGGTCAGCGCCGGGTTGGTCGTGGCGACCACGACCTGCGTGGAGGGGGACAAGTGCCGCATGGCGAGCGCGATGGGCAGGGCGTGGGCGACCTGGTGGACCTGGTCGTGGTTGAAGAGAAAGCCTATCCTCATGCCCGCCACGACGCCGCTGTCGCGAGCGCGCCGCAGCCCCCACTGCAAAATAATCTCTGGCTGAACTGTGGGCGCCAGGTTTCCGGATCGTCTCGCCGCAAGATGCGAGGAAGACCGCGAGGAAAGCGATCATGAAGAGGCCGTTGATTGCTGCTCTGGCGCTGGCGGCGTTGGCGCTGATGGGGAAGCCTACGCTGGGCGGCGCGCCTGCCCTGCCGCCGATGAAGGGCGGCGCCCGTCCGGAGGGCGACGGCGCCCTCTCCGTGATGACCTATAATGTCGAAGGCTTGCCCTGGCCGATCCGGTTGGGACGGGAGGCCGCGTTCCGGCAGATCGGCGACCGGCTCGCAACCTTGCGACGACAGGGGGCGCAGCCGCACATCGTCCTGCTCCAGGAAGCATTCACCGAGGATGCCCGGGCGATTGGCCGACAGGCCGGATATCGCTTCGTGGTCGACGGTCCGGGCCCCGATCTGCAGAACAGGGCGGCGCCGACGCCCGCCGATGCCGCCTTCCTGCAGAAGGCCAGCTTCTTCGCGGGGGAACGCAGCGGCAAGCTGCTGGGCAGCGGTCTGCAGATCCTCTCCGACTATCCGGTGCGCTCGATCCGCCGCATGGCCTTTCCCGACTTCGCCTGCGCCGGCTTCGACTGCCTCGCCAACAAGGGGGCGGTCCTTGCGATGATCGACATCCCCGGCAGCGCGGTACCGGTGGCGGTGGTCGACGTGCACCTCAACTCCCGGCGCGCCTCGCATGTCGACGATGACCGGTCACTCTATGCGTTCGAACGGCAGGTCGATGCGCTGGAGGCTTTCCTCACCGTCAATCTGCGTCCCGATACGCCGCTCATCCTGGCAGGCGATTTCAACGTCGGCCCGCGGCCGTCGCGCACGTCCTATTTCCTGTCGCGCCTGCACGAGCTCGGCAGCCACGTCCGCAGCGGCATGCACGACGCGCTGCGAAGTTGCGCCACCGCACCCGGCCCGTGCGGCGGGCCACTGTCGGCAGACGCGGCCTATTCGCTGAAACGGGCGAGGGACTGGGAGATCGTGATGCCCGGTTCACGCATGGCGATCGACGTCGCCGGGATCAGCGTGCCCTTCGGCCATGATGCGGCGGGCGACATGTTGTCCGACCATGTCGGCTATATCGCCCACTATCGGCTGCGGAGTCTTGTCGCTGATCGAGAGGCGCAGAGCCGCGCCGGAGCCGCGCATAGCGCCTGAGCTTCAATGGTTGCCGGCTTCCAGCTTGCGCAGGAAATGCGATACCGACAGCCCCCGCGTCAGTCGCATATGGTAGCGCATCCGCCGTTCCCCGCCGAGCAGGTCGCTGTCATTGTTCGGGAAAGCCGACGCGTCGGCCAGGAGCCCATCCATGTCCATCAGGGCGACGGCGGTGGGGCTGTGCCGGGCACGCTCGAGTTCGGTGCGCAGCATGGGCAAAGCCTGTCGCATCCGCGTCGGCCAGTCGGCGGACTGCAGCCCCTTTGTCCGCGCCTCGACGGTGTCGGCGGGGAGCCGGTCGCCGAACGCCTGCTTGAACAGCCAGGCGGTCTGGCCATCGCGCAAAAACAATTCCGTAGGCACGCCCGACAGGAACTCGACGAGGCGGATGTCGGAGGTCGGATCGCGCGAGTCCAGGCCGGTCGCCGCGAGCATGCCCTTCATATGCTGGCCAATATAGTCGACCCGCCACAGCACCATCCGCCGCATCGCATGAACGTCGCCCCAGGCGCGGAAATGCGTGTCGAACCCCATCGCCTCCACATGCGATTGAAAGGCCTCCGACTGCGCCAGATCATCGCGCAAGGCGGTATATTCGCTGACGATATAGTCTTGTCGGCCGAACAGCCGGCGGAGCGCTATCACGACCGGGATTGGCAGATGCGGGACGATGCTGATCGACAGTAGGCTGCGCAGGCCGTGGTGCCGATTGCGATGCAGCGCCGCGACCTCGCGCGCCCAGCGCAGGAGTTGGCCGCGTGCGACGAGTTCCGCCATGCGCTGGGTGCCCAGCACGCTGACCGTCATATTGCCGAATTGTCCGTTGAGCAGCAGCGTGGCGCCACTTGCCGCCGCCTGCCTCGCGATCTCGCTGTCCCACAGGCTGTTGGTGGGGTTGAGCACGGGATATTCTTTGTAGAAGAAATTGCTGTCGAATTCGTCTCCCACTGTCCGCTCGGCGCAGTCGACCAGGACATGATCGATGTTCGGGTACATCGCGGCGGCTCGCGCTGCGCCTGCGCCTTCATTGCCAAAGCGACCCGATACGGGCGGCAGGTGCGCGCCCGGCAACGGGACATGAGTATAGGCGGTCAGCCGCTTGCCGTCTTGCGCAAGCCGAGCCGCAGCGCTGACCGTCACCAGTCCGCTGTCGCGCCCCGCGCTCAATTGGCTGGCGACGCCGCCGGGGGTGCGCAGGGCATCGGCGATCACCCGGTCGAACAGCTCGCGAAACGCATCGGCATAGTCGTCGATGCGCGCGAAGCGGGGCGAGCGGTCCTGCGTTCGATCATACCAGTCCACCTTGTCGGTGCGGCCATCGCCGTGGATGCGCAGCATCTGGCCCGGTTCGATCCGTTCGATCCCCGCGAAGAAGCTGCGCGGGCCGACATGCGGCAGCAGCGCGATATGGTCGCGCACGCGCTCCACATCGGGAGCGCGGGGAATGTCGGGCAGGGCGTGCAGCCCCTTCGCCATGCTCGCAACACGGATGCGGCCCGGCGCGCGATGGACGAACAATGGACGCTGGCCCAACGGATCACGCACCAGCCGCAAGACCCGCGCACGAGCGTCCCACAATATGAAGGCGTAGCTGCCCTTCAACCGGTCGAGCGCGCCCTCGCCCCAGCGCTCCCAGGCGGCGAGGATATAGTCGGCGTCGCCCATGGCGGCGGTTCTCTCGGCCGACAGCCCGAGCGCTTCGGCCAGTTCGGGCCGGTTGTCGATGCGGGCATCCGCGACGAGGTACAGCCCGCCGTCCGCGCCGCTCAGCGGTTGCCGGTCGAACCGGTCCTCGGGCAGCATATGGGCGAGCTCGATGCCCAGCGCGATCGGCCCCAGGTCGATCCGGTCGCTCCGATGGCCGCCATAGAGTGCGAGCGCGCGCTGCATCGCGGCACAGGCGTCGTCCGCGCCGGGCGCTCCATCCAGATGCCAATTGCAGCAGACTCCCGTCACCCGTCACTCCCTTTCGCGCCGCCGCGGATATCGGCGTCCGTCTCTACCGGCAGCGGGACGCGAGGCAACCGCCTATGCGCGGTTGACGATGATACCGACATGGTGGCATTGGGGCGCCCTCGGCAGACGAAGCCGAGAACCCGGTGAGCGGGTGTAGCATAGTGGTAATGCTCCAGCCTTCCAAGCTGGCTAGGAGGGTTCGATTCCCTTCACCCGCTCCAGCAATACAGTACCTTGTTCGATAGACGGCGTGCCGGCCGCCAAGGCCAGAATGTTGGCCAGCCTTCCCGTGACTTCGATCTCTACGCCTCGCGCGGCTTCGGCCGGGCGAACGGTAATCCTCTCGATCAGGCTGCGCAGCACCGGGGCGGCTTCGTCCCGGTTGTCCGGATCGCTGTTCAGCACTTTGGCCAGATCAGCCATCTGGCGTCGGTAATCGTCGACGATCGACGGGTGCAGCGCGATGACGTTGTCGGCCTCGATCTCGCGCATCGCTTCGGCAATCTGATCACGATCGGCCTTTGCCTTGGCGAGCGCGTTGCGAATCTCCGCGAAGTCGCTGCCGCCTTCGGCCACGGCTGCGACCAGTCGATCGACTTTGCGGCGCCCATGCCAGCGCGCGCTATCAGTGCCGGCCCTGAATTTCGTTCCGGGCGGCCTCCGCGAGGAAAGCGCTTCGCGTCAATTTCCGCGAGGTCGCGGCAGCGTCGATCGCCGCGAGCGTGCCCATGTCGAGCGAGAGATTGACGCGGGTAAGCTTGCCGGCGGTTGTCATCCGGGGAACGGCCAACAGAAAAGCGCCCTGGGCCAAATCGTCGGCGGCGATCATGCGGACCGCCTCAACGCTGCTGGCCTCGGGCTCCGGCTGATCCTCAAGCCACAGCTCCATTGCCTCTACAGCGTTCGGCAGAACGTCGTTCAAGTCATCGGCGGCGGAGAAACAACCGGGGAGGTCGGGGAAGTGGACGCCATAGGCGCTATCCTCTTCCTTGTGCACGATGGCGTAAAAATACTTCATAGCCTCAAACTCCTTGGGGGTGGCTTAGAGCCACCCCGCTGCCTTTGCGATTGCCCTTGCGGTTCCGGTGGGCAGGTCCTTTTTCGGGTGCGGGATGATGATCCTTTCGGTGCCCCTTCCAAGCTTGTGGTGTGATCCCTGTATCGAGATCGGTTCCCAACCCTCCGAAAGGAGGCGCTTGATGATCTTTTTGCTATCCCGTTCCATGTGCAAATATCTACACACGACGCTGCAAACCGTCAAGAGATAATGTGCAGATATTTGCGCATTTTTCTTCGTGGCGGTTTGCGCTAAGCGAACTGATCCCAGCAGGCCTTAGACCATAGCTTTCAGCCAAGTACGGTATTGCTCAATTCCCTTCACCCGCTCCAGCCGGCCGATCCCCCTCGATCCTTGCTCAGTTGAACAAGGCGTTCCCGCGCAGCCTGGCGGTGGCCAGGGTCACGAAGGCGCGGACCTTGGCGGGGGCATCGCGGCCCTGCGGGTAGAGGATGTGGATGGGAAGCGGTGGCTCCTCATGCTCGGCCATCACGATCTGCAGCTCGCCCGAGCGCAAGGCCGGACCGATCTGATAGTGCAGCACGCGCGTCAGCGCGTGCCCTGACCGGGCTGCCGCGATCGCTGCCTCGTTGGTGTTGCATTGCAAAGCGGCGTCGATCGTCACGCGCTGGTCCCCTGCGAAGCGCCATTCCGGCGATGCCCAGGCGCTGGTCGATGCGGCGATCCTGTGCTGCCTCAGATCGGCAGGCGCGGTCGGAACGCCATATCGGTCGAAATAGTCCGGCGACCCGCAGACGACCCTTCGCACCGAGCCTACCTTCGTTGCGGTAAAGCCCGAATCGGGCAGATGGCCGATCCTGATGGCGACGTCGACGCCCTCGTCGACGATGTTGACCGGACGATCGACGAACAGGGTACGCCCGGCCGCAGAGGGATGCTGCGCTAGATATTCGGTCATGATCGGCAGGACATACATATGTCCGAACATCACCGAGGCGGTGACCGCGAGGGTGCCGCCGGGCGTCGCATAAGATCCTGCTGCGGCGGCTTCGGCTTCGGCGATATCAGCCAGGATGCGCCGGCAATCGTCCAGATAGCGCCCGCCGGCCTCGGTCATCCGGACCGACCTTGTGGTGCGGACGAACAGCTGCGCGCCGATCAACTCCTCCAGCGCGGCGACCGCGCGGGTCACGGCCGGGGCACTCATGTGCATGGTCCGCGCCGTCTCCGCGAAGCTGCCGGTCTCGGCCACCTTCACGAAGATCCGCATCGCCTGCCACCGGTCCATTTCAGATCCCCTTCACCGGCGGTCCATAATCGACGGGGAAAGGCGCGTCGATCAGGCCATCCCGCCCGCGCACCCTTTCGGCCGATCAGAGGCCGAGATCGCTGAGCCCTGGATGATCATCGGGACGACGGCCCAGCGGCCAGCGGAATTTGCGCTCCTCCTCGCGGATCGGCATCTCGTTGATGCTCGCATGGCGGTGCGCCATCAGCCCGTCCTCGGCGAATTCCCAATTCTCGCTGCCATAGGCGCGGAACCACTGGCCGCTGTCATTGCGATACTCATAGGCATAGCGGACGGCGATGCGGTTGCCGGTGAAGGCCCACAGCTCCTTGATCAGGCGATAGTCGAGCTCGGTCTTCCACTTGCGGCTCAAAAAGGCCTGCGCCTGCTCGCGGTCGTTGGCGAACTCCACCCGGTTCCGCCAGCAGGTATCGGGCGTGTAGGCCAGAGCGACCCTGGCGGCGTCGCGGCTGTTCCAGCCATCTTCGGCAAGGCGGACCTTTTCGATCGCGCTTTCGCGGGTGAATGGAGGGAGGGGAGGTCTGGTCATGGCTGTCTCCTTTGTCTGTGGTCGAGCTTGGATTGCAGGGCCTCTGTCACTGGGCCGCTTGTCGCCAGTTGCCGGTCTTCAGCGTATGAGGCGACCAGCCGGCTTGGCCGCGAAAGGCCCAGCGCAGCGCCAGCGCCCCGCGGCGCAGCACGATCCGGCGGGGACGGAAGGTCCATAGCCGCTCCGCGCCCAGGAAGGCCTCGATCTCGGGCGAGTCGAACAGGATCTCGGCGTCTCCGGTCATCTGCAGCATGTCGCCGCTGGCATGATCGACGAACAGCAGGCCCGCCTTGCCGTTGAGCAGGATGTTGCCCAGCGTGTTGAAGAACAGATTGCCGTCGAAATCGGGGATGGTCAGCACATCGTCGGCATCCGCGCGCACGAATCCCGGCTTGCCGCCTCGATGCGACACGTCGACCTGTCGCTGCCCGTCGTGATCGGCATAGGAGGCGACGAAGAAGCTGTCCGCCGCCTCGATCATGGCGCGGCTAGCGTCGTCCAGCGCCGTCAGGCTCTCCACCGGTGCCTCATGAGGCTGCGTCACGTCGCGGGCGAAACGGGCATCGCGCAGCTGGATGTAGCGCGGGCAGTTGCCGAAGCTCTGCTGGACCTCGACGCGCAGGACGCCATCCGCGTCGGTCAGGGTTCCGTTCATCCGGTTGCGGCGGCGGCTATGCATCTCGATGCCCAGCAGGCCCAGCGAGCGGCCGGCGCCGATCCCCGGTGCGGCGGGGTCGCCCGCCAGCGGCCGCGCCGCGATGTCGAGCGTCGTCGGCGACGGCGCCGCGATGAAGCCCGGCGGTCCTTCGAGCATCGTCGCCCAGGCGTCGCCGGACCCGTCGACGCTTCCCGCCAGGATGAACGGCAATTGGGCATAGAAGGCGCGATGCTGGTCGGGCATATGGTCCCGGATCACGCGGGTGCCAACCTCGGCGATGCGCTCGGCCACGCCGAGCCTTTCCTGAATGCGCCGCTCGCCCTCGTGCCACACGGGATATGTGCTGGACTGTCCTGACATCGCCGGGTCCTTTCGTGCGCCATTGGGGAAGGCGCGCGCCGGGCTGCGCGCGCTCTCCCGGTTCAGGCGGCGAGCCCGATCGGCGTCCGCGCGAATGGCACGAAGCCGGGCAAGGCTTCGACCCGACCGAGGAAATCGATGACGGCGGGATAGGCCGACATGTCGACACTGCCTTCCGGGGCCCGCGCTACATAGCTGTAGAGCGCGACGTCGGCGATCGTCGGGGCCGCCCCGGCCAGCCACGCGCTCTCCGCAAGCCGCGCGTCCAGCAGCCCGAGCAGGCGGTGCGAGCGGGCGATCACCTCTTCCGCGTCGAACGCTGCACCGAAGACGGTGATCAGGCGCGCGGCCGCCGGTCCATAAGCGAGTTCGCCTGCCGCGACCGAGAGCCAGCGCTGGACTGCCGCCTCGCCCTGGGCATCGTCGGGCAGCCAGTCGGTGCGGCCGGACGTGCGTGCCAGATAGACCAGGATGGCATTGGAGTCGGCGATCACGACATCGCCATCGACCAGCACCGGCACCTGGCCGAAAGGATTGAGCTTCAGGAACTCGGGCCGCTTGTGAGCGCCCGCCGCCAGATCGACCTCGACGAGTTCATGGGTAACGCCCAGAAGCGATGCGAACAGGACGGCGCGGTGGGCGTGGCCCGAAAGCGGATGGTGATAGAGTTTCATGGATGCGGCCTCTGCAGAGGATCGGAGCTGTCCCGATCCATGCGCAAAGGCTGCGCCTATCCTGTCGTCGCCTGAAGCCGCCTTGTCGAAAGCTCAGCATTGCATCCAATGGAATAATCCGGTTCGGCCCTATTTCGCGGTCGAGCGCGGTCGTCGCGAGATTGGAGCCTGGCTATCGCGCGTCGATCACCCCCCGGCCACCGCATAGCGCACCTCCTGCAGGTCGAGTTCGCGGACCAGCTTGCGGGCGGTCTCGCTGCCCAGTTCGCGCTTGCGCACGCGGCGGAAGATCTCGCGGCGCTCGGCCTTCAGGGCGGCGAGGCGCAGTTCGCGCTCGATTGTCTCCAGGCTGCGGGCGAGCGCCTGTTCCTCGACTGCGCCGCGATGTGTTTCCATCCGCGCGCGGTAACCGTCCATGATCCGCGAGGCTGCCGCGACATAGATGTCGGCGTCGGGCCTGCCGGCGGCCATGTCATGTTCGAGCTGCTCGACCGCTGCGATCGCGGCCTGTGCGGCGGCAACGCGGGCGCGGTTCTCTTCGGCCAGATGCGACGGCTCTTCCGGCAGTTTCAGGTCGCGGAGCAGCCAGGGCAGGGTGACGCTGGCGGTCAGCAGCGAGACGATGATCACACCCATCGCCAGAAAGATGGCAAGGTCGCGCGCCGGAAAGGGTGAGCCGTCGGGCATGGTCAGCGGCAGCGTCAGCACGCCCGCCAGGGTGATCGCCCCGCGCACGCCGGCGAAGGAGGTCGCGGCTACGGCACGCCAGTTCGGCGCGCGCTTCCATTCGCCGGCGCGGAAGAAGGTCCAGCGCAGCGACACCCACACCCACAGAAAACGCAGCGCCGCCAGGCCCAGGTTCAGTGCGAGCACATAGACGGCCAGCCACCAGATTTCGCGGTGGCCCGTCGTCCGGACGATATCTGCGGCGCCTTCGAGGATGCCGGGCAGTTGTTCGCCGAGCAGCACGAAGATGATGCCGTTGGCGACGAACTGGATCACGTCCCAGATCGAGTTGCGGCGGATGCGGGTGGTCGCGGCGACCTCGCCCCGATTCTCGACGAAGCCCATGGTGACGCCGGCGGCGACCGCGGCGAGGATGCCGGAGCAGTGGATCTGTTCGGCGAGCAGGTAGGAACCGAAGGGGATCAGCAGGCTGATGACGATCTGCGCGCCGCCTTCCTCGCCATAGCGGCGGCTGACGAACGCCTTGGCGCGGGCGACGCCCCAGGTCACGCCGATGCCGACGGCGATGCCCCCGAGCGCGACCCACAGGAAGCTGAGCGCCGCCTGCTGGATCGAGAAGGCGCCGGTGAGCGCGGCGGCGACGGCGAAGCGCAGGCAGACGAGGCCGGATGCGTCGTTGAGCAGCGATTCCCCTTCCAATATGTGCATCATCCTTTTGGGGATGGGCACGCGCTGGGCGATCGCCGACACGGCGATCGGATCGGTCGGCGAGATCACCGCCGCCAGCGCGAAGGCGACCGCCAGCGGCATCGCCGGGATCATCCAGTGGATGAACATGCCCATGCCGAGAACGGTGAACAGCACCAGGCCCAGCGCCAGTTCGAGCACGGTCTGGCTGTCGCGGAACAGCTCCTCGCGCGGGATGCGCCAGCCGTCGAGGAACAGCAGCGGCGGCAGGAACAGCAGAAAGAAGATTTCGGGATCGAGTTCGACCCGCCAGTCCGCGACGAGCCCGATCGCCGCCCCCAGCGCGATCTGGAACAGCGGACGAGGCAGGGGCAGCGGGACGGCGCGCGACAATATGCCGCTGACCACGACGGCGAGGAGAAGGAGGAGAACGATCGTGATGGAGGCCAAAGGCTCGGTTCCTGCGCGTGTCGGAAGAGCGATCCTCTGTCGCGGGGCGGGGCCGCAGCGTCAAGTCGCGCGGACGGGACCGGCCGGATCGCCGGCAGCGGGATCGATATAGATGCGCCGGATTGGGATAGGGCGTCCATGCCCGCCAGCGGCTAGCATCGGCCCTTCGAGAGAGAGGCGGCGATCCGATGGCGACCCATCATGACTTCATCATCATCGGTGCCGGATCGGCGGGCTGCGTGCTGGCCAACCGGCTTTCGGCGCAAGGCGCCAGCGTATTGCTGGTCGAGGCCGGCCCGCCTGATCGCAGCGCGCTGATTCACATACCGGGGCTCTTCTCCACCCTCTACCGCCAGGGTCGTTTCGCCTGGGAGTATCGGACGGTCCCGCAGCGCCATGTCGACGGGCGCGTGATGCGCGACGTGCGCGGCAAGGTGCTGGGCGGGTCGAGCTCGATCAACGGCATGCTCTACTGTCGCGGGGCGGCCGCCGACTATGACGGCTGGGCGGCGATGGGCAATGACGGCTGGTCCTATACGGAGATACTGCCCTATTTCCGCCGCGCCGAAGACCATGGAGACGGTGCCGACGCCTTTCACGGCACCGGCGGGCCGCTCAAAGTGCAGCGGAGCCGGATGAACCACCCGCTGGCGCGGGCCTTCGTCGCGGCGGCGGCAGAGGCAGGGCATCCCTATAGCGCCGACATCAACGGCGCCGACCGGCAGGGCTTCGGGCCGGCGGACTCCACCATTGCGGGCGGCAGGCGCTGGAGCGCGGCGCAGGCTTATCTCCGCCCCGCCATGGCGCGACCGAATCTCCAGGTCGTCACCGGCGCCCAGGCGACCCGCATTCTCGTCGAGGGATCGCGAGCGGTCGGGGTAGAACTGGCGCTGAAGGGCGACCGGCTTCGCCGCATGGGTGGGGAGGTCATCCTTGCCGCTGGCGCGCTCCAGTCGCCGCATCTGCTGATGCTGTCGGGGATCGGGCCGGCGGATCATCTGCGCCAGACCGGCATCTCGCCGCGTATCGATCTGCCGGGGGTCGGATCGAACCTGCACGACCATGCCAGCGTCACCGCCCATGCGACCTGCACCTATCGCGGCACGCTGGCGAAGCTGCTCAATCCGGTGCATGCGGCGGGGGCCTTCCTGCGCTACCTGCTCCACAAGGACGGGGTGATGGGCGAATGCTCGATCGAGGCGTCGGGGACGATGCGCAGCCCGGGTGCCGCCGTGCCCGACATCAAGTGCCAGTTCGTGCCGATCCCGCTCGATCCGGTCAGCGGCCTGCCGATCCGCGCCCATGGCATGATCAACCGCATGGAACTGACGGTGCCGGAAAGCCGGGGGACGCTGCGCCTCGCTTCGTCCGATCCTCTCACAGCACCCCTGATCGACCCCAATTATCTGGCTGAGCCCGCTGACCGGGCGAAGCTGCGCTTCGCCATCCGGGAAGCGATCGAGATATTCCGGCAGTCCGCCTTCGCGCCCTTCGGCGTGGAGCCGCAGCTGCCGGTGTCGGACATGGACGACGATGATGCGCTCGACGCCCATGTGCGGGCAACGCTGACCAACGATCATCATGCGGCCGGCACCTGTGCGATGGGCAGTGGGCCCGAGGCGGTGGTCGACGCGCGGCTGCGGGTCCATGGGCTGGAGGGGCTGCGCGTGGTCGATGCGTCGATCATGCCGCGATTGGTATCGGGCAACACCAACGCCCCCGTGATCATGATCGCCGAGAAGGCGTCGGACATGATCCTGGGTCGCGAGATCGCCGCCACCACATAGGTCTTGACTATAAATCTACATATGTAGATTTATTGCCTTATGACCAGAAATCGCGCTTTGTCTCCCGCCGCCCGCCAGTTGCTCGCCGCGTTGATGGAGGGCGGGTCGGGCTGGCTGCACGGCTATGATCTCGCGCGCAGCGCGGGGATCAAGTCGGGTACGCTTTACCCCTTGCTCATTCGTCTCGAAGGGCAGGGCTATCTGGAGGCCGAGTGGCAGCCTGCGACCGAGCCAGGCCGGCCGCCGCGTCATGCCTATCGGCTGACCGAAGCGGGGCGGACACTGGCCAGGGCCAATCCGCCCATGGTCGACGCGGTGCGCGGCCGCGACCTTGGAAAGGCTTCGGCATGATCGACCGATCGATCCGCGCACTCGCAGCGATGGTCGCAGTCCTCGCCGCCCTGCTTCTGCCGAAACAGTCGCGCGACTGGGGCCGGGCGATGCAGGAAGAGCTTCGCAACATTCCTCAGGGGGGCGAGGCGCTTCACTTCGCGCTCGGATGCCTGGTGGGCGCCTTTCGCGAGCTCTGCGGACCCGCCGATCTCGAAGATGGAGCGAAAGCCGAGAAGATTTCGGGACGGCCCGCCGGGCACAGGTCGCGTTCCCTGCTCATGGTCTGCGCGACCATCGCCGTGCTGCTCGGGCTTGGTCATATGCAGGCGGGCGGCGCACCGGCGACGATGATGCTGATGAACCTCATCGCGCTCGCACTGGGGCTGTTGCTGCTGTCGACAACCTCCATGCTCCGCTCGTTCCTGCCTGCGCCCGATCTGCGCAGCCTGTCGCTGCTGCTCGCCCCGCTGCTGCTCGCCACGACCTTCGGCGGAATCACGGTCGACGGCGCCACGCGTTGGATCCGGCTGAGCGGCCTGTCGATCCAGCCGAGTCTGATCCTGCTGCCCCTGATCCTCCTCTGCTTCGCGCGGCGGGCTTCCCCCGCCTCGCTCCTCGCCATCCTGCTGTCGGCGGTCGCGCTCGCATTGCAGCCCGACCGGGCGATGGCGGGCGCCCTCGCCGCCGGTCTTCTGGCGCTGGCGCTGGTGCGGCCCGATCGGGTGACGCTGTTCGCGCTGGCCGCAGCCAGCGCCGGGTTCGTTGCCACGCTCGCCCAGCCGGATGTTCAGCCGGCCATGCCCTTCGTCGACCAGATCCTGTGGACCGCCTTCGCGCTTCACCCGCTTGCGGGCCTTGCCGTGGTTGGGGGCGCTGCGCTGCTGGTCCTGCCGGGGCTGGTGCTGATGATGGAGGGCGCCGGCCATCGGCCGGCCGGTGCTGTCTTCGCCGCGACATGGTCTGCGATCGTGCTGGCGGCGGCGCTCGGCAATTATCCGACCCCGCTGGTCGGCTATGGGGGAAGTGCTATCCTCGGCTACCTCGCCTGTATGTGGGGCCTGCCGCGCGGCGCGGCGTCCGGGTGGCAGCCGAGGGGCGGCGTTGCGAAACCATGGCCCGGAGATGGTTGGCCAAAGCTCCGGGCCGCGACGATCGCTACGCAAAGAGACGCCTGAGGGGTCAAATAATCTGGAAAGCGGCGCATAAGCCTGTCATCATCTGCGCAAACAGATGGTGAGAGGAAGCTATGGAAAAGCCGACCGCGGCACCCGGCCTGACGCCGGCCAAGGGATTGATCGTCTTGCTGGGGGTCGTCGTGGGCGTTGCCACCTATCTCGCAATCGGCGGCGCGCTCGGGATCACGCCGCTCTATGCAGGCTTCGCCTTCTCGCTCAATTTCGGCGGACTCAAGCATAGCGACCCGAAGGAATTCCCGGCGGCGCTGGTCGGATCGCTCGGCGGGATCGGCATGGCGGCAGCGTTGCACCTGCTGCCCGAACAGTTCGGCACAGCAGGTATGGTCGTCGCGCTGATCGGGATATTGCTCGCCATCTATGCTCTGCTGATGGGCTGGGTACCGATCCTTGTGAACTACGCCTTCATGCTGATGCTGACGATCGCGACCATCCCGGCGGTGAAGGCCGAGGCGGCGTTTCTCGGCATGGCTGGCTCGGTGCTCCTCGCGGCCGCGTTGCTCGGCGCGCTGTTGCTCGCCGGCAGCAGGGCCGCACGCAAGGCGCAGGCGACCGCCAGCGCGGCCTGATCGCGCGCGTCAGTCGTCCCGCGACTGGCGTTCCCGTTCCCGTTCGAGGCGCTTGCGCTCCTTGCGGTCGCGCTCCTCCTGCTTGCGCATCTCGCGGCCGCGGTTGCGATCGGCTTCGTCCTGGCTGGTCGTGGCCCAGTCGACGCCCTTGCCGACCACCTTGAACGGGGCGGTGACCACCGTCTTCGCCGTGCTGACACAGGCTGGCAGCGCCAACAGGCTTCCGATCATCACTATCCTTCGCATCGCATTTCCCCGCTCTTTGCCCGCCATGCTAGCCCGTGACCGCCTGAACCGTCTATGAAGTCTTCGGGGGCTGTCCTTCGGCCCCCGTCGGGAGACAGGCGTGGCACTGGGGCGCAGGATATTGGGGGCCTTGGTCCGGCTGCGCATCCGCCTGCTGCCGCCGTTGACGATCGGCGTGCGCGCGGTCGTCGTCGACTCCACCGGGCGCATCGCGCTCGTGCGCCACACCTATGACGAGCGCTGGTATCTTCCCGGAGGGGGTGTCGATGCCGGCGAGGCGATCGCCGCCGCCATCCAGCGCGAGGTGCGCGAGGAACTCGGACTGGCCAACGTCGTGCCCGAGCGCGTCATCGGCCTGTTCCTCAACCTGAAGGAAGGGCGCGACGATCATGTCGTTTTGTTCCTGATGCGCGCGGACGGGCCGGTGCCCGATCGTCTGCGTACGGCGGCACCGTTCGAGATTGCCGAGGCGTGCTGGTTCGCGCCGGACGCGCTCCCGGAAGCAACGTCGCCGGCAACGCGCCTGCGGATTGCCGATTATCTGGCCGGCAAGGACAGCTTCGGCACCTGGTAGAGGGTCAGCCTTCGGCCGCTTCGACCCGCGCCAGCAGCGTTCCTTCGGTGACCTGCGCACCGACGCTCGCCTTGAGGTCGCACACCATGCCGTCGAACGGGGCGAGCATCGCCTGCTCCATCTTCATCGCCTCGAGCACGAGCAGCTTCTGGCCCTTGGTCACGCTCTGGCCTTCGGCGACCTCGACCGAGATGACCTTGCCCGGCATCGGCGCAACCAGCGCACCGTCAGACAGACCCGCGCCGCCGCCCGCCTGATCGGCGCGGGGCGGTCCGAAGGGCCAGGCCTCGCCGTCGGCAAACAGCACCCGTTCCTGGCCGACCCGCCGGTCGCGTCCGGCAGCTTTGCCCGCCTCGACGGTCGCCAGATGCACCTGGCCGGCGATCTCGACCGCCACGCGGCGGTCTGACGGTCCGTTGGCGCGGAAGCCGGTCAGGCTCGTCCACGGCCCCGTCGCCTCGGGCAGCAGCGCGCGCGCGGCGTCGGCCACCACGGTGTCGGCCGGCTCCGCAGCGGGGACGAGCACCGCCGCATGGCGTTCGATGAAGCCGGTATCGATCCGCCCGGCGACGAACTCCGGATGCGCCGCCGCCCGCGCGAGGAAGGCCGCATTGGTGCGGACCGGCCACACCTCGACCTTGGCCGCTGCGCGTGCGAGCTTTTCCGCCGCCGCTGGCCGGCTGGGAGCGGAGACGATCAGCTTGGCGATCATCGGGTCATAATGGGGCGATACCTCGCCGCCTTCCTCGACGCCACTGTCGACGCGGATTCCACGAGGCAGGCGCATCCGCGTCAGCGGCCCGATCGACGGCAGAAAACCGTTCGACGGGTTCTCGGCATAGAGCCGCGCCTCCATCGCCCAGCCGCTGATGGCGAGCTGGGCCTGCCGCTTCGGCAGGGGTTCGCCCGAAGCGACGCGCAACTGCCACTCGACCAGATCCTGCCCGGTGATCGCCTCGGTCACAGGATGCTCGACCTGCAGGCGGGTGTTCATCTCCATGAACCAGATGCGGTCGGCACGCAGCCCTTCGGAGGCGTCGGCGATGAATTCGATCGTGCCCGCGCCGACATAGTCGACCGCCTTCGCCGCCTTGACCGCCGCCTCGCACACCGCCGCGCGGGTGGCCTCGTCCATGCCCGGGGCGGGGGCTTCCTCGATCACCTTCTGGTGGCGGCGCTGCAGCGAACAGTCGCGCTCGAACAGATGGACGACGTCGCCGTGGCGATCGCCGAACACCTGCACCTCGATATGGCGCGGGCCCAGTATATATTTCTCGATCAGCACGCGATCATCGCCGAAGGACGAGGCCGCCTCGCGCTGGCACGACTGCAGTGCGTCGGCGAACTGCTCGGGCGCGTCGACCTTGCGCATGCCCTTGCCGCCGCCGCCCGCGACCGCCTTTATCAGCACCGGATAGCCGATCCGATCGGCCTCGGCCTTCAGCCGCGCCGGGTCCTGGTCCTCGCCCAGATAGCCTGGCGTCACCGGCACGCCGGCCTCGATCATCAGCGCCTTGGCGGCGTCCTTCAGACCCATTGCGCGGATCGCATGCGCAGGCGCCCCGACCCAGACCAGCCCGGCCGCCTCGACCGCCTCGGCGAACTCGGCATTTTCCGACAGGAAGCCATAGCCCGGATGGATCGCCTCCGCGCCGGTCGCGCGCGCCGCATCGAGGATCTTCGCCTGGACGAGATAGGACTCCCGCGCCGCCGCCGGCCCGATGCAGACGGCTTCGTCCGCCTCGCGAACGAAGGGCATGCCGGCGTCGACGTCGGAATGAACCGCGATCGTGCGGATCCCCATCTTCCGCGCGGTCCGGATGATGCGACGGGCAATCTCGCCCCGATTGGCGATGAGAAGCGAGCGGATCATGTGATCACCTGGTTATGGGGGGTGGCTATCGGGCGGCGGAGTTTCCCCTCCACCGTCCTGCGGACGGTCCCCCTCTCCGTTCCGGGGAGGATTTGATAAATGGTCCTCCCCGGAACGGGGAGGGGGACCATGCGGAGCATGGTGGAGGGGAAGCGCCGATGCTGACGGGACCCAAACGCACGATCGAACGCGCCCGCAAGCTGCGCAAGGCGTTGAGCCTTCCCGAAGTCTTGTTGTGGAAAGCGTTGCGACAGCGCCCCCGAGGGTGGAAGTTCAGGCGACAACATCCCGCAGGACCCTATGTGCTCGACTTCTACTGTGCCGAGGCGCGGCTGGCGATCGAAGTCGATGGCATCGCGCACGACATGGGCGATCGACCCGAACGGGATGCGGTTCGAGATGCGTGGCTCGCTGGCCAGGGCGTCGCGGTTTTGCGGATCCCGGCGGGGGAGGTGCTTCGCAATGCCGATGATGCTGTCCGACAGATCGTCAGTGTCTGCGAGGCGCGCCGTCCCCTCCACCGTCCTGCGGACGGTCCCCCTCCCCGTCCCGGGGAGGATCGATAGGGACCATATCCTCCCCGGAACGGGGAGGGGGACCATGCGGAGCATGGTGGAGGGGAGGGCGCCCATCCCTGTCACATCCGGAAGACGCCGAACTGCGCGCGATCGGGGATCGGGGCGTTCAGCGTTGCGGCGAGGGCGAGGCCAAGAACGTCGCGGGTCTGTGTCGGGTCGATGATGCCGTCGTCCCACATCCGCGCGGTGGCGTAATAGGGGTTGCCCTCATCCTCGTACTTCTGGCGGATCGGCGCCTTGAACGCCTCGGCCTCCTCGGGCGTCCAGCGCTCGGCGTCGCGGTGGACGGTGGCCAGCACGGCGGCGGCCTGTTCGCCGCCCATCACGCTGATCCGGCTGTTCGGCCAGCTGAACAGGAAGCGCGGCTGATAGGCGCGGCCGCACATGCCGTAATTGCCCGCGCCGAAGCTGCCCCCGATCAGGATGGTGATCTTGGGCACGCTTGCCGTGGCGACGGCGGTGACCAGCTTGGCGCCGTTCTTGGCGATGCCCTCGCCCTCATATTTGCCGCCGACCATGAAGCCCGAGATGTTCTGCAGGAACAGCAGCGGAACCTTGCGCTGGCAGGCGAGCTCGATGAAGTGCGCGCCTTTCAGCGCGCTCTCGGAAAAGAGCACGCCGTTGTTCGCGAGGATCGCGACCGGCTGGCCCCAGATATGGGCGAAGCCGCAGACCAGCGTGGTGCCGTAGAGCGGCTTGAACTCGTGGAACTCGGATCCGTCGACGAGCCGCGCGATCACCTCATGCACGTCATAAGGCGCGCGGACGTCCTGCGGGATGATGCCGAGCAGTTCCGCCGGATCGTAGAGCGGCGGGCGGACCTCGGCCATGTTCACCGGCGCGCTGACCGGCGGCGGCAGCGTCGCGACGATGTCGCGCACGATCAGCAGCGCATGTTCGTCATTCTCGGCCAGATGGTCGGCCACGCCCGACTTGCGCGTGTGCAGGTCGCCGCCGCCCAGATCCTCGGCGCTGATCACCTCGCCCGTCGCGGCCTTCACGAGCGGCGGGCCGGCGAGGAAGATGGTCCCCTGATTGCGGACGATGACGGTCTCATCCGACATCGCCGGCACATAGGCGCCGCCGGCGGTGCAGCTTCCCATCACGCAGGCGATCTGCGGAATGCCTTCCGACGACATCTGCGCCTGGTTGAAGAAGATGCGGCCGAAATGGTCGCGGTCGGGGAAGACCTCGGCCTGGTGCGGAAGGTTGGCGCCGCCGCTGTCGACCAGATAGATGCAGGGCAGCCGGTTCTCGCGGGCGATCTCCTGCGCGCGGAGATGCTTCTTCACCGTCATCGGGAAATAGGCGCCGCCCTTCACGGTGGGGTCGTTCGCCACGATCATGCACTGGCGCCCGTGCACCAGACCGATGCCGGCGATCATGCCGGCGCCGGCCGGCCCGCCGTCCTTGTCGTACATGCCATTGGCGGCGAGCTGGCCGATTTCGAGGAAGGGCGATCCCGCGTCGAGCAGCCGGTGGACGCGGTCGCGCGGCAGCAGCTTGCCGCGCCCGACATGGCGTTCGCGATGCGCCTCGGAGCCACCCAGCGCCGCCGCAGCGACACGCGCGCGCAGCTGCTCGACCAGCGCGCCATTATGCGCAGCATTGGCGGCGAAGTCGTCCGAGGTGGGGACGACATTGGAGGTCAGGCGCGTCATAGCCCCTCCCTTTCAAGGGAGGGGGAAGGGGTGGGTAGCGAGCGTAGCGAGCCTGCTTCGTTCGTCGCGCTGAATGCCACGCCCGTCATGCCCCGATGACCTCGCGGCCGATCAGCATGCGGCGGATTTCGTTCGTGCCCGCACCGATGTCGAGCAGCTTGGCGTCGCGCATATAGCGCTCCACCGGCCAGTCCTTGGTATAGCCCGCGCCGCCCAGCGCCTGGACCGCCTCGTTCGCCACGCGCACGGCATTCTCGCTGGCGAGCAGGATCGCGCCGGCCGCGTCGAAGCGGGTCGTGCGCCCCGCATCGCAATTGCGTGCGACCGCATAGACATAAGCGCGCGCCGAATTGAGCGCGACATACATGTCGGCGACCTTGGCCTGCATCAGCTGGAAGGCGCCGATCGGCTGGCCGAACTGCTTGCGCTCGCGCAGATAGGGCAGGACCGTGTCGAGGCAGGCCTGCATGATGCCGAGCTGGATGCCCGCGAGCACGGTGCGCTCATAGTCGAGGCCCGACATCAGCACCCCGACGCCGCCCCCGACCGGACCCATGACATTTTCTTCCGGAACCTCGCAGTCCTGGAAGACGAGCTCGGCCGTGGGGGAGCCACGCATGCCGACCTTGTCGATCTTCTGGCCGATCGAAAAGCCGGCGAAGTCCTTCTCGATCAGGAAGGTCGTGATCCCGCGCGATCCGTCGCCGGTCTTGGCATAGACGACCAGCGTGTCGGCATAGGTCGCGTTGGTGATCCAGAATTTGGTGCCGTTGAGGATGTAGCGATCACCCTTCTTCTCGGCGCGCAGCTTCATCGAGACGACGTCCGATCCGGCGCCCGCCTCGGACATAGCGAGGCTGCCGACATGTTCGCCCGAGATCAGTTTGGGCAGATAGCGCTGCTTCTGCTCGGCGGTGCCCCAGCGGCGGATCTGGTTGACGCAAAGATTGGAATGCGCGCCATAGCTCAGGCCGATCGACGCCGATGCCCGGGCGACCTCCTCCTGCGCGACGACATGCTCGAGATAGCCGAGACCCAGTCCGCCATCCTCCTCCTCGACGGTGATCCCGTGCAGGCCGAGCGCGCCCATTTCGGGCCACAGCTCCTTCGGGAACCAGTCTTCCGCGTCGATGCGGGCGGCGAGGGGGGCGATGCGGTCCGCCGCGAAGCGGGCGGTGGTGTCGCGGATGGCGTCGGCCATCTCGCCGAGCGCGAAGTCGAATTCTGCCATGGCTGCCTCTCCGAAGCGATGTCGTAGCTTTGTAAATCAGCCTGCATCATTAGAAAAATTGAAATATCGCGGGGAACAGCATAGACCGTGTCTATGATTGATCGCTACCTCCTGCGCTATTTCCTGGCGGTTATCGACCAGGGCAATTTCTCCAAGGCGGCGGCGTCATGCAACGTCTCGCAGCCTACGCTGTCCGCCGGGATCGCCAAGCTCGAAACGCTGCTCGGCCGCCCCCTGTTCATCCGCAGCAACCGGCGCGTCGAACTGACGCCGGCTGCGGTCCATCTGGCCGGCCATGCGCGGCGGATCGAGGCCGAGTTCAGCGCCGCCGAGCGCGCGGTGCAGGAGGAGACCGCGCCCGCAACGCTCCGGCTCGGCGTTCTCGCTTCGATACCGGGTGCCTGGATCGAGGATTATGCGGCCGGGCTGCGCGAGGCTGGCGGCGGCGAACGCGTCGAGTTCATCGAGGGGCGCGAGCGCGAACTGACCGAACGTCTCGCACGCGGCAGTCTCGACCTGGCGCTCACCATCATCCGCGACGATGCCCGCTTTCCGGCGGAGCGGCTGCTGCGCGAGGGCTATTCGCTCGCCATGTCGGTCAGCCACCGCTTCGCCGACCGCGACCTGATCGACGGCGCCGAACTGGCGGGTGAGCCTATGATTGTGCGGCGGCATTGCGAATTGCTGCCCGACACCAGCCGCCACTTCACCGCGCGCGGCGTGCGCCCCTTCTTCCCCGCGCGCGTCACCAGCGACGACCGGGCCCTGCGGCTGGTCCGCGCCGGCCTCGGCGTGACGGTGATGCCCGACAGTTTCCGGGCGCCCGGCGTCGTTCGCCCGCGTCTCGCCGATTTCCCCTATGTCCGCGACCTCGGTCTGCTGTTCGGCGGCCATGTCGATGCGGCGATGCGCGACCGGCCTTCGGTCCGCCTGCTCGCCACACAGGTCGAAAGCCGGTCGGAGGAGCCTTTTCTGCGGCGACCGGTCCAGCAACCGTAGCGGAAGCTTCGTCTTGTCCCCGGAAGCTGCGATGCTGCCACCGCGCTACTCGCGGGACCCATGCACGGCCGCAGCGCGAAGAGGAGAGACAGGATGACCTATGTCGACGGTTTCGTGCTGGCGGTGCCGAACGAACATATCGATGCGTACAAGGCGATGGCTGAGCGTGCGCGTGACATCTGGATAGAGCATGGCGCGCTGTCCTATGTCGAAGCGCTGGGCGACGACACGCCGGTCGGCGAGCTGACCAGCTTCCCCCGCGCGGTGCAGCTGAAGGAAAATGAGACGGTCGTATTTTCCTGGATTACCTATGCTTCGCGCGAGGACCGCGACGCCATCATGAAGAAGGTGATGGAGGACCCGCGCCTCAAGCAGGATATGGAGACGATGCCGTTCGACGGAAAGCGCATGATCTACGGCGGCTTCCGGACGATCGTCAGCAGCTGAAGGGAAGATATCGATGAGCTATCAGGGCAGTTGCCATTGCGGCAAGGTCGCCTTTACGGTCGACGGAGCCAGCTTCTGATGGCCGGTGCGATTCATGTCGGGGTCGGCGGCTGGACCTATGAGCCCTGGCGCGCCAATTTCTATCCCAAGGGCCTGACCCAGTCGCGCGAGCTCGACTATGCCAGCCGCCAGCTGACGGCGATCGAGATCAACGGTACCTATTACGGAACGCAGAAGCGCGAGAGCTGGCGCAAATGGGCGGCGGCCGTGCCCGATGGCTTCCGCTTCACGGCGAAGGCCTCGCGCTATTGCACCAATCGCCGCGTGCTTGCCGAAGCGGGGGAGTCGATCGCGAAATTCCTGGGGCAGGGCCTGGCCGAACTCGGACCCAAGCTGGGGCCGATCCTGTGGCAGTTTGCGCCGACCAAGGCGTTCGACGCCGAGGACTTCGCGCGCTTCCTCGACCTTCTGCCGCCGGTGCAGGAGGATGTGCCGATACGCCACGCGCTGGAGGTTCGCCATCCGAGCTTCGCCTGCCCGGCCTTTGTGGACCTGGCGCGCGAGCGGGGTTGCGCGATCATATTCGCGGATCATCCGGACTATCCGGAGATCGCCGACCTGACCGCGCCCTTCGTCTATGCGCGACTGCAGAAGACCGTGGCGGAGGAGCCGGCCGGCTATTCGGCTGATCGCCTCGATCATTGGGCCTCGGTTGCGCGGGGCTGGGCCGGCGGATCAGCGCCCGAGGGGCTGCCCTATGCCGGCACGCCTTCTGCGGGCACGGGCGGGCCGCGCGATGTCTATCTGTTCGTGATCTCGGGGGCTAAGGAGCGCAACCCTGCCGCAGCGATGGCGCTGATCGAACGCCTGCGCTGAGCCCGGACGGTCAGGCCGGCTCGACCTCGCATATCATGTCGAAGGCCTCCGCCACCAGGCGATAGGAGCGCAGGCGCTTCGCATGGTCGGACATGATGTTGACGAGCATCATCTCCTGCGCTCCATATAGTTCGGCCACCTCCTCGACCGCCGCCCGGACGCCGGGGCCGTCGCCGAGCAGCATCCGCCGATCGCGGCGCGAGACGCCCGGATTGTCCGCCGCCCAGGCGCGCGCCGTCTCGACCGAGGGAACGCGGATCGTCTGGCCGCGCATGAGGTGCGCGAACATCATGCCGAAGGGGAGCGCCAGATCCTCCGCCTCCGCGCGATTCTCGGCGGCGATCGCCCAGCTGGCGACCATCACATAGGGCTCGGCGGCCCAGCGCGAGGGGCGGAACGCCTTGCGGTAGAGATCGGCGAGCGGAACCGCGTGCGGGTTGATGAAATCCGCGATGCAATAGGGGAGGCCGAGTTCGCCGGCCCATTGCGCGCTGTCGGGCGAGGAGCCGAGCAGCCACGGATCGGGCGACCCGCCGGTGCCGTCGGGCAGCGATCCGGCGAGCGGCGCAAAGGGGTGATCGTCGGGCAGGCTGTCGGACAGATAGGCGAGCAGTTCGGCGACGCTCTGCGGGAAGTCGTCCGACGGAATCCGGCGCGAGCGGTCGCGCTGGAGCGCGTAGGCGGTACGTTGGTCGGATCCCGGCGCGCGGCCGAGCCCGAGGTCGATCCGCCCCGGCGCGATGGCACCCAGCAGGCGGAAGGTCTCGGCCACTTTGAAGGGGGAGAAATGGGGCAGCATGATTCCGCCCGAGCCGACCCTGATCCGTTCGGTCGCCAGCGCCACCGGGCCGATCAGCACCTCCGGCGCGACGCCGACGATGCTGAGCGAGGCATGATGCTCGGCGAGCCAGTAGCGGTCATAGCCGAGGGCGTCGCACGTCCGGGCGAGGTCGACCGTGTCGCGGACGGTCTGCGCGGCGTCGCTGCCCTCGGGCACCGGGGACTGGTCGAGGACCGAGAGGCGGAAGGGGGCGGGGCTGGCCATCGACCGGAGATAGGGTGCCGGGCGGTCGCTTCCAACCGCCCGGTCTTCGATCTCAGTGCTTGGCTTTCCAGGCTTTGACCGCTGCCATCGTGCCACTGACATGACCCGCTACGCCCATCGCCGAATGGGTGAAGATCACCTTGCCGTTCGGCGCGATGACGTAGGAAGTCCGGTTGGTGCGGCCGGTGATGTTGGGCAGCAGGCCGGATTCGAGCGCGACGTCATAGCCCTTGATCATCGGCTTGGTGGCCACGCCCACGGCAAACTTGTTGCGGCACTCCTCGACCGAGAATTTGTTGAGCTTCTCGATCGGATCGGCGGCCATGCCGATCACGGTCGCGCCCATCTTGGCGAAGTCGTCGGTTGCCTCGGCGAACTCATGCGCTTCGACCGTGCAGCCCGAGGTGAAGGCGGCGGGGAAGAAATAGAGGACAACCGGGCCTTTCTTGAGCGCCTGCGCAAGGGTGAAGTCGAAATCCTTGCCGCCGAGCGAGGCGCGGGTGTCGAACATCGGCGCCTGCGCGCCGACCTTGAGCGCGGCGGTCGCAGGTGTGGCGACGGCGACGGTCAGGGCGAGGCCGACCAGCCCGGTCAGCGATTTGAACAGAGCACGCATCGATATCTCCTCGGAAAGACCACAGACTAGCCGCTTGCCGGTCGGCGTCCAGTATGTTCGTTCGGACAGGCGTGCCAGTGCCGCCCTGCCGGCTCTGCTCTGTCAGCCCTGTCCTATCAGCCCTGACCCGGCAGCAGTGCGGCGAGGCGCGGCGCGGGGGTGAAGAAGGCGTCGCCCGGCATCACGAAGCGCACGCTGCGGTTGGGGAAGTCGATCGACACCCGGTCGAACAGCTTGAGCGCATCCATGCCCAGCAGCAGTGAGGGCCGCTTGTCGAGGCTGAGCCGGTGGAAGATGCGTGCGTCGGCAAAGGCGATCGGCATGTTGTTGAGCGTCACCCCGCCCAGCCGGATGGTCCGGATCGAGCCATAGTCCGCCGGCGTCTGCGCGCCCGTCACGCTGGTGATGCTGATCGGCACCAGAGGCATCAGCCTGCCCCGCCGCGCGAGCCGCGCGCGGAGGGCGGGATTGCCGATCGACACCGCCGTTCCCGTGTCGATGATGACGTTGACCTTCTGCCCATCGATTTCGGAATCGACCAATATCAGCTGTCCGAGGCGGCGGCGCGCCGTGACGACGATCTCGTCGCTGTCCGCCTGGGGACGGCGCGGAGCGTCCGCGATCGTCATCCGCATCGCGCGGAAATCGAGAGTGACCTTCTTCGTCTGGAGGCTGTCGATGCCGAGCATGCCGACGGCGCCCAGATGCTGCTGCGACAGCAGCGGTGCATCGAAGCGGCCCATGCGGATGCGGGCCGAGACAAGGCTGAGTCCCGGCACCACCGCCGTGTCCACATGATCCTCGCCGGCGATGCTCAGCAGGGTGACGCTGGCGGACGGCGCGAGCGTCAGCCGGTCGGCCAGTTCGCGCGACAGGACGGTGCGCTCGGCTCCCGTGTCGACGACGAAGGCATAGGGGCCGGATCCGCCGATCGTCACCGGGACGGTAAGGCGCTGGCTCAAATCTTTTCCGCCCTGGATATGTTCGACCGGCATGGTCTCCGCCGATCGGGCGACCGTTGCGGCAGCCACGGAGCAAACGATTGTAACGGCTAGGAATCCTTTGCGGGCAAGCGATCGCATAGCGTGGCCCCTCTCCTGTTATGCGCCGCAGAATAGGCCTTTCCGGTCCCTTCCACAATCGCGGCGGGCGGAACCGGGGCCCTCGTTCGCGGGTTGTGGGTTCCAGTTGTTACAGTGGAGTAGCGAAGCATGAAGAAGCTGATCCTGACTGCCGTCGCCGCCGCAGCGATGACGGCAACATTTACCCCGACCGCGGCTTTTGCCGGCGACGAGGATGATGCGCGCGTGGCTATCGCCGCCGCACGGGCCAAGCTGGATGCCGCCGACAAGGCGGGCGTCGGGGGCAATGCCGCTGACGTGCTCAGCCGCAGCCGGGCGACGCTCGACGAAGCCAATGTCCAGTTCAAGAAGGACGAGGATCGTGCGGCGCGCGCCCTGGCCAACGAGGCCGAGGCGCTGGCCGATCTCGCGGCCGCGACCGCCGAGATGCGCCAGCTCGAGACCGAGCGCGCGAAGCTCGCCGCCAACTAAACCCGCTTTCAGGGAGATATATGATGAACAAGTTCATGCTGACGCTGGCCGGCGCCACTGCGCTGGCTGGTCTCGCCGCCCCGGCCCTGGCCGACAAGACCGACAAGCTCGTCACCGACCAGTATCGCGAGAAGATCGCCGTGGCCCGTGCCGAGCCGGGCGTTGCCGAGTTTGGCGGCGCCTATCTCGATCGCGCGACCGACCGGATCGCCAAGCTCGACAAGAAGCTCGACAATGACAAGGCCGGACAGGCCAAGGCGGTCGCGGGTGAGATCGACGCGCTGATCGAGACTGCGCGCACTCGCGCGAAGATCGCGATGATGAAGAAGGACCTGGAGGTCGCCAAGGCTGACTCGGCCGCCCGCACGACCTCCGAGGTCGCGGCGGCTCAGGCGGCCGCTGCCACCGCGCAGGCCGACGCGGCCGCTGCCCAGGCCGAGGCTGCACGCCTGCGTGGTCAGATGAAGGAGTATCAGCTCCGCCAGACCCAGCTCGGTGCAACGCTGGTTCTGCAGGATGTTGTGTTCGAGACCGGCAAGGCCGACCTGAAGCCGGGAGCGGCCCAGCGCCTGCAGCCGCTCGCGCAATATCTGCAGGCCAATCCCGATGTGAAGGTCCGCATCGACGGTCACACCGACTCGCAGGGCAGCGATGCCTATAATCAGCAGCTGTCCGAGGCGCGGGCCCAGTCGGTGCGTACCGCGCTGGCATCGATGGGCATCGCCGGCGATCGCATCACCGCGATCGGCCATGGCGAGAGCGAACCGGTGGCCGACAACAAGGACGTCGCCGGGCGCCAGCAGAATCGTCGCGTCGAAGTGACGCTGGTGGGTCAGCAGGCCGCATCTTTCGCGGCCCTTCGCTGACCTTCGGGGTCGGGCGACCGGCCCCCTGTAGCGGTCCCGGCCCGCGAGGGCGGGAATCCGGTTCGGGTGCAAAAGGGCTCAAGCCCGGCACCGGACGAGGATTCCCGCTTTCGCGGGTTTCGCTTTTTGGGCAAGGCTTAGGCGTGACCTTCCTGTCCCCAGTTCGTTCCTTAAGCGGAACCATCGCGGCCACCGCTTGTTTCCGATCGCACGAGAACAGGCTTTATGTGCGAAACGACATCCGCATTTCAGCGATGAAATCCCCCGTCAAAAATGCCCGGTAGAAGCACCCGCATGATCAACCGCGCCCGTCCCCTGTCGTCGCTGCGCCTGCCCCTGCTGATCGGGCCGGTGCTGCTGTCGGCGTGCAGCGTCGGACCCGATTATCGTCCGCCCGCCGTTTCCGCGCTCAAGATCCCGGATCAGTTCGGCTCGTCCGGTGCGATCGCGGCCGACCAGGACATGGTCGATCTGGCGCGCTGGTGGGACAGTTTCGAGGATCCGG
This sequence comes from Rhizorhabdus antheiae, assembly GCF_049889055.1. NCBI lineage: Bacteria > Pseudomonadati > Pseudomonadota > Alphaproteobacteria > Sphingomonadales > Rhizorhabdaceae > Rhizorhabdus > Rhizorhabdus antheiae. The sequence goes on along the minus strand of NZ_JBLTWO010000001.1, from coordinate 762,675 downwards.
TCCTCTCGCAGCTGGTCAATCGGGCCTTCACGGCCAATCTCGACATCGGCGTTGCAGCCGCCCGCCTGCGTCAGGCGCGGGCGACACTGCGCGGCACGCAGGGGCAGGCACTTCCCACAGCAGGTGTCAGCGGTTCTGTCACGCGCAGTGTCGGCGCCGACAGCCGCTCGATCATCGATCCGACGACCGGCCAGACCCTGACCAGTGGTGGCGACACCACCATCTATCGCGGCGGCTTCGACGTGGCGTGGGAGGCCGACATCTTCGGCGGCATCCGTCGATCGATCGAAGCGGCGCGGGCCTCGGCGGAATCGAGCGAGGCCAATCTGCGCTTCACCCAGGCGAGCGTCGCCTCGGAAGTCGCCCTCAACTATGTCCAGGCGCGCCTTGCCCAGATCCGGCTCCGGATCGCGCGCGAAAATCTCTCGGCGCAGGACGAAACGCTCGAACTGGTCGGCTGGCGGCGGCAGGCCGGGCTGGTGTCGAGCCTCGATTACGAGCAGGCCCGCCAGTTGCGCGCGCAGACGGCGGCATCGATCCCGACCATCGAGAATGACTACAACACCGCCGTCAACCGGATCGCAGTCTTGCTGGGAGAGGCGCCCGGCAGCATCACCCCGCTGATCGATCCACCCTCTTCCATACCGCTGGCCCCCGGCGTCGATGCCCCCATTCCCGCACAGGTCGTCGAGCGTCGCCCCGACGTCGCCGTTGCCGAGCGGACGCTGGCGGCGGAAGTCGCGCGGATCGGCGTGCAGAAGGCGCAGCTCTATCCGGCGCTGCGGCTCTCCGGGTCCTTCTCGGGATCGGCGACGTCGATCGGCAATGTGATCAGCGATGGCCTTGGCAGTCTGGTCGCGGGCATCACGGCGCCGATCTTCCAGGGCGGACAGATTCGTGCCGCCATCCTCGGCCAGCGCGCCTCGGCCGATGCTGCCTTCGACAGCTATCGCCAGACGGTGCTGACCGCGCTGGAGGAAGTCGAGAATGCGCTGAAGGGCCGCGAGGTCGCCGAACGGCGCGAGGCCGATCTTTCGGTCAGTTACGAAGCCGCCAATAGCGCTGCTTCGCTCGCGCGGCTGCAATATCGCTCGGGCCTGATCGACTTTCAGTCGCTGCTCGACGCTCAGCGCACGCTGCTGTCCAGCCAGGACGCCTCGGCCACCGCCCGCGCGACCCGCGCCACCGCGACGATCCAGCTCTACAAGGCGCTGGGTGGCGGCTGGCAGAACGCCGCCATTCCCGGTCCCGGTCCCTATGAGGCCGGCCACATTGCCTCCAGTGGAACCGCACACCGATGAGCGACTCGGACAAGAAGACCGATCACGACCTCGACGACTTCCTCGGCGTCGAGCCGAGCTCGCCGCGGGCGACCCTGTTCCGGCGGATCGGCATCGGCCTCGCCGTTCTCGTCGTCGTCATCATCCTGTGGCGGCTGTTCGTCGGCGGTGACGACAAGGTCGCCTATGCGACGCGGCCGGTCGAGCGTGGCGACCTGACGGTGGTCGTGTCGGCAACGGGAAATCTCGCACCGACCAACCAGGTCGAGGTCGGATCCGAACAGTCCGGCACGGTCATGGACGTCTATGTCGACAATAACGACGTCGTGAAGAACGGGCAGTTGCTGGCGAAGATCGATCCGCAGCGGCTGGAGGACGCGGTCGTGCAGGCGCGCGCGGCGCTCGCCTCCGCCCAGGCGAGCGTCCAGCAGGCCGAGGCGACCGAGCAGCAGTCGCGTGCGACGCTGCGACGGCAGGAGCAGGTCTGGAAATTGTCGGGCGGCAAGGTGCCCTCGGCGACCGAACTCGACGTGGCGCGCGCCGATCTGGCCCGCGCCACGGCTGGTATCGCGACCGCGCGTGCATCGGTCGAGCAGGCTCGCGCCAGCCTGTCTTCGGCCGAGGTCGCTCTGTCGCGCGCCTATATCCGCTCGCCGGTCAATGGTCAGGTGCTGTCGCGCTCGATCGAGCCCGGTCAGACGGTCGCCGCGTCGTTCAATGCCCCGGTTCTGTTCACCATTGCCCAGGATCTCCGCCAGATGCGGCTGGAGGTGAAGGTGGACGAGGCCGATGTCGGCCAGGTGAAGAAGGGTCAGAAGGCGAGCTTCACCGTCGATGCCTTCCCCGGGCGGACTTTCCCCGCCACCATCGAGCGCGTCGATGTCGGCGCCAATGCGACCAGTAGCGGGTCCAGCTCGTCCTCGACCACCACGACCACGGCCACGACCAGCGGCGTGGTGTCCTACACCGCGCGTCTGACGGTCGATAATGCCAACGGCCTGTTGCGGCCGGGCATGACCGCGACCGCCGACATCGTCACCAGCGAGAAGAAGGGCGCCCTGCTGATCCCGGTCGCCGCGCTGCGATTCACGCCCGACGCCAAGGCGGGCGCATCGAGCGGCGGCGGGCTGACGAGCGTGCTCGCCCCCCGCCCGATGCGGCGCGGCGGCGGTGGCTCTCGTGAAGCCACCATCGGCCGTGGTAGCAAGCAGACCGTCTATGTCGTGTCCGGAAGCGGCGACGCGCCGAAGCCCGTCGAGGTGGTGATCGGGGAGAGCAACGGCTCGCAGGCCGAAGTGATCGGCGGCGACCTGAAGCCCGGCATGCAGGTCGTGATCGGCCGGTTTGCCGGCGGCGCGGGCCGTCCGGCCTCGGGCGGGTCGCGCAACTGATGCCCGGAGGCGTCGCGTCGGGCGAGACGCTGATCTCGCTGCGCGGAGTGCGCAAGATCTTCGGCGAGGGCCCGACCGCCTTCGCCGCGCTCAAGGGTGTCGACATCGACATCGCCAAGGGCGATTTTGTCGCGGTCATGGGGCCATCTGGGTCGGGCAAGTCGACTACGATGAACATCCTCGGCTGCCTCGATGTGCCCACCGAGGGCGAGTATCTGTTTCGCGGCCATCATGTCGAACGGCTCGACCGCGACCAGCGCGCCTTGCTCCGTCGTCGCTATCTCGGCTTCGTCTTCCAGGGGTTCAACCTGCTGGCGCGCACCTCCGCGCTCGAAAATGTCGAGCTTCCGCTGGTCTATCGCGGCGAGGAAAAAGCGGCCCGTCGTGAAGCCGCGATGGCCGCGCTCGACAAGGTGGGCCTCGCCGACTGGTGGGATCACACCCCGTCCGAACTGTCGGGCGGACAGCAGCAGCGTGTCGCGATCGCCCGTGCGATCGTGACCCATCCCGACGTGCTTCTGGCTGACGAGCCGACCGGCAATCTCGACACCGAGCGGTCGATCGAAATCATGGAATTGCTGACCGACCTCAACCGCAACAGCGACATCACCGTGCTGATGGTCACCCACGAGTCCGACATGGCGGCCTATGCGCGGACGATCATCCATTTCCGTGACGGCCTTGTCGAGCGGATCGACGCGGGAGAGAAGGCGTGATGCTGGTCCAGCTTCCGTCGGGAGTGCGCTGCTGATGTGGGCGACGACCTTCCTGCTCGCGGTCCGCGAGATCCGGCGCCATCTGCTGCGCTCCTTCCTGACGATCCTCGGCATCGTGATCGGCGTCTGGGCGGTGGTGACGATGGTCACGCTCGGCAATGGCGCCACGGCGGCGGTCAAGGAGCAGATTTCGAGCCTGGGCGCCAATGTGCTGCAGGTCCGGCCCGGCCAGGGCTTCGGGCGGGGCGGCGGCGGCCCGCAGCCGCCCGATTTCAAGATCGAGGACATCGACGCAATCCGGACCCAGATCGTCGGGGTGACGGCGGTCGCCCCGCTGGTTCAGTCGAGCGGCACCGCCGTCTACAATGCCGCCAACTGGTCGACGACGATCAACGGTACCAACCGCGAATATTTCGTGGCGCAGCCCTGGACCTTCACCGGCGGGCGCATCTTCAGCGAGGCGGAGGAGCAGGCGGGCAAGGCCGTCTGCATCATCGGCAATACGGTGCGCACCCGGCTGTTCCGCGAGGAGGATCCGGTCGGCAAGCGCTTCCGGATCAAGAACATCTCCTGCGAGATCATCGGCACGCTTGCCTCCAAGGGGCAGGGCGGCTTCGGCAACGACCAGGACGACATCGTGCTGATGCCCTACAAGGCGGTGCAGCGGCGGATGACCGGCAATCGCGACGTGCGGACGATCATGGTGTCGGTCGACGCCAATTATGACAGCCAGGCGATCCAGTCGTCGCTGCGCGACCTGCTGCGCCAGCGCCGCCATCTGAACGCTACCGCCGAAGACGACTTCAACATCTTCGACACGCGCCAGATTTCCGAGACATTGCAGGGGACGACCCAGATCCTGACCTCCCTGCTCGGCGCGGTCGCGGCGGTCAGCCTGCTCGTCGGCGGGATCGGCATCATGAACATCATGCTCGTGTCGGTGACGGAGCGGACCCGCGAGATCGGTATCCGGCTCGCGATCGGAGCGGTCGCGCGAGAGGTGCTGCTGCAATTCCTTGTCGAGGCGGTGACGCTTGCCTGCCTCGGCGGCCTGCTCGGGCTGTTGCTCGCGCTCGCTTCGACGCTGGCGCTTGCCCCGGTGCTGAAGGTGCCCTTCATCTTCGATGCGCAGATCAACCTGATCGCCTTCGTCTTCTCGGCGTTGATCGGCGTGGTGTTCGGCTATTTCCCGGCGCGGCGGGCCGCCTCGCTGAACCCCATTGAGGCGCTGCGGCACGAATGAGACGCGTCCTCGCCCTGTTGCTGCTCGTCGGCCTTTCCGGCACGGCGTCCGCGCGCAAGGAGGTGCCGGCCACGCCCTGCTCGGAGCCGTTCCGCCAGCCGCTGTTCATCTCCCCGATCGGCGAGCCGTTCCGGACGAAGGACGATGCGGATCAGCCCATGCGCCGCTGGTTCGATCAGGCCGATCGCGATCATGACGGGCGGTTGACGATGGCGGAGATGCTGCTCGACGCCGATCGCTTCTTCGCGGCGCTCGACAAGGACGGCAGTGGCGAGATCCTGCCCGACGAACTCACGGCCTATGAACTGAACGTCGCCCCCGAAATCCGGCTCTACCAGTTTCGCGGCGAGCCGCGCGGCACCGGTGCCGGCGCAGCAACGGGCGATGCTCCGCCCTCGCCGCCACCGGGCGGTATGCCCCCGAAGACCGGCGGTAAGCGACCGACACCGCCAGATTTCGGCGGTGCCGCAGGTGCCGGGCGCTATTCCTTTGTCAATGTTCCGAACCCGGTTGCCTCGTCCGACCGGGATTTCGACCGTGCCATTTCGCTGCGCGAGTATCGCGCCGCTGCAGCCGAGCGCTTCCGCGATGTCGACAAGGAAGGGCGCGGCTATCTGGCGCTTGCCGACCTGCCCCGAACCCCGGCCCAGATCGTCGCCAACGCCCAGTGCGTCGAGCGGGTCAAGGATAGAGCGAGAGAAAGACGCAAATGAGTGCCGGCGATCCCCTGATCCTGGTCGTCGACGACGATGCCGACCTGCGCTCGCTGATGACCGATTTCCTGCGCGGCAACGGCCTGCGCGTCGAAAGCGCCGCCGACGGGGTGGAAATGGATGCGCTGATCTCGGCCGAGCGCCCCGATCTGATCGTTCTCGACCTCATGATGCCGGGAGAAGATGGCTTGTCGATCCTTCGTCGCCTGCGCAAGCCGGGAAGCCCCGGCATCATCATGCTGTCCGCCATGGGCGAAGACACCGACCGCATCATCGGCCTTGAGGTCGGCGCCGACGATTATCTGGCCAAGCCCTGCAACCCGCGCGAGCTGCTGGCCCGCATCCGCGCGGTGCTGCGCCGCAAGAGCGAGGAGGCAGCCGCCGCCACCCAGGGCGCTGTGCGCCGCTTCGGCGCGTGGACGCTCGACATCGTCCAGCGCGAGGTGCGCCGCATCGGCGCGGCGCCGGCGCCGCTCACCGACGCCGAATTCCGGGTGCTTGCCGCCTTTCTCGACCGCCCGCAGCGTGTGCTGAGCCGCGACAAGCTCATCGAAGCCGGCAAGGGCCTCGACAGCGACGTGTTCGACCGCGCGATCGACGTCACGATCAGCCGGTTGCGCAAGAAACTCGGCCCCGACGATCCGATCCGCACGATCCGTAACGAAGGCTATATGTTTACCCTCAAGGTCGAGGGCGAATGACGGCGCGGCTGCGCCCTGGACTGTCGATCTTCTGGCAGACGCTGCTGCTGTTGCTCGCCAGCGTTGCGGCGGTCTTCGTCGTCACCATCGTCCTGTTCAGCGTGGCGCCACCGCCCCGGCCTGATTTCAATTCATTGTCCGACATCGCAGAGGCGCTGGCCGGACGACGGCTGCCGCGCGAGCGAATATGGCAGGCGGTCGACCTGCCCGATGCGCGGCATGAAGCCCCGGCGCCCCCCGACCGGCGCCAACAGTCGCCGCTCGACGACCTGCCGCGCGACCGGTTGCTGGCGACGCGCGAGCAGTCGGCAGAGCCGCGCCCCGATCCCGAGATGATCGAATCGCGCCGCTTCTCGCGCCGGCTGGCGGATCGGCTGGGCGTTTCGCCCGATCGGGTGCGACTTTATTTCGGCCCGGACCAGCGCGTCGGCATGCCCTTTCGGTCGGGGAGGGAACGGCGCGTGATCGTGCGGCGCGGCGAACCGCTCTTCTTCGACACCGTGCTCGCCGGCTATCGGACCGACGCGGGTAGCTGGCGTGTCGTCCGAACGCCACCCCGACCCTTCTTCCCGGCCTGGCAGCAGCGCATCCTGCTGCTGTTCGGGTTGAGCCTGCTCGCGGTCATCCCCTTCGCCTGGCTGTTCGCCCGTGCGCTGGCCAAGCCGATCCGGCGGATCGCCGATGCCGCCGATCGCATGGGCGCCAATCCCCAGGCACCGCTGATCGTCGAGGAAGGCCCGGCCGAATTGCGCGTCACCGCCCATGCGCTCAACCGGATGCAGGAGCGGCTGTCCGCCTATCTGACCGAGCGGACCAATATGATCGGCGCGATCGCGCATGACCTGCGCACCCCGCTGGCGCGCATCGCCTTCCGGATCGAAGCGGCCCCGGACGAGATGCGCCAGAAGGTCCAGGGCGACATCGAACAGATGCGCGCGATGATCGCCGCGACGATCTCCTTCGTGCGGGATACGGGCGGGATCGCCGAGATGCACAGCCTCTCGCTCGACCGGCTGGTACGCGAACTGGTGGAAGCGGAACGCGAAATCGGTCGCGCCGTCAGCCTGTCGCAGGTCGATCCCATCACCCTGCTTGGCGATCCCATGGCGTTGCGACGACTCGTCCAGAACCTCGTCGACAATGCGATCGTCTATGGCGGCAGCGCCGAACTGTCGGTCCGGCGCGATGGCGATGTCGCCGAGATTCGCGTGGCCGATCGGGGGCCGGGCCTCCCTCCCGCTGCGCTCGAATCGATGTTCCGGCCATTCGAGCGCGGCGAGCCCTCGCGCAACCGAACGACCGGCGGAATCGGCCTCGGCCTCAGCATTTCCCGCGCCATAGCGCAGGAGCATGGCGGCACTCTCGTCCTCGCCAATCGCGAGGGCGGCGGGCTCGAAGCCCTCTTCCGGATGCCCGTTCGGGACTGACCTTCGCCCGAACGACAGGCTGTCCGGCGCTTTGACATGTTGTAGGATGTTCGCCGAAGCGTTCGACAGGGCTTGTAATTTTATTCCATAATCATATTAGATGATTTCAGTCAGTATTGCTGACAGAAATGGATGAGAGGATGGTTAGCGCATGACCGGCCGCAATCTGCCGCCTTTGTCGCTGCACGTTCCGGAGCCGTCGTTCCGACCTGGGGACGAGGCCGATTACAGCAGCTTTCCGATGCCCGTCGCGGGCGCCGTCCGTCGCCCCGAGGTCGGCACCGCACCCGCCGACATGCGTGACCTGTCCTATGACATGGTCCGCGTCCTCGACGAGGATGGAGCCGCGCAGGGGCCATGGGACCCGCGCCTGTCGCCCGAGACTCTGCTAAAGATGCTGCGCAACATGGCGCTGACCCGCGCCTTCGACGAGCGGCTCTACCGTGCGCAGCGGCAGGGCAAGACCAGCTTCTATATGAAGTGCACCGGGGAGGAGGCGACCTCGATAGCGGCGGCCCATGCGCTCGACTATGACGATATGTGCTTTCCGAGCTATCGCCAGCAGGGCCTGCTGATCGCGCGGGACTGGCCGATCGTCGACATGATCAACCAGATCTACTCGAACCGTGCCGATCGACTGAAGGGCCGGCAGATGCCGATCATGTATTCGGTGCGCGACGCCAATTTCTTCTCGATCTCCGGCAATCTGACGACGCAATATCCGCAGGCGGTCGGCTGGGCGATGGCGAGCGCCGCGCGCGGCGACACGCGCATCGCGGCGGCCTGGTGCGGCGAGGGATCGACTGCCGAGGGCGACTTCCATTCGGCGATGACCTTCGCCGCGGTGTACCGCGCGCCGGTCATCCTCAACGTCATCAACAACCAATGGGCGATCTCGTCCTTCTCGGGCTTCGCTGGGGCCGAGGCGACGACCTTTGCGGCGCGGGCGATCGGCTATGGCATCGCCGGCCTGCGGGTCGACGGCAATGACGCGCTGGCGGTCTATGCGGCGACGCAATGGGCGGCGGACCGCGCGCGCAGCAACCATGGGCCGACCCTGATCGAGCATTTCACCTATCGCGCCGAGGGGCATTCGACCTCGGACGACCCGACCAAATATCGCTCGGCCGACGAGGGCACCAAATGGCCGCTCGGCGATCCGATCGCGCGGCTGAAGAAGCATGTCATCGGCCTCGGCATCTGGAACGAAGAGCGCCACGCAGCGATGGACCGCGAGGTCGCCGAACAGGTGAAGGCGGCGCAGCGCGAGGCCGAGAAGAACGGCGTCCTCCACGACGGGCTCAAGCAGTCCTTCGATCCGATGTTCGAGGACGTGTTCGAGACGATGCCCTGGCATCTGGAGGAGCAGCGCGAGCAGATGCTCGAAGAGCGCAAGGCGGCCGGCATATGAGCGCGGAGCAGGCGGCGGGCGGCACCCGCACCATGAACATGATCCAGGCGATCAACTCGGCGCTCGACGTGTCGATGGAGCGCGACGAGGGCATCGTCGTGCTCGGCGAAGATGTCGGCTTCTTCGGCGGCGTCTTCAAGGCGACCGAGGGGCTGCAGAAGCGCTACGGCAAGACTCGCGTGTTCGATACGCCGATCAGCGAGTGCGGCATCATCGGCGTGGCGGTCGGCATGGCGACCTATGGCCTGCGCCCGGTGCCCGAGATCCAGTTCGCCGACTATATCTATCCCGCGCTCGACCAGCTGGTGTCGGAAGCGGCGCGGCTGCGCTATCGCTCGGCGGGCGAGTATACCGCGCCGATCACGGTGCGGACGCCCTTCGGTGGCGGCATTTTCGGTGGGCAGACGCACAGCCAGAGCCCCGAGGGCATCTTCACCCATGTTGCAGGGCTCAAGACGGTGATCCCGTCCAACCCTTATGATGCCAAGGGCCTGCTGATCGCCGCGATCGAGGACAATGACCCGGTCATCTTCTTCGAGCCCAAGCGCATCTACAATGGCCCGTTCGACGGCCATTATGACCGCCCGGTGGCGCCATGGAGCCGCTTTCCCGAAAGCGAGGTGCCGACGGGCCATTACCGGATCGAACTGGGCAAGGCGAAGGTCGTGCGCGAGGGCGGCGACGTCACCATCCTCTGCTACGGCACCATGGTCCATGTAGCGAAGGGCGTGGTCGAGGAGAGCGGCGTCGACGCCGAGATCATCGACCTGCGCACCCTGGTCCCGCTCGACATCGAGGCGGTCGCAGCCTCGGTGAAGAAGACCGGCCGCTGCGTCGTGGTGCACGAGGCGACGAAGACCGCCGGCTATGGCGCCGAGCTTTCGGCGCTCATCCAGGAACATTGCTTCCACTGGCTCGAGGCCCCCGTGCAGCGCGTGACCGGCTGGGACACGCCTTATCCGCACAGCCTCGAATGGGCCTATTTCCCCGGCCCCGTCCGTCTCACCCAGGCGCTCAAGCGCGTGATGCAGGATTGATCCGACATGGCGACCTATGAATTCAAGCTTCCCGACATCGGCGAGGGCATAGCCGAGGCGGAGATCGTCGCCTGGCATGTGGCGGTGGGCGATATGGTCGAGGAGGACGCGCCGCTGGCCGACCTGATGACCGACAAGGCGACGGTCGAGATGACCGCGCCGGTGGCGGGCCGGGTGGTGCGGCTGACCGGGGAGGTCGGCGAGCAGGTGGCGATCGGTTCGATCCTGGCAGTGTTCGAGGTCGAGCGCGATGCGGCGGTCGAAGAGGCGCCGGCGCCGGTCGTCGAGGTTGCCCCGGTCGAGGTCGCACAGGTGGTCAAGCCCGATCCCATGCCGACACCGGTCGAGGCGAAGCCCGAGGCTGCGCCCGTCGTCGCTGCGGCTCAGGAGCCCGAACCGGCACCAACCGAGCGGCACCGCGTGCTCGCGTCCCCGGCGGTGCGCCAGCGGGCGAAGGATCTGGGCATCGATCTGGCGCAGGTGAAGGCGGCGGCGGACGGGCGCGTGCGCCATGCCGATCTGGACGCCTTCCTGACCTACAATGCCGGCGGCGGCTACCGCGCGCCCGGTGCCGCGCGCGGCGACGAGCAGGTCAAGGTGATCGGCCTGCGCCGCCGGATCGCGGAGAATATGGCGGCGGCCAAGCGCGCCATCCCCCACTTCACCTATGTCGAGGAGATCGATGTCACCAAGCTGGAGGCGCTGCGCACCGACCTCAATGCGACGCGCGGGGCCAAGCCGAAGCTGACGATGCTGCCGTTGCTGATCACGGCGATCTGCAGGACGCTGCCCGACTTCCCGATGATCAACGCGCGCTACGACGACGAGGCGGGGGTCGTGACCCGCTCGGGCGCGGTGCATCTGGGCATGGCGACGCAGACCGATGCCGGGTTGATGGTCCCGGTGATCCGCAACGCCGAGGCGCGCAATGTCTGGCAGCTGGCGTCGGAGATCGTGCGGCTGGCCGAAGCGGCGCGCAGCGGCAAGGCGAAGTCGGACGAACTGTCGGGCTCGACCCTGACGATTACCTCGCTCGGCCCGCTGGGCGGCATCGCGACGACGCCGGTGATCAACCGGCCCGAGGTGGCGATCATCGGGCCGAACAAGGTGGTCGAGCGGCCGGTGTTCCGCGACGGGCAGGTGGTGGCTGCCAAGCTGATGAACCTGTCGATCTCGTGCGATCACCGTGTCGTCGATGGCTGGGACGCCGCCAGTTTCGTGCAGGCGCTCAAGCGTCTTCTGGAGACGCCGGCGCTGCTGTTCGTGGACTGAGCGCACCCAGGGCGGGGCGGCGAGTCCGGACTCGGCTTGCCACCCGCCTGCTCGCAAGGCTAGAGAGCCGGCCATCCAGGGACAGCGCAGGACGGGACGGCAATGGCCGGTCATAGCAAATTCAAGAACATCATGCACCGCAAGGGTGCGCAGGATAAGAAGCGCTCGGCGCTCTTTTCCAAGCTTAGCCGCGAAATCACGGTGGCGGCCCGCATGGGTCTGCCCGACCCGGCGATGAACGCACGCCTGCGCCAGGCGGTGATCACCGCGCGCAAGGAAGGCCTGCCGAAGGACAATATCGAGCGGTCGATCAACAAGGCGGCCGGCGGCGACGACACCAATTACGAAGAGATCCGCTATGAGGGCTTCGGCCCGGGCGGCGTCGCGCTGATCATCGAGGCACTGACCGACAACCGAAACCGCACGGCGACCAACGTCCGCACGGCGGTGTCGAAAAATGGCGGCAATCTGGGAGCGGGCGGCTCGGTCAGCCATGGCTTCGACCGGCTCGGCCTGATCAATTACCCGGCCTCGGCCGGCGATCCGGACAAGGTGTTCGAGGCCGCGCTCGAAGCGGGCGCCGAGGACGTGACCTCGTCCGAGGAGGGCCATGAGATCTGGACCGCGATCGACTCGCTCCATGAAGTCGCCAAGGCGCTCGAAACCGTGCTGGGCGAGGCCGACGGAGCGAAGCTCGCCTGGCGCCCGCAGACCCAGGTCAGCGTCGGCGAGGAGGACGCCGCCAAGCTCCTGAAGCTGATCGACGCGCTCGACGATGATGACGACGTCCAGACCGTCTGGGGCAATTACGACGTCCCCGAAGAGGTCATGGCGAAGCTGGGGTAAACGCAGAATACTTAGGTAAGCCAAGATATAAGCCCCTCCCCTTCAGGAGCAGGGCGGCCGCCCTCTCCCCCGGAGAGGGCAAAGAGCCGCCATGCTGGGAAGGGGTGGGGCAGATCGAGAGCCTAGGCGACCGAGCGCGCTTGATGCGCAACAACCCGACCGAGCCCGAAAAGCGGCTCTGGCGGAGCCTGTCCAACTCTCAGATCGGTTACAAGATACGGCGGCAATCGGTGATCGATGGGTTCATCGTCGACTTTCTCTGCCCCGCCAAAGCGCTGGTTATCGAGATCGACGGCGATACCCACGACGTTGAGGCGGATAAGCTGCGGGATGCTCATCTCGAAAAGCTAGGCTATCGGACAATCCGATTCACTAACGAAGATGTTATGACCAACATCAGTGGGGTGCTGGAGCTCATCGCAAGAACTTTGGCGGCACTCCCGGATCGGTGGCCCCACCCCAACCCCTCCCCTAAAGGAGAGGGGCTGTTCGAGCCGGAATAGGAAATCCTAATGATCCTCATCGGTTTCGATCCAGGCCTTGGCACAACCGGCTGGGGCGTCATCGCCGCTGATGGGAACCGGCTGAGTCACGTCGCCAACGGGCAGATCAAGACCGAGCCGTCGATGGAATTGTCACGTCGGCTTTATCTCCTGCACGGCGCACTGTCCGAGATCATCCGAAGTTACCGGCCAGAGGGCGCGGCGGTCGAGGAGGTGCTCGGCAATTCCAATGCGCAGTCGACGCTCAAGCTCGGCCAGGCGCGCGGCGTCGTGCTTCTGGCGGCGGCGCTGGCGGAAGTGAGCGTCGGTGAGTATCACCCGTCGATCGTGAAGAAGGCGGTCGTGGGAACCGGCGGGGCGGAGAAGAGGCAGGTGCAGGCGATGGTGAAGGTGTTGCTGCCGGGGGCGAAGCTGGCCGGTCCGGATGCAGCGGACGCGCTGGCGGTGGCGATAACCCATGCCCATCATCTCGCCAGCGCGCGCGCCATGCGCCGGATCATCCCATGATCGCCCGGCTGCGCGGCACCCTCGCCGAAAGCACCGCCGACCATGCCGTGCTCGACGTCGGCGGAGTCGGCTATCTCGTCTGGTGTTCGGCGCGGACCTTGTCGGCGATCGGCGAGGTCGGCGGCGACGTGCTGCTGTTCACCGAGATGCAGGTGCGCGAGGATGCGATCACTCTCTACGGCTTCGGCTCGGCCGGCGAACGCGATTCCTTTCGCCTGCTGACCAGTGTCCAGGGCGTCGGCGGGCGGGTCGCGCTGTCGATCCTGTCGGTGCTCGATGCGGGCGAATTGTCGCGCGCGGTGGCGACCGGGGACAAGGCGATGGTCGCCCGGGCCAATGGCGTCGGCCCCAAGCTCGCCATGCGAATCGTCAACGAACTCAAGGACAAGATGGGCGTCGTCGGGCTGGCCGCCGGGCTTTCTCCGGCTGCTGTGCCCAAAGGCGGCGTCGCGGAGGATGCGGTCTCGGCGCTCGGCAATCTCGGCTTCAAGCCCGCCGAAGCGAGCCACGCCGTAGGTGCTGCAGTCGAAGAGCTCGGTCCCACGGCTACGCTCGACGCGGTCGTCCGGCTGGCGCTGCGCAAGGCCGCAAAATAATCGCTAGTTGATCGGCGTCGGCAGCGGCTGACCTGCGAAGAAGGCGTCGAGATTGGCGACGACCAGAGCCGCCATTGCGGCGCGCGTCTCTATGGTGCCGCTGCCCTGGTGCGGCAGCAGCACGACATTGTCCATCGCCAGCAGCGCGTCGGGCACATGCGGTTCCTGCGCGAAGACGTCGAGCCCTGCCCCGCCCAGCCGGCCATCGACGAGCGCCGCCACCAGCGCCTCCTCGTCGATCACCGACCCGCGCGCGATATTGACGATCACGCCATCCGGCCCGAGTGCGTCGATCACCCGCCGGTCGATCAGCTTCGCGGTTTCGCCGCCGCCCGGGGTCGCGACGACGAGCACGTCGACCGATGCAGCCAACGCTTCCGGGCTATCGGCGTAGCGATAGAGCACATCGTCGCGCCGATGCCGCGCATGATAGGCGATCTCACCGCCGAACCCCTCCAGCCGCTGCGCAATGGCCAGACCGATCCGGCCGAGCCCGACGATACCGCTGCGGCGTCCGCTGAAGCGACGGGTCAGCGAAGGCTGCCCCTCGACCGGCCAGCGCCCGGCGCGGACATGGGCGTCGTCGCGCGGCAGCTTGCGATGGACCGCGAGGATCAGCGCCACCGCCAGGTCGGCGACATCGTCGGTGAGGACGTCGGGCGTGTTGGTGACGCTTATGCCGCGGCGGCGCGCATGATCGAGGTCGACGCCGTCATAACCCACCGTGCCGAGCGCGATCAGCTTCAGGTCGGGCAGGCTGTCCATCAGCGCCGCATCGACAATCCCGGAGGCGACCATCGCGGTGATTCCCGGCCCCGGCTCGGAGCGCAGTTCGAACCGCTCCTCCAGCGCCGGGCGGAGCGCCGGCAGCGGCAGATGCGGGCGCAGCAGGACGGGCGGTCTGGTGCGGGCAATGGTCAAGTCAGGCTCCGATGAAAGGGGCGTCGGCGGCGGCGTGGTGCCATCGCCGTCCGCTCCTGTCCACGCCCGCAGGCACATTGTCCGACGAGCGAGGTCGACAGCGGGGGCCAAGAACGGTTAGGGAACGACCACCAGTCATGACCGAACCCGATCGCCTCCTTTCTGCCGGCCGACGTCCCGAGGATGTCGACGCAGCGCTGCGTCCCAGGTCGCTCGACGAGTTCGTCGGGCAGCAGGCGGCTCGCGACAATCTGCGGGTGTTCATCGAGGCGGCGCGCAGGCGCGGCGATGCGCTCGACCATGTCCTGTTCTTCGGCCCGCCGGGTCTCGGCAAGACCACGCTCGCGCAGATCATCGCCAAGGAGATGGGGGCGGGCTTCCGCGCGACCTCCGGTCCGGTGATCGCCAAGTCGGGTGATCTCGCCGCGCTGCTGACCAATCTCGAGGATGGCGACGTCCTCTTCATCGACGAGATTCACCGGCTTCAGCCGCAGGTCGAGGAGGTGCTCTATCCGGCGATGGAGGACCGCGCGCTCGACCTGATGATCGGCGAGGGGCCGTCGGCGCGCAGCGTGCGGATCGATCTGCCGCGCTTCACCCTGGTCGGTGCCACCACGCGGCAGGGGCTGATCACCACCCCCTTGCGCGACCGCTTCGGCATTCCGATCCGGCTGCAATTCTATACCGTGGACGAGCTGGAGAAGGTCGTCACCCGCGCTTCGCGCCTGCTCGACCTGCCGATCGCACCCGACGGGGCGGTCGAAATCGCGCGGCGCGCGCGGGGCACGCCGCGCATCGCCGGCCGGCTGCTGCGCCGGGTCCGCGACTTCGCGCATGTGCTGGGGTCCGAGATCGTCGACGCCAAGCTGGCCGACCAGGCGCTCAACCGGCTCGAGGTCGACAGCCTTGGCCTCGACGCGATGGACCGGCGCTATCTCCACATGATCGCCGATATCTATCGGGGCGGGCCGGTCGGGGTGGAGACCCTGGCCGCCGGCCTGTCCGAACCGCGCGACACGATCGAGGACGTGATCGAGCCCTATCTGATCCAGCTGGGCCTGATCGCCCGCACCGCGCGCGGGCGCTGCCTCAACGGGCGCGGCTGGAAGCATCTCGGCATCGCGCCGCCGCCCGAGGCCGGGCAGGACGGTCTGTTCGACGGCGTCTGACGTCCGCTGCGGTCGCGACATCGCCGGATCGACGTTCCTGCAGGGCGAACCGAGCCGCTTTCGGCGAATATCCGTTCATTTCGGGCCGCGATCGCTTAAACAGGCGACAATGCACGACACACCCTATTCCGGACGCTTCGAAGCGGGCGCGCATCATTTCGCGCTGCGCGTCTATTTCGAGGATACCGATGCGGGCGGCGTCGTTTATCATGCGAGCTATTTGCGGTTCATGGAGCGGGCGCGCAGCGACATGATGCGGCTGGCCGGAATCGACCAGCGTGGCGCGATGGAGCGTGGCGAGGGCAATTATGTCGTCGTCGAACTGGGCCTGCGCTATCGCGCGCCGGGCCGGCTCGACGACGAGCTGCTGGTGATCAGCCGCATGGGGACTATCCGGGGTGCCTCATGCATCGTTCATCAGAGAGTCATGCGCGGACCCGAAACATTGGTGCAAGCCGATGTCTCGGTTGCCCTGATCGGCTCGGACGGCCGTCCGAAGCGTCAGCCCCGCCACTGGATCGAGACATTCGAGCGCCTCAAAGCGGCGAGAGATTGAAAAGGGACGGATTGAATTGATGATGCAGGAAATGGCGGTCTCCGCATCGGCTTCGGCGCTATCGCCCATCGCTCTCTTCCTCCAGGCCGACATCGTCGTGAAGGCGGTGATGATCGGCCTGCTCGCAGCCAGCATCTGGACCTGGACGATCATCCTGTCCGGCAGCCTGTCGCTGGGCCGCGCGCTCAAGGCGAGCAAGGGCTTCGAGGCGGATTTCTGGAAGTCCGAGGATATCGACAAATTCTATGAAGGGCCCGGTCGGCAGGACATCCCCGCCGCCAAGGTCTTTTCGGCCGGCGTCGCCGAATGGCGCCGCTCGGTCCGCTCGGGCCAGGCGATCGACCGCGAGGGCACCCGCGCGCGGCTGGCCAATGCACTCGGCGCGGCGGCCGGTAACGAGATCGATCGGCTGTCGGATCGGCTGAACATCCTCGCCACCGTCGGTTCGGTCGCGCCCTTCGTCGGGCTGTTCGGCACAGTCTGGGGGATCATGCGCAGCTTCACCGACATCGCGGCGTCGCAGAACACCTCGCTCGGCGTCGTCGCGCCCGGCATCGCCGAGGCACTGTTCGCGACCGCGCTGGGCCTGTTCGCCGCGATCCCGGCGGTCATCGCCTATAACCGGCTTCTCCATACGGTGTCCAAGATCGAGGGCCAGCTCCACCGCTTCGGCGATGCGATCCACATGACCCTCAGCCGGGAACTGGAGCGCCTCTGATGGGCATGGGCGGTCCCGTTTCCGGACGCGGCGGCCGGCGCGCGCCGATGGCGGAGATCAACGTCACGCCGCTCGTCGACGTGATGCTGGTGCTGCTGATCATCTTCATGGTGACCGCGCCGCTGCTGCTCGCGGGCGTGCCCGTCGACCTGCCCGAAAGCTCGGCCGGCGCGCTCGATCAGGACAAGAAGCCGATCCAGCTGTCGATCGACAAGGACGGCCGCGTCTATCTCGACGATCGAGAGATCCAGATCGCGGCGATGGAAGCCCAGTTCGCCGAAATCGCCGCCAAATCGGGCAAGGGCAAGGACAGCCCGCAAATCTTCCTGCGGGCCGACCGCGCGCTCGATTATGGCCGCGTGATGGCCGTGATGGGCGCGCTCAACCATGCGGGCCTCAACCGCGTCGCGCTGGTTACGCTGGGCGAGGGCGAGGCGGCCGGTCCGCAGGCGGGCGGTCGCGTCGACGGGGACGAAGTTCCCGAGCCGGCGGTGCCCTGAGAATGAAGCGGTCCGAGGGTGCAGGGCTGGGGCTGTCGATCGCGGGCCATGTCGGCCTGCTCGCGCTGCTGTCGCTGAACCTGATGAGCGTGCGGCAGATGCCCAAGCTCAGCGAGCCGATGGACGTGATGCTGGTCGACAAGGCCGGGCTCGTCTCGGCTGCGCCCGAAATCTCGAAGGAGCCGCCGCAGGCCGCGCAGGCGCCCGAGCTGGGCCCGGTCGAGGAGACACCGCCCGAGCCGACGCCGGCGCCCGCCAAGCCCGAGCCCGCTCCGCCGACGCCGCCCAAGCCCGCGCCGACCCCGAAGCCTGCCCTCAAGCCGGCTCCCCCCAAGCCCGCGCCTGCGCCCACGCCGAAGCCGGCCGAGAAGACGCCCCCGACCCCGGCGAAAGCCGCGCCCGCGCCAGCAGCGAAGGCAACGCCCGCCCCCGCGAAGCCCAAGCCGAAGGCCACCTCGCTCGGTACCGACTTCCTCAAGGGCATCCCGGTCGAGAAGTCGGCCGGCAAGGGCGCCGCGCCGCGCGCTGCCGCGATCAGCCCGATCGCGATGAACGGCCTCGTCGCCCTGATCGCGAGCCAGGTGAAGCCCTGCTACACCATCCCGGCCGGCGGCGCCGACACCGCCAGCATCGTCACCCGCGTGCGGCTGCGCTTCAAGCCGGACGGCTCGATCGCGGTCGCGCCCGAGGTGATCGGCAATCTCGGTGTGACGCCCACCAACCAGCCCTATGTGCGGCAGATGAACGAAGCCGCCACCCGGGCGTTGCAGCGTTGCGCCCCGTACAAGCTTCCGCCCGACCTGTACGAGGGTGGCTGGGAAGATGTGAACTTCACCTTCCGCCCGGCGCAGATGAACTGATGGGCCGGTTTTTTGACTATTGCCCCCGCTTTGGGCAGCATGCCCCGAGCGGGGCGAAGGAGACGAGAATGCGCTTTGGCCTTGCCCTGTCCCTGTTGAGCTTGACGCTGGCGGCGTCGCCCGCTGCCGCACAGCTCGAGGTCGACATCACCGGCGGCATCGCGCAGCCCATGCCGATTGCGGTGCCCGGCATGCCGACCCCGGCGGTCGCGAACACCCCTGCCGGCGACACCGCAGCCCTCGGCCAGCGCGTCGCCGAGGTGGTCACCGCCGATCTCAAGAATAGCGGCCTGTTCAGCCCGCTGCCGAAGAGCGCGATGCAGACCGTTACCCACCCGCAGGTAACCGCGCCCGATTATATGTTCTGGACCCAAAGCGGCGCGCAGGCGCTGGTCCAGGGCTTCGTTCAGGCCAATGGCGACGGGACGCTAACGGTCGGCTGTTACCTCTATGACGTTCTGGCGCGCAGCGAACTGACGCGGCAGGGCTTCGTCGTGCAGCCGGGCCAGTGGCGCCGTGCCGCACACAAATGCGCCGATCAGGTCTATACCCGCCTGACCGGCGAAGGCCCCTATTTCGACAGCCGCGTCGTCTATGTCTCGGAGACAGGACCCAAGACCAACCGCATCAAGCGTCTGGCGATCATGGACCAAGATGGCGCCAACCACCGCTTCCTGACCAACGGGCAGTCGATCGTTCTGACGCCGCGCTTCGCGCCGAACCAGCAGACGATCACCTATATGTCCTACACCAACAATCGCGCCCGCGTTTACGTGTACGACATCGGCTCGGGCTCGCAGCGGCTGGTCGTCGATCAGCCGAACATGACCTTTTCGCCACGCTTCTCGCCCGATGGCCGCTATATCGTCTTCTCGATGGCGGTCGGCGGCAACACCGACATCTATCGCGTGGCCAGCACCGGCGGCACGCCACAGCGGCTGACGACTTCGCCCGGCATCGACACCGGCGCCAGCTATTCGCCTGATGGGTCGAAGATCGTGTTCGAAAGCGATCGTTCGGGCACCCAGCAGCTCTATGTGATGAACGCCGACGGCTCGAGCCAGAACCGGATCAGCTTCGGTTCGGGCCGCTATGGCAGCGCCGCATGGAGCCCGCGTGGCGACCTGATCGCCTTCACGCGGATCGGCGGGGGCTTCAATGTCGGTGTCATGAACATCGATGGTTCGGGCGAGAAGATCCTGACCAATGGCTGGCAGGACGAAGGCCCGAGCTGGTCGCCCAACGGCCGCGTGATCATGTTCTTCCGTACCGCGCAGGGGTCGGGCAAGGCCGATCTCTGGTCGGTCGACCTGACCGGCGTCAACGAACGCCCAATCCCGACCCCGCTCGACGGGTCGGACCCGGCCTGGGGGCCGTTGCTGCCATGAGGGGATTTCTGGGAGAAACCGGGAATGAAAATCGTTATTCAACCGTAACCAGCTGAGGAAGGAGATTTAGATGGCGCGTATGACCCTTAAGATCGCGCTCGTGTCCGCGCTGGCACTGAGCGTCGCTGCCTGTTCGAAGAAGAAGCCCGAGGAACTGCCGCCGCCGCCGCCGCAGACCGCCCCGGCCCCGATGCCGGAGGCCCCGCCGCCGCCGCCGCCGCAGACCGGCCCGGTCCCGGGATCGCGCGCCGATTTTCTGGCGCAGGCCGGCACCGATACCGTGTTCTTCGACACCGATTCCTATGATGTCGATGCCGAGGATCAGGCGACGCTGAGCCGCCAGGCCCAGTGGCTGGCCAAATATCCGAACGTTTCGGTGACGATAGAAGGCCATTGCGACGAGCGTGGCACGCGCGAGTACAACCTCGCCCTTGGCGAGCGTCGTGCCAATGCCGCGAAGAATTATCTGGTGAGCGTCGGCGTTCCGGCGTCGCGCATCTCGGTCATCAGCTATGGCAAGGAACGCCCGCTGGCGACCGGTTCGGACGAGGCTGCCTGGGCGCAGAACCGCCGCGCGGTCACCGTCGTTCCGAACTGATTGGGCCGAAGGGACGGCAGGCCGGGGCGCTCCGCTCCGGCCCGCAGCAAAAGAAAGGGGCCGTCGGCACAGTGCCGGCGGCCCCTTTTCGGTTTCGGGAGAGCCGGCTCAGGGAGCCGGCGTGTAGAGCGGCTTGCCGTTCGGCCCGGTGATCGCCTCCGCCCACTGCTTGCGGACGAGCGCCTTCACCTCGGCGGGCAGCGGGACATAGTCGAGCGCAACTGCTTCGGCGTCGCCCTTGCCCATCGCCCAGTCGAAGAAGCCGAGCGCGGCCTTCGCCTTGGCGACATTTTCCTGCTTTGTGTGGAGCAGGATGAAGGTGGCGCCGGTGATCGGCCAGCTCTTCTCGCCCGGCTGGTCGAGCAGCAGCAGATAATTGCCGGGGGCTGCGGCCCAGTCGGCACCGGCGGCTGCGGCGGCGAAGCTCTCGGCCGAGGGGGCGACGAAGCCGCCCGCTTTGTTCTGCAGCAGGACGTGGCTCATCTGATTCTGCTTGGCATAGGCATATTCGACATAGCCGATCGAGCCCTTGGTCTGGCGCACGAAGGCGGAGACGCCGTCATTGCCCTTGCCGCCGATGCCGGTCGGCCAGGATACGGCGTCGCTGGCACCGACCTTCGATCCCCAGGCGGGGCTCTTCGCGGTCAGATAGCTGGTGAAGAGAAAAGAGGTCCCCGATCCGTCCGAACGGTGGACGACGGTGATCGGCAGCGCGGGCAGCTTAACGCCGGGGTTGAGCGCGGCGATGCGCGGGTCGGTCCACTTGGCGACTTCGCCCAGGAAGATCGCGCCGAGCAGTTCGCCCGACAGGCGCACCTGGCCGGGGGTGATGCCGGGGATGTTCACGACGGGTACGACGCCGCCCATCACGGTCGGGAACTGGTACAGGCCGGCGGCAGCCAGTTCGTCCGCCTTGAGCGGCTTGTCCGACGCGCCGAAATCGACGGTGTTGGCCTTGATCTGCTTGATCCCGCCGCCCGAGCCGATCGCCTGATAGTTCAGGCCCACACCGGTCTGTGCCTTGTAGCTTTCGGCCCATTTTGCATAGAGCGGCGCGGGGAAGGTCGCGCCTGCGCCGGACAGGGCACCGGCCGCTGCGGCCGAGCCGCCGCCTGCGGCATCGTCCTTCTTCGCCTGCTGCCCGCAACTGGCGATCAGCAGCGCCATCGCCGCGACGAGCGTCGCGCGCATGGGGTTGAGGAAGCTGGTCTTCATCGGGATTGCTCTCCTTCTATATCGGGCGACAGCATAAGCGGTCGCGTCGGGCGCTTCTATGACAGAGATGCTTGGCCGGTGTCGGGTCAGTCGAGGCTGGTCAGGTGATCGCGCAGCGCGCGGGCGTCATGCAGCGCATTGTGCGGTACTGCGCTGTTGCGTGCTGTCGAAAAGCCCGGCGTGCGCTGGAATTCGAAGCGCATGTGACGGATGTCGACGATCTCGGTCTCGCCCACCAGCAACAAGCGGCAAAAGAGCGCGATATCCTCGGGCCAGTCGGCAATGATGACCGGATCGGGGTCGCCTGCGAGGAAGGCTGCGACATCATGCGCGGCCGCGACACGGTCGAGCCGGTTGTACAGCGTGCGGGGGACCGATTCGAGATAAGGAACGACATGCTTCTCGACCCAGGGGTGGTAAGGCGCGTCGGTCGGGATCACGACATAATAGTCCTGGTCGCCATATTCGGGGACGAGAGCCAGGCTCAGCAGGTCGCCGCCGAAGCCGTTGAACTCGGTATCGAGATAATAACGCATGACACTCCTGACGCACGGACGAGTGATCGCCGTTCCGGTCCCGCATGCCAGCCCGGCGCGCCGGCTGGCAAGAGGCTGACGGCTTTGCTCAGTGGGCGACGAATTTGAGTCCGGCGATGCAGGCGACGATCGTCAGCAGCAGCAGGATGCGAACGCTGGTCGCGGGTTCGCCGAACCATATCATCCCGACGAGCACGGTGCCGATCGCCCCGATGCCGGTCCACACCGCATAGGCCGTGCCCATCGGAATCGACCGGCTCGACAGTTCGAGCAGGCCCATCGACAGCGTGACCGAGACGAGGAAAGCGATCGTCCAGGGGATGTTGCGGAAGCCGTCGACGAAGCGGAGGCAGGTGGTGAAGCCGACTTCGAAGCAGCCGCCGACGATGAGCAATATCCAGGCCATGGGAGGGCCATAGCCGCGCGGTCCCGGCGGCGCTAGAAGATCGTCCATGTCGCTTCGCCTCGCGCTCGGTCATCATGTCGCTCCGCCGCGCTTCCTCGCCTTTCTGCTTCTGTCGGCAACGGTCTTCTGGCTGGCGTTCGACCGGCTGGGCTGGTCGCGGGCGGCGCTGGTCGGCTTCGATGCGGGAGCAGCGCTGTTCCTGCTGTCGGTTATTCCGCTGCTCGCCAAGGATCCGCCCGCGATGCGCGACGCCGCCGAGCGCAACGACGCCAATCGGGTGATGCTGCTGGCGGTCACCGGCACCGTCTGCACGACGATATTGGTGGCGGTCGGCTTCGAACTCGGCCGCAAGGGCGATCTTCATGCCAGCGGCACCGCGCTGGTGATCGTCACGCTGCTGCTCGCCTGGCTGTTCAGCAACATGATCTATGCGCTGCATTATGCGCATCTCTATTACAGTCAGGCCGATGGCGGCGACGCGCGTGGGCTGGACTTCCCCGGCAACGACGATCCCGATTATTGGGACTTCGTCTATTTCGCCTTCACGCTGGGGATGACCTTCCAGACATCCGATGTCGAATTGAGCGGGCGGCATATGCGGCGGGTGGCGGTCAGCCACTGCTTCGCCGCCTTCATCTTCAACATCGGCGTGCTGGCCTTCACGATCAACATTCTCGGTAGTGCCTGAACGCCGCCGGGCGCAGGACAGATCAGAAGGGGCGGATGGTCACGCCATTGTCCACGACCAGTTCGGCCCCGTTGACGAAGCGCGATTCATCCGAGGCGAGGAACAGCACCATCGCGGCGACGTCTTCGGGCGCCCCCTTTGCGCCGGGAGGCAGAACGCCGGTGGCGACGGCCTGTACCTGGCCGATCCGGCCCTCGGCCTCCTGCACCATCGGCGTTTCGATCGCGCCGGGATGGACCGAGTTGCAGCGGATCTTGTAGCCCTTTTCCTGGCACATCACCGCGATCGACTTGGTCATCGACCGCACCGCGCCCTTGGCGGCGGAATAGGCGAAGAAGATCGGATAGCCGAGCAACGCACCGGTCGACGACATGTTGATGATCGAGCCGCCGTCATTGCGGTTCATCAGCGGGATCGCATATTTGCAGCCGAGGAATACGCCCTCGTTCATCACCGCGTTGACGAAGCGGAACTGCTCGAGCGTCGTGCCTTCGACATCGGCCGACAGCACCACGCCCGCATTGTTGACGAGGATATCGAGCCGGCCAAAGCTGTCCTCGATCGCCTTGATCGTGGCGATCCACTGCTCCTCGGACGCGACGTCGAGCACCATCGCCACGGCGCCGTTGCCGATCGCATCGGCCACCTTCTGCGCGGGTTCGAGCTTCACGTCGGTGACGACGACGGTCGCGCCCTCGCGCGCCAGTGCCTCGCAATCGGCCTTGCCCAGACCCGATCCACCGCCGGTGACCAGTGCCACCTTGCCGGCCACTCGGCCGCCACGATCCTGTCCCATCAACCTCTCCATTGTCGGCGGACCTTCAGGCCGCGCCATTTTCCGCGAAATAGTCGGGCATGCCGCCCGGCCACACGACGCCCCACTGCGCCTGGCCGCCGTCGATGATCATCAGGTCGCCGTTGATGAAGCGGCCGGCCGGCGAGGCGAGATAGGCAATCGCCTCGGCCACGTCCCAGGCATTGCCGCGGACCTTCATCGGATTGGCCTTGTGGAAGCGGACGAGCGCTTCCTCCGGATAGACGCCGAAGCCTTCGGTCTCGATCACGCCAGGGCCGATGCAGTTCACGCGGACCTTGAACGGCGCCCATTCGGTCGCGAGAGTCTTGGACAGATAGATGACCCCGGCACGCGCGGCGCAGGTGTGCGCCGCCTGCGGCATCCCGCGCTCGACATTGGCGACGATGTTGATGACGTGGCCGGGCGTGTCGCTGTCGCGCCAGCGCTTGGCCGCCTCCTGCATCATCCACCAGGTGCCGTTGAGATTGGTGTCGATCACGGCCAGCCAGCCCTTGCGGCTGAAGTCGATCGCATTCTGCGGAAACTGGCCGCCGGCATTGTTGACCAGCGTGTCGAGGCCGCCGAACCGTTCATAGACGTCGGCGATCAGCGCCTCGCAGGCCTCGGGATCGCGGATCGTCATCGACGCGGTCATGATCTCGCGGCCAGTGGCCTCCTTGATCTCGCGCTGGACGGTTTCGAGCTTCTCCGGACTACGGCCGCAGATCGCGACATCGGCGCCCAGGCGCGTGGCGAGAAAGGCGGTCGCCTTGCCCATGCCGCTGCCGCCGCCGGTGATCAATATGCGGTGACCGGCGAGCAGATCGGATCGGAACACCGTCTCCTGCGTCGCGAGCTGTTCCGTCACCAGGCCGCGCTTCGGGCGGGATGGGTCGTTGGGATCCGGGCGTACATGGCCGTTCGTCGCGGCCTCTGGGCGATTGGCATCCATCGATTTTTCAGGCTCCTCCAAGCAAGGCTTATCATCGCCGGGAAATAAAACAATCACAAATGTCTTTTTTACGGGGCCAGGCCTTTTCCCGCAGAATGCCGCAGCAAAGCGAGGTTTCCTGGCCGTCGGGCACAACCCATCGGCTATTGAAAAAGGCAGTCATGCCTGTTTTTAATGCTAGGGAGAGGAGAGCGGAAATGGCGAATCTGGACGGTAAGGTCGCGGTCGTGATGGGGGCGGCCGGGCGAGGCAATATGGCACAGTCCATCGCCCGCAGGCTGGCGGCCGATGGTGCGCGACTCGTGCTCGCCGGGCGCGATCCCGAGCCGCTCGCCGAACTGGCGGAGGAACTGGACGGGCTTGCCGTGGGGCAGTGCGACCTGACCAGCGAGGCCGATCTCGCCCGGCTGGGTCAGGCTGCGGTCGAGCGGTTCGGCGGGGTCGACATCGCGGTCAACGCGACCGGCTGGGGTCTGCTCAAGCCCTTCCTCGACACGACCAAGGAAGAGATCGAGCGCATGACCGCGCTCCAGTTCACCGGGGCGATCCTCTTCTACCAGGCGATGCTGCGCGTGATGCGCGACGGCGGGTCGCTGGTGCAGATCAGTTCGGCGACCGCGACGATCATGCTCGAGGACCACGCCGCCTATATGGGCACCAAGGCCGGCGCCGACCATGTCATCCGCTGCATCGCCAACGAATTCGGTCACCGCGGCATCCGCGCCAATTCGGTGGCCCCCGGTTTCACCGTCACGCCGATGACGGCCAAGGCGGGCCGTAACCCCGCGATCATCGAGACCTTCGCCAAGGAATATCCGCTGGGCCGCGTGGGCACGAGCGACGACATCGCCGAGGCGGTGGCCTGGGTCGTCTCCGATGCCTGCTTCATGACCGGGCAGATGCTGCAGGTGAATGGAGGCGTCACCCTGCGGCGCAATCCGCGCAACGCCGAGATCGTCGAGGCAGTGATGACGGCGCGCGCTGCTGCCGCGGCTGCCAGGTCATGATCCGGGGCGTCCACCATCTGGCGGTGTCGACGCCCGACATCGACCGTTTCGTCGATCATTATGAGCGCTGGTTCGGCTTCGAACGCTGCGGCGGTGGCGGCTGGGAGGTCGGCAACGAACGTGTCGACCGGATGGTCGGGCTGAAGGACAGCGCGGCGCGCTACCAGATGATCCGCCTCGGCAACCTCTATGTCGAGGTGTTCCAATATGCCTCACCGCAAGGCGAGGCGGTGCGGCCCCGCATGTGCGACCATGGCATCATCCACCTGTGCCTCTATTGCGACGACGTCTTCGCCGAATATGAACGGCTGTTGGCGCTCGGCATGGAGTTCACCGGCCCGCCCGGCGGATCGGCGGCGACGCGCGCGACCTATGGCCGCGACTGCGACGGCAATGTCGTCGAACTGCTGCAGATCGTTGATGATGGGTGCAGCTTTGGGTTCGAGCGGGCGGTCGCCCACCCGCGAGCGCAGACTGGGAGTTAAAGTTCGCGGATCAGCGTCGCAGGATCGCGGTCCCAGCGCTCGGCGGCCTTGCGCACGGCGCCGAAGAAGGCGCGGATCGCGGGCTTGTCTTCGACGATCTCGATCATGTGGCCGAGTGTCGCGGACGTATCGACATAGGCATAGCGCATCGGCCCGAACAGGCCATCGGCCGCGACTTCGAAGCCCTGGTCGACATAATGGGCGAGGTCGGCGTCGTAATCCCCGGCGATGAAGGCGACATGGTGGAAGCCGGTCCGTCCGGCGGCCACCGTATCGCGATAGGCCGAGCGGCTGTCGTCGAGTTGTTCGACCAGTTCGACTTGCACGTCGCCATGTTGCGCGACGGCGGTCGAGAAACGCGTGGTCGACGGTGCGCCGCGATAGCGCGGCTGGTCGAGCTTCAGGTCGCGATTGACGAGAAAGGGGCCGATGCCGGTGGTCGCATGCCAGCGCTGCGCGGCTTCGATCAGGTCGGGCACGACCCAGGCATATTGAATGATCGTCGGCTGAAAACTCATCGGGCTGCATCCTTCCGGTCGAGCGAGGCCAGGATCGAGCGCGTCGCATCCACCGCGCGGCGGGCCCGTTCGAGGCCATCTACCCCTGCCTTGCGCGCTGCCTTCTGCGGAACTTCCACGTCGATCACCGTGCCCGGTCGCAGCAGCGGCAGCGCCTCCAGCAACGGAAAGGCGCCCGTCCCCGGGATGCCGCGTTCGAAGATCGCCTCGTGCCAACGATCCTCATCGGCGATCGACAGCGGACCGTCACAGATCTGGAAATAGCCGATCAGCGCGCTCGCCTCGGCTACGTCGGCGACCCGTCCTTCGCTCCTCACCAGATGGAGCGCGTCGCACACCATGGCGAGATTGTCGCGCTCGACCCGCCGGATGATCGAGGCTGCGTGCGCTACCGACCGCACCGCCGAAAAGGCGTTGGGCTCGAGCCCGGGGACGATCCCGAACGGCGACGCTCGGTCGCAGAAGTCGCGCAGCCAGTGGACGGCCTCATCATCGTCCAGTCCGTGGACGTGCACCGTAGCCTTGGTCGCGCCCAGCGCCTGTCCCACCGCCAGCGCTTCTTCGAACGCCGGATAGTCGGGCTGGCCGTCGATCGGAAAGAATTCGATGTTGCAGAGAGACACGCCGGCCCGGTCGAGTGCCTCGCGCACCACGGGGATGTCAGCCCGGCCGACGCTCGGGAACATCTGCCGGCCCTCTTCGGGCACATGGGTGAACAGGCAGACATGGTCGCAGCGCAGCGTGCCCGCGATCTCGATGAGCTCCAGCGGTGTCGCGTCGAGCACCGTCAGATGGTGCAGCGAGAGCGAGGCATCGACCAACAAAAAATCATTCATGATTGTTTTTATGCGCAGCTGTGTTAGGGCGAGTCAATCGAGAGATCA
Source organism: Rhizorhabdus antheiae (assembly GCF_049889055.1). Classification (NCBI taxonomy): domain Bacteria; kingdom Pseudomonadati; phylum Pseudomonadota; class Alphaproteobacteria; order Sphingomonadales; family Rhizorhabdaceae; genus Rhizorhabdus; species Rhizorhabdus antheiae. The sequence continues at coordinate 734,835 of NZ_JBLTWO010000001.1, read as the reverse complement.
CAAGGACCGGCGGGACAGGATCGATGGACGGTATCAGTCGCGGCAGTGCGGTGGAAGATTACGCACGGATGGACTTCGAACGGGGCCGCAAGGCCGCCCCCGAGGGCTTTCCCAGCCTGCCGGACATCCCCGGCAAGCGCTATGTCGATCCCGAGTTTCTTGCGCTCGAGAAGGACTCGATGTGGAAAAAGGCCTGGCTCTATGCCGGCCATGTCGACCAGGCGCCCAATCCGGGCAGCTGGTTCCTGACCCGAAACACCGGCTCACCGATCATCATCGTCCGCGATCTGGGCGGCGAGATTCGGGCCTTCTACAATACCTGCCAGCATCGCGGCGCGCCGCTGGTCACCGAGGATGCTGGCGAATCGCGCGGCTTCGTCTGCGGCTATCATGGCTGGAGCTACACGCTCGACGGCAAGCTGACCGCCGTGCGCGACCGGCGCGACTTCGTCGATCTCGACTTTTCCTGTCGCTCCCTGGTCCCCGTCCGCTGCGAGCGGCTCGGCAGCCTGATCTTCGTCAACGAGGATCCCGAGGCGCAGCCTTTGCTCGATCATATCGGCCCGATGGCGAAGGAGCTCGACCAGTTCCAGCTCGACAATCTGCGCCTCGTCGACAGCCGCAGCTACGACGTCGGCTGCAATGTGAAGGTGCTGCTCGACGCATTTCTCGAAGTCTATCACATCAAGTCGATCCACCAGAAAACGGTCGACCGCTTTCTTGACCATCGCGGCATGATCGTGACGCTCTGGCCGAACGGGCATAGCCGGATGGTGACGCCCAATGCGCGTCCCGACTGGAAGGATCCGGGCACGATCGGCATGCCGAAGATCCCGACGGTGACCGACCTGCCGGCGAACAACAACGTCAGCTATCACATCTATCCCAATTTCGTGATGCCGCCGTCCGACAGCGGCATCCCGATCCTGCAATTCTGGCCGACCGGCCCCAAGACCTCGCGCGTCGTGTCGAGCTGGATCGGCCCGGATCACGATCCCGCCAACCCCCATCCGATGTGGGAAACGCGGATCGATAACTGGACGCGGATTCTCTATGAGGATCTCCAATATGCCCCGCAGATCCAGGAATCGCTGGAGAGTGACGGCTTCCGGGGCATGCCGCTCAACTATCAGGAGCGGCGCATCTATCATTGGCATGAGGAACTCGACCGTCGCATCGGTCTGAACCGCGTGCCGGCCGATGCGCGGGTCGAGCAGGTGCTGCACGACTGGGTCACGCGCTGAACTTTTCTGGGAGGGGTTATCATGGATTTCAGGCTCACGCCCGAGCAGGAGGAACTGCGCGAGGCCGCCAGGACCTTCGCGCGCGCCGAACTGCCGGCCATCGCTGCGGAATGCGAGCGCGACAACAAGCCGCCGAGCCATGAGCTCGTGCATCGCTTCGCCGAGATGGGCTTTCTCGGCATCAACGTGCCGGCCGAACTGGGCGGTCTCGGTCTCGGCAATCTCGAGGCGCTGATCGTTCTCGAGGAGTTCGCCAAGATTTCCTCGGCGGTCGCCTTCCCGATCTTCGAATCCTCGGTCGGCCCGGTGCGGGCGATCGAGCATTTCGCCTCGGACAGCCTGAAGCAGCGCATCGTCCCCGCCGTCTGCAAGGGCGAGATGGTCGTCGCGATCGGCATGTCCGAGCCGGATGCCGGCTCGGCGCTGACCGACCTTAAGACCAAGGGTGTGGTCAAGGGCGACAAGCTCGTCCTCAACGGCACCAAGCGCTGGTGCTCGGGCGGCGGCCATGCCGATGCCTATCTGGTCTATTGTCGCCTGTCCGACGATCCGGGGCCCAAGGCGATCGGCGCGGTGCTGGTCGAGAAGGACACGCCCGGCTTCACCTTCGGACCGAACGAGCAGCTGATGGGCTTCCGCGGCGTGCCCTCGGCCGACCTCAATTTCGACGATGTGGAAATCCCGCTCGACAACATCGTCGTGCCGGCCGGCGGCTTCAAGAAGCTGATGGAGACCTTCGACCTCGAACGCTGCGGCAATGCCACCATGGCGCTCGGTCAGGCATCGGGCGCGCTCGAGGACGTGACCGCCTATGTCCAGGAACGCCGCCAGTTCGGCAAGCCGATCGTCGAGTTCCAGGCGGTCCAGCTGAAGCTCGCCGAAATGCACATGAAGGTCGACGCGGCCCGGCTGCTGATCTGGCGCGCAGCGGCGAATGCCGAGGATGGCCTGCCGTCGATCCTCGACAGCTCGACCGCCAAATGCTTCGCCAATTCGATCGCACGCGAAGTGGCCGGCGACGCCGTCCAGCTGATGGGCGCCTATGGCTATTCCAAGGATTTCCCGATGGAACGCCGGCTGCGCGACAGCTGGGGCTGGGGCATCGCCGGTGGTGCGATCGACATCCAGAAGGTCAACATCGCCTCCGCGCTGCTCGGCCGGCGCTTCGACCAGAGGCGCTGATGGCGCTCCAGCGCGTCGCCGCCCTGGCGGAGGTCCCGGAAGGGGGCAACAAGGCGTTCGACGCCTGCGGCACATCGGTACTGCTCTGCCGCACCGCCGCCGGGGTGTTCGCGGTGGAGAATATGTGCAGCCACGCGCTTGCCCATCTCGAGGGCGGCAAGGTGAAGGGGCCGCACATCTTCTGCCCGCTTCACGGGGTGCGCTTCGACATGCGCACCGGCGAGCCGAACGGCACGCTGACGCGCAAGCCGATCACCGTCTTCCCGGTCAGTATCGAGGGCGACGACGTTCTGGTGGAGATGCCCGATGCCTAAGCTGTTGCACCTCGACGCCAGCCCTCGCGGGCCCCGCTCGCGCTCGAACATGGTCGCCGAGCGGCTGCTGGCGCAGCGTCCGGACATCGAGGTCGAGTATCTCAACCTGTTCGAGGCCGAGCTTCCGGCCTTCGACGGCGCGACGATCGAAGGGCGCTATGCGCTGATCGCGGGTGAGGCGGTCGATCCGTCGGTCGAGGCGCAATGGGGTGCGATCGGCCGGCTGATCGAGCATTTCCTGTCCTTCGACGGCTGGGTGATGACGGTGCCGATGTGGAATTTCGGCATTCCCTATCCGCTCAAGCACTATGTCGATCTTGTCACCCAGCCGGGCATGAGCTTCCGCGTGGTCGACGGGCAGGGCGAGGGGCTGGCGGCGGGCCGCAAGGCGGTGCTCATCACCTCGGGCGCGCTGGACATTCGCCCCGGCGGGCCGATGGCGGCGCTCGACCATCAGCACGCTTTCCTGACCGGCTGGCTGGGCTTCATCGGCGTCACCGATATCGAAACGATCCACGTCAAGCCGACCTTCGGTCCGCCGGAAGCTGTGGAGCCGGTCATGGCGACGGCCTATGCCGAGGCCGATGCGCTCGCCTCGCGGCTGTTCCGGCCGGACCGCGTATAGACCAGATTGATGCTGGTGAAGCTGACCGCCTCCTCGCCGCGCTGGTTGATCACGGCATAGCGGGTGATGGCGGTCCCCCGGTCCTCGCGCGAGGTCGACGGGCGCAGTTCGACGATCTCCGAAGTGACGTGGATCGTGTCGCCCGCGCGCACGGCTTTCTTCAGCCGGAACTCGTCCCAGCCGATGCCGCAGACGAAATCGATGTCCGAATTGATCTCGTGGTCCATCTGACGCCACAGCGCCAGGACGTGGATGCCCGATGCGATCACCTCGCCGAACACCGACTGGGTGGCGAGATCGGCGTCGCTGTGAAACCATTGCGGGTCCCATTGGCGGGCGAAGTCCAGCATCTCCTCGCGGGTCACGGTGCGCGGCGCCGACACGCGCCGTTCACCCACCGCAAGATCCTCGAAGCAGCGCGTCGGGCGCACGGGGGTGAAGGCGGCGGGTTCGGACATCGGGGCTCTCCTGTTCGTTTTTCTCTTTCCCCCGGACGGCGGCTTTTGCCAAGGCTGTCCGCCGGACATAAGCGGGGCTGGATCGCGTGAGACACAGATTTTCGGAGCTGTTCGACTTCGGCGAAGGGTCCGACGGCGCCTTGCGCGCGCCGGCGTCGGGCGGCCCGCTGTTCCGGCTCTATGGCGGCCAGGTCCTCGCTCAGGCGCTGGCGGCGGCGCAGTCGACGGTGTCGGTCGAAAAGCTCGCTCATAGCTGCCACGCCTATTTCGTCCGCGCCGGGCGGACCGACCAGCCGATCGATTTCACGGTCTTGCGCGACGCCGATGGGCGCAGCTTCTCGGCGCGACGGATCGAGGCGCGGCAGGAGGGCATACTGATCCTGACCATGTCCGCATCCTTTCATGTGGCGGAGGAGGGGGCAACGCACGGCGCCATCATGCCCGACGTGCCCGATCCTGAATCGATCGTTCCGCAGGATGAGGTCATTGCCGCCGCGCTGCCGTACATGCCGCCGCACCGCATCGTCTTCTGGGATCGGGACATCGGCATCGACTATCGCGCGGTCGAGCCCTTCGTGACGATCGATCCGCCCCGCGCGCGCGCGCGCCGCTCCTTCTGGTTCCGCCTGCGCGATCCGATGGGCGACGATCCGGCCGAGCATCAGCGGATGCTGGCCTTCGCCTCCGACCTCTACATCATGCATACGGGGTTGTTGCCGCTCGGCATCAGCTGGTCGGCGCACGACCTGCAGGATGCCAGCCTCGACCATGCCATCTGGTTCCATCAGCGCTTTCGCGCCGACGACTGGCTGCTCTACGCTATGGACAGCCCCTATGCCGGCGGTGCGCGGACACTGGGGCGGGGCACCATCTTCGACCGGGCAGGGCGCGTCGTCGCCTCGGTCGCGCAGGAGGGGCTCATCCGGATTGCCGGCTGAGCCCCCTTCCCGTCCTCAGCGCCGGGCGCGGCGCAGGCGCAGATAAAGCTGTAGCCCGATCACGCCCATGAAGATCAGCAGCGCGATCATGAACCCACCGACAACGGCATTCATTCCGATCTTGCCCAGCGGGAACAGGAAGTTCCACTTGTGGATGAAGCTGAACACATAGCGCTCGGGCAGCTGCCAATGCTCGACCCGGTCGGCCAGCGCCCCGGTCGCAGTGTCGACGAACAGGGTCGCATTGACCGGCGCGGCATAGTCGACCCGCCAGACGGGCAGGCGCTTGTTGCGGAAATCATAGTCGGGGCCGAAGCGGGTGATGAGCCGCATGTCGCTAATCTTGTCCTCGCTTACGCCAGCATAGCGGGTGGCCAGCATCCGGGCGAGCTCGCGATCGCCCTGTGGCGCGGCCGCGCCGGTCTGCGCATCGATGTAGAGCGCCGGGCCGGTCGGCTGGACGCCCTCGAAGCGCGCGGCCCGGATTTCGATCGCGGTCTTCGGCATGGCATGGCCCATATGATCGCCATGGCCGGCATGATCGCCTTTGGCGGCAGGTGCTGCGCCATGGTCATGCTCGCCCTTCGGCATCGCCTCGTCGCGTGCCAGGCCCAGGCGATAGAGCGGACGCCCGCCCGCACCCTCGACCAGCGACAGCGAGTCGACCTTCAGGCCCCGGGTCAGCTCGGACCATTGCGCGCCAATCGGGAAGCGTCCCTGGCTCAGGTCGATGGGCGCCGCCATCCGCATCTGCCCGGCGGGCGGGGCGATCGCCCCCTGCACCAGATGATAGATGCCGCTCAGCGAGAACATGATCAGCGGCAGGGCGAGAACATATCCTGCGACGCGGTGCCAGCCCTTCGCCCCCGGCAGCCGCTTCTTGCGCCGGACCGTCACGAGCATGGCGATACCGGTCAGCGCGAGCGCGGCCAGGCTGCCGACCATCGCGCCCGCGACGACGACCTTCAGCCACGTCATCGACGGCGGAACCCATTCCCAGCTGTGCAGCGCGCGGAATATCGTCTGCAGCCAGCCCTTGGTGCGGTTGTTGACAGCGGCGAGGCTGCTCGTCTCGGTGTGGACATAAGCGGTGAGCCGGTCGTCGCCGGCGAAGCGGATCTTCCACACCGGCAGCAGCCGGTTGACCCAGCCATAGTCGGCGTCGAACCCGGTCTGGAGCGTGATCGAGCTGATCGGCCGCTCCTCCTTCAGAAAGTAGCGCGCCAGATATTCGGCCTGGCGGGCATCCTGCCCCGGCAATTCGGCGCCCGACGCCGGATCGAAGTAACGGCGCTCGGCACGCGGATCGGTGGTCACCTGAAGCAGGCTCCGGCCGTCATAGGGCACCGTGCGGACCGCGACGGCCTGGCTCAGGCCGGCCCGACCGAGCATGTCGGCCACCGGTGGCGCCCCCTGAAGGTCCAGCGGCGCGCGCGGCGGCATGAACTGCGCCTGTTGCGGGCCGAACAGCACCATGGCGATGTGCGTCAGCCCGGACAGTCCCCACAGGAGGAGGCTGATCCCGCCAACCAGTGCCAGCCACTGATGCTTGCTGAAGGACCAGCGCGCGATCTTCGTCTTGCTTGCCATGATGCTGTTCCCTTCGCTGTCAGAGGCCGATGCTCAGGCCGGCATAGAGTGCGCGGCCCTGGCCGGGCGTGTAGATGGCCAGCCTTTCCCTCGACTGATTGCCTGCGGTCGCGACGTTCGAGATGTGGCGCACGTCGAACAGATTCTCGACCGATCCGAACAGCTTCAGCCGCTCGGTCAGGTTGACGCCTGCCGTCAGCCCGACCAGCTCATAGCCGGGCGCGCGTTCGGTATTCGCATAGTCCGACCAGGGCCCGTCGAGGATCCAGCGGAGGTTGGCCGAGACGTAGAAGCGCTCTTTCTGATCGAAGCGAACTTCCGAAATCACGACGTGGCGCGGAACGCCCGGCAGCCGGTTGTTCCCATAGGCGGCGTCGCCCCGGAAGCGGAAATCGTTGAAGGTATAGGCCGTGCTCAGCCGCAATGTCTGTCCCCGGGATTCGAGCAGGTCCCGCGCGACGAACAGGTCGACGCCCAGCTCGATGCCCTGGTGCAGCGTCCGCTTCGCATTGCCGGTAACCGAGGACGCGCCATTGTTGATCGCGACGTCGACAAACTCATTTTCGACGTCAGCGCGATAGATGGCGATGTCCCAGGCGATGACACCCTTCTGTCCACGGGTGCCGATTTCGAAGGTCGTCGCACGCTGCGGATCGAGCGGCGCAAAGGGAGCGGTCCCGCCCGAGGTCACGTCGGCCAGGCTCGGCGGTTCGAAGCTGCGGCTGACATTGCCGTAAAGCTGGGCGCTGCCGCCGAGATCGGCGATGAGGCCGATGCGGGGGTTGAACTGTTCGTAGCTGCGGCGGCCGCTGACGGTGGCGAGCTTGCCGTCGACATCGCGCGTCGCCCGGGCATATTGCCCGCCCAGCACCGCATCGAGCATCGGGGCCAGCGCCAGCTGCGCCTCGCCATAGACAATGACCATCGAGGAATCCTGGTCCGATCGCGTCCGAAGCGCGCCGCGCTTGCCCGATAGGTTCGCATAGGTCTTCGCGTCGTTGGTTGCGTAGGCGTAGCTGCCGCCGAGCGTCCAACTGCTCTCGCCGCCGAGGAAGGCGAAAGTGCCGGTCAGGCGCGTGGACACGCCCACTTCGTCTTCATTCTGCGCGATGATGCCCGCGAAACGCGTGATCGCATGGTCGAGGATGCGCTTCGCATACCAGCCGCCCAGTTCGAGCTTGGCGAGGTCAAGGTCGATCGCAGTGAGATTGGAGACGCGATAGACGTCGAGATTGCGATCCCAGTCGTCCGCGACCGGCCCCGGATCGAGGACGGTGACCGGACCGCCGGGGAAGAACGGGCCGATCTGCACCGGCCGTCCGGCTGCCTTCGGATTGGCCAGCGCGTCGGCAAGCCGGAGAGATCCGGCCAGCTCGAAATTGTCACTGAGCGCGGTCACGAAGAAGCGGGTTTCGACGCTGTCGCTGACCCGCCAGCCGATATTGCCATGGCCGTAGACGCTGCGCACATCGCTATGCTCGCGATAGCCGTTGGTGCGCAGGCCCGTGATCCCGCCATAATAGTCGACGTCGCCCGACACGCCCGACAGCGACATGTTGGCGCGCAGCGTCGAGAAACTGCCGCCCTCGACCTTGGCCGTGAAGGGGGCTCGCGCGGTGCGTCCGGTCGGGCTGACGACATTGACCGCGCCGCCCAGTGACGCCGCGCCATAGCGCAGACCATTGGCGCCTTTGAACACCTCCAGATAGCGGATGGTCAACGGATCGACCTCCTGGAACTCGGTGCTGCCGCTCGCCCGGCTGATCGGCACGCCGTCGCGCAGCACGGTCAGGCCGCGCCGTTCGAAGCCGGAGTTCAGGCCCGAACCGCGGATCGAGATGCGGCTCTCGCGCTGCGCGCTCGTGTCGGCGAAGACGCCGGGTGTCAGTGCGAGCGTATCGCCGATGCTCTGGGCGAAGTCGTCGGCAAAGACGTCGTCCTCGACGAAACCGATGGCTCCCGGAATGCGCTCGAGCGTCTTGCGCGCCTGCTCGGCGGAGGGGGCAGTTGGCGTACCCGGCTTGGTGCCGGTGACGATGATGGCGTCCTGCCGCTGCCCGATGCCCTGGGCGGCGAGCGGAAAGGAGACTGTGGCACAGAGGGTTCCGCCCAGAAGGGCGGCGCAGGTCCTTGCGTGAATGCGCATCTTGATGTCCTGAACTGAGAGCGTTGGGCCGGCAAAGCGCCGGCGCGAAGCGTCAGATCAGGAGGGGCGGACCCGTGGCGGGCGGCGTGGCGGCGCGATGGCGGCTCAGCCCGATAGTGGTGATCGTCTCGGGGGCAAGCGCTGCGAAGGACTGCGGCAGCGCCACGACCGGCTGCGCTGGCAAAAGCGCGGCCATGGCGGCGCCTGCGAAAGCGCAGTGCGGCATGGTCGCCTGCTCGTCGTTGCCGTCGTGCCGATCCGCGTCGTCCGCCATCGCTGCCTTGATCGCCGCGATCTTGGCGTAGAGCGGGTCTGCCTTGCCGATCCGCGCTTCCACGTCTCCGCTGCCGGAACAGAGGATGATGCTCAGGCCATTTTCGCCGACGCGTGGCATGAAGCCCTGTGGTGCGAGCGCGCCGAACAGCATGCCGATCAGCATGATCGGCACGACGCGCATCCAGACTTGCCGCAGCCACCCCATGGGGGCCCGGTAGAGCGCCCGCTTCGACAAGACAAGAGTGCGGGGTGATGGAGGAAGGCTCCGCGCGCTCAGCGGCTGGCGAAGACGAAGCGCTTGTCGAGCTGATATTTGAGCAGATGGCCCAGCGCGAGGCCGAGCGCGGCGCCGACATAGCGCATCGCCTCTCCCGCAAAGAGCAGGTGGAACAGATATTCGACCGCCACGAACACCAGCGTCGTGATGCCGCCGAGCACCGTGTACAGCGTGAACAGCCGCGCATCGTGGAACAGTCCGCGCGAGGCGAAGGAAAAGACGAACAGCTTCTCGAGCAGATATTTGACGGGCAGCACCGTCGCCAGCCCGACGATCATCGAAAGCTCGACGTAGAAGCGTCCCTTGTAGACGGCGACGCTCGCCATCTGCGCGCCGATGTTGAGCAGCGCGGCCATGCAGGCGATCACGACATAGATCGCCACCGGGCTCACCCGCCGTTCCATCTGCCGTCCCCTCGCGGCAGGATGGCCGCACCGGCGCTGTAGGCGCCGCCTGCGCTGCGGGCAAGCGCACATGATCAGATGCAGTGACGCTCCAGAGGGTGATCTTGATTGGATTAACGTGCGGTCGACGGCAAGTGGGCCTGAAGGGCCAGGCAGGTACAGCCACCCGCCATATCAAATTGAAGAGGCGATAGCTTTTGATATAATGCAAGGTTAAAATTGGGCCTGGGCCCACATTCAATCCTTCCTTGCAATCTCGAATGACAACAGTGCGCTATTTGCGTTTCAGAATTTCTTTTTGGAAATCCCTGAACCATCCGTAAAAATCTACGAGATAATACATTATATAAGGTTGATTGGATGGCTGATTGACCGAATATTCATTAGAGTTGAATTTCTCTGTTATAAGAAAGGTTGCAGGACAAGCGTATATGAGGCCAGCTACTGCAGTCATTGCCAGTACCGCTTTAGCTTGACGACTTGCCGCAATCATCGCTGAATTGACAGCCGAAAAAATTGCACCGGTTAAAAACAAGCTCTGCAAATAGGTAATGCGGACTTCGCTCGTTATCGCTAAAGGCAATGACATTGCGATAGAAAAAATGAGTAGTTGGTATGTTGTCGAAGATTTGATGGGACACTTTATCAGCAACCAAGTGGTACCCGCTGCAAATATGAAATAGGCAAGAGCGAGCAGGGTGTTTGCGAAAAAGGGAATCGGGACGATCAGCGTAAACCAGCCAAGAACCAAATTTTTACAATGGTTGGCAGCTCGCATGGCAGGACTAAGATGAGCCAGATGCTCAGACGCCTCCATATTCTGAAAGGAATAGGCTGCAATCGCCACGGATAATATTAACAACATTAGTCCCGCGATAAAATCGCCCCTAGTCCGACACAGTCCCTTTGTTGTCATGAAGACAGCAGGAAAGAACATGCACGTTACCTTGCTGAGAAACGCTAGAACATAAAGAAGATAAGCTGAAATTCGATGTCTCTGTCCATGAACGACTAGGCTGAGCAGAAGAAAGAAACTCATAAGGGCGTCGTTGCGCTGAGATATCCATACTATTGGGAAAGCCGTTTGAGGCAGCATTGTCCAGACCAGCACCGCGAAGCTCGCCTTGGCCGCCCCCAAGCTCGTCCTCAGCCACAGGAAGGCCAAAACGCAATTTGCCGCATGTAGAATAAGATTGACGATGTGATGGACAAAAGCGTTTTGGCCGAACAAACTGTTTAGAAACGGATATCTCAAAAACCATAGCGGACGAAAGTGAGGCCCGTGCAGCGTATGATAGATCGCTTCCCCATAGGTTAAGTTTACTAGAAAGAAATCGTCGGTGGCGAATCCGAAAAAAGCTGATCTGCCGAGAATGACGGCATAGATAAAGCCAAGTATTATAATCGGAACAAGCCATAATCGGCGGACTATCCAGATTTCTTTCACGCCCCGATCCTTCAATGCTCGCCCCTCCTTCAGTGCCCGCCCTTTCGATGGCAGGGCGCAACTGTGATAGCCACGAAGCACGCCGTTATGCCCGATACCGCGGCACCGCTTGCTTCATCTCCGACCCATGGCAATTGGTCGTTATGCATCTGCCCTTTCCATGCCCATTGAACAACATCCAATCGATTCAGATGGGTAAGAGCGAGATCGCCTCCAGATGAATTACCGTGTAACAACAAGTGCCGTCAGGCAGTCGCCGACGGCCGTCATCCGCAGGCGATTGATGCACAGTCGCAACCGGTTATAGACGGACGCAGCGTCGGCGTGATCCGTCTGACCAGTGGCCTACGGGGGAAGCAGTTTGGACAAGGAAGTCCTGCCGGTCTTGGCGGTCGACCTCGACGGTACGTTGCTGCGTTCGAACATGCTCTACGAGAGCTTCTGGTCGGCACTGGCGCAGCGGTGGGCGGTGCTGGTCCAATTGCTGATGGCGCTTCCCGGCGGCCGTTCGCGGATCAAGCATGTGCTTGCCGAGCATGCCCGCATCGATCCCGCGACGCTGCCTTATGACCAGGGGGTGATCGACCATATTCGCGGCTGGCGAGCCCGGGGTGGACGCGTGGCGCTGGTCACCGCCACGAGCGAGCGGCTGGCGCGGTTGATCGCCGATCATCTCGGCCTGTTCGACGAGGTGATGGCATCCGGCCGCGACGAAAATCTCAAGGGTGCGACCAAGGCGCGTCGGCTGTGCGAGCGCTATGGCGAGGGTGGCTTCGCTTATATCGGCGACAGCCCCGCCGACCTCCCGGTATGGGGCAAGGCGCGCATGGTGATCGCCTGCAACCCCGGTCGCCGCCTCTCGACGCGGCTCGCCGGTCTCTATCCGGGGCACGAGACGCTGTCCCGGCCGAAGGCCCGCATCGCAGATTATCTGCGCGCGATCCGCGTCCACCAATGGGCGAAGAATCCGCTGGTCTTCCTGCCGATCATCGGCGCGCACCAGTCCGATCTGGCGACGCTGCGCGCGGGGTGCCTGGCCTTCCTCGCCTTTTCGTTGATCGCGTCGAGCGTCTATGTGCTCAACGACCTGCTCGACCTCAGCTCGGACCGCGCCCATCCGCGCAAGCGGCTGCGGCCCTTCGCGGCTGGCACGATCCCGATCGAGCAGGCCAGCTGGATGGTGATCGGCCTGTTTGCGGGCGGCGTTGCATTGGGCGCGGTGGTGGGGGGGGCCTTTCTGGGCGTGCTGCTCTTCTACCATATCGCGACCACCGCCTATTCGCTGTGGCTCAAGCGCAAGGTGGTGGTAGACATCTGCACGCTGGCCGGTCTCTACACCTTGCGCGTGATCGCCGGTGCGGTGGCGGCGCAGGTACCGCTGTCGATGTGGATGCTGGCCTTCACCCTGTTCCTGTTCTTTTCGCTGGCAGCGATCAAGCGCCAGGCGGAGATCGTCGACAGCCTCGCCGATGGCGGTCGCACGCTGCACGGGCGCGGCTATCACAGCGGCGACCTCGCAACCGTGTCGCAGATGGCGATCTCGTCGGGCTATGTCGCGGTGCTCGTCCTCGCCCTCTATCTGAACTCGACGGCGGTCGACCGGCTCTACGCCTTTCCCGAATTGCTGTGGGGCAGCTGCGCCATCCTGCTCTACTGGATCAGCCGGATGGCGATGGTCGCCAATCGCGGCAATATGCACGACGATCCGATCGTCTTTGCGGCGACCGACCGCGTCAGCCTCTGCTGCGCGCTGCTGATGGTCATCATCGTCGCAGGCAGCGCCACCGGCTTCGGCTTGTTGTGACCACGGGGCATGGCTGATCGGGTCGAGCTCAGCGGCTGGGGGCTCTATCCCCCCCGCGCCACGCGGTTGCGTCGCGCCGGACAGCCGGCGGACGTGCCGGCCCTGCTCGATCCGGCGGGCACGGTCGCGCGCGGCAATGGCCGGGCCTATGGCGATGCCGCGATCGGGCTGTCGACCACTGTCGACATGCGCCGGCTCGACCGGCTGATCGCATTCGATCATGCGACGGGGCTGTTGGTCGCCGAAGCCGGGCTGACCCTGGCCGAGATCATCGACATCTTCCTGCCGCGCGGCTGGTTTCCGGTGGTCACGCCGGGCACGAAGTTTGTTACCCTCGGCGGTGCGATCGCGGCCGACGTTCATGGCAAGAACCACCATGGCGAAGGGAGCTTCCGGCGCCACGTCGCCTGGTTCGACCTGCTCGGCCCCGACGGCATCGAGCGGCGTTGCTCTCCCGACGACCATGCCGAGCTGTTTCACTGGACGATGGGTGGCATGGGGCTGACCGGCACGATCCTGCGCGCGGCGGTGCGGCTGCGCCCGGTCGAAAGCGCTTGGATCCGGCAGCGGACCATCCCGACCTTCTCGCTGGCCGAGACGATGGACGCGTTCGAGGCGAGCGCCGAGGCGACCTATTCGGTGGCGTGGATCGACACGCTCGCCTCGGGCCGCTCGCTCGGTCGCTCGATCCTGATGCTGGGCGAACATGCCCGCGTCGAGGAATTGCCCGAGGATGTCGCCGCCACCCCCTTCGCACGGCGTCGCGGCCCGACGCTCGACGTGCCGTTGACCCCGCCTTTCAGTCTGGTCGGCGGGCCGGTCGTCCGCGCCTTCAACGCGCTCTATCATGCGCGCAATCGCCGCCGCGCGGGCGAAGCGCTGGTCCCGATCGACGGCTATTTCTATCCGCTCGATGCGATCCTGCGATGGAACCGCATCTATGGCCGGCGTGGCTTCGTCCAGTTCCAGTGCGTGCTTCCGCTTGTCAGTGCACAGGCGGGGCTCACCGCGATGCTCTCGCGGATCGCGGCTTCCGGCACCGGCTCCTTCCTCGCCGTGCTCAAGCAGATGGGACCGGAGGAGGGGCCCTTCTCTTTCCCGATGGAAGGCTACACGCTCGCGCTCGATTTCCCCGTTGGCCGACGGACCGAGGCGCTGACCGCCGAGCTTCGCGCGATGACCCGCGATCATGGCGGGCGGCTCTATCTTGCCAAAGATGCACAGATGACCGAGGCGGAAATGGCCGCACTCGATCCGCGCGGGCTTGCCTTCGCGCGCTGGCGGCGCGACGGAGGCATGGTCGGGCCGTTACGCTCGTATATGTCGGAAAGGCTCGGACTGTGACGCGCACCCTTCTCGTTCTCGGCGCATCGTCGGACATCGCCGCCGCGACTGCGCGGCGCTTCTCTGCTGCCGGCTATGCAGTGCAGCTCGCCGGCCGCGATGAGGCGGCCCTCGGCGCGATGGCGGCCGACCTGGAACTGCGTCACCGCGTCGCCGTGTCGATCCATCGCTGCGACGTGACCGAGGCGCGGGATCGCGCAGCGCTGCTCGCCGGCCTGTCGGTGCTGCCCGATGTGGTCGTCTGTGCGGTCGGTCTTCTCGGCGACCAGCGGGAAAGCGAGATCGATCCGACCGCCGCCGAACGGGTGATGCGCGCCAATTATGAGGGGCCGGCCCTGCTGCTGGGCGCCCTCGCGGAGGCGTTCGCCAGCCGCGGCCAGGGCGTCATTGTCGGCATCAGCTCGGTCGCGGGTGAGCGGGGGCGGGCGTCCAACTATGTCTATGGCTCGGCCAAGGCGGGGATGACCGCCTTCCTCTCGGGCCTGCGCAACCGTTTCGGCAAGACCGGCGTCCACGTCGTCAGCGTCCTGCCCGGCTTCGTCGATACGCGGATGACCGAGGGAATGGCGTTGCCGCCCGCGCTCACCGCCCGGCCAGAGGAGGTCGCGCAGGCCATCTGGCGCGCGGTCGAGCGGAAGACGGATGTCGTTTATGTCCGCCCGCTGTGGCGCTGGATCATGGCCATCATTCGGGCGATACCCGAAGGGTTGTTCAAGAAGCTGAGCATCTGACGGGGACGGGGATGGAGCGTAGGGGGATCGGGCAGGAGGCAGGACGGATGGCCTTGCGCCACTTTCTGCTGCTGGCTTTGCTGTCGCTCGCGGTCGGCTCGCTCGCCAATCTCTATTTCCGGCTCGGCGCCGATCGGCCGCTGGTCGGGCCGTGGCTGCTCAAGCAGTTCTATGTCAACTATGTCGACTTCGGCTTCGCCAAGCGTGCACTGGTGGGCACGCTGCTCTATCCGGTCTTCTCCGCCCCGGTCGTCGATGCTGCCACCGGCGCGGCCATCGCGACCGGATTGTCGCTCGCGATCTTCGCGGTGATGATCCTGCTGCTCGACCGGCTTCATGCCCGGCCGCTTCGCAGAGAGGAGGCGGGCCTCGGCGCCTGCGTTCTTGCGGCGCTGCTGCTCTCGCCCGCCGGTCTGATGGAGATCGCGCACGATATCGGGCGCTATGACGCGCTCAACATCGCGCTGCTGCTGGTCGCGGTCGCACTGGTCCTGAACGGGCGCCCGCGCCTCGCCGGGCTGATCTTCGGCATTGCCGGCCTCGTCCATGAAGCGGTTTTCTTCTACGGGGTCGGGCCGCTCGCCGTCGCCCTGTTCGCCACCCGGTCCCGTCCGGCCGACATGGTGGCGTGCCTGTTGCCCGGCGCGTTGGCGCTGGGCGCGGTCGGGCTGTGGGGCAATCTCGACGCGGCGCAGCTGGCGCTGCTCGACGCTCGCCCCGGCAGCGGCACCACTGTCTGGTCGCGCGGGGTGATCGAGGTACCGATCGCGCTCAAGCCCTATGAACAGGCCGCGCTCGCCTTCTACACGCTCGCGCCCTTCGTCCTGCTGTTCGCGGTGCTGCGCCACAACCGCGCCAGCCTGTTGCGCTATTTCCTGCCCCCGACGGCGACGCTGCTGCTCTTTCCGCTCGGCTTCGACTATTTCCGCTGGGCAAGCCTGGGCCTGTTCGCGGTGGCGCTGACGCTGCTGATCGGCGTCGCCCGCCTGGGCTGGCGTTTGCCGCCGGCATCGCCTGCGCTGACTGCAATCTTCCTGCTCTACTGCCTGCCGCTCGGCCCCCTCGGTACAGCCCATCCGCTGCCGTTCCTCGAGCTGATCTGGCTGCACTTCACGGGCTGGGGCGGCTAGGTGGCGCGGAGGTCCGTCTGCGCTGCGGCCTTGTCGGCGATCTCCCGGGCCATGATCAGAGCATTCAGGGCGTAGACCAGCACCCATGGCGATTTACCCAGCACGCGCTCGCCCCGCGCTGAGCGATCGGCGATGTCCTCGACGGCAGGGAAGCTTTCGATGCCGGCGCTGATGGCATCGAGGTCGAACATTTCCGATATGGACGGCAGGCCGAGCGCGCGCAGGTGCGCGACATCGTCCAGCAGGACCGGGCGGAGCTGCGCATATTGCCGGAAACGCTGGTCGAACAGTCCGACCTTGGCGTTGGTCAGGCGCACCCGCTCGGGCAAGATGCCGCGCATGGCGCGCCGGAAGGGCTGCCTGCCGAGGCCTTCGCCGACCAACAGGTGCAGCGGGAGCGACAAAGCGAAATCGACGATGCGCCGGTCGAGCAGGGGAAAGCTGACCGCAATGCCATGGCGCGCCGCCACCACCGAATAATAGGTGCAGCGCGACGGGATGTGATGGTCGGCAAAGGCGCGCACCCTGTCCTCCGCCCGGTTGCTGTGCAGAACCGGCCGTAGCCGGCCGGCATTGACGCGCTCGACGATCGTGGGGGCGAGGTAGCGCGTGGCGCCCAGCCGGCTGTCGGCGGGGCCGGGCCGGTTGCCTCCCAGGACGGCCGCGAGCAGTGGCGCTCCCAACTGGCGATAGAGGACGCGGGGCAGCGAGATGCGGCCCGCGACCGCCCGGGCTCTCATTTCCCGCAGCAAGGTCGGCCATCGCCCGGTTTTCAGCAGGGAAAGATAAAGCCGCGCTCCATTATAGGTCGCGCCTTCGTCTCCGCCGACCCCACTCAGGAGGCGGTCGGCTCCCGCGGCCGCCGCCGTTTCCATGATCAGGTCGTCGCCATCGCCGATCATGCCGCCTGGCCAATCCGGGTCGGCTTGCCGGCCCGGCATCGGCAGAACATCGGGTATGAAGCGATAGCTGATGTTCGCTTCCTGCCGCAGCACCTCTTCGATCAACGGACGCTCGTCGAGCTCTTCCGGGCCGAACATGATCTCGGTGCCACGGTTCAGGGCGACGATACTCTCGCCTCGTTCGCGGGCGCGCCTCGCGGCAAGAACGGTGATCGATGAACTGTCCAACCCTCCGGTCAGATGCGTGGCAATGGGGCCGCTCGTCGGCATCCGGACCGTAACCGCTTCCTCCACAAGCGCGCGCAGCTGTGTCGCCGCCTGTTCCGGCGTGCCGCGCCACTGCCCCACCTGCGAGGCGCAGGGCCGATAGGCTCGGTGTGGCTGCGGTTGGCGGTCCTCTCCGATTCGGAGGCACAGGCTATGCCCGGCCTCAAGATAGCGGATATCCGTAAATCCGCTGTCCGCTCCGGAGAAATATGTCTGGCTCGCCTTTCTCGCGAGCGCCACGGGGTCGGGCGCCGACGAGGCCAGTCCCGAACCGTGCAACCCCTTGGGCAGACTCGCGAAGGCGAAATGGCGACCGCTCTGCCACGTCCACGCCAGCGGCCTGACGCCGATGAAGTCTCTGCCGAGCCAAAGCTCGCCGCGTCCCCGGTGCCACAGCGCTACGGCGAAGTCGCCATCCAGTCGGTCGGGGAAGTCGGGCCCATGATTATCGATCGCGCGCACCAGATCGACATGGGCAGGCCCGCTCGGTCGGTCGAGTCGGAGATCCGGCACTACGGTCCATCCGCCACTCTCAGGAAGGGGGCCTTCGTCTCCCGAGAAATCCAGCGCGAGCAGACCAACCGGTCCTTCAAGCCATCGCGCAAGCGACGGGTGCAACCCGGGTGGCGTCATCGCGCTGGCCATCCGCGCCAGCACGTTCGGTTCGGCGGGGCGGCCGTCGAGTTGCAGGACCCCGGCGATCAGCCGCATGGCTCAGACGTCGACGATCAGGCCGCGTGCACGCAATGCCGGCAGGAAGGCCGCCACCTCGCGCCGGCACTCTTCCACTGTCACGGCGAATTCCTCGACCAGTTGCGTGATGATCGAGTCTTCGTCGATTGGCTCCGCAAGCAACTCCCAGATACGTCCGGCCACGGGGTTCAGCGAATGGTAGCTGCCCGTGTCCGCGTTGAGCAGCAGCACCACCGACTCTTCGACTTCAGCCTCGAACACGTCACTCTTGCGATGAAATTTCTGGCCCATATCCTCTTTTCCCTCGATAGTATCTGCGTCCGCCCTGCACGGAATGGCGGCGACCATGGCGTCAGGTCGAGCCCACGTAACCATGCATCGACATGACGTCAGCGAAATGGTTTTCGATCGTGTGAGCTTGTTGTGGGGTCAGGGTTTCGCGCCAGTCTGCGACGCGGCCGGCGCGAAAAAAGCGCTGCTGCCCCGGCCGGCTTTCGCGGAATCCCTTGCTCGCCTCCTGCCGCTGCAATTCTTCGAAGCTGCTATGGCTGACCGCCCGGCGAATTTCCTCCTGACTCGCTTGTCCGCCCACGAAGTCGACGATGCCGCTCAAGGTACCGATCGTGTCCGCGTGAAGATCTTCGTAGCGCACGACCTTGGTCTCGACGACGCGTTGCGTCGTCCAGCTCATGACGTGGCAGCCCCAATCTCCTACCGCATAAGGGAGTTGCACGCGGCCCGCAGAATGCGCCTTCGGGTCCATCATCTGTGCAATCGCGGCGTCGATGGTCAGGCTGGAGTGATAGCTGAGCGATATGGCGACGTCGCGCGGGTCGCGAACGATATAGAGCGCGCGGCGCGCCGAAGTCCCCAGCGTCGGTTCGCCCGTTTTCATCCAGAACCTGTCATGCGTCTTGCAGAAGAAGGGGCGCGAAACGTTCATAGCCGCAAAGTCGCATTGCAGGGGTCTCAGGCGTTCAAGCTCGCGCTTGTCCAGCAGGTCCGGGTCGACCAGCATGTCGTCCGCGAAGCGCCATTGGCTCACGAGCGTCTCGGGCTCGGCAAGGTTGTTGATGTCGGCGGGCCGTTCCGCACCGGCCAGCAAGTTCGCCAGCAGGATACGCATCCAGGTATTGCCGGATTTGGGATAGGAGGCGAGCCACACCAGCCCTGCGGGAAAATCAGCCATAGACTCGCCTCCTCAACCCCGGCTGGCCCAGTGTCTCCTGATCATCGCGACGCTCTCATCGAGGCGATCAAAATCGAGCGGACGACGAAGGTGGAACACCGGAACCTGCGAAAGAAGGCGGGCCGCGTCTCGGGCCACCTGGCCCTCGCGCCCATAAGCCAGCGCCAGCCGCCGCCGGTAGGTGTGATGCAGCAAGGACTGAGCGGCTTCCAGCAGCGGCATCGGCCTGACGCCCGGCGGCGCAGCGGCAGTGGAGTTGGAAAGGATGTATATGCCGCCAAGGGGAGCGTATTCCTGGACGGCGTGCGAGGTCGCGGCGGGCGTCACGTGAAATTTGTCGATCCGTCGGCGCACGCGATCCCCTACGCCGTCCCGCAAACCGACTTGGTCGATGCTGTCGGGATAGAGGCGGAGGCACCGTCCGTCGGTCAGAACCACGGGCGGGCGCCCGGCGGACTGGTCGATCGAGCAGACATCGTCCGCGAGAAAAGTGGCGCCCGCCTGGACGAGCGCTCCGGCGATCGTGGATTTCCCCGATCCGCTGGCACCGCAGAACAGAAAGGCCCTTCCGTCATGGACCACCGCAGAGGCGTGGAGAAGCATCGCCCCGCGCTGGTACAGGATGGCAGCCATGGCCGTGCCTGTTGCGAAGACCGCGATGTCATCCAAAAATGCGCCAGGCGCCGGGCGCAACATCAATCGGCACCCATCCTCAGAGAGGAACCGCCCGATGCCGGGCAAATCCAGCAGAAAGCTTCTCTGGTTGGCGGTCCAGTTCGGGCCACGATGAGAAAAGTGGGGAAGGCTCTCCGGAGCTTCTCCCAATTCGAAGAGCACGTCGGGTGGACGTAGGTCATCGGAAGGCCTGGAGGTCCGCATCGGCAGTTCGAAGTCGGATCGCACAGTCAAGCCGGACAGCCGGTACTGACGGGGAGGCGGGCGATCGCTATCTGTCATCTATTCTCGATGCGAGGCGGGGGCTGCAAAGGCAAGACTTTCCGTCAGAGAGTTTTTCGACTAAGTGCTGCTCAGTATCGGTAGCGGCATATAGCCGTGGTTTAAGGGCAGACGGCCGAAAGTCGCTTGGAAGAGAGGGTTCACATGGGAAACGACAAGATCAGCGGGCCTCTCTCCGAAGCTGTTGGGAATGATATGCGCAAGCGGTGGTCTGCTCCGGTGATCGAGGATGCGGACATCAGCGCCATCACCCATGGCGGTGGCGATTCCGGCGTCGAAGGGACTGACTTTCTGAAGGCGGGTTCCTGATAGCTCTTTGCCTTCATACCTGGTCGGCCGGGCTTCGCAGAAGGACCAGTCCCTTACGCGCTAATTGAACCACAGCCTCCTCGACATTTGGCTCCCCGTCGCTGGCCAGCCGTGCGGCCAGATGCGTAAGCGTCGGGGCGCCGTCCTTCATTATCTGATCCAGAACGCGGCGCTCGGTTCCCTCCAGGGTCCAGCTCTGCGATCCGGCATTGACCACGAGGCGGTCGTCGCACGGCTCTTCTTTTTCCTTGTCGACGTCGCTCAGCGGGCGCCGGAGTGTTGGCAGTATAAAGGTTTCTGGGCCCAGTCGCCGATCAGCGCCAAGGAATCCCGCAGGCATCGGTTCGACGCGTCGGTCGAGAGCCTCGAGGATCTGTTCGAGGTCCAGTCTGTCGACAGCGCGATGCAGGGCCTCGCGGGCATCTCTCATCCAGGCATCTGACTGCGCGCGCTCGGCCAGGATAGGCAGGTCCTGACGTCCGATAACCTCGCTTTGGCACGCTTCCGCCATTGCCGTCGTGAGCGCATCAAAGCCGGGCGGAGCGATGCCGATTGTCAGGTGCATAGAGTCCTCGCCCGGCGTGATTTCCGCCGCGTGAATTTCTCCACGGGGGAGGTACAGGATGTCGCCGGGGTCGAGTATGGCCTGCCATTCAGGTTCGCCGAGGGTCTCCGGAACCTTGAAGAGCTTGCGCGACAAGGGAGCCTGCCATGGCTGGCCCCAACTGCGCCACAGCTTCCTCCCGTGGAGCTGCAGAACCAGCACATTATGATCGTCCCAGTGCGGCTTGAAGGCGCTGTCGCGACCGAAGCTGGCGTAAAGATTGGCCTGAACGCGTGCGCGAAACATGCGCTCTACGATGGCATTCAATCGTCGGATTTCGGCGTCCATCTCGTCGAGCCCGTTGATGACCACACTGACGCCTTGCCGGGCATAATGGTCGATCGCGGCGGCACGCATGCGCGTGGGGGGCCTTTGCCGCTTGGGCCGGACGATCGTCATTTCGGCCGGCAATATGGCATTGTTGCGCGCGAATTCGATATCCCCCGCCAAAACCTTGTCGGCGGTGACAAGATCGTTGAACCGCTCCCAGGATATCAGCTTCGCGAATTGCGCGGCACGATCGGTGTGGAGCAAGAGGCGCTTGCCGTCTGCCGCCGCAGCGCGCAGCGTCACCGGCTCGTTCGGATGCAGCAGATCGGCAATCGACGTGATCATGGAGCACCTCGGATAATATTTGACGCGCCGTCCGGCTCGTCTTCCGCCCGGTCGCCACCATGCCATAAAGCGGTCTCTCGGTTCCTGAAATGGAAGCGTTGCGTCATGCCGGCATAGCGTTCAGTTTTGAGCTTTCTCGGATTGGGCATCGCGATCGGCATGGCAAGGCGGTTTTGGCACAATCTGCCGTGGGATGGCCAAGGCCTGGCCCGCGCGAGCGATCCGACACTATATCACCTCCGCTCATGGTCGGCGCGTGCGTGGCGCCGCGAGCGTGCGCCCTCGCTTCACGGGGCCGTCGGTTTCGCCAGCAAATTTCTGTGGCCCCTGGCAGCGCTCGGCGCGGCGCTGCGTTTCTCGCGGAGGATCGAGGGCGTCGCGCCCGTTCGCTTGTACCGCGATTGCGTGGCCACGGGCGCGACGCCGCTGGAGGCGCATGTTTGGCGGACGCTACATGCGTCGCCCCATCCGCTGCCCGCCAGGGCTGCCGCGCTGTTGCTGCCCCGGCTGGGATCGCCCGAGGCGCATCATCTTCTGGCCGACAAGCTTGCCACCGCCGCCAAGCTTGCGGAGGCTGCGCTCACCTTCCCGACTCTTTTCGGCGTGCTCGAACAAGGCAAGCCGATCGATTTTTCCAGCGCAGCGCTGCCCGACCGCCCTTTGTTCCTGAAACCCCGGCATGGTCATGGCGGCCGGGGCGCTTTTGCCTTGGACGGGCATGCCGGCGAATGGCGAATCGATGGACAGGCGGTCCCGATGCCGACTTTGCTGGACCGGCTCCAGCGGTCAGTGCGATTTGATGATCTGTTGGTTCAGGAGCGCCTGACGGCATCCCCCGATCTCGTCGATCTCGCCGTAGCCGACCCGGCGCCGGTGCTGCGGATCGTCACCGGCAGGTGGCCTGGCGCCGAACCCTTTGTGCATTCCGCGATGCTGACGCTTGGCGTTCCCGGCCAGAATCCCGCGCATTTTCTCGATGGTGCGCTGTACGTGCCGGTCGATGTCTCGACGGGCCGGATGATGCGAGGTATAAGGCTGTCACGTCCTAACGACAGACTGGATCGGCTGCCTTGGAACGGCGCTGCGCTGAAGGGGCGCGTCTTGCCGGACTTCGGCATTGCCTTGGCGGCGGCCCTCCGGGCGATGGACGCACTCCCTCCGCTCCCACTGGTTCATTGGGATTTCATCCCGACCGCGAGCGGCCCCGTGCTTCTCGAAGGCAATAGCAGCGGCAATTGGATTATCGCCACGCTTCCCCAGTTGGAGGGGCCGGTTGCGTGCGATCTCGCCGACATACTCGCCCAATGGGTGCCCGACCCGACCCGGCCATGATCCGGGTCGGCCGGATAGAGCCCCCCCCCCCGGGGCTTATCGTCCAGCCAACTCGCGTCCCACCGGATAGAGCAGGTAGCGCGCGTCATAATAGCGGGTGTGTGCGTAGAACCAGGTCAGGCGGGCCTGCGGGTCGGCGGCGAAGGCAGGGTCCTCGGCCAGCTTCTTGTCGAACGCCGCCTTGAGCGCCGGATCGCGCTGCAGCATCGCGTCGGCCATCGGCGCGATGACATAGCCCTCGATATATTCGGTCCGCTGGAGCAGCGCGGGGAAGAAGCCCCAGGTGAAGAGCGAGTCCTCGCCCTGCGGCTCTAGCAGCATCGTCGCCAGCGCGCCGAGCGGCTGGTCGGTCGGCACGCGCACCGATCCGGCGGGGTAGGTTTCCTGCCGCCGTTCATGCGCGAAGCCGGCGGCGTGGACCATGACGCGGCCCTCGGTCGGGGTGGCATCGAGCTTGGGATCGGCCACGCGGATCATGTCGACGTCCACCGTGCGCGGGGCGTCGATCGTCTCCATCTGGACACCGTGGCGGCGGAGCCGGTCGATCACCTCGCGGTCGACCGCCGATACCCAATAGGCGGCCGGCGGCGTCACGGTCACGTCGGCTTCGGAGCCGTAGAGCGGCACGACCGCTGCCGGGGCGGGCTTGGCGAGCCAGCGCACTTCCTCGGCGCCCGACGCCGGCGAGGTGTAATAGTCCGCCTGCATCGGCAGGAAGTCGATGGTGCGGACCGGATCTGCCTTTCCCTTCCAGGCGATCACCTCGGGGCCGGTCGCCTTGCGGTCGGCAGCGATCGCGGCCTTGAGCGCCGCGCCGTCGCTGGCGAGGGTCTTCAGCGTCTGTTCGAGCAGCACATAGGTGCCGAGTACGCGGCGGCCGAAGGGCTTGAGAGAGTGGTTCTCGACCAGCACCGCCGGCATGTGCCGCAGGTCGCCATAGCCGTGCGAAAAGCGTGCCGGAAAGGCGGGCAGCATCAGGCCCTTTTCGGGATGGCGATCGTCGGCGGCGAGGATCAGCGGCCCCGGGACATGGCCCGCGCCTTTCAGTCCGGCATCGGCCTGGCCGCGATAGACGTTCTCGAACCAGCGGTTGATCGCGGGCGACTTCGTATATTGCGGCTCCTGCCAGCCGAAGGTGATGTCATATTGGAAGTCGAGCCCGTCGGAGACGTGCAGGTCCATGTAGAGCGTCGGATCGAACCGGTTGAACAGCCCCAGCATCGCCTGCATCTCCGGCGCGTCGGCCTTGATGTAGTCGCGGTTCAGGTTGATGTTCTGCGCGGTCGTGCGCCAACCCTGCGACACCGGCCCGCGCTGGTTGGGGCGGTTATAGGCCGAGCTGCGCTCATGCCCGTCGAGATTGAAGATCGGCACGAACGCGAAGTTGACGCGGTCGAGCAGCCAGTCCTTGCCGCGCAGCGCGATGTCGCGCAGCAGCATCATGCCGGCATCCTTGCCGTCGATCTCGCCCGAATGGATGCCCGCCTGCACCAGCAGCAGTGGCTTGGCCGGATCGAGCGTGGCGCCGTCCTTGCTGGCGACGACCAGCAGCATGTCGCGGCCCTGCGGGGTCTTCGCGAAGCGCTCGACGCGGATCAGTGGCGAGGCGGCGGCGAGCCGGTCGAGATAGGCAGCCGTCTCGGCATAGGTCGCGGTTGCCGTCAGGCCGCTCTTCTCGGCCGGGGTAATCCATGGGTCAGACGGCTTGACGGCCAGCTTCTCGCTCTTGCCGTGCCAGACCGGAACCGGCGGCAGGGGCGCTCGATCAAGATCTATGGCTGGCGTGGCCGCAAGGCTAGCGCTTGCCAGGGTCGAAGCGGCGACGAGGAGCGAAAGGAGGAAGCGCTGGTCGGTCTTCATCGGCGTCGAGGTCCTTCGGGCAAGCTGGCGGAGCGGAGCCGCTATCGATGTCTGCACGCATAGCATGACGAGTCGGTGCAGGCGGAAGAGGGTAATGGAAGGGCGCTCCCTGTCAGGAGCCCCAAACGCATCCGGCCCGCCGCCGCTGGAAGGCGACGACGGGCCGGCATGGGCATGTCAGTGGATCAGAACTTCCACGTCACGCGGGTGCCGATGTTGCGCACCGACGGCTCGACATAGAGGCCGCCCGCGAACGCCTTTTCATAGGCATTGGTGAAGTACTTGTTCTTGAACACATTCTCCACGAAGGCCTGCACCTCGACATTGCCGCGGGTAAAGCCCGCGCGCAGGTTCCACTGGTTGAACGCCGGCACCTTGTACGGCCAGATGTTATACAGGAGCGCGGCCTTGTCCGAGTAGATCGAGCTGCGATAGACCCACTCCGCACGGACGAAGCTGTCGAAGCCTTCGGCCGGGGTGAAGTTGTACTCGCCGAAGCCGCTCAGCGTCCACTTGGGCGAGTTCGGCATGCGCCGGCCCGACAGGTCGATGACCCGGCCGTCGATGAAGGCATTCTCATATTTGCGGAATTCCGCGCTGAGATAGCCGACGGTGCCGCCCATCTGCAGGTCGCGGGTCAGCTTGAACGTCGCATCCGCCTCGGCGCCGTAGCTGCGCGCCTTGGCCGCATTCTCGATGCCCGAGATGAAGGTGATGTTGCCGGCTGCGTCGGCGCGGGCCACCGCGAACTCGGTCTGGAGGTTCTTCCAGTCCATGTAGAAGGCGGCGACGTTGAACAGCAGGCGGCGATCGAAGGCCTGCGTCTTGAAGCCGACCTCATAGTTCCACAGGCTTTCCGGCGCATAGGAGGTGTCGTTGACCAACGGGTTGATCTGGACGCCCCCCGCCTTGAAGCCGCGCGAGACGGTTGCGTAGAGGTTGGTGCGATCGGCCAGCTCATAGGCGACGGTCACGCGCGGCGAGAAATTGTTGAAGCTCGCGCTGTCGTCGACCACGCCGTTGACGCCGCCGGTCGAGGTGTTGAGCTGGGCTACGGTCACCTTTTCGTGGGTGTAGCGGCCGCCGAGCGTCACCGACAAAGCGTCGTTCAGCTTGTACACGCCTTCGCCGAAGATCGCCCAGCTCTCGGACTTGCCGCGGTTCTGGGTCGAGGTGATCTGCAGGTCGGCGGGCAGACCGAAGGGGTTGTCTGTGCCGGTGAAGGTGAACTGATTGATGCTGCCCTTGTCGGTCGCATAGAGCGCGCCGATGGTCCAGCTCAGCGGGCTGCCATTGTCGTTCGACTGCAGGCGGACTTCCTGGCTGAACGAGGACCGGCTGATCGGCTTGGTCTCGTAATAATAGTCCTTGCTCGACCCGTCGATGTCACCCTGCAGGAACTGCTTGGAGTGGATGTAGCCGGTGATGCTGGTCAGCGTGGCGAAGTCGAAGTCCCACTTGGCGCGACCGGTGAAGTAATAGAACTCCGTGCCGATCTTCTGCGGGCGGTTGAAGTTCACCTTGTTGTCGTTGTCGGGGAAGAAGCCGACGCCGTCCGGATCGGCGACCGGGTTGGTCACGCCCGGATAGACGACCTGCAGCGCGGTGTAGCCGAGCACGCCCGAGGGCACGCCGACGCGCATGCCGACATTTTCCTTGGTGTACACGCCGGTCAGGTCGACGGTCAGACGGTCGGTCGGCGTCAGGCGCAGCATCGCCTTGCCATATTTATAGTCGGAGTCGTTGCCGCCGCCGATCGGGTTGATGTTCTTGATGTTGCCGTCGCTCTTCGACAGGCGGCCGACCACGCGGATCGCGGCCTTGTCGGT
Organism: Rhizorhabdus antheiae; assembly: GCF_049889055.1. Taxonomy (NCBI): domain Bacteria; kingdom Pseudomonadati; phylum Pseudomonadota; class Alphaproteobacteria; order Sphingomonadales; family Rhizorhabdaceae; genus Rhizorhabdus; species Rhizorhabdus antheiae. The sequence continues at coordinate 708,368 of NZ_JBLTWO010000001.1, read as the reverse complement.
GACGATCGGAACGTTGACGACGCCGTGCACGTCGAGCGTGTCGAAGCTCGAATAGCCGATCGAGCCTTCGCCCTCGAACTCCTGGGTGTTCGCCTGCTTGGTCGTGATGTTGATCGCGCCGCCGACCGAGTTGCGGCCGAAATAGGTGCCCTGCGGGCCGCGCAGCACTTCGATCCGGTCGATGTCGACGATCTCGGGGTTCACCGTGCCGGTCGAGACGTTGAACTCGTCGATGTAGAAGCCGAAGGTGCTCGTCCTCGGGATCGCGTCGGCGCTCAGCTGGTTGGTGATGCCGCGGATGCTGATTTCCTTGCGGTCACGCGCGCCGGTCGAGGTGAAGCTGACGTTCGGCGTCTGCGAGAAATAGTCGTCGATGCCCTGGACGTTCTGGCGCGTGATCGCCTTGTCGTCGAACACGGTCAGGCTGATCGGCACGTCGGTGGCGAGCTGCTGGCGGCGCTGCGCGGTGACGACGATGTCGCCATCGGCCGCATTGGCTGCGGCGTCGGCGGCGGTCTGCGCCATCACGGGCGCGCCAAAGGATATTCCGGCCAGCAGCAGCTGGACGAAGGCAGAGCGTTTCATGTCATTCCCTTTTGGAGGGGCCGGTCGACCTGCGGCCGCCGGCCTGTGGTGCGGCCCGTCTAACGGGCCCTGGTCAGGTCATTTTCCGGCGATGGGGCCCGGCTGACCGTCGATGCTGATGAAGTTGACGAGGGCGATCTTGCCGTCGCGGATTTCGGCATAGCCCATCACCATCGAGTGGCTGGGCTTGCCCTTCTCCATGGCTTCCTCGAGATGGTAGGTGAAGATCTTCGAGCCGTCGGGCGAGGAGAAGGACTCGACGAACGGCACCTTGATCTCGACCGCTTCGACACCCTTCTGGATCATGCGGAAGCGCTCGGTGAGGTTCTGGATACCCGCGGCGCGATTGGTGCCGTTGATGCGCAGCACCGCATCGTCGGTGAAATAGCGGCTGAATGCCTCGACCGTGAAGCCGTTCGGATCCTTGATCGCCTGGTTCCACCAGATGAACATGCGCGACAGCACATCGTCCTTCACGGGTGCGGAGAAGGTCTGCTCGGCGGCGACCGCACCGGCCGGATGGAGGACCGTGGAAAGCGCCAGGGCGGCGGCGGCGGTCAGGATCGTCTTCATGTCGGCCAACCCTCTCTGATGATGGCGCAAAATCACGGCATGCGAGACATTTACCGTCTTGTAGAAACAGCCTTGTAACATTCTATTTCGCCGAACAAGGCGGGTTTCTGTGTCGGATCGTTGCGTTTGAGACAACATTACAGAAAGTTAATGTGTAAATGGCGCAAATCCGGGGATCGCTGTCCGACATGGGCTGCTGTCCCTGTCCTTAGTCAGCGGTGCAACGACGACGCCCATCGGTCACGCTGAGCCCAGGCCGGTACGAGCCGGCGGCGCAGGAGAGTGGGCATGAGCATCCGTCCATCCGGGACCGAGACGATATTGGCCTTCATCGCCAATACCGACTCCGACGCGGTCGAGGCGTTGCTGCTATCGGCCTGTGCCGGAACGGCACCCGGCCTGCACGCGTGGAATGCGCTACCGCGCGAGCTGCTCGGGCCGAGTCCGCAGGGCGCCGCAGGGCCGGGGACGCACTATGATCTGGTGCTGGAGGCGGTCGGCACGGCCGCAGCCGATCGGCTGGCGGTGGCCCTTGCCGCAGCGCAGGGACTCGACCGAAGTCGATCGCGGGCTTTTGTCGGCACCGCCTATGAGATCGTCGGCGGGAGCGGGGACGTCGCGCTGTTCTGTCCGCTCGTGCGCCTCGGCCACCTCACCCCGGCAGGCTTTCAGCGCTACTGGCTCGACGTCCACGCCGATTTCGGCCGGCGCAACCCGGTCAACGCCTATCGCCAGATCCATCCGCGGCAAGCGGTCGTGCCGGCCGGCTTGCCGGACGCGCTCTTCGACGGCGTGGCCCAGGCCCTGTTCGCCGATCTCCGCGCGATGCAGGCGCGTCTCGCCTCGCCCGACATCGCGGGTGACGCCTATGAGGACGAGCGCCGCTTCATCGACCACGCCCGCTCGGCCTTTCTGCCGTTCGAGCGCATCATGGGCTGAGGCGTCAGCCCTTGCCCATCATGTAGCGATCGAGCTCCGCGTGGAAATGGCCGATCCGCTGCTCCTGCTCGGATAGGATCGAGCCGCGAAAGAAGCGGCTCTCGATCGCGCGCTGGACCTCGGCGAACAGGCTGCTGTCCTGGTCGAACACCTCGCCCAGCCCCCCTTCGCGCCAGTCGATATGCTGGATCTCGGCCTTCTCCCGGCCCGAAATATCCCAGCCATCGGGCAGGCCCATATAGGCCGGCGGCAGGATTTCGGGGCTCTCCTGCGGGTGCATCATCACGATGACGTCGAAGATGAACTTGCGCGGGTCGGTTGCGTGCGGGCGGAAATAGAGCATCGACACGCCCTCCGGATGGATGCCCATCTGGATGTTGGGGAAGATCGCATAGTTCCAGTCGTCGGTCAGCTGGTTGTCGAGGAAGCCCGAATAGTCGAGGCCCAGCGCTTCGGCGCGCTGGCGCTTCGCCGCCTGGATCGCCTTGCGGACGTCGCCCTTGCCGCCCTCGAAGGCATCGGGGTCGATCCCGACCTCGATCATCGTCGCGCGCAGTCCGGCGTTCAACCCCTCCTGGCCCATGCGCGGGCTCTCGGTCGCGAACTTCGTCACCATCCGGCTCATGCCGTTGGGGTAGAGGTCGATCTGCGCATTATAGTCGTTGAACACCGGCAGGATCTGCGGGTGGATCGCGTGGACATGATAAGCTTCGTTGAAGCCGTCGACGCCGATCTTCCAGTTCGCCTCCCACACGGCCTGCACCCGCCGCATGATCCGCATGTCCTTCAGCCGATAGGGGCGGGCATGGGCGGGCAGCGGACCCAGCGTCTCGATCAGCGGCGGGGCATTCTCGTCCATGTTGATGAAGACGAAGCCCTCCCAGCTCTCGCAGCGGACCTCGGCCAGGTCCATCGACCGGCACAGCGCCTCGGGGCGGAAGGTTTCGCGATCGGTGACGCGCGCCACCTTCCCGTCCAGCCCGAAATTCCAGTTGTGAAACGGGCAGGTGAAGCCGCCGGGACGAGACCCTTCCTCGTCCGACACCAGCCGGTTGCCGCGATGGGGGCAGACATTGGCATAGGCCCGGATCGCGCCGGCCTCGTCGCGCGTGACGATGAAGCTCTCGCGGCCGATCTCGAAGGTCACATAGTCGCCCGTGTCGGTTATGTCCTCCTCACGCGCGGCCCAGTTCCAGACGCGCGGCCACAGCAGCCGACGTTCCGCCTCCATATAATCGACCGCATAATAGCGCTCCGGCGCAATCGGGGCGCAGCCATTGTCGACATAGGGCGCCTTGGCTTCATAGCTGTCGGCCGGTGCCTCGGGATTGACCGGCCAGGTCAGGCGATGATCATAATGGCCGTCTTCGGTCATGCACCCATCTCCTGATTGCGCCCGGCGGATATGGTCCCGCTTCGGGCGAGGTCCGGCGTCGACATCCTGCTCCTGTCCGCGCCGCTGGTCTGCATCGTCCGGCCTGACAAGACTCGAAAAATACAAACATGCATGTCTGTTTTATCGGGGGCCGGCAAGCGTGGCTAGAGCATTTTCAAGTTGATCGGATTCGGTCGACGTCTCGGAAAATGCGGCATTAAGCGCTGGGCTGGCACGTTACAGCCCGATCCCGGGTCAGTCGCGGTCGGGCGCACCCAGCGGGAAATAATGCCGGTACTTCCGGGCTTCCTCGACCGCCCGGGCAAAGGAGGGCCGCTCGATCAGCCGCGCGCGATAGGCGCGCAGGACGGGATAGGCCTGCGTGATAGGATGAACCCAGTCGGCATAGAAGAGCGCCGGCGCCGCCGCGCAATCCGCGAGCGAGAAATCCTCGCCTGCCGCCCACTGGCGTCCGCTAATCCGGCCCTCGATCCAGCCATAGGCACGATCGAGCGCGGTCGCTGCGACGCGCTTCGCCTCGTCGAGGCGATCGGGCTTCTCCCGCAGAGATTCGTTCACGGCGCCCTGCATCGCGCTCATCACATGATTGTCGAAAACGCGGTCGATCAACCGCACTTCCAGCGCCGCCTCCGGGTCGTCGGGCAGGAAACGGACCGGCCCGCGATGGTGCACGTCCAGGTGCTCGACGATGATGCTCGTCTCGGCGATGGCCTGGTCTCCGTCGAACAGCACCGGGAATTTGCCGATCGGCCAATGCGCGCGCAATTCGTCGCCGGCCCCCGGCTCTTCCATATGGCGATAGGAAAAGGGGGTATCATTCTCCCACAGAGCGATCAGCACTTTCTGGCTGTAGGACGAGAAGGGGTGGGCATAGAGAGTCAGTGACATGGGCATCCTCCGCGCCGGCGCACTATCCCGACCTGAGCATGTCGGAGGGGCCGATCGCACCCATCATGCACGGCAGGGCCGCGAACGCCAGCGGGGGCCGGGCCGCGTGCCGGTGGTGAACAGGTCCTTGATCCGGCGTCTTTGCCGATCATGATCCCGTTTTAAATCGCGCAGCTTTTCGATATCCGGACGTCATGGCCGAAGAACCGCAGACGATAGCCCTTCATAGCGTGCTCAACCGAAATACGGAGTTCATGTGGTCGGAGGTCGAAGGTGAAATCGTGATGCTCGACGTCGCGACCGGATCCTATATCAGCTTAGACCATGTCGCTTCAGAGATATGGCGACTGATCGAAACGCCGCTGGACGTGGGATATCTCGTCGACCGGCTTTGTTTGAAATATCATGGCGACCGATCGGTCATCGAGTCCGATGCCATGCGGTTTCTTAACCGGGCGATCGCCCGCGATGTCATCCGTGTCGGAGATTGAGCGCGAGACGGTTGCCCGCCCGATCCCGGTCAGGGCCTTTCCCTTTGGCGAAGGACTGGAAGTCGTAGAGATCGATGTCGCCGGGCTGCGCAGCGATTACCCGTTTCAGTTCGATCAGATCGCGGCAGCCCGCGCCTTGCAGCGGCCATTGTCCAGCCGGCGGACTCCACCGCTCGACCTTGCTGACGCATCGGCTCCCGACGGACTGATCTTCCATGTCGGCAGATGCGGATCGACGTTGCTCGCCGTCGCCCTGGCACGCTTGCAGCAGAGCCGGGTCGTTTCGGAGCCCGGCGCGCTTAATGATGTGCTGAGCGAGGCGGGGTTCTGGCGCTTCCAGCCATGGCCGCGACGTGAGGCGGCGCTGCGCCATCTGATGCACCTTGTGCCGGCGGGGTTCGGCGACGATCCCGGCCCGCTCATCGTGAAGATGTCGAGTTGGACGACGAGGGAGGCCGCGCGACTGCAGACCATGTGGCCGGGCGTCCCCAAGCTCTATCTGTACCGCGAGCCCCTCGCTGCGCTTGCCTCCTTCGCAGCCCGGCCGCCGATCTGGGGGCGCCATGCCGGTGCGGAGGGGCTATTGGATTTTGTCGCCCGGACAGTGGCGGATGGCATGAACGTCATAGCCGAAATGATCGAGGGCGATCCGATGGGCGACTGGATGCTCGTGAACTATGCCGAACTCGCGGACACCATGCCTGCCATCTGCCGCCATTTTGGAATGAGCCCAGGAACCGATTTGGTAGCGCGCTTCAAGGTCCTCGCTCGCACGAACGTGAAGGCGGCCGACCAAGGCGACGCAGCCGTGCCGCGGATCGACCCCTGCGATACCGCGCTTGAAGCCATAGTCGAGGCGTTGGTGCGCGAACCTTATAATCGGCTGGAAGAACTGCGCCTGGCGCAGCAGGCCCGACCGTCTTTCGGCGATGGCGCCGCATGCGGCAGGAGCCGGTCATGAGTGCGATCTATGGGGCCTGGCATATCGACGGTCGACCCGGAGCGCATGCTGCGTGCGAACGGATGCAGAAGGCGGCCCGCGCTTTTGGTCCCGATCAGGCGCGCGCCTGGGATGGTGGAGAGGTTGCGCTTGGGGCTGCGTTGCTGCGACTCCTGCCGGAGGACCGTTTCGATCGGCAGCCATTGCTCGGCGCGAGCGGGGTAGTGACCCTCGTGGCCGACATTCGTCTCGACAATCGCGGCGAGCTTGGCGAAGCGCTCGGCACATCGCCCCCGGACATGGCTCGCAGAAGCGACGCGGACGTGCTTCTTGCCGCCTATGAGCGCTGGGGCGAGGCGGCGATCGACCGTCTGGTCGGCGACTTTGCCTTCGCGCTGTGGGACGCGCGGGACCGTTCGCTGCTGATCGCGCGTGACCATGGCGACGCGCGCCCACTCCACTATCATCGTGGCAAGGGCTGGTTCGCCTTTGCCACCATGCCGAGCATATTGCTGGCTCTTCCCGATATCGGTCGCGATCTGGATCCGGTCAGGCTCGCGCGCTGGCAGCTGCTGCATCCCGACGAAGGAAGCCGCAGCTTCTACGAACAGGTCTCGCGCGTCGAGCCGGGGCATCTGGTGCGGATCGGCGCTGACGGGCGCGTGGATGTTCGGCGCCACTGGCGGCCCGAAGCGGTGCCGGTGCTGCGGCTCGCACGTCCCGAGGATTATGCCGAGGGGCTGCGCGCCGTGCTGGATCAGGCGGTCGAAGCGCGGTTGCGGAGCGTACGCGGCAACGCGCTCCTGCTCAGCGGAGGACTCGACAGCAGCGCGGTAGCGACCAGCGCTGCGCCGATCCTCGCGGCGCGCGGAGAAAGGCTTACCGCCATAACCAATGTGCCGCGCTCCGACGTCCCGCCCCAGTTCATGACGCATGCCCGCCTCGACGAAGGGCCATTCGCCCGTCTCGTGGCGGCGCGGCATCCGAACATCGACCATCACCTCATTCACCTCGCCGATGCGGACCTGCTGGCGGAGGTCGAGCGCTTGATCAGCTATGCCGATCAGCCGGTGATGAACCCGCTCAACACGGCCTGGCTGTGTCTTGGCTATCGCCTTGCGGCCCAGCGCGGCAATTCGACGGTTCTCGTTGGCACCAAGGGCAATTTGGGTATCAGCTATACCGGCCAGCACGCGCTGTCGGAGATGATGGACAGCGGCCGCTGGGCTCGGCTGCTGGGGGAAACCCGGCAGCTGCGCCGCAACGGCTATGCGGTGCGCGCGGAATATCGCCTCTATACGGTCGTGCGAAAGGCGCTGACCACGCGCCTCCCGGATGCGGTCCGACGCCTTCGCCGACAGGCGATCTATGAGAATCTCTACCCGATCGCGCCGGCACTGCTGCGGCAGATGGGATATGACGGGCCGGACGATGCGCGTCTGGCGCAGAATATATCACCCCGGCTGCTGTCCTGGCGGTCCTGGTTTCGGCACATGCTGCCCATGGCCGACGCTGCGCCGATGAACGCCGCGATCCGGGCGGCCTTTCGCGTCGACCGTCGCGACCCGACCGCCGATCGCCGCGTTCTCGAATATTGCCTGTCGACCCCGGCGGATATCTTTCTCCGCGAGGGGCAGCCCAAATGGCTCTATCGCAAGGCCTTTGGCGAGCGCGTGCCGGCCCCGCTATGGGAGGACAGGCATGTCGGCCTCGCAGCGTCCGACTGGAAAGCCGTGCAGATTCAGGCGCAGGCTTCGTTGGTCGGAGAGTTGCAGCGGCAACTGGCGACAGATGCCTGCAACGATGTGGTCGACGTGCGGACCTTGCTGGGCCTGGCGCAGACGCTGGAAGAGGCGGACCCGGCGGATCGGGCCTCTTATTACCGCTATAATCTGAAGCTGATGCGCGGCCTTTCGACAGGCATGTTCACGCGCAAGGCGAGCGGCAGCAACGCCTGAACGCATAAGCCGGAGCCTCGCCCGCCTGGTTCAATCCTCGAGGACGAACAGCAGCGACTTGCGGATCAGCCCCGTCAGTGCGCGCTCGACAGTTTGTGCCTCTGGACCGTCGATCAGCGCGCCGACGCGACTGCCGCCGCTGTCCAGAAGGTGGAGGAGCAAGGCGCATTCGGCGGAGTCCAGCAGGATCTCGGCGCCATTCGCCTCGATCCGAGCCTCGCCCTCGGCGGGGAGGTTAGGGCGACGGCGCAAGGTGGGGGATACCCAGGCCTCGGGGGCGATCCGACCGAACAGGCCGAGGTTGAGAGGACTGTGGGGAGCCACAGCGCGATCGCGGTCGGCGAGCATTTCACGCAGGTCGAACTGGTCGACCAGCCTGTGGAGTGCCTGTCTCAACGCGATCGACCGCTGGTCGAGACTCTCCCCCTGCGCCTCTGGCGTGATATCGGTGCGGAAGATGATGTCGCGGCTGCTGCGTTCGTGCAGCCAGGACAGGCTGTCGCGGCCCTTGGCGTGTTCGATGCCGATGGTCAGGTGAAGCGATTGTTCGCCGATGACCGCCGCATGATGAACCTCTCCACGCGGCAAATAGAGCAGGTCGCCAGGCTGCAACTCTTCTTCCCATTCGGGATCGCCCACTTTGGCAGCGCCGCCGCCCAACGGGCGGGCATCGGCACCGCCATAGCCTTTCCACGCCTTTCTGCCGTCCAGTTGCAGGATCAGCACATCATGCTCGTCCGAATGCGGCGGAAGTGCGCCACCACGGGTGAAACTGGCATAGGCATTGGCCCACATATCCGCGCGCAGTTCGCGTTCCAGCGCTGCAACGACGACGGCAATGCGCTGGCTGAGGCGCTCGACAGCAAGAAATTGTATGCTCAGCCCCTGTTCGCACAGTTGGTGCAAGGCCTGGGCCAGCAGGACGCGTTGCCGGCCGTTCTCCCGCTTGCTCACGAGTTCGATGGGAACGTCCCGCCCACCGCGCAACAGGCGCACACGGCCCGATGCCAGCGTGTCGATCGTGATCCAGCGGTTCAGTTCGGACCATGGGGCGAGCCGCGCAAGATCGATCCGTGACGTACGCGATTTGATCGGCCGCTTTTCGGCCACGGCCGCGAGGAGTTCACCTTTCTCAGCGGGCGGCAGAAGGTCGGACAGCCCGGTGATCATTGCGCCATCTTTGCAAAAACCGCCTCTGGTAGCGCTGGACCGCCGCGTTCAACCGCGCCCGACGAGCATCAGGACGGCTGATTGGGATCCTGATCGGCGGAAACAGCGCCACCTGCCAGGGTGACCGCGACGGCATCGATCTCGATCATCTGCGGCTGCGTCCAGACCTGCTTCGGCATATCGCTGTCGCGCGCGGTCTCATGCGTTTCCTGCTTGTTCATAAATAACTCCAGTTCTTTCTGCCTGCTTCAATGTGCGAGATCGCTGTACTTTGGCAAGGCTGTTATGAGGCGCAGGCTCTCTGCTATTGCGCGCCCAAGCTTTCCAGCAGTCTCGTCGCCGCGCGCGGCACCGTCTTTCCGCGCGGATCATAGGTGGGCGACAGGATTGCGAGGAGCCGGGGCAGCGAGAAGCGCAGGAGGCGGCGGCGATAGGCCTTTTCCTGCGCGCGCAGCTGCGCGCGGGCCGCGGCGTCGAGCCCCGCACAGTCGTGGGCGATCAGGTGGCCCGAGACACGCTTGCCCCACGCCCCCAGATGCCGCGCGGCCTCCGCGAAGCCCCGGATGCGCGCCAGATAGCCGCCGCCCAGCTGGCGGTGGACGTCGAAGCAGACCGAGCGATGCTCGAACTCCTCCGCCAGATGCCATTGCCACAGGCGGACCACGCGCGCGTCGGCGCCTTCCAGAAGATCGTCGACATGCCCGAAGAAGAACTCGGCCTGGATCAGGCCCAGCGATTCGAACCCCTCGCAATAGGCGGCGCAGTCGTGGAGCGAGCGTGTCCTGAGCATCGCTTCATATTCGGCCGTCAGCTCCGCGTCGAAAGCGCGGAGTTCGGGGTAGCGCGCCCACATCGTCTTGTTGAACAGGCGGTGGTAGCGATAATGATTGCCTTCCTGGGCCATGAAGATCTCGATGTCGCGCCGCGTGGCGGGGTCCGTGATCTCGCTCAAGGCGCGCGCCATCACCTTGTTCAGGAAAATTTCGACCGCCGGGATGATCAGCGATCCCGCGTTGACGATCTGGGCGAAGGCGTGGTCGGACGCCCAGTGGGGCAAGGCATCCTGAAAGACGATCCTGGGATTACGCGCCTGCATCGACGGTCTCCATATGTGGCCTCATCGCATCCTCTCTTACATTTCAAGCCGGCTTTCTGGCGGTCGTAAGAGAGAGATACGCGCGTTCGGGGGAGCAAGGGAGAGGGGGGCGCGGGCGGGGGGCGAATGAACAGCCTCAGTGCATGATCGCCGTAAACCGAGCAGGGCATCGGCAGCAGCGCCAATATCGGCTGCAGGCCAGTTTAAATATGCCCTATTTCTCCATTTTCTGTTCGATGAAGTGCTTTCCCTGACGCCATCTCCAGGGCTGGGGTTGACGGGTTGCGCGACCGTCGCGTTTGTTCGAACATTGCGGCAGGGAGATGAGATGTCTGACCACCTAACTTTCTCTGTGGGCGACGCCGGTGAGGTGACCGTTCGAAGCTACGGCGAACTTCAGCGATGGCTTGAAAAGGAGCGTGCTCGCTGGACTTGGTTGGTGCCCGGCGACCAAGTTATGGATCGATTCCATATCGCCAGCAGAATTCATAATGCGTGGCACGAGATTATCAATCAGGTCGCTGATTTTCAAGGAGCTGGCGAGCCCCTTGATGCGATAGAGGTGTATCTTAGTCCACTCGTAGATGGACCAATACTTATTTCCACATCGGCCGATGGCGCAGCTGTTATCGATATACTTCATTCATCCGGTGCTAATGCTGCATCTTTTGCAGCAGGATTCTTAAAAGGTGTGGTAGGTGTACAAAATGCAACTTCGCGCGATGATTTTCTAGGCATTTTGCTGACGATCGTTCCCGATCTGTCGAGGGTTCGAGACTGGAGCGACCATCTCAAGCGCGAGCGCAGCAACTTCCGCATGTCAGTCCAGAGTTTGACTGATCGGGTTGAGAAAGAAGCGAGGGAACGCGCAGACCAGAACATGCGATTCGCACGCCGGGCTGCGCAGTTGAGTTTGCGCGTGTTCAAACGGAGATTAGCCGATTGGCAACGGGCGCAAGAGAGTTTGCGGGACGAGGCTTCGGCGCGTGTTCAAACCATCGAACATATATCGAAGAAGGCTGTCGAAGCCGTACATGCTACGGACAAGGCCTATCGAGAGTTCATGAAGCTTAAGGCGCCCGTAGAATATTGGCAACAAAAAGCAATAAATCATGAGGGAAGGGAGTCGATTGCGCGTAAACGTTTGTATTTTTATTTTCCAATTACGATAATTATATTAGTTCTCGCTTTTCTGTCTGCAGGAAAATTTATAATATCTTACCCTGAGAATTCAGAAGGAAAAATGCCTGTCGCAGTATATGTTGTTATATCTGGAAGCCTAATAATCTTATCTAGTCTAGCATTTTGGATCGGGAGGCTGTTAACAAAATTGTATTTGAGTGAGCATCATCTTCGCAACGATGCAGAAGAGCGGGCTGTGATGACTACGACTTATCTTGCGCTTGCGTCAGAGGGTGCGGCTGCAGAGGCTGATCGTCACATCGTTTTAGGCGCTCTCTTTCGCGCAACCCCGGATGGTATCGTCAAAGACGAAGGGCCGGCCGATGCGACAGTGCATGGGCTAGTCTCTAAATTATTGGCAAAATGATTCTACCGACCGGTAGTTGGCGAGGGCTTCTGGACAATAACGGACGCTATACATCAAGTCACTGCGCTCGTTATTAAACGTTTCAACGGCCGTTTTTGGCCGCCTAGGAAGTTTCAAGGGCCAGCCCTCGTTCAATGTTGGGGGGGAATGGTGGAGCCGAGGGGGATCGAACCCCTGACCTCTGCAATGCCATTGCAGCGCTCTCCCAGCTGAGCTACGGCCCCGTGCCATTTCGGTCGCTTGCCGGTTGGGCCCGGCGGCGGAGCGCGCCCTTTAGGTCAGCTTCGAGGGCCTCGCAAGACCCTTTCGCATCGCGCGCTCGATTTTATGCCGATCGCCGCCGGGGCGGGCCGCAGGGGCCCGCCCCGGCGCGCGGATCAGTTGTCGTCCTCGTCGTCGGCCGTGTTCAGGCCGATATCGTCGTCGCCGCCCAGATCGACGTCGTCGTCCGGATTCTCCTCGGCGTCCTCGTCGATGTCCAGATCGTCGGACAGGTCGGTGTCGACCGCCTTGGGCTCGGGACCTTCCTTCTTGGGCGCGTCGAACGGCAGCGGCTGCTTCGACTTGAGAACGGGCTCAGGCTCCCAGGCCGCACCGCATTCGATGCAGGTGACGGGATTGTCCTTTTCCAGGTCGTAAAAGCGGGTGCCGCACTTCGGGCAGGTCCGCTTGGTGCCCCATTCAGGTTTCACCACGGTTCAGAAACTCCAGTCGACATTGCGGAAACTTCGCGGCCGCCCGAGTCAATGGAAGGCCGAAACGCCGGGCGCCTTGCCATAGCCCGACGCCGCTGTCAAAAGCGCGCGCTTATGCACGGCCCCCATCCCAGCCCCGCGCGCTTCTCGGCCCCCGGCCCGTTGCGCGGAACCACCGGTGTTCCCGGCGACAAGTCGATCTCGCACCGATCGCTGATGCTGTCCGCGCTCGCGATCGGCGAAAGTCGCGTCGAAGGGCTGCTGGAAGGGGAGGACGTCCTCGCCACCGCCGCTGCGATGCGGGCGATGGGCGCCACGATCGAGCGCGGCGCGGACGATGTCTGGTGCATCCACGGCGTCGGCGTCGGCGGGCTGCTCCAGCCGCAGGGCGCGCTCGACATGGGCAATTCGGGCACATCGACGCGCCTGCTGATGGGCCTCGTCGCCAGCCATGCGATCACCGCCACCTTCACCGGCGATGCTTCGCTGTCGAAGCGGCCGATGGGGCGCGTGATCGAGCCGCTCGGCCTGATGGGCGCCGAGGTCAGCGCGAGCCCCGGCGGGCGCCTGCCACTGATGGTGCGGGGACTCTGCCCGGCGGTGCCGATCGATTATCGCCTCCCCGTCGCCTCGGCGCAGGTCAAGTCGGCGATCCTGCTCGCCGGTCTCAACACGCCGGGGGTCACCCGCGTGGTTGAGCCGATCGCGACGCGCGACCATAGCGAGCGGATGCTGCGCGGCTTCGGCGCCGAACTGACGGTCGAGGAGGATGGCGCAGGCGCGCGGCTGATCTCGATCCGGGGCGAGGCCGATCTGCGGCCGCAGCATATCGTCGTGCCGGGCGATCCCTCCTCGGCGGCTTTTCCCGTCGTCGCGGCGCTGCTGGTGCCGGGCTCTGAGGTGACCGTCACCAATGTCGGGCTCAACCCCACCCGCGCCGCGCTGTTCGACGTGCTGCGGATGATGGGCGGCGACATCGTCTTCGCCAACGCCCGCGAAGTTGGGGGTGAACCCGTCGCCGACATCATCGTGCGCCACTCGGTGCTCAAGGGGATCGAGACCCCGATCGAGACGGTCGCCTCGATGGTCGACGAATATCCGATCCTGTTCGTCGCGGCGGCGCTGGCCGAGGGCCGCACCGTGGCGCGGGGGCTGGAGGAACTGCGCGTCAAGGAATCGGACCGGATCGCGGTGATGGCCGAAGGGCTGCGCGCGATCGGCGCTCGGGTCGAGGAGCTCGACGACGGGCTGATCATCGACGGCACCGGGGGCGACAGGCTGCCGGGCGGGGCCACGATCGCCGCGCGGCTCGACCACCGCATCGCGATGAGCTTTGCGGTGGCGGGGCTGGTCTCCTCGGCGCCGGTCATAATCGACGACATGGGGCCGGTAGCGACCAGCTTCCCCGGCTTCACCGCGTTGATGACCGGCCTGGGTGCCGAAGTCGCATGATCATCGCGGTCGACGGCCCGGCGGCATCGGGCAAGGGCACCATCGCCAAGGCGCTCGCCCGCCATTATGGCCTGCCGCACCTCGACACCGGCCTGCTCTATCGCGCGGTCGGCGTGTCGGTGATGCGCGCCGGCGGCGATCCGGCCGATGCGGCCGATGCGTTGCGCGGCTGCAATTTCGAGGCGGTGCTGCTCGACGATCCCGCGCTCAAGACCGAGTCGGCGGGCCGGGCGGCCTCGCTCGCCTCGGTGCACAGCCTGGTGCGGGAAGCGCTGCTCGAACGGCAGCGGGCCTTTGCCGGACAGGCTGGGGGCGCGGTGCTCGACGGGCGCGACATCGGCACGGTGATCGCGCCGGACGCCGACGCCAAGCTGTTCGTCACGGCCCGCTCCGAGGTGCGGGCCCAGCGTCGCTTTCGCGAGATGGAATCGATGGGCGCCGCGGTCGGCTATGACGCGGTCCTGGCCGACATCCTCGCGCGCGACGAACGTGACATGGGGCGGTCCGCCGCACCGCTGCGCCAGGCCGAGGATGCTGACTTGCTCGATACCAGCGATCTCGGTATAGAAGCGGCCGTCCAACGGGCGGTAGAGCTCGTGGAAGCCCGGACGGCGCAGCGCTCTTAAAGGCGATCGCCAGCAGGCGCGACAGGGGGTCGGCAGTCAAGAAGCCGTTCTCTTGCCGCGCCCTTATGCTTTTTCGGGTTCCGCGAATCGAGCGTCCTTCGGATGTCATAGCGGCATGAGGCCGTTATGGCGGTTCTGGCCCCAAGACCTCCGGAGACAACCGGATGGCCGGAATAACTGACACAGGAAGACATTAGTCTATGGCCACTACGGCAAACCCGAGCCGCGACGATTTCGCGGCGCTTCTCAACCAGACCCTCGGCGGCGAGAACGAAGGCTTCGAAGGCCGCGTCGTCAAGGGCACCGTCACCGCGATCGAAAACGACATGGCCGTCATCGACGTCGGTCTGAAGTCGGAAGGCCGCGTGGCCCTGCGCGAATTCGCGCCTGCGCCCGGCCAGAAGGCCGATCTGAAGGTCGGTGACGAAGTCGAAGTTTATGTCGACCGCGTCGAGAACGTCCATGGCGAAGCGATGCTCAGCCGCGACCGCGCCCGCCGCGAAGCCGCCTGGGACAAGCTCGAAGCCGAGTTCTCGCAGTCGAGCCGCGTCGAGGGCGTTATCTTCGGCCGCGTGAAGGGCGGCTTCACCGTCGACCTCAACGGCGCCGTTGCCTTCCTGCCGGGTTCGCAGGTCGACATCCGTCCGGTCCGCGACGTCACCCCGCTGATGGACATTCCGCAGCCCTTCCAGATCCTCAAGATGGATCGCCGCCGCGGCAACATCGTCGTGTCGCGCCGCGCCGTCCTCGAAGAAACCCGCGCCGAGCAGCGTTCGGGCCTGATCCAGTCGCTGGCCGAAGGCCAGGTGATCGAAGGCGTCGTCAAGAACATCACCGACTATGGTGCGTTCGTCGACCTGGGCGGCATCGACGGCCTGCTGCACGTCACCGACCTCAGCTACAAGCGCGTCGGCCATCCGAACGAGATGATCAACATCGGCGACGTCGTGAAGGTGCAGATCATCCGCATCAACAAGGACACGCAGCGCATCTCGCTCGGCATGAAGCAGCTCGAGAGCGATCCGTGGGAAGGCGCATCCGCCAAGTACCCGATCGGTGGCAAGTTCTCGGGCCGCGTGACGAACATCACCGAATATGGTGCCTTCGTCGAGCTCGAGCCGGGCATCGAGGGTCTGGTCCACGTTTCCGAAATGAGCTGGACCAAGAAGAACGTCCATCCGGGCAAGATCGTCTCGACCAGCCAGGAAGTCGAAGTCGTCATCCTCGAGGTCGACGCCGACAAGCGCCGCATCTCGCTCGGCCTCAAGCAGGCGATCACCAACCCGTGGGAGGCCTTCGCCGAAGCGCATCCGATCGGTTCGGTCGTCGAGGGTGAAGTCAAGAACGCCACCGAGTTCGGCCTGTTCATCGGCCTCGACAACGATGTCGACGGCATGGTGCATATGTCGGACATCGCCTGGGGCGTGACCGGCGAGGAAGCTCTGTCGCTTCATCACAAGGGTGAGACGGTCAAGGCGATCGTGCTTGACATCGACTCCGAGAAGGAGCGCATCTCGCTCGGCATCAAGCAGCTCGAGCGTGGCGGCATCGGCGCTGCGACCTCGGATGGCTCGAAGCTCAACAAGAGCGCGGTCGTTACCGTCACCGTTCTCGCGATCACCGACGGTGGTCTGGAAGTGCAGGCGGGTGACGACGGCGCAGCCGGCTTCATCAAGCGCAGCGATCTCGGCCGCGACCGCGACGAGCAGCGTCCGGAGCGCTTCCAGGTCGGCCAGAAGTTCGACGCGATGGTGACCGGTTTCGACCGTTCCAAGAAGCCGACCTTCTCGGTCAAGGCGATGCAGATCGCCGAAGAGAAGCAGGCCGTCGCCCAGTACGGCTCGTCCGACTCGGGCGCGTCGCTCGGCGACATTCTCGGCGAAGCCCTCAAGGCTCGCCAGAACGGCTGATCCGGACCGGTCCTGCGGGACCGGAAGGAACAAGGGATCGGGGCGCGGAGGCATTGGCTTCCGCGCCCCTTTTCTTTGCGGCGCGTACGCTTGCTTGACGGCATCGCCGCCGCATCGCAGGCAGGGACATGACCGTCACCATCCGTCCCGCCGCGCCCGACGATGCCGAGGCGCTCGCCCGGCTGAAGCTGACCACCTTTCGCCAGACCTTCCTGGAAGAAGGTTTCGCGATCCCCTATCCGCCGGCCGATCTCGCGATCTTCGAGGCGGAGGCCTATTCGGCCGATACCGTCCGTGCGGAGCTGTCCGACGAAGAGCGGCGCAGCTGGGTCGCGGATCGCGACGGCGAACTGCTCGGCTATGCGCAGGTAGGGCCCTGCAAGCTGCCGCATGTCGAGGTCGCACCCGGCGACGGCGAACTCTATCAGCTCTACGTCCTGCGAGAGGCACAGGGGCTCCGCCTTGGCGCGGGGCTGCTCGCCGCCGCGCTCGATCATCTCGCCGTGATACGGCCCGGGCCGGTGTGGCTGGGCGTCTGGTCAGGCAACGCCAAGGCGCAGGCGGTCTATGCCGCGCGCGGGTTCGAGAAGGTCGGCGACTATCGCTTCAAGGTCGGCAGCTGGTATGACGAGGAATATATCATGCGCCGCCGCTGAGGCGGATCGGGCAGGAGGCGCGCCTTATTCGGCGGCGATCTGTGCCGCACCGCCCAGATAGGAGCCGATGTCGACGATCTTCGACGCTTCGACCAGCCGCGCGATCGATCCTTCGACCAGCATCTCGATGCCCTCGTCGCTGGCAAAGCCGCCATAGACCAGGCAGCGCGCCTGCAGCACGCGGGAGAAAGCGTCCCAGATCTTCGCACTTGGCGGAGTCGGATCGCTCCAGAAGCTGTCCAGCGGACCCTGGAAGGTGATGCCGGGGATGTTGTACACCGCCTGGCCGAGCGTGATCACCGGAATGCCCGATGCCAGCGCCAACGTGCCCGTCGTGCTGTTGACGGTGACGACACCCAGCGAATTCTCGACGATGTCGTCGATCCGGCCGCCCTTGGTGAACAGCACGCGATTCTCGACGTTCAGTCGCCGCGCCTCGCGCCGGATGAACCGACGCCAGCTGAACAGGCTGCTGTCGAGGGGATGTTCCTTGACCAGCAGATAGGTGTCGTCGGGCGCCGAGCGGGCGAAGCTCTCGATCACATAGGAGGCGCCCGCCTGCATCGTGCCGAACAGCGAATGGACGCGGATCTGGTGGTCCGACGACAGCTGCAGCGGCAGCGCGAAATAGCGTTTGCCCTCGAGCTGGGCGAGGACGTTCTCGGCCCGGCCTTCCTGCAGCTTGCGCAGCGCGAACTGCTTGAGCCAGCCGAGCGCCTCGGTCACCGCAGAGCGGTCGCGGTGCGACTTGTAGTGCGGGAAGCGCCAGCGGCCGAGCGAGGTGCGGGCATAATAGCTGGTGGCTTCCTGTGCCCGGCGACGGAAACGCGACGGCACGGTCGGGCGCTTGGCCAGCGGCGGCAGGGTGCGCGCCGCCTTCAGATACCAGTTCGGATCGCGCGGCAGCGAGGAATGCCCGTTGACGCCGTCCAGTTCGAGCGTCGCCCAGTCGGGCCGGATATAGCCTTCCTCGAACACATGGACGCGCACGCCGCGCAGCCGTGCCATGCCGCGTGCGGCATTGTGCAGCGGCCGGCAGTCGCCGAACAGGATCAGGTCGGTGATCCGATGGTGGACCAGAAAATCATCGACGAAACTCGGCCAGCGTTCTGCGGTGCCGCGATAATCGACCGCCGGACCCGACCAGGAGGCGACATCGCCGGCGTTGAGATTGATCCGGTGGACCGCATGGCCGTGCTGGCGCAGCGATGCGCCGAGCCGGTCGAAGAAGGGTCCCGGCGGCCCCTGCAGGAACAGGAAGCGCTGCTTGGCGATGTCGTGAAGCCTCAAGCCCGGCCTCCCGCGACGGAGAGGGTGCGGCGCAGGCGGCCCTGAAGGCGGCGCAGGCGGGTCAGCAGCGTCTCGCGCGGTTCCGGCTCTGCTGCAAGGCGCTCCACGAGGATTTCGGGAGGGCAGGGGAGCTTCGTTACCGGGTCGAGATAGCGCGGGTAGAGAATCAAAGTTGCCGCCACAAGCTGCGCCTTCGTTACGTTGCGGCCCCGTCTGCGCTCAATGGGCGGCGCGAGGTCCCGCGTCAATCCCCATCCTGCATAGAAGGGCTGGCCGTGGGTCACAACGTCGCAGCCGCGAATCAGTGCCTCGAACCCCGCGAGAGAGGTCAGGACATGCACGGCATCGACCGCATCGAGCATCGATGCCATCGGCACGTCGCGGACGACCTGATCGACATGGCGCAAAGCGACGGCATCGGGGATCGCACCACGGCGATGGCCGGCGTCGACATCGGGATGCGGCTTGAAGACGAGCCAGGCATCGGGCTCGGCCGCGCGTGCGCGACGGATCAGGTCGAGATTGCCCTCGACCCCGGCTCCGCCGAGCTGCACCGACAGATCGTCCTCGACCTGGCCGGTCACGAGGACGATGCGGCGGTCCTTGACCGGCCGCTCCCAGGGATCCCCGCCGCTCGCATATTTGCTGATCCCGGCGTCGACCAGCGACCGCATGAGCCGTTCCGCACGGGCGAGCAGTGCCGGATCAGCTGGGCCTGCGATCATGGCCTCGAGGTCGGAGGGGCGGTTGGGGTCGAGGTGGAGGCCCGCACGGTCGAAGATGATCGAATGCGGCGGGTGGCAGTCGCTCCCCAGGCCGGCCGAGCGGAGGAAGCCGTCCTCCACTGGATGCACGCGCACGCCACGGGCTGCGGCTTCCTCGGCAAGCCCGCGCGGCGCCTTTGACGGCCAGACCGCGATGTCGCCGTTCGCTCGCAAAGCGGCTTCGACGGCGTCTGCAGCATTGCCGGCGAAGACGAGGTTGTCGCCGGGCCAGAGCATCGCTTCGACCTCGCGTCGCTTCCAGCGCGCGATGCCGGCTGCGGCGACGAGCCCGCGATTGCGGTCGATCACTTGCCGCCAGAAGGCGAGCTGGTCGATCGCGGCTTCGATCGCGACCGGCCGGCCAGAATAAGGATCGCGATACTCCACGCTATCGATCAGCCAGTGGATCACCGCCCGATCGAGCGCGTCCGGATCTGTGCTGCGCGCGACATCGGCAAAGGGGCCGGGACTGGTCCAGTCGACCGACGCGCCGGCGATCAGCGCGAGCAGGCCGCGCTCGTCGTCTCCGGCGAACGCCAGTCGTTCGCCGCGCGCTACAGGGTTCCAGACATTAGCGTCGCCGGCGGCCCAGAAACGGCCACCGATACGCGCTTCCACGATCCGCTCCCGGACCAGTCGTGCGCGCCCGCTTAGCTGGGGAGGGATTGCGTCGCGCACCGGCGCGAGCGGAAGACGCCGGCTGATGGCCGCCGTAGCGGGGGCCGTGCCGGGAAAGGGCGGCGACCTGAGGATCGGCAGCGAGGGGCTCATCTCACCAGACCGAAAGGGACGGGGTCACGCATTGCAGGAAAATACGCTCCCCCGCTTCCCGTGCAAGCGGGGAGAGGCCCGGTGTACCGGGCGCGGCAACCGTTCATCGGGTAATCGGCAGGACCGGTCGCGCAGCCGCGCTATTAGAACGGAACGTCGTCGTCGAGGTCGCCGACATCGAAGGGATCGGACTTGCGGCCGCCGCCTGCCGGCGCACCGCCGCGACTGCCGCCGCCGAAGCCGCCACCGCCGCCGCCGCTGCCGCCACCGAAGCTGCTGCCATAGCCGTCATCGTCGCCCCAGCTGCCGCCAGCAGCGGATCCGCCGCCGCCACCGCCGCCCATGCCGCCACCGCCATCGGGGCGATCGAGGAGCACCATCACCGCGTTGAATCCCTGAAGGACCACTTCGGTCGAGTAGCGCTCCTGGCCCTGCTGGTCGGTCCATTTGCGGGTCTGGAGCTGCCCCTCGAGATAGACCTTGCTGCCCTTGCGCAGATAGCGCTCGGCGACGCCGGCCAGCGCCTCGTTGAAGATCGCGACCGAATGCCATTCGGTCTTGTCGCGACGTTCTCCGGTGCTGCGATCCTTCCACTGCTCCGACGTGGCGATGCGCAGGTTCACCACCTTGCCGCCATTGGCAAAGGAGCGGCTTTCCGGGTCGCGACCGAGATTGCCGACGAGGATCACCTTGTTAACGCTGCCTGCCACGCGGGCCTCCCTACAAACCTAAAGCTAGCGCGCTCCAATAGGTAGCGCCTGCCGCGATGTAAGCCAGACCGAACAAATAGGCCAGCATGAAGCCGGTCCATTTCCAGCTGTTCGTCTCGCGCCGCACGACCGCGATCGTCGACACGCATTGCGGCGCGAAGACGAACCAGGCGAGGAAGGCCAAAGCGGTCGGCAGCGACCATCGGCCCTGCAGGCGTTCGACCAGCGACTGCTCCTGCACCGCCTCATCCTCGGCATCGACGGCATAGACGGTGGCGAGCGCCGAAACGGCGACCTCGCGCGCGGCCATCGCGGGGATCAGCGCCAGTGCCATGTCCCGGTTGAACCCCACCGGTGCGAAAACTGGCTCCAGGGCACCTGCGATCCGGCCCGCGACCGAATAGTCGATCGTCGGCTGTGCATAATCCGCAGGCGCCTTGGGGTAGGAGACGAGCAGCCACAGGACGGCGGTCGTCGCGGCGATGATGGTGCCCGCGCGGCGCAGGAAGATGATCGCCCGCTGCCAAAGGCCCAGCAGCACGTCGCGCAGGATCGGCATCTGGTAGCGCGGCATCTCCATCAGGAAGCCGGGGGCCGGCCCCTTGGTCACCGTCCGACGCAGAATGAAGGCGGCGAGCATCGCGCCGGCGATGCCGGCGATGTAGAGGCAGAAGAGGACGAGGCCCTGCAAGCCGATGCCGGGCCCGACGGTCCGCTCGGGGATGAAGGCCGCGATGATCACGGCATAGACCGGCAGGCGCGCCGAACAGGTCATCAGCGGCGCGATCAGGATCGTCGTCAGCCGGTCCTTGGGATCGTCGATGGTCCGCGTCGCCATGATTCCCGGAATGGCGCAGGCGAAGGAGGACAGGAGCGGGATGAAGGCCCGGCCCGACAGGCCGACGCGCGCCATCAGCTGGTCCATGATGAACGCTGCGCGGACCATATAGCCCGACGCTTCGAGCAGCAGGATGAACAGGAAAAGGATCAGAATCTGCGGCAGGAACACGATCACCGCGCCCACACCGGCGATCAGCCCTTCGGCGATCAGCGATCGCACGAAGCCATCGGCCATCCGGTCGTTGACCACGCCCTGCAAGGCGACGAAGGCGCCGTCGATCGCATCGGCGGGCGCTGCAGACCAGGCGAAGACCGCCTGGAACATCACGAACAGGATCGTCGCGAGCAGGACGGGGCCGATCACCGGATGCAGCGCGACCGCATCGGCGCGGTGCGTCCAGCGCAGGCGGAAATTCTCCTCGGTCGTCGCGGCGGCGGCGATCGCGCGCGCGCGCCGCTGGAGCGCGACCAGCGCGTCATGGTCGTTCGAAGGTTCGCGGACCGGCCGGCTCGCCTGCGTCGCCGCCATACCGCCGAGCGCAGCCTTGAGTTCGTCTATGCCCTTCCGACGGACGGCGACGGTCGGGATGACCGGCACGCCGAGTTCGGCCGAGAGCCGGTCGGCGTCGATGCGCAGGCCGTCGCGTTCGGCCATGTCGACCATGTTGAGCGCGATCACCGTCGGCAGGCCGAGGTCGATCAGCTGCAGCGCGAAGCGCAGATGATTGTCGAGATTGGTCGCGTCGACGACCACGAGCAGGGCAGAGGGCAGGCGCTCGCCCCGCTGTCTGCCGAGCAGTACATCATGGGTGACGGCTTCATCGGGGCTCGATGGCGTCAGGCTGTAGGTGCCGGGCAGGTCGAGCAACTCGAGCGGGCGGCCATCGTCGAGTGCCATCCGTCCCGACTTCCGCTCCACCGTCACGCCGGGATAATTGCCGACCTTCTGTCGGGCGCCGGTAAGGGCGTTGAACAGGGCGCTCTTGCCGGCATTGGGGTTGCCGGCGAGCGCGATCAGCGGGGTCGGCGTCATGATGCCGATCGAGGCCCGACGAGGATGGCCGAAGCCTGGATGCTGCGCAGCGCGACGGTCATGCGGCCGATGCGGCAGGCGATGGGATCGGCGCCGAACGGCCCCTTGTGCAGTTTCTCGACCGAAACGCCCTCGTCCACGCCCAACTCGCGCAGGCGGCGCGCGTCGCGCTCGTCGAGCTGGTCCCAGCGCACCCCGATGATGGCGCCACCGGTTCCCAGCGGCAGCCTGTCGAGGCTCATCGTCTCTGCATCCACATCCATGATGCGAGTGATTATCAATAAGCCTGCGTCATTGCCATCCCCCATGGCAAAATAAGCTATCCGATCAGGCCTGGAGGCGGTATCGCAGCCGCCCCAGGAAGCGGACCGGGCTAAAATGCCGGTCGGGCTCGGGTTTCAGCCTGGCCTTGAATTTCTCGAACCGCATCACATCGTCGATCCGGCGATCGAGAAAGGCGCGCGTGTCGGCGAAATCCTCGCTGTCGTCGTCCATCCAGGCGGTCAGAACCGAGGTATAGAGCGCGGCCAGCGTCGTCCGCTTGCTGTACCAGGCGATATCGACGCTGGTGTCACCGATCGCGCGCCACATCGAATCGGCCGCGCGCCAGGCCAGCTTGACCGCGCGCGCTGCGTGGCGCGGACGCGCAAGCTGGGTGATCGCGCGGCGCAGGGCGTCGGGCTGGCGGGTGGCTTCGTCGAGCCGGACGAGCAGGGCGGTGCGGATACGGTCACGTATCTTCATCGCGCCGAGGTCGAGCGGCTGGAGCTGCTCCGTCATCGCCGCGTCGATGGTGGCGAACCAGGCGTCGATCATCTCGATAGCGCCACCGGGGAAACACAGGGCGGCACGGTCGGCGGGGACGTCGAGCTCCTCTGCGGCATTGGCGAGCGCGGTGGCGCTCCAGCCGTCGAAGACGGCATGGGTGGGCAGGCGCTCGGCCAAGGCCAGCCGAAGCTCGTCGAGGGTCATGTCGGCGGCAGTAATCATGGCTGTTCCCTTAGCTTTTCGAGCGTATGCTGACCAGTACCACCGGCCCGGACGAGCACCAGGGCCGCGCAGATGGCGAGACCTCCGGCGAGATCGAGAATGCCCAACATCTCGCCATAACGCACGCTGCCGATAAGGGCAGCGATGAAGGGCTGGATGAGCAGGCCGATCCCGATTACCAGCGGCGGCAGATGGCCGATCGCATAGACCATCAGGCCCTGCCCGACGACCTGACTGCCGATCGCCAGCAGCAGAAGTGGTGTCCAGTCTCGCGGCAGGATCGGGCCGCCGTCGAACCAGGCGAACAGCAGCAGCGGCAGCATGCCAGCCATCGTAGAGATTAGCAGCACCGGCATAGGCTGCAGCATGCCCCGCGCCTTCGACAGGGCGATGATGTAGCCGGTGTACAGGAGCCCGGCGAGGATGCAGAGCAGGTCGCCGGTCAAGTAGCGTCTTTCAAGCTGATAGGACCGGCCTAGCAGCAGTGCAGTGCCGATTGCCGCCAGCAGCAAGGCGAATGCCTGCATGCGGTCGGGCAGCTTGCGCGTCGCGATCAGGGCGAAGGCAGGCAGCAGGAAGCCGGCGAGATTGGCGAACAGGGTCGCGTTGGCGAGCTTGGTGTGGTGGATGCCGACATGCCAGGCGCCGAGGTCGGCCGCGAAGAACAGGCCACCGATCGCGATCGTCCCGATCATGCCGAGCGACAGGCGGGGGATCGGCTGTCTGGCGATCCGGGTCATCACGAACAGCAGTGGGCAGGCGAGCGCCAGCCGCCAGAAGGCTGATGCGATCGATGAGGTGTCCGCGAGGCGGACGAACCACGGCCCGAAGGCGAGCGCGAGATTCGCGATCACCATCGCGGCATAGGCGCGTGCAACGGGGGGATTGGCGGGCGACGCGCTGCTCATCGGGTGACCATCATCTTCCGCCGCGGCAAGGGAAAGACCGGATCGCGGGTGCGCCGCGTCGGCGACCGGCGACCAGTTTCGGTCGGGTCAGGCGCCGAATGTCTCGCGCAGTTCCAGCATGCGCAGCGCGGCCTTGGCTGCTTCGCCGCCCTTGTCCTTTTCCGACCGGCGGGCGCGGGCGAGCGCCTGGGCTTCGTTCTCGACGGTGATGATGCCGTTGCCGATCGCGATACCGTCCATCGACAGCGCCATCAGGCCGCGTGCGCTTTCGTTCGAGACCACCTCGAAATGATAGGTCTCGCCCCGGATCACGACGCCGATCGCGACGAAGCCGTCATAACGACCGCTCTCCGCCGCCATCGCGATGGCGCCGGGGATTTCGAGCGCGCCCGGTACGGTGACCGTCTCGTGGCGGTGGCCCGCTTCCTCGATCGCGGTGCGCGCGCCGTCGAGGAGCATGTCGTTCAGATGATCGTAGAAGCGCGCTTCGACGATGAGGATCTTGGCCATGGTCTAGCTCCTGTCAGGCGGCGGGAATGGGCCGCTCGCCTACGATCGACAGACCATAGCCGTCCAGCGCAATCAGCGTGTGGTGCGAATTGGTGAGCAGGATCATGTCCTGCACGCCGAGTTCGGTCAGGATCTGCGCACCCACGCCATAATCGCGCAGCTCGTCCATCGCCGATGTGTCACCGGTCTCGCGCGCCTCGACCGCGCGGGTCATCCAGCCGCTCATCGGGCGGTTGAGGATGACGATCACGCCGGCGCCTTCCTGGGCGATCATCTCCATCGAGCGTTCGATCAGGTCGCTGCGCGGGCCCTTCTCGCCATAGATGTCGGCGAAGGGGTTGAGCAGGTGCATGCGGACCAGCGTCGGCTTGTCCGGATCGATATGGCCCATAACCAGCGCGGTCTGCTCGGTCCCGGTCGCCTTGTTGTAGAAGGTGGTCAGCTTCCACTCGCCGCCCCAGCGGCTGGTGAAGCGCGTCTCGGTGCGTTTCTCGACCAGATGGTCGTGCTTGCGGCGATAGGCGATCAGGTCGCGGATCGTACCGATCTTGAGCTTGTGGGTGCGGGCGAACTCGACCAGCGAGTCCATCCGCGCCATCGTCCCGTCATCGTTCATGATCTCGCAGATCACGCCCGAGGGGTTGAGCCCCGCGAGGCGGGCAACGTCGACCGCAGCTTCGGTATGCCCCGCGCGGATCAGCACGCCGCCGGGCTTGGCGACCAGCGGGAAGACATGGCCGGGGGTCACGATATGCTCGGGCCCCTTCGACGCGTCGATCGCGACCGCCACGGTGCGTGCGCGGTCGGCGGCGGATATGCCGGTCGTAACGCCCTCGCGGGCCTCGATCGAGACGGTGAAGGCGGTTTCGTGGCGGGTGCCGTTGTTGCGGCTCATCAGCGGCAGGCCGAGCTGGTCGACCCGCTCCTTGGTCATCGACAGGCAGATCAGCCCGCGACCATATTTCGCCATGAAGTTGATCGCGTCGGGGGTCGCCATCTGTGCGGGGATGATGAGGTCGCCCTCATTCTCGCGATCCTCATCGTCGACGAGGATGAACATGCGGCCGTTGCGCGCCTCATCGATGATCTCCTCGATCGGCGACAGGCCCGAATAGGAGAGGTAACGCTCGAGCTTCTTGAGCGTGTCCGCCGTGGGATTCCAGTCCGGGTCGTCGAGCGACCGCAGCGAATTGGGGTGAAGCCCGGCAGCGCGGGCCAGGCCGGAACGGGAAACGCCGCGTTCGGACACGGCATGGCGGATGCGATCGATCAGTTCGGTGCTCATAGGTGCGGCGATATCACATCAAGATGACATCGCAACGATTAAATCACATTGAAATGTGATACTCTCGTCAGGCCAGGGTGCGGAGCTGCTCCATGCGCCGCAGATAACGGGCCAGCACGTCGATCTCGAGATTTACGCTGTCGCCGACTTCAAGCAGGCCGATCGTCGTCACCGCAGCGGTGTGCGGGATGATGTTCAGGCCGAACAGAGTGCTGCCGTCGGGCTGGTCGGTGATCGTGTTGACCGTCAGCGAGACGCCGTCGACCGTGATCGAACCCTTCTCCGCCAGATAGGGAGCGAGCTCGGCCGGTGCGCGAATCTCGAAGCGCTTCGAATCGCCGTCGGTGCTGATCGACGCGACCATACCCACGCCGTCGACATGGCCGGTCACGATGTGGCCGCCCAGTTCGTCGCCCAGCCTGAGCGAGCGTTCGAGGTTGAGCTTGCGACCGGTCACCCAGCGGTCGGCTGCGGTGCGCGATACGCTTTCGCCGCTGATGTCGATGGCGAACCAGTCGGGTCCGAGTTCGACCACCGTCATGCACGCGCCCGAACAGGCGATCGAGGCACCGATGTCGATCGAGCCCGTGTCGTAGGAGCAGGCGATGCGCACATGAAGGTCGCCGCGCTGCTCGGTCGCGACGATGGTGCCGATGTCGGTGATGATTCCGGTGAACATGTCAGCAGCGTTCGTAGATGGTGAGGCGGTCCCTGCCAAGCATGCGCGTGTCGGTCATGCACCAGCGGCCATGTGCCGATGCGAGATCGCCGAGGCCGATATCCGCGATCGCCGGCCGGCCGCCGCCGATCAGGATCGGTGCGGTGTAGAGCAGCAGCCGGTCGACGAGATCCGCGCGCAGGAAGGCCGCGGCCGTCGCAGCCCCGCCTTCGACGAACAGATGATCGATCCCGTCGAGCTCCGTTATCGCTTCGGGCCGCGCGATGGCGGTCCAGCCTTCGGGCGCCGCGCCCTGCGTCAGCAGCAGGCGTCGCGGGCTGCGCTCGGCGAGGCCCGGCAGCCGAACGTCGAGCCGCGGTGCGTCCGCATCGAAAGTACCGCGACCGACCAGTATCGCCTCGTGGCGGCTGCGCTCGACATGGCAATGCGCCCGGGCGGCGGCGCCGGTGATCCAGCGGCTGCTCCCGTCCGCGAGCGCGATACACCCGTCGAGCGATGTCGCCAGCTTGAGCGTGACATGGGGCCGGTTCGATGCCTGGCGGGCAAGGAAGCCAGCCATCGACCGGCGAGCCTCCGCTGTCGCCACATCGGTCGTCACCGCTATGCCCGCAGCCTGCAGCCGGGCGATCCCCCGGCCGTTGGTGCGCGGATCGGGGTCGGTCAGCGCAACGACGACCCGCGCGGGCGACGCCGCCACGATCAGGTCGGCGCAGGCGGGCCCTCGTGAGGAGGCATGAGCGCAGGGCTCCAGCGTGACATATACGGTAGCGCCGTCGACATTGCCCGCCATAGCGAGGGCCTGGGCTTCGGCATGGGGGCGGCCGCCGGTCTGTGTCACGCCGCGTCCGATCACGCGCCCGCCACGGACGATGATGCAGCCGACATTGGGATTGGGGGCGGTGCGACCCCGTCCCCGTCCGGCAAGCGATATCGCTGCCATCATCCATCGGCGGTCGTCTTCGCGCGTGGCGATCAATAGTCGATGCCCAGCTTGTCGGCGAGGCGGCGATATTCTTCCTGCTTCTCCTTGCGCCGGGCGTCGCGGACCTTCTGGTCAGCGATATTCTGCTTTTCGATCTCGGCATCGGTGCGGCTGGACGGCCAGCTTTCGACGAAGATCACTTGCGCCTTCGGCTTTTCGGTCTTCGAATCGACGTAGAAACCCCAGACGATGATCATCGGCATCAGCGCCGATATCACCGCGATCAGCAGCTTGTGCCGTTCCTGCTGGCCCCAAAAGGCCTTGAGATCGGAGAGGAAAGCGCGCGGGGTCGACGGGCGGGGGAAAATGGCCATGGAGCCAAGATAGGCGAGGCGTGCTCGCTGCGCCAGCCCGGCGCCCGGAATGGCGGGCGCCGGAACCGGTCGGCGCGGTCAGCATCGCCCGATGTCTGCCACCGACCAGGACGCTGGCCACCGGCTGCCGGCTGCCCTCGCGTCATCCCCGCGAAGGCGGGGATCCATAACCTCCGAACTGCGAAACATGATCCGGGCCTATGTGCCGTTCGTTGGCGATTTTTCCAGAAAAATGGCGTATCTTTCGAGGTTGTCTGGCCTTGATCGAGATTTCCACCCCGAATTTCCTGGCTCGGGGCATTTGGCACGCCTCCTGCAAAGCTTCAGGCATCCGGCCGAGGGGGCCGATCAAAGGGAGCCTGACCATGTTCGACACCAACACCGAGATGAGCGACGCACGGCGTTTCCTGCTCGCTGTCGGCGGTGCGCTGCTCTTCAGCCTTGCCTGTCTGGCGACGGCGCTGGGACCGGCGAATGCGAACTGCTTCTGCTCCGCGACGCCGACGTCGGCCGAGCGCCCCGTCCTCCTCTGACCCGTCCTGCCAAGCAAAGGAAATTGCCATGTCCGTCCGCACCGACCGCTTCCGCCTCAACAAGAGCCAGGGCAAGATCATGGGCGTATGCGCCGGTCTTGCCGACTATAGCGGGATCGATCTTTCGTTGATCCGTGTCGCGGCTGTCCTGCTGACGCTCTGCGGCGTCGGCTCGACGATCCTGCTCTACCTGCTGGTCGGACTGATCGCGCCGTCGAACCGCTTCTGACGACGAAAGCGTGCGCCGGGGCTCAGGCTCCGGCGGAGCGCAGCCGCGCGATCGCCCGATCGCGGCCGATCAGCGGAAGCAGCGCGTTCATGTCCGGCCCATGTTCGCGGCCGGTGAGCGCGAGCCGCAGCGGCAGGAACAGCGCCTTGCCCCTGCGCCCGGTGGCAGCGTTCAACTGGCTGGTCAGTGCCTTCCAGACGCCCGTATCCCAGGCTATACTCTCCGCCACCTCGGCCGCCCGAAGCACGAAGGCGCGATCCTCGTCGCCCAGCGCACTCTCCACCGCACCCTCGACCACGCCCCACCAGTCGGCGGCGTCGGACAGCCGGGTCAGATTGGGTCGGATCGCCTGCCAGGCCGTGGCATCCATGCCCACCGGAAGTCGCTCCGCCACCGCCGCATGGTCGAGCAGGTGCAGGATGCGCGCGTTCAGCGCCTTGAGTTCATCCAGATCGAAGCGCGCAGGGGCGCGACCGAAGCGGGCGAAGTCGAAATCGGCGAACAGCGCGTCGGGCGAGGCGACCGGCTCCACCGGCAGGCTGGTGCCGATCCGTCCGAGCAGCGCGATCAGTGCGATCGGCTCGATCCCTTCCTCGCGAAACGCGTCGCAGCCGAGCGAACCGAGCCGCTTCGACAGCTTGCCCTCGCTGCCGACCAGCAAGGCTTCGTGCGCGAAGGCGGGCGCCGTCGCGCCGAGTGCGGAGAACATCTGCAATTGCAGACCGGTGTTCGTGACATGGTCCTCGCCGCGCACGACATGGGTGATGCCCATGTCGATATCGTCGATCGCGCTGGGCAACATGTAGAGCCAGCTTCCGTCGGCGCGCCGGATGACCGGGTCGGACAGGCGGCTCGGATCGAGATGCTGCGGTCCCCTGATCAGGTCGTCCCAGCGGATCGGCTCCTCATGGTCGAGCAGGAAACGCCAGTGCGGCCGATGGCCGTCGGCTTCGAGTGCGGCCCGCTTCGTATCGTCGAGCTCCAGCGCGGCGCGGTCGTAGATCGGCGGCAGACCCCGGCCGGCCAGAATCTTGCGCTTGAGTTCCAGCTCCTCGGCGGTCTCGTAGCAGGGATAGACCCGGCCCAGCGCGCGCAGTTCCTCGAAACGGCGCTCATACAGCGCGAAACGGTCGGACTGCCGCGCCTCGCCATCGGGCGAAAGGCCGAGCCAGGCGAGATCGTCGCGGATCGCGACGACGTTCTCCTCGGTCGAACGCTCGGCATCGGTGTCGTCGAGCCGTAGCAGGAAGCGGCCCCCATTGGCGCGCGCCCACATCCAGTTGTGGAGTGCGGTGCGGATGTTGCCGACATGCAGCCGGCCGGTGGGGGAGGGAGCGAAGCGGGTGACGACCATGGCGGGCTCTTAGGCGGATATGATCGGTTCAGCCACCCTCTTCCCCCAAGGGCACCTTGCGACTAAGAGCCCCCGAGTCTTCCGCCCACACCGCCCGAACGGGGATAGATCTATGAAGCTTCTGACCGGCAATTCGAACCAGCCGCTCGCCAAGGCGATCGCCTCCTATCTCGAACTGCCGCTGACGGAGGCGAGCGTCCGCCGCTTCGCCGACGAAGAAGTTTTCGTCGAGATCCACGAGAATGTTCGCGGCGAGGACGTGTTCGTGATCCAGTCGACCGGCTATCCGGCGAACGACAATCTGATGGAGCTGCTGATCTGCATCGATGCGCTGAAGCGCGCGTCGGCCAAGCGCGTCACCGCCGTCATCCCCTATTTCGGCTATGCCCGGCAGGACCGGAAGCCCGGCCCGCGCACCCCGATCTCGGCCAAGCTGGTCGCCAACCTGCTCGAGACCGCCGGCGCCAACCGCGTCCTGTCGGTCGATCTGCACGCAGGGCAGATCCAGGGCTTCTTCGATATCCCGACCGACAATCTCTATGCCGCACCGGTGATGTCGGCCGACATCCATGCGCGCTTCGCGGGCCGCAACCTGATGGTGGTGTCACCCGACGTCGGCGGTGTGGTACGCGCCCGCGCGCTGTCCAAGCGCCTCGACAACGCGCCGCTGGCGATCGTCGACAAGCGCCGCGAACGGCCGGGCGAATCGGAGGTGATGAACATCATCGGCGACGTGTCGGGCCGCTTCTGCATCCTCGTCGATGACATCGTCGATTCGGCGGGCACGCTCTGCAATGCCGCAGCCGCGCTGCGCAAGGCGGGAGCCGAGGACGTCGTCGCCTATGTCAGCCATGGCGTGCTGTCGGGCGGCGCCGTCGCCCGCGTCGAGAAGTCGGAGCTGCTCGAACTGGTCATCACCGATTCGATCGGCGCGACCCCGGCCGTTGCCGAAGCGAGCAAGATCCGCCACCTCACGATCGCCCCGCTGCTCGGTGAGGCGATCAAGCGCATCGCCGACGAAAGCTCGGTTTCCAGCCTGTTCGACTGATCGGAAGGCGGTCCGGGCGCTTCGGGTGATCGCGCCGTTTCGGATCATTACGTAGCTCGTAGTCCGGACCTGTTTTGCATAGACTGGTCCCTCGTTCGCCTTTCCGTAGCGGACGAGGGGGGTGTCTATGCGGGAGCGATCCTGCCTGTTGTCGTCATCGAGTCCGCGCGGGGTGGGGCGCCTGACCGCGATCCTGCTCGCGCTGGCCGCAGCGGCTTCACCGGTTGCGGCGCGTGCCGGTACCGATCTGATGCCGATGCTGCGGCAGGCCACAGAACGCGTCTCGGCCGACGACTGCGCCGGTGCGTTGAAGCTGTTCGACAAGGCTGTCCGCGATCCGGCCTTTGCGGCGCTCGATCCGTCGGTACGCTTCTCGACCGCGCAACTGGGGGCAAACTGCGGCGAGGCGTTGGCCGATGAGGCGGCGATGCAACGCTATGCGCTGCTCGGCAGTCCGCTGGACACGAGGGTGGGCTTCCTCTGGGGCCTCCGGCTCTGGTCCGATCTGAAGCGCGACGATGCCGCCGGCGCGGTCGCCACGATGGAGGGCATGGCGGCGACCAATCCGGCGGCACTGGACGCGATGCCGCTCGGGTCGATCGACGATGTCCACCATCTGGTCGAGGAGGCCGGCAAGCCCGATCTGCTCGATCGGCTCCTCGTCGTTCTGACCGACTCCACCTATCAGCCTGACGATCCCCTGGGCGGCAAGGGCTATTATCTGTTCCAGCGAGCCGAAAGACTCGCTCAGGCGGGCGACCAGAGGACGGCGGGCGTCCTGCTGCAGCGGATCGAGGAGGGCGATCTGTTGATGCAGGCGGCGGTCCACCCGAATCTGGCGCCGCTGCTTCCGGCCGATATCGACTTTCGCGCGGCGCGGGAGCGCGAGCTTGAGCGAGCCCGCGAAATTGCGGCAAGCCATATGCATTCGCTCGGCGCGGTCGTGGCCATTGCGCAGCATCTGCGCAGGCTTGGCCGGCCAGAGGAAGCGGTCGCCACGCTCGAGGCCTTTGCGCCCGAAGGCGCGTTGGCCGGATCCTATTCCGATAGGGACGTGCAGACACGCTGGTTCTGGGACGAGATGGCGCGCAATTTGCGGAGAGCCGGCCGGCCCGAACAGGCGGTCGCCGCCTTGGCCCGTGGCCTCGGAGCTTCACAGGATGGCGGCCCCAATGTCGACCAGGGCATCAACCTCGTCTTCCTCCATGTTCGCTATGGCCAGCCGGCAGCTGCGCTCGCGGCGGCGAAGACGGTGGGACTGGACAATAAGGATCTCAGTGCGTTCGGCCTCATGGAGCTTCGTGCAGGTCAGGGCTGCGCCCGTGCGCTATCCGGCGACCGCGCCGGGCTGGCCGACGACATCGCCTATGCCAGGTCGCATGCGACCGAGCATCCTCTCGCCTTGCTGCACCTGCTCGCCTGTGCCGGGGATCTGGACGGAGCTGCCGCCGCTCTCGTGACCGGGCTCGACGACCCGGCGGAACGGGCCGGGATGTTGTTGCTGCTCAGCGACTATGACGCCGCTCATGCGTCAATGCCGCTGCTGCCGCTCGAAAGGGCGCTGCCCGTCCTGAAACAGCGGCCGGATGTGCAGGCGGCGATCCGCCGCGCCGGCGGAACGCGGCGCTTTCCTCTGCAGGCGGACGAACTATGAGCAGAGTTATCCCGACCCTTATAGCCGCAGCCGTCCTGGCAGGCGGCGCATGCCCGCTGTCGGCATGGGCGGCACCTGCCGGTGCCGAACTGGCTTATGGTCCGGCCGCGAGCTGGATCGCACCGCCGCCCCCGCCGACCACCGGTCGCGCGCCTCCCGATGCGGCCTATCGGCTGGTCTATCAGGATGGGCAGGTGCGCATCACCGATAAGGGGGAGGAAATTTACAGCGCCTATCGGGTGAAAATCTTGAAGTCCGACGGACTGAGCTTCGGCAAGATGTCCCTGATGTGGAACCCGTCCAGCGGGAGCGCCACGATCCACACCGCCCGTCTGGTTCGCGACGGACAGTCGGTCGATCTTCTCAAGGCCAATCGCTTTCAGGTGCTCCAGCGCGAGGATGGGCTCGAGGAGTCGATGCTCGACGGGATGTTGACGGCGGTGCTGCAGGCGCCGGGCCTGCGCATCGGCGACGAGGTGGAGTTCGCCTACACGACGACCGACCGGGATCCGACGCTGGGCGAGCATGGTTTCGGCTTCGGCTCCATGATGGACGAAGCCATGCCCGGCGCCTTCCGCTTCACGCTGCGCTGGTCGAACGGACGGCCGATGCGCTGGCAGGCCTCGCGCGACCTTCCCCAGGCGGTGCCCGTCCGCACGGCGACCGAGACGGTGATCAGCTATGAATTGCGCGATCCGTCGGGCGTGATCCTGAATGACGGCGCGCCGGGCCGCTACAATATACGCCGGACGGTCGGCTATTCGGAATTCAAGGACTGGCGTGAAGTGTCACGGCGCATGGCGCCGCTCTACGATAAGGTGTCGGTCATTCCAGCCGACTCGCCTCTCCAGGCCGAAGTCGCCCGGATCGCCGCCGCGACCGGGGACCCCGCCGAACGGGCGCAGGCGGCGCTGCGGCTGGTGCAAGACGAGATACGCTATGTCTATGTCGGGCTCGACGGCGGCAATTTCCGGCCCGCCTCGGTTGCCGAGACGTGGGAACGTCGCTTCGGCGACTGCAAGGCTAAGACGGTCCTGCTGAGCGCCCTGTTGCGCGCGCTGGGGATCGACGCCGAGCCGGTTCTCGTCAACACCGATGACGATGACGGGCTCGATCAGTTTCTGCCCAGTCCGGCCTTGTTCGATCATGTGCTCGTGCGGGCGCGCATCGGCGGCGCCTCTTATCTGCTCGACGGGACGCGCTCGGGGGATCGCTATCTCGATCAGTTGCCCCAGCCGGATTTCCACTGGGCGCTGCCCGTGCGGGCCGTGGGCGCAGACCTGGAACCGGTGACGTCCAAAGCACCTGATTGGCCCGAGCCGCTCGAACTGGTCGAGATCGATGCCTCGGCCGGGCCGGGCGGGCTGGCGCGCCTGAAGGCGCGGACCCACTATCGGGGGGAAGCCGCCCTCGACATGCTCTCACGTCTCTCGGGCGGCGACGAGGCGGCCAATGATCGTTCGTTGAAGAGCCTATGGCAGAAATCCTTTGCCTGGCTTGCGACATCGACAGTGTCGTGGAGCTATGACGAGCGGGCCAACGTCCTCACCATGCGGGTGGAAGGGCAGGGGCATCCCGCCTGGGAACAGGTTGCGGGGACCGAGCCCATGCTCGAAATCCCCTGGGTCGGCTTCGAGGCGCCGAAACCCCGGCGCCGGCCGCACCCGCAGGATCGGAGCATCCCCTGGACGACCGAAGGTTCCTTCTTCTCCTGCAGCGTGACCAGCATCAGGCTGCCGCCCGAGGAGCCCGGCTGGCATTGGGCCAGCAGCGCGGTGCCGATGCGAACCCAGCTGGGCGAGAATCTCTACTGGCGTCGAACCGACGTCCGCGACGGGGTCATGACGGTGGTGGCGAGCCATCGCGTCGAGCAGGCGGAGGTGACCGCCGAACAGGTCGCCACGATGAACGCCTATCTGTCCGGCTTCGACGACAATATCCCCTTCGCCTTCAAAGCCGAGGGCAGGCGAACACCCGATTCCGATCCCGGTCCGCGCCTGCCGTCGGCGGGCGACGCGCGCTGGGATCAGGATCAGTCGGCCTGCAGGCCGACGCGACGTTCTGCGGATTAGGCTCGACGCCTAGCTATAGGGGCCCTCGACCAGCCGCTGCGATATCCACCAGATATTGCCGTGCCGATCCCGTACGCCGCCCTGCCGGTCGCCATAAGGCATGTCGGCGACCGCCATCTCCACCGTGCCCCCGGCCGCGACAGCGCGGGCTACGCTGGCGTCGGCATCGTCGACATAGAGATAATAGGACGCCGGCATGGCGGGCCATTCCGCACTGGCCTCGCTGAGCATGATGCAGGCCGTGCCGATCCGCACCTGCGCATTGGCGATGCACCCGTCGGGCCGGCGGACGACCTGCACGACCTCCCCGCAGAGCCCCTCGGTCAGGAAGTCGAGAAGAGCAGTGGCATCGTCGGCGAACATATAAGGCGTGACGGTGGCGAAGCCGGGTGGGGTGGTCATGAATCGTCTCCTTTTCGCCTGGAATCTGCAGTGCCATGAGCGCTGGCCCGCGTCACCAGAGCCGCTTGACGGAAAAGCCATCGAACAGGGCCTCGTTCGATATCAGAAACATGTCGTCCGACAGCGCCTGGGCGATCAGGAGGCGATCAAACGGGTCCTTATGAGCGATGTTCATTTCGCCTGCCAAGCGGGCGTGGCGTACGCTGATCGGGAGTTCGGCAAAGCCCTGTTCGGCGATGATCGCTTCGAATTCCTGTGCGAGCAGTACGGCGTCGGGCAGCTTGCCGATCCGAAATTTGGTCGCGATCTCCATGGCCGAAGCCGCGCTGACAGCCACGCCATTGTTCTCGTCCGCAATCGCCTCACGGGCATGGCGGCTCAGAGCCTCGTCACCGGCGAGCCACCAGATCAGCGCATGGGTGTCGAGCAGTAGCTTCAAGCGGGATTCCAGCCGCTCAGTTCCTCCTCGGGCAACGGCTCGTCGAAGCGGGAATCGATGGCGATCTTCCCCTTGAGCGCCCCGAAGCAACGACGCCCACGCGGGTTTACCGGCACGAGGCGGACGACCGGCACATTGCCGCGCGCGATCACCACGTCGTTGCCCGCGAGGGCATCGGCGATGAGCCGCGACAGGTTGGTCTTTGCGTCGTGAACCGAAAATTGGGCCATATGTGCCTCCTGGCTAAGTATATAGCTAATTCCTATCCCTCGGCAAGCGCCGCTCATCGTGCAGCGGATTGTCGCCGCAAAGCGCTTCCGTCCTGCCCGCTCCGGGTTTAGGTCGCTGTCATGACCGAAGACGATATCCGCCTCGCGGAGCGGCTGGCCGAGGCAGCCGGCGCCGCCATTCGCCCCTTCTTCCGTGCGCGGTTCAACCGCGAGACCAAGGCCGATGCCTCGCCGGTAACCGAGGCCGATCGCGCGTCGGAGGCGGCGATGCGAGCGATCCTGGCGGTCGAGCGGCCGCGGGATGGGATCATCGGCGAGGAATATGGGCGCGAGCGCGAGGATGCCGAGCGGGTCTGGGTGCTCGATCCGATCGACGGCACCCGCGCCTTCGTAGCCGGGCGGCCGCTGTTCGGGACGCTGATCGCGCTGGTCGAGGCGAACCGGCCGGTTCTGGGTGTGATCGACCAGCCGATCATTGGCGACCGCTGGGTGGGCGCGGCCGGCCGGCCGACGCTGTTCAACGGGGCGATCGCAGCCACCCGCAACTGCGCGCGGCTGGATGCAGCGCATATCGGGACCACCTCTCCGGCGGCCTTCCCTGCAGGCGACCTCGATCGATTCCTGCGCGCGAGCGGTGCGGCGGGGGACACGCTCTGGGGTGGCGACTGCCACAATTACGGGCTGGTCGCGTCGGGGCATCTCGATGCGGTGATCGAGTCCGGACTCAAGCTTTACGATTTCGCCGCGCTGATCCCGGTCGTCGAAGGCGCGGGCGGACGGATGACCGACTGGCAGGGGCGCCCGCTCGACGCCGACAGCCCCGGCGAGGTGATCGCGGCTGGCGACGAACGTCTGATCGAGGCGATCGCCGCCCACCTCAACTGAGGCGCGGCGCGCGGCTTCAGTCGATCAGCGATTTGGCACGAGGCTTGGGCTGCTTGCGGTCGCCGGCCTGTTTCGCATTGTCGCGCTCGCTGCCGATGTCCTTGCGCGGCTTGCCTTTGGCGGTGCGCATCGCGCTTGCCCGCGCACCGTCGAGAATCGGACCGCAGGCAGCGGACTTGGCGTCGCCCGGATCGACGAAGGCCAGCAGCGCTGCAAAGGGCGTGGCGACCGCACCCAGCGCGATCGCGGTGCCGCCGCGCGCGAGCAGCTCGGGGCTGATCACGTCGATGCCGGGCTGCGCGAAATAGCCCTTGATGCCGACCGGTGACTGTCCGGAGAACAGGCTGAACTTCTTGCTGTCCGCGCGAAAGTTCATGTCGAGCGACTCGTCCTTGAAGCTGAAGCCACCCTTCGCCACCATGACATTCTTGCTCGTGTCGATCAGCACCGGGTCGGCTGCGGCGACGCCGTCGCGCACCGTGAAGGCGATCAGCCCGCAATTGATCTCGACCGGCTTCTTCAATTTGTCCTCGAACATCTTCTGGACGAACGTCCCGATGTCGAACTCGGACAGCTGGACATATTGGGTCCAGAAAGTGCCGCGCGGCAGGGTGAAGGCCATCCGCCCATTGGCGGAGCCGAGCGAGTCGCGCAGTGTGTTACCGGTTCCGCGCAGCTTGATGCGGGCCTTGACCGTTCCGGTCGTGCCGTTGTCCGAAACGCCGAAGCCCGCGAGCAGCTTGCCCATCGGCGTCGGTGACAGGCGGATGTCATAGTCGGTCACCACGGCGGGATTGCGGGCGTCGATGACGATGTCGGACGCAAGATGACCCCCAGCGATATCGAAGCTGAACGGCGACAGCTTGAGCAGGCTGTTGTCGAGGTCGAAGATCAGGCTGACATTGCTGATCGGGAATTGCGGGTTCCGAAAATCCTTCACCTTGTAGAGAATGTGCGCGTCGAAACTGCGGATGGTCTCGATCCGCAGTGGCGCGTCGGGAAGGATGCGCGGGGTGGAGCCGGCCTGCTTGACCGCAGCTTGCACGCCCTTGGTCGCGAGCGCCTGCGGTTCATAGCCGATGAACGGACCGACATCGATGATGTCCACAAGGTTGGATTCGAGCGCCGCGTCGAGGAACACGCGGTCCTTCGGTACGCTGATCGTCATCCGCCCGTGCAGGTCGCTGGCGCCGTAGCGGCCGTTCAACCGCGTGAAGCGCCATTCGCCGCCGACCTTGGTGAGCTTCGACGTGAAGGCATAGGCGCGGGTGTCGGGTGCCGCCACGCCGAGCAGATCGAACAGCAGTCGGATATTGGGGCCGCGCACCTTGAGGTTGAGATCCGATCCCTCGATCTGCGTGGCCGCTGGCAGCCGGCCGGCGACATCCATGTGCGTCTGGCCCTGGCGCGCGCGCATCTCGAAACGGGTCGGTCCGAAGCGGACGGTGGCATTGGGCGACAGGATCGAGCCGTCGACCGTGAACGGCCGGTTGCGCAGCGTGCCGGTACCCGTGAACGGCACGCGTCCATCGATTCGCTCGCTGCCCGCCGCGATGTCGCCGACCTTGATGTCGGTACGCAGATAAAGCTGCGGATCGACGAAGCGGACTTCGGTGTTGGTCACCGTGGCACGTCCGATCACCGGCCAGACGAAAGGTTCGCCCTTTTTGTTCGGGTCTCCGAAGGTCCATGTATTGCGTCGCTGACGGTCCCACTCGGCATCGACCTTGCCACCATCGAGAACCAGCCATTCTGCGCGGCGCTTGCCGAAGAGCAGCGATATGGTCTCGATCCGCGCGGAAATGTGCCGCGCCTCGAAGAAATTGGGCCGCGCTGCCCAGGCTGGATTGGACAGGGTAAGCCCTTCGGCGAGGAAGCGCGTGTCGATGATGTCGAAGTAGAGCTGGAAGTCGCCTGCGACCTTCACCGTCCGACCGCTGGCGCTGCTCGCGAGCGATTCGAACGGGCGCTTCAGGAAGCGGCCCTTGGTGATGTAGAGGACCAGCCAGGCCAGCACGACAAGGGCGAGGATCGCGCCGGCCACGCGGGCGGCGTTGCGCGCGATGCGGAGTCGGCGTCGACGCCTTTCGTCGATGCTAGGCTTGCTGCCGTCCGCCTTGTGCGCGCTGTGCTGCTCGGGGCTGGGTTCGGCGGTCATAACCAGCTAGAACCGACGATCGCAAGCGGCGGTTCCACGTCCGGCACGATCGCCCGGCTGGCCCGGTCAACCGGCTTGCAATTCCCGTCTTCGCTGCTTATAGGCCCGCGCTTCCGCGATTTGATGGACGGCCCGGCTGTATGGGCTGCCGTGGCTGTCCCCAAACGTCGCACATCAGGAGACGAAAATGCCCAAGCTCAAGACCAAGAGCGGCGTCAAAAAACGCTTCAAGCTCACGGCCACCGGCAAGGTGAAGCACGGCGTCGCCGGCAAGCGCCACCGGCTGATCAGCCACAATTCCAAATATATCCGCACCAATCGCGGCACCACCGTTCTCGCCGAGGCCGATACCGCCCGCGTGAAGCTGTGGGCCCCGTACGGCCTGAACTGAGGGAGGACCGCTAAGTGGCACGCGTCAAGCGCGGTACGACCACCCACGCCAAGCACAAGCGCATTCTTGGCGCGGCGAAGGGTTATTATGGCCGCCGCAAGAACACCATCCGCATCGCTCGCCAGGCCGTCGAAAAGGCCGGGCAGTATGCCTATCGCGACCGCAAGGTTAAGAAGCGCTCGTTCCGAGCGCTCTGGATCCAGCGTATCAACGCTGCGGTCCGCGCCGAGGGCCTGACCTACGGCGTCTTCATGCATGGGCTGAAGCTGGCCGGCGTCGAACTGGACCGGAAGGTCCTGGCCGACCTGGCGATGCACGAGGGCGACGCTTTCAAGGGCATCATCGCCCAGGCGAAGGCCGCTCTCCCCGAGGACGCCCGCGTCGCGGCGTAAGTCTTCGGACATGAACCAGAAGGGGCGCGGTGGCCAAGGTCACCGCGCCCTTTTTGTTTTGGGTCGCGCGCGTCGTCTTTTGTCCACACCCGTCATTCCCGCGAAGGCGGGAATCCAAATGCTCTGGCGCCCGAACCTCTTGTGGTTCGGGGGTATATGGATCCCCGTCTTCGCGGGGATGACGGGGGAGGGGGCGGATGAGCACACAGCCTGCGGTCTGCATCCTCGCGAGTGCAAGACATGGCACGCTGTACATCGGCGTG
Source organism: Rhizorhabdus antheiae (assembly GCF_049889055.1). Taxonomy (NCBI): domain Bacteria; kingdom Pseudomonadati; phylum Pseudomonadota; class Alphaproteobacteria; order Sphingomonadales; family Rhizorhabdaceae; genus Rhizorhabdus; species Rhizorhabdus antheiae. Next base: position 668,318 of record NZ_JBLTWO010000001.1, on the reverse strand, counting down.
ACCTCCGATCTGCTCGAGCGGGTGCATCAGCATCGGGAAAGCTTGATCAAGGGCTTCTCCAGCCGCTACGGGGTCACGCGCCTTGTCCATTATGAGGGCTTCGAAGACATGATCTCGGCGATCACGCGGGAGAAGCAAATCAAGACGTGGCGGCGGGACTGGGGGCTCGATCTGATTGAGGCGTCCAATTCCGGTTGGGATGATCTGGCGGTAGGCCTCGGCCTCGGTTCTGCCATCCCGCAGCGTTAGCGAACATGGATTCCCGTCTTCGCGGGAATGACGAAGGTGAAACAGGTGGCAGAAAATCAGGACGCGCTCTCGGAGATCGCATCGGCGGCGACGCTGGCCGATCTGGAGGCGATTCGCGTGCGCATGCTGGGCAAGTCGGGTGCGATCACCGCGCTGCTCAAGACGCTCGGCGGGATGACCCCGGAACAGCGGCAGGCCGAAGGGCCGCGCATCCACGCGCTGCGCGAGGCCGTCACGACCGCGATCGCCGACCGCAAGGCCGCGCTGGAAAGCGCCGCGCTCGAAGCGCGCCTCGCCACCGAGAAGCTCGACATGAGCCTGCCGGTCACGGCGGGATCGCAGGGCTCGGTCCATCCGGTCGCGCAGGTGATGGACGAACTTGCGGAAATCTTCGCCGATCTGGGCTTTGCGGTCGCGACCGGTCCCGAGATCGAGGATGACTGGCACAATTTCACCGCGCTCAACATTCCCGAGACGCATCCGGCGCGAGCCATGCACGACACCTTCTATTTCCCGGACGGCGAGGACGGGCGGAAGATGCTGCTGCGCACGCACACCTCGCCGGTCCAGATCCGCACGATGATGGAGCAGAAGCCGCCCATCCGCATCATCGCGCCCGGCCGCACCTATCGTTCCGATTCCGATGCCACCCACACGCCGATGTTCCACCAGGTCGAGGGCCTGGTGATCGATCGCGGCATCCATATGGGCCATCTGAAGTGGACGCTGGAGACCTTCGTGAAGGCCTTCTTCGAGCGCGACGACATCGTCCTGCGGCTGCGGCCAAGCTTCTTCCCCTTCACCGAACCCTCGGCCGAAGTCGACGTCGGCTTCACCTGGGAGAAGGGTCGCCGCGTGATCGGCGGCGATCCGGCGGCCGGCAATGGCGGCTGGATGGAGATTCTCGGCTCCGGCATGGTCCACCCGCGCGTGATCGCGGCGTGCGGGCTCGATCCGGAGGAGTGGCAGGGCTTCGCCTTCGGCTGCGGCATCGACCGTCTGGCGATGCTCAAATATGGGATGGACGACTTGCGCGCCTTCTTCGACGGCGACCTTCGCTGGCTCAAACATTATGGCTTCGCCGCCCTCGACGTACCCACGCTGTCGGGAGGAGTCGGCGCATGAAGTTCACCCTGAGCTGGCTCAAGGAGCATCTGGAGACCGAAGCGAGCCTGTCGGCGATTGTCGACGGGCTGACCAAGGTCGGCCTCGAGGTCGAGGGCGTCGAAGACCCGACCGAGAAGCTCGGCGCCTTCCGCATCGCGCGCGTGCTGAGTGCCGCGCCGCATCCGCAGGCGGACAAGCTGCAGGTCCTGTCGGTCGACGTGGGGCAGGACGCGCCGCTGCAGGTCGTCTGCGGCGCGCCCAATGCGCGGGCCGGCCTCGTCGGCGTGCTCGGCCAGCCGGGCGATTATGTGCCCGGTCTCGACGTCACGCTGAAGATCGCTGCGATCCGCGGCGTCGAATCGCGCGGCATGATGTGCTCGATGCGCGAGCTGGAACTCGGCGAATCGCATGACGGCATCATCGAACTGCCCGCAGATGCACCGGTCGGCGCGGTCTATGTCGATTGGGCCGGTCTTGCCGACCCGGTGATCGACATCGCGATCACGCCCAACCGCCAGGATTGCATGGGCGTGCGCGGCGTCGCCCGTGATCTCGCGGCTGCGGGCCTCGGTACGCTCAAGCCGCTCAATATCCCGAGCATCGCCGGGCAGGGCGAATGCCCGATCGAGATCCGTACCGACGATCCCGAGGGCTGCCCGGCCTTCTTCGGTCGCGTGGTGCGCGGCGTGGTCAACGGCGACAGCCCCGAATGGATGGCCAAGCGGTTGAAGGCGGTCGGCCAGCGGCCGATCTCCGCGCTCGTCGACATCACCAACTATGTGATGCTCGATCACGGTCGCCCGCTGCACGTCTATGACCTGGCGAAGCTGCACGGGCCGTTGGTGGCGCGCAAGGCGAAGCCGGGCGAGCAGGTGCTGGCGCTCAACGAGAAGAGCTACACGCTCGACGAGACGATGACCGTCATCGCCGACGCCAATGGCGCGGACGATATCGCCGGCATCATGGGCGGCGAGAAGACCGGCGTCACCGGGGCCACGACAGACGTGCTGATCGAGTGCGCCTATTTCACGCCGGAAGCGGTCGCCCGCACCGGTCAGAAGCTGGGGATCACCTCGGACGCGCGGACCCGCTTCGAACGCGGCGTCGACCCCCAGTTCCTCGCCAATGGCCTCGCCATTGCGACCAGGCTGGTGGTCGAGCTGTGCGGCGGCACGCCGACGCAGGTCGTCGAAGCGGGCACGCCGCCCTCGGGCACCAAGGCGCTGCGCTACGACCCGACTCTGACCGAGAAGCTCGCAGGGCTTCATGTCGAGGTCGATCGCCAGCGCGCGATCCTGACCTCGCTAGGCTTCGGCATCGACGCCGTCTGGAACGTGTCGGTGCCAAGCTGGCGCCGCGACGTCGACGGGCCGGCCGACCTGGTCGAGGAAGTCGTTCGCATCGTCGGCATCGACAATATCCCGTCGACCCCTCTGCCCCGCGCCGAGGGCGTGGCGCGGCCGACCGCGACGCTGCTGCAGAAGGTCGAGCGTCGCGCCCGCCGGACGGCGGCGGCGCGAGGCCTGAACGAGGCGGTCACCTGGAGCTTCATCAGCGAGGCCGAGGCTGCCCCCTTTGGCGGCGGTGCGTGGACGCTGGCGAATCCGATCAGCGAGGACCTTAAGGTCATGCGGCCGTCGCTGTTGCCGGGGCTCATCGCCGCCGCGCGCCGCAACGCCGATCGCGGTGCGGGAAGCATCCGCCTGTTCGAGATTGGCCGCCGCTATCTGGCGACCGGCGAGGGGCTGACTCTCGGCTTCCTGCTCGCCGGCGACCGCACGGCACGCGACTGGCGGACGGGAAAGGCCCAGCCGTTCGATGCCTTCGACGCCAAGGCGGAGGCGGTCGCGCTGCTCGGTGCGATCGGTGCGCCCGTCGACCGGGTCCAGTTGTACGAGGCGCAGGCGAGCGGCATCTATCATCCGGGCCGCTCGGGCTCGCTGCGGCTCGGCCCCAAGACCCTGCTGGCCGAGTTCGGCGAACTTCATCCGGCGATCGCCAAGGCGTTCGATATCGATGGTGTCGTCGTGGCGGGGGAGATCTTCCTCGACGCGGTGCCCGCCAAGCGCGGCGGCAGCGATCATATGCGCGACGCCTATGCACCGCCCTCGCTCCAGCCGGTCCGCCGCGACTTCGCCTTCCTGATGGCAGCGGACAAGGCGGGCGATGATCTGCTGCGAGCGGTTCGGGGCGCCGACAAGAGCGCGATCCTCGAGGCCCGTCTGTTCGACGTCTTCCAGGGGCAGGGCGTGCCCGAGGGCGAGAAGTCGGTCGCGATCGAGGTGGTGCTTCAGCCGTCGGAGAAGAGCTTCACCGACGCCGAACTCCAGGCCATCTCCGAGCGCGTCGTGGCAGCAGCAGCGAAGGCCGGCGCGCGCCTGCGCGCTTAGGAATTTGCCGTTTCGGGCGATTGTAGCCGCTTTGTAGCGGTCGTGTGTCGCCGCCGACATCGATCGGAAATTGCATGAAACCTCCTCTGCCTAAGCGGTGGCTCCCCGCCCCCGCAGAGGATGTTTCATGCCCGACCGCTCGACCCATCGCCTCGCCGCCCTTCGCCATAGCCGGCGGTCGACAGGTATAGGTCTTGCCGCTCTCGCCGCAGGTCTTTCCACCACCTCGGCGCAGGCCGATCCGCTTAGCGTATCGACCGCGCGGACGACCGCCGTCGCTACCGCAACGGCTGCCAATGACAGCGCTGGCGATGTCAGCGTCACCAGCGCCGGCTCGATCATCGTCGAGGATGAGGGCCCCGCGCTTCTGGTCGACAGCGACAACGACGTCACCAACGAGGGCACGATCGGGTCGAGCGCGTCGACCGGAGCGACGGCGCTGCTGGTCGATGCCAGCGGCGGACGGTCGGCGACCATCACCAACGATGGAACGATCAGCGTCACCGGGTCCGAAGGCAGCGACAATTACGGCATCCGAGTCACCGGCGATCTGTTGACCGGATCGATCCTCGGATCGAGCGACAGCACGATATCGGTCGGCGGCGTCGGTGCCCATGCGGTGTCGATTGAAGCCCCCATGCTGGGCGATATCACGCTCAACAGTCTGATCGTTACCGGCAGCGATTCGGTTGGCCTTGGCATCTATGCGCCCGTGACCGGCGACGTCACGCTGACCGGCAGCAGCTACGCATCGGCGGACAATGCCACGGCGGTCCTGATCGCGGCGCCTGTCGACGGTACGGTGACCGTCGCGGGCACGGTCAGCGCCGGTCAATCGGCCACGACCGGCACGGACAGTGACGGCAATACGGTCAGCATCTACGCGGCATCGGGTACCGTCGTGCAGATCTCGGCCGATATCACGGGCGGCTTCGTCAACGACCGTTATTATGAAAGCTCGGCGGGCGTGCGCGTAGGCGACACGGCGGTGTCGAGTTCGGACACGTTGGTCGCGGGCGCGCTGGTCGGGACGAACGGAAGCACCGCGCTGCTCGTCACGCCGGTCGAAGGCAGTACCACCGACATTCTGATTTCCGCCGTCGGGGAGAGCGGCTCCGATGACGGCTATGGCATCGTCAACCGTTCTGCGATCAGCGGGGCGGGTACCGAATATGGATATTCGGTGACGAGCGTGCGCATCGCGGGCTCGGATGACGCGGCGGTCTTGGTCGAGGGCGGCCTGATCAACCAGAGCAACGCTACGATAACTGCGACGACACGCGCAGCCACCGCCGTCGCACTCGAAGTCGGCCCCGCAGCGACGGTCCCAGCGATCGTCAATCAGGGTTCGATCTCGGCCACCGATTCGACCGTCGAAACCGACGTTACATCGGTCGCGCAGGCAGTCGTTCTGCGCGCCGGTTCGACAGTCGACACGCTCGTGAACAGCGGAGCGATCGGCGCCATCGCCAGCAGCGTCGGCAGCGGTAGCGCGACGGCGATCCTGGACGAAGGCGGCACGATCGCTTCGATCGTGAACAGTGGGACGATTTCGGCGAGCGGCGTCGAGGCCGTCGCGATCGACCTGAGCGCCGGCGCGCAGGCTGTGACCGTCTCCAACAGCGGCAAGATCATCGGTGACATCCGCTTCGGATCGGGCGATTCGACCTACAGCGCCAATTCGGGGACGCTGAGCGGAGCGATCGCGTTCGGCAGCGGCGACAATCTGCTGTCGCTGTCGGGCACGACCAGCTTTGCCAGCAGCCTCACCATCGGCACCGGCGGCACGTTGTCGGTCAGCCTCACCGACAGCGCGACGCTCGACCTCGGGACGGCGGCACCACTGCTGTCGTCGCTGACAGCTTCGGGCAATTCGCAGCTCATCATCCCGATCGCCACCGGTAGCCTGGGCGTGAATCTGACCGGAACGGCAAGCTTCCTCGGGGACAGCCGGATCAGCCTCTACATTACCGATCAGCCCGGTACCGCTCCGATCCAGGTGCTCACGGCGGGAGGCGGTATCAGCACCGATCATCTGTCGACCCTGATCAGCCAGGATTCGCTGCCCTATCTCTACACGCTGGGCGACTATGGCATCAGCAACGGGACGTTGAGCGTCACGCTGCATCAGCGAACCGGCAGCGAGGCGGGCTTCACGCCTGGGGTCGCCGCGCTGTTCGACCAGTCGATGGTCGCATTCGGCAATGGCAGCACTTTCCAGACCATCGCGAACCTGCCCGACCAGGCGTCGGTGCGGGCGGCGTATCGCCAGATCATACCGGCCGGTTACGGGGCGATGCCGATCCGGCTAGCGCAGGCGCTGACGATGGGCGCCAGCGGAGCGGTGCGCGGACGGCTGGATGCACTGGCAGCGATGGAGCCATGGCGCGAATCCGATGCGATCGGCTTCACGCCCTGGATCCAGCAGAGCGCAAACCTGCTACGGCATCGTGATGCGCTGGACGATCCCGGCTTCGAGAGCGATCGCTACACCCTGTCCTTCGGTGCCGACTATGCGCTCAGCCGCTCGCTCACCATCGGTCTGGCGTCCAGTTTCGCCTGGGACGACGTGCGGATAGATGGCATGACGGCGGTGTCCAACAAGCCGTTCAGCGTCAATTCCAAACTCGTCGATCTCTATGCCGGTTGGCATGGTGGGCCCTTCTTCGCCCAGCTGTCGGCCGGCTATGGCTGGACCAGCTACGACTTCCAGCGGCAGATCACGATCGGTGATCTGTTGGCGACGCAGTCGTCGCGCTGGACCGGCAAGATCCTGTCCGGCGATGCCATAATCGGTGCACGCTTTTCCCTCGGTCGCTTCTCGATCGAACCGTCGAACAGCCTCTCCTACACCCGGCTCAGGCAGGGCGGCTATAGGATGAGCGGCGGCGGCGATCTCGATCTGGCAGTCGATGGCCGGACTGATAAGGCGCTGCTCGAAAATGTCCGCCTCGCCATTGGCTATGAGCTGCCTCTGGGCGAGGAGCAGGCGATCGGCTTCAACCTGCGCGGGGGATATTCGCTGCAACTCGATCATACGGTGTCGGCGCTGTCGGCACAGTTCCTGGCGGGTGGAAGCAGTTTCGACATGACCAGCGCCCGGCTCGGCGGAAGCTCGGTGCAGGCGGGGGCTGGCTTGAGCTTCCGGACGCCGGGATTTCTCGTGTCGCTCGCCGGCGACCGGCGCGAAGAGAGCGGCTACAGCGATACCGCTTTCACCCTCACCGCCCGGCTGGCCTTCTGATCGTGGTCAGAGCGGCTGCTTCACTGCGGCGGCTCGAGCGGAATAGCTGTGCCAGGTGAAGATGGCCGCCGCGCCACGATGTGGGCGCCAGGCCTCGGCCAGGTGTCGGGTCTCGCGCTCGGACGGGCGCTCGGGCAGGCCCAGGAGGCGACCGGTCTCGATCTGCACGGCGAGGTCGCCCGCCGGCCAGATGTCGGGGCGTCCCTCGGCGAAGAGCAGATAGATCTCGGCCGACCAGCGCCCGATGCCCTTGATCGCAGTCATCTGCGCGATCGCCTCCTCGTCGTCTGCAGGAAGCTTGGCGAAGTCGATTCTGCCGTCGGCGACATGCTCGGCGAGGCTGTGGGCATAGGCTGCTTTCTGGCGCGACAGGCCGGCGAGACGCAGCGTCTCGTCGGAGGCAGCCGCTACGCTCTCCGGGGCGAGGCCTCCGCCGACGATGGCTTCGAGCTTCGACCAGATCGCATTGGCCGCTGCCACGCTGACCTGTTGCCCGACGATCGTGCGCAGCAGCGTCTGATAGCCGCGATCGCGGATGCGGGGTTCGGGATAGCCGATAGCGGCGATCATCCGGGCGAAAGCGGGTTCCAGGGCCGCCAGCGCATCCAGACCCTGTCGCAATTGCTCCGCAGAAAGGCTCATTTCGGTTCCTGCTCTTGATTTCGCTGGGCTTGCGCGACATAGCCGCGCCAAATCCGCAGTCTTATTGTCGGGGGAGTGCTAATGCCCAAGTTGGTTGTCGTCACGCGCGAGGGTGAAGAGTCGGTGCTCGATGCTGAGGCCGGCCTGTCGGTCATGGAAGTCATCCGCGACGCGGGCATCGACGAGCTTCTGGCGCTCTGCGGCGGTTGCTGCTCCTGCGCGACCTGCCACATCTATGTCGATCCGGCATTTGTCGGTGTCCTTCCCGAAATGAGCGACGACGAGAATGATTTGCTCGACAGCAGCGACCATCGCGACGAGCGTTCGCGCCTGTCCTGCCAGATCGCTATGTCCGACGAGCTCGACGGCCTGACGGTCACGATCGCTCCCGAGGATTGATCCGTTGGGGGCCGGGCTCTGCCCGGTCCTCCCGTTTCTTGCTAGGTTCCGTACCGGGCCGCGCCGTTCGCGCGCTCGCTTCAGCCCCGCGTGGCGATGGCGTAGAGCGCGATCGCGGCGGCATTGGAGATGTTCAGGCTCTCCACGCGCGGACTGATCGGCAGCTTTGCCAGTTCGTCGCAATGCGCCTCTGTGTTCTGGCGCATCCCTTCGCCTTCCGCCCCCAGCACGACCGCAATTCGGGCATTGCCCATCACGTCGCCCAGCGTCGCCTTGGCATGGCCGGTCAGGCCTACCCGCCAGAAGCCCGCCTCGGCGATCTCCTCGAGCGACCGCGCGAGATTCACCACGCGGACCCAGGGAACCTGCTCCAGCGCACCCGACGCCGCTCGCGCCAAGGCACCGGATTCCGGCGGCGCATGGCGATCCTGGGTGACGATGCCGAGCGCGTCGAACGCAGCGGCCGAACGAAGTACCGCGCCGACATTGTGGGGGTCGGTCACCTGATCGAGGACAATCAGCGGCCGGCGGTCGTCGCGCCCCTGGTCGAGCAGGTCGCCCAGCCAGATTTCGGGCAGCGGGTCGACCTCGATCACCAGCCCCTGATGCGGCGCATCATGCGGCACCAGCCGGCCAAGGTCGGCCACGTCGGCATAGGTCACGGGCAGCACGGGCGGCAGGTCTAGCGCGGTGACGGCCTCGCGCGTGCCCCACAGCCGCTTCACGGTCCGATTGGGATTGGCGAGCGCCGCGATGACGGCATGACGGCCCCAGAAGCGGGGACGGTTCGACGGGGATTGGGATGGGCGGTGGCCTCTGCGCATGACATTGCCTTAGCGATCAGCCGGCGGTTCATGCAAGCGCGTCGAATGGCGAGATTTTTGCGCAGCGGGCGTTGACAGGGGCGCCGCGAGCCGCCATGGAGCCGCCTCGCTTCAGGCGCCTCCGGAGGGGTGGCCGAGTGGTTAAAGGCAGCAGACTGTAAATCTGCCCGTGCAAGCGTACGCTGGTTCGAATCCAGCCCCCTCCACCACCATCTCTCGATGCATATCTTCGCTTAATGGTTATGCCGACAGTTCGGCATAGAGCGACGTTGCGTCGCGCCGAGTGGATTGACCTTGCGGCGCGCGCGCGTGCAAGGAGCCGCCATGCGTATAGCCTTCACTTGCGAACCCGATGCCTATCTGACCGAGGGGCGGACCATGATGGGCCGCCGGTCCGCCGGCGCGGCCTTCCTCCGCGCCGCTGTCGAAGCGATGCCGCCCGATGAGCCCTTCATCCTGTTCGGGGGCAAGCGCAGCGGAGCGGCCGAGATCGCCAAGGCAATCGACGCGGTGACGCCTGGTCGGCAAATTCAGTGGATCGCGGGCAACCGGACCGATCAGTTGAAGCAGGTCGGCACCCTCTTCCGGCTCGACCCCGGCCTGGCTGCGGATGCGCGCCTGCGACTGCGCGAAAACCCGCTCGCCTATAGCCTGTGCGGCATCACCCACACCCTGTCCTCGCTGCGCGCGCAGGAGATCATCACCGGCTATGTCACCGAACCGATGATGGAGTGGGACGCGCTGATCTGCACGTCGACCGCCGCCCTCGATGTCGTCAGGACGTCGATCGAGGCCGCGATCGACTATCATCGCTGGCGGATGGGAGGCGAGGTTCGACCCGATCTGCCGATGTTCCCGGTCATCCCGCTCGGTGTCCATGCCGCGACATTCGCGCCGTCGGCATCGCGTCGCGCCTCGGCGCGGGCGCGACTGGGGCTCACCGAAGACGATGTGGTCGTGCTCTATGCGGGGCGCCTGTCCTTCGCGACCAAGGCCCATCCCTATCCGATGTATCGCGCGGTCGAGGCGGTCATTCGCCGCACCGGCAAGCGGCTGGTGCTCGTGCAGGCGGGGCAGTCGGCCAATGCCTCGGCCGATGACGCGGTCCGCGCCGCCGCAGGGAAATACGCTCCCGCTGCGCGGCACATCTTCGTCGACGGGGCTGATGACGACCAATATTTCGATGCCTTCCAGGCGGGTGACATCTTCATGTCGCTGGCCGACAATGTGCAGGAGACCTTCGGCATCACCCCGATCGAGGCGATGGCTGCGGCCTTGCCGGTGATCGTCAGCGACTGGAACGGCTACAAGGACACGGTGCGCCAGGGCGTCGACGGTTTCCGGATCACGAGCTGGGCGCCGAGCCCCGGTGCCGGAGCGGAACTCGCGCAGCGGTTCGAGGTCGACAAGGCTTATGAGCCGTTCTGCGCGCGCGTCGCCGCTGCCGTCTCGTTCGACCATGAGGAACTGGCGGACCGGCTCGAAACGCTGGTCAACGATCCGGACCTCCGTCGCCGCATGGGCGAAGCGGGGAGGCTCCGTGCGGAGCGGGACTATGACTGGGCGGGCATCTACAGGCGCTATGTCGAGCTGTGGGCCGAACAGACCCGACGCCGCAGCAAGGGGCTGTTGTCGGCGGCCCAGAAGATCGCGACGCGCCCTGCGATGCATCCGGGTCATCTGGACGGCTATCACGTTTTCAGGACCTATCCGACCCACCTGATGGACGGACATACGATCGTCTCGGCGGTCCCGGACCCGACGGGACGGATTCGCTCGACCGTTCTTGGCGAGGTGCTGTTCGCGCATATCGAACTGCCCGCCGAGCAGGCGCGCCGGCTGATCGCGGTCGTCGACAAGGGTCCGATTTCGCTCGGCGATCTCGGCAAGGCGATGGCGATGACCGATGCTGCCGTCGCCGTGCTAGCCGGCAAGCTCGCGAAGATGGATATCGTGCGCCTTGCCCGAAGCGGGGCGGCGGCAAGCTAGAGACGCACGGACTGGCCGGGGCGGCTGATCCTGAACCCCAGCCGTCGCGGGCTTATTTCAGCGACAGGATATAGTCCGCGATCTGCGCCGCCATGGTCGGGTTCTTAAGCCCGCCGAAGGGCATGCGCGTGCCGGGCACGACCTTTTGCGGAGCCTGGATGAAGGCGATCAGATTGTCGCGGGTCCACACGACCTTCGACGCTTTCATGGCGGGCGAGAAGGCGAAGCCCGGAACGTCGCCGGCCTTGGTGCCGCCAATGCCCCAAAGATTGGGGCCGATGCCGTTCGGGGCGCCCTTGTCGACTTTATGGCAGGCGCCGCAGACGCCGAAAGCCGCCGGCTTGGGTAGCGGTGCGGCGGAAGCGCCGGCTGCGATGGTCAGGGTGGCGATCGAGGCTACGACCAGGCGAACAAGCATTTATGACCCTTTCGATAGGCCGGATCGTGGCGGGCGGTTTCCGGCTCGCTCTGCGGTTTATTGCGGTGCAGCGTCTGTCGCAAGGCTGAACCGAGGGTCATTCACGCCCACCGCCCTTAACTTGGATTGATTCGTGTCCGTTTTTATACATAGATGCGGATACGGTGAGCTTCGCTGGGGGCGGATTCGCCGAAGCCGACGGCAGTTGCTGCCAAAACAACATTTGCCGGCTTGGCCATGATGTCGAAGGGGGGACGCTTTGTGATCAGGTCGGAATTGGTTCAATTGTTGGCACAGGAAAATCCGGACCTTTCGCCCAAGGAGGTCGAGAAGATCGTGGCAACTCTATTCGACGCCATCAGCAAGCGTCTTGCCGAGGGTGGCCGCGTCGAACTGCGCGGGTTCGGGGCCTTTTCGACGCGGTCGAGGGGCGAGCGCGTGGGGCGCAATCCCCGCACCGGCGACACCGTTCCCGTTTCCGCCAAGCGCGTGCCCTATTTCAAGCCGGGCAAGGAGATACGCGAGCGTCTCAACGTCTGATCGCGGTCGGGTCGCGGCAAATCCCGCTTGGCGACCGGAGCCGCGCTGGCTATTCAGCGCGCTCCGCGCTGCGGGCGTGGCGAAACTGGTAGACGCAACGGACTTGAAGTCGCATCGAGTGCCCATGGGGAAACCCATGGTGCAGAACTGCTCAAATTCGGGGAACCCTTCTTCCTGGCGATCCCGAGCCAAGCCGGCGTCCTCGCGCCGGAAGGTGTAGAGACTAGACGGGCAGCGCCTACATCACCATGCAGCTATCCGCATGGAGACAGGGCGAAGGTATAGTCCAGACCACGAACGTCCTTCGGGGCGGCGGCGAAAGCCGAAGTGGTACGAAAATCCGTAAGGTCGCGAGACCTGTGGGGGTTCGATTCCCCCCGCCCGCACCACTCCCGTCGCTTTTGCGGCTCGATATCCGTAGCGTTCGGAAAGCGTCTTCTGGTTGCGATTTGCCCGATTGTGCGTCGGGGCAAATGTTAGCTTGTGCAAAGTGCGCCCCCGGATCGGCTTTTTATATTCCGTCCGACAGGATTTTGAGGCACTTGTCTCGGAAATGCCGGGGGGCGGATCCGCATGGGGGCGGCGGAGCAGGGAGCGATGAAAGACCATGGTGTCAGTTGGGCGTAGCGTGAAGCGATCGAGACACGCGTTCGCGGTGGCTGCGGGGCTGAGCCTGTCGCTGGCACCGTCTCTCACGTCGGCTCAGACCGCCAACGCCGTCTCCGAAGCAGCAGCAGCGCCGCCGCCGGCTGCGGTCGCATCGCTGCCCAGTGCCGCTCCGGCGCCCGGTGCTCTCAAGCCCTATCGCATCAATCCGGGCGACGAGATCGAAATCTATGTCTGGGGTGACGAGCGTCTGCAGCGTGTCCTCAAGGTCCTGCCGGACGGCAGCGTTTCCTTCCCGCTCGTGGGCCGGATCGATGCGCTGAACAAATTGCCGACCGATCTGGAGGGCGTGATCGCGGCGGGCCTGTCGGACCAGTATCGCAACAGCGTGCCGCGCGTGACGGTGTCGGTCAAGAATCCGAGCGGGCTGAGCTTCTCGGTTGCGGGCAAGGTGCGCCAGCCGGGCGCGTTCCAGCCGGGCCATTACGTCAATGTACTCGAGGCGATCAGCGTGGCGGGTGGGCCGACCGAGTTTGCCGACCTCAGCCGGGTGAAGATATACAGAAAACAGGGGGCTCAGATTCAGGTGATCGACGTTCGTCTCGACACGGCGATGAAGGGATCCCCGTCGCAGTCCGATCTGCGCGGTGCGATCATCGAACTGCAGAGCGGTGACACGGTGGTGGTGCCATGATCGTCCGCCGCTGCATCGCGGCCGGCGTGGCCGGCCTCGCCCTGGCGGGCGCCTCCAGCGCCGCGCTTGCCAAGTCGACCTTCTCGGTCGAGACCGATTATCGCCTCGGCTATGACGCCAACCCGTTCCTGTCGGCGGGCGACGATGTCTCGGCGACGTACATCGAGACGTCGATCGCGCCGCGCCTGACGATCCAGAGCGCCAAGGGCCAGACCACTGCGTCGGGTCATTTCGACCGGACCGCCTATCTGAGCAACTATGGCAAGAACGACGCCTATGGCGCCGTGCTCGAAACGCAGCAGCGGGTGACGACCAAGCTGACCGTGTTCGGCGCGCTGCGCTATGACAGCGAGGTGATCGGTCAGGGGCGCGACGACGTCACCGGCGATCCGATCGATGCGCCCGACGTCAACCTGATCGGCCTGCGCCGCCGCTCGAACACCTATGCGGCCAGCGGCGGCTGGCAATATCAGGCGACGCCCAAGGACGTCATCAGCGCCGATGGCGGCTACACCGCGACCCGCTTCGCCAATGGCCCCGGCGGCGCCGATTCGGACAATTATGGCGGCCGGATCGGCTGGAAGCATGCGATCAACGCCAAGACCAAGGTGGGGATCAGCGGCTCGGTCTACCGGATCGAATATGACACGGCTGGGCTCAGTACCTTGATCATGCAGCCGCAGCTGACCTTCTCGACCGTGCTGAGCCCGACCTGGTCGGTCGATGCCTCGCTCGGCATGTCGTTCAGCCGCCTCAACCTACCCGGTATCGCACCCTCGGTCTCGACCCAGGGCCTGGCCGGGTCGCTCCAGCTTTGCCACACCGGGCGCCGGACCAACCTCTGCATCGTCGCGGATCGCTCGGTCAGCGCCTCGGGCGCCGGCAGCACGGTCGAGCGGACGCAGGTCGGGGTCAACTACCGTCACACGCTCAGCGAACGCATGACGTTCCTGTGGAACGGCAGTTATTCGCGCAGTGAGGGGCAGGCGGGTCTGCTCGGAACGCGGCAGTTCGTGTCCGGTCGAGGCGGCCTCGAATATCAGCTGCAGCGTGGGATCAAGATCGGCGCCGAAGGCTATTATCGTGATATCTATGGTCAGGGTTTCCCGGTGAAGGCCGATATCGGCGGCGATATCTACGCGACCATCCAGCTGGTGAAGCGCTGATATGAACGATGCCGGCGATCCCGCTGCGCTGAACGAGGTCGAGCTGTCGGACGGGCTGCTCGCCTATCTGCCGCAGATCCTCTCCCAGCGACGATGGCTCGTCATCATTCCCTTCGTGGTGAGCACCGCCACGGGGGTCGGCCTGGCCTATGGCCTTCCGGCCTATTACCAGTCTTCGGCCACGGTCGTAGTGGAATCGAAGGAACTGCCCGAGGCGATAGCGGCGACGGCGGTCAACGACCTGATCGACCAGCGCATCGCCCGGATCAAGCAGCAGATACTGAGTCGGCCGGGCCTGATAGAGATCATCCAGCAAAATGATCTCTATCAGTCGGAGCGCCGCAAGCGTTCGCTGTCGGCGATTATCGAGATTATGCGCAAGGCGACGGCGATCACCCCGGTCACCGCCGACATCGACAAGCTGGCCGAGCGGCGCGGGACGTCGAGCACGATCGCCTTCGCAGTGTCCTTCACCTATTCCGACCCGGCCAAGGCCCAGGCGGTGACGCAGCAGTTCACCGAAAAGCTGCTCAAGCTCGACAGCACGCAGCTGGCCGCCCAGGCAGACGCCACCGTGGGTTTCCTGCGCGACCAGTCGGGCCAGATCCAGGGGCAGATTTCGGAGCTCGAGGGTCGGATCGCCGAGATCAAGGGACGTAACGGTCTGGCGCTGTCGCGGATCGGTGGGTTCATACCGTCCACCGCCAACTACGACGTCCAGATCGCCCAGCTGCAGCGCGAGAATACCGAACTTCAGGGGCGCCTTAACAGCGGCAGCACCAACGCCGATGAGCGCGTTTCGCAGGCAGAGGCGGCGCTCGCCGCGGCGCAGGCGCTATACTCCGACAACCACCCCGATGTCATTGCCGCCAAGCAGAAGCTGACCGAAGCGCGCGCGGCTGCGCGGGCGAATATGGGGCCGCGCAACAACCCGGCGATCAGCGCGCAGATCGCGGCGAACAATCGCACGATCGCAACGCTCAGCAGCGCCAAGACAGCGGACATGTCGCGCGCCAATGCCGCTGTCGTCGCCCAGAGCGGCGCGCCGCTGATCGAGGAGAGCATTCGCCAGCTCGAGGCGAAAGCCGATGGCCTGCGTGCCAATTACGAACGGATATCGGGCAATCTTCTGGCGGCCGAAGCGGCCCAGAAGATGGCGGAGGAACAGCGCGGCGAACGGCTTGTGCTGGTCGACCCGCCGACGCTGCCGGATGAACCCAATTCGCCCAACCGCGGTCTGCTCGTCGCGGGCGGCCTGTCGATGGGCATAGCCCTCGGTCTCGGTCTCGCCTTGCTCGTCGAACTGCTGCGCCGACCGATCCGGGGAGCGGCCACGCTGCAGCAGATGCTGGGCGTCGGTCCGCTGGTGGTGATCCCGACGCTCAAGCCCAAGGGCAAGGGCCGGGGCAAGAAGAAGGCGCGCGGCGCGCGGGGGCTGTTCCGGCGGCGCGACAAGACGGCAGCGGCATGAACGCACCCACCCAGCCCGATATGGATCAGGATGCGGCAAGCTTCCCGGCCGAGGAGCCGGTCCGCGGTTTCGAGCAGCTGCGCGAGACCGGAATCTATGGCTTCGACAGCAAGGATATCCGGTCGCGGCCCTTCACCCTGCTGCGTGCACAGATACTGCGAATCGCACGGTCGCAGGGCTGGCGGATCATCGGCGTTACATCGCCGACGCCGAAGGTCGGCAAGAGCTTCGTCGCGTCCAATCTGGCGGCGGCGCTGGCCCGGTCTCCGGACCTCCACACCTATTTGTTCGACTTCGATCTGCGTCGCTCGACCATCGCCAAGAATTTCCGGCTGACCGGGCGCCACGGCGTGTCGCATTTTCTCGACGGGACGATCGACGATCTGCGGCAGGTCGCGCGGACGATTCCCAATGAGCAACTGACCCTCTTCCCCAGCTATCCCAATGCGGGCGCGTCGGATGAGCTGGTGGCATCGACGCGGATGGATTCGCTGATCGCGGCGATGCGCCAGCTGCCCGAGAACAGCCTGTGCCTGTGCGATCTCCCGCCGGTGTTCGCCAATGACGATGCTGTGGTGATCAGCCAGAAGATCGATGCTTTCCTGATGATCGTCGAGGATGGTGTCACCACCCGTAAGCAGATCCGCGACAGCTTCCGCTTGCTGGCACCCGCGCCCTGCATCGGCACGGTGCTCAACCGCTACAGCGCGGGTCTCACCGCGGACGACTATGGCTATGGCTATGGGCAGGAAAAACGCTACGGCAGCTATTATAACGATTGAGGCGCTGGGGAGCGCCGTTCCGCATTGAACCAGGGGGCAGGTGCATGCAACTGAAGTCGATGTTGGCAGGGGCCGCTGCCCTTGCCGGTCTGGCGGGTGCCGCCGCAATGGTCGGCGCACAGACCGGGCCGGCGCCCTTTCTCGATCCCGGTTATCTGACGTTGGTCGACGTGGTGCCGCCGGCACCCATTCCGCAGGAGCCCAAGGGGGTAGCCGATCGGGATGTCTACAAGGCCACCCGGGCATTGGCGGGAAGCCAGCGCTGGACGATGGCGGTCGACGACCAAGCCGGCGATGCCGCTGCGATGATGCGGGCGTTCGGATGCGCGGCTCGCGTCTCGATCACCCCGCAGACCGCCCCCCGCACCGCCGCGTTGATCGAGCGCGCGTCGCGCGACGCGGTGCGTGAGGCCAATGAACTGCGGGCCTATTACAAGCGCCGGCGTCTGCTGCTGACCGAATCGGGGCCGACCTGTGTCACACCCGATGATTCGATGCGGATGAGCTATGACTATCCTTCCGCCGACGCCACCAGGGGGTGGACCTGGGCACTGGTGCTGTCGGAGATCCTGCACGAGCGCGCTGCGCCGATCATGGCGCGCGGCCGGGCCTATGGCGAAAGCGGCGTTGTGTGCGGGACCCATAGCATGAGTGCGGTGGAGGCGGGGCGGCTGACCGCCTCGGCGACGCTGAACGTCGTCCGGACCGAACAGGCCTATGCCGATGGGGTGGTTGCGGCGCGGTCGGAACTTGCTGCCCTGCAACGCAGCGGTGCCGCTCCGTCTGCCCAAGTCTGCGCCGCCGAAGAATTGCTGGTGACCGAGCCGATCTTCCGCTGATCAGTCCTGCACCTGGGCAGGACGAGCGACAGACAAAAGAAAAGGCCGCGCCCGAAAGCGCGGCCTTCCCTTTTCGATAACCACGACCACCGAAGCGGTCGTGCACGAATTACATCGCGTTCGAAGCGTTGTCCGCCGGAGCAGCCGTGTTCGAGTCGGCCATCGCGGCGTTGGTGTCCACAACGGCGTCAGCAGCGTTCTCGACGACGGCGGTGTTGTTCTCGGCAGCGGGGGCTTCCTTCGTGCAGGCGGCCAGCGAGAGCGAAGCAACGGCGATGAGCGAAAGGGCAACGATCTTCTTCATGATCGAATTCTCCGGAAGTGGATTAAAAAGAGAGTGGCTCGAACGATTTCCAATCACGTTCAGGCTTGTTTCCCCCCGAAACAGGCGGGGACTTCTTACCGTTTTGCGCAGTGCGATGCAATGTCTCTTGTTCCGGTAGTTAATCAGGCTGTTTTTCCGGCCCCGAAACGGTCTCGGAGGCCGGTGCCGTAACGGTCGGCGTGGCTCCATCCGTCGCCGGTTCGGCGATCCCAAGTCCGGCGTCGGCATCGGCCGCACCGAGTGCGTCGCGGGCCGGAAGCCCTGCGTCGGCGTCGGCGCCCGCGCTGAAATTGTCTTCCTGATCCAATATTTCCGCGCGTCGCCGCTGCAGATAGGCCGACCGCGTCGCGGCATAGGGATCGAGGGTCGATGCCAGAAAATTGTCGGCGCCGCTCTCGATCAACCCGTCGCGGATGCTGATCACCTGGCTGGCGGTCAGCGCCAGTTGCGAGCCCTTGGGCAGATCGCATTCGCGGGTGCACACACGATAGGGGTCGAGGAACCACGAACTGCCCGTGCCGACGCCGTCGCGCAGCGTCGATGGCCCGAGCAGCGGCAGCATGAGATAGGGGCCGCCATTCGCGCCCCAGGCCGCGAGGGTCTGGCCGAAATCCTCATCGGCGCGCTTGATCCCCATCCGGCTCGCCTGGTCGAACAGCCCCGCGACGCCGATGGTCGTATTGACCAGGAAGCGACCGACATTGCGCGCGGCCCGGTCGCCCTTGCCCTGCAGGATGTTGTTGATGAAGGAGAAGGGCTCGCCGACATTGGCGAAGAAATTGCGGATGCCATCGCGCGCAGGCTTCGGCGTCACGCCGCGATAGACCTGGGTCACCGGCTTGACGAGAATCTTGTCGGCGCCGCGGTTGACCGAGAACACGGCGCGATTGAAGCCCTCGAGCGGGTCCTTCTCCGCAAGCCTGTCGGTCCCGACACGCGTCGAGGTGCAGGCGGAAAGCAGCAGGCCCAGGGCCGCGACGCCCAAAATCCGTGCCGATGAAAGCATGATCGATTTCCCTTTCGGGCGGGTGGCCCGCCGGCGGTGAGACTCGCGGAACGCCTTGAAGTTCCGTGTTGGGAGGGCATGCCGCGCGGGCATCCGGCGGGCAAGCGCCTTGACCGCATATAAAGATTTCTTTATGTCTGCATATATGCCGCTCGACGCATTGGCCATATTCCGGGCGCTTGCCGACCCGACCCGTCTTCGCATCTTCCATCTGCTGCGCGCGATGGAGCTGTCGATCGGCGAGCTGGCACAGGTTCTCGGGCAAAGCCAGCCACGGGTTTCCCGCCATGTGAAGATTTTGAGCGATGCCGGCCTCGCCGACCGGCGCAAGGAAGGCAGCTGGGTCTTCCTCGGACTGGGACATGAGCAGGCGGTGGCGCCGCTCTTTGCCGCGATGGACGGCTGGAATGGCGAGAGCGAGGAGAATTGGGTCGCGACCGACCGCGCGCGCCTCGCAGCCGTGCGCGCCGACCGCGCCGCCGCAGCCGCGCGCTATTTCGCCGATCATGCGGAGGAGTGGGACGCGATTCGCTCGCTCCATGTTCCGGAGAGTGCGGTCGAGCGGCAGATTTTGAGCATCCTGTCCGATTCGCCAGTGGGCCGGTTGGTGGATATCGGCACGGGCACTGGCCGGATGATCGAACTGATCGGCGATCATGCCGATTCGGCGCTGGGAATAGACCGCAGCCCGGAGATGCTCCGGCTCGCGCGGGTGAAGCTGGCTGAGGCAGGCCTCGACGGGGCCGAACTGCGCCAGGGGGACATGTACGCCCTGCCGCTCGCAGACGGCACGGCCGATCTCGTCCTGCTGCACCAGGTCCTGCATTTCGCACAACATCCGTCGGCGGCGATCGCCGAATGCGCGCGTCTGCTGTCGCCCGGCGGGCGGCTGCTCATCGTCGATTTCGCGAGCCATGATCTGGAAGAGCTGCGCACCCGCGACGCCCATGCGCGGCTGGGATTCGGGGATGAACAGATCGGCGCCTGGTTCGCCTCGGTCGGCCTCGGGCTCGAGCGCGTCGAGGCGCTGGTCGGCGACGCATTGACGGTGAAACTCTGGTTGGGCGTGCGCGGTCAGCGCGCGCAGTTGAAGGTAGCATCATGAGCACTGTTCCATTCAGTCAGCTCGAGGAAGCCCGCCGGGCCCTCGATACGCCATTGTTCGCCGACCTCGCCGGCGATGCGGCCGTCTCGTTCGAATTCTTCCCGCCGAAGACCGAGAAGATGGAAGAGAGCCTGTGGGTCGCGATCCAGACGCTGGCGCCGCTGTCCCCGCGCTTCGTGTCGGTGACCTATGGCGCGGGCGGTTCGACCCGCGAGCGCACCCACCAGACGGTCGAGCGGATCGTGCGCGAGACGGGCATTCCCGCCGCTGCCCACCTGACCTGCGTGGAGGCGAGCAAGGCCGATATCGAGGAGATCGCCCGCGCTTATTGGGCGGCGGGCGTGCGCCACATCGTCGCGCTGCGCGGCGACCCGCCGACGCAGGGCGCGAGCTTTGCACCGCACCCCGACGGCTATCGCAACGCGGCCGAGCTGGTGTCGGGCCTCAAGGCGATTCATCCGTTCGAGATCTCGGTCGCGGCCTATCCCGAAAGCCATCCGGAAGCCGTCAGCCTGGAAAGCGACCTTGCCAATCTCAAGGCGAAGTTCGACGCCGGTGCGACGCGTGCGATCACCCAGTTCTTTTTCTCGCCCGAAACCTTCTTCCGCTTCTGCGACAAGGCGCGTGCGGCAGGGATCGAGGGCGAGATCGTGCCCGGCATCCTGCCCGTGTCGAACGTCGCGCAGACGCGCAAATTCGCGGCGATGTGCGGGGCGGCGATTCCGGCGTGGATGGACCGCCTGTTCGAGGGGCTCGACGATCATCCCGCCGCGCGCCAGCTGATCGCGGCGACGATCGCGGCCGAAATGTGCCGCAGGCTCTATGCAGGCGGCGTCCGCGAATTTCACTTCTACACGCTCAACCGGGCGGAACTGGCTTTCTCGATCTGCCACCTGCTGGGGCTGCGCACGAAGGGCGCGGGCCTCGAGGTTGCGGCCTGAGATCGGGACGGGGACATATCATGCACAGATCAGAAGCAGCGGCGATCTTCCGCGATCAGGCGAAGCAGCGCATCCTGCTGACCGACGGCGCCTTCGGCACGATGATCCAGAGCTACAAGCTCCAGGAGGCCGATTATCGTGGCGACCTCGACCTGCCTTGCGACCAGAAGGGCAATAACGACCTGCTGGTGCTCACCCGCCCGGACGTGATCGACGCGATCACGCGCCAATATCTGGACGCGGGATCGGACATCGTATCGACCAACACCTTCAACGCGAACATCATCAGCCAGGGCGATTATGACGCGGTCCATCTGGTCCGCGACATGAACGTCGCGGCAGCATCGATCGCGCGCAAGGCGGCTGACGACTATGCCGCCCGCGACGGTCGGCCGCGCTTCGTCGCCGGCGCGATCGGCCCGACCAACAAGACATTGTCGCTGTCGCCCGACGTCAACGACCCCGGCTATCGCGCGATCGACTTCGATACGATGCGCGACGTCTATCAGGATCAGGTTGCCGGGCTGCTCGACGGCGGCTGCGACTTCATCCTGATCGAGACCGTGTTCGACACGCTCAACGCCAAGGCCGCGATCATGGCGGTGCTCGACGAGCAGACGAAGCGCGGCACCGAGATCCCGATCATGCTGTCGATGACGATCACCGACATGTCGGGCCGCAACCTGTCGGGCCATTCGGTCGAGGCCTTCTGGTATGCGGTGCGCCACGCGCACCCGCTGACGATCGGGCTCAACTGCGCCTTCGGAGCGGACCTGCTGCGCCCCCATGTCCAGGTCCTGTCCGCGATGGCCGACACGCTGGTCATGATCTATCCCAATGCCGGTCTGCCCAACGACCTCGGCCAATATGACGAGCAGCCGGCGACGACCGGCGGCTTCATCGGCGAATGGGCGGATCAGGCGCTGGTCAATGTCGTTGGCGGTTGTTGCGGCTCGACCCCCGGGCATATCGCCGCGATGGCGGCGGCGGTGAAGGGCAAGCCCCCGCGCACGCCGCATGTGCACGACCATCGCACCCGGCTGGCCGGGCTCGACCCGATGACGATGATGGCCTGACCGCCCCCTCGCTCATTGCAGGCCTCTGATAACGGCCTTCTTAAAGATTATCCGCGATACGCCCCGCTGACCGACGATCTGGAAGACCCGAGATAATGACGACCACCTCCACCGCGCAGTTCGTGAACATCGGCGAGCGGACCAACGTGACCGGTTCGGCCGTGTTCAAGAAGCTCATCATGGGCGGCGATTATGCCAAGGCGGTCGAGGTCGCGCGGCAGCAGGTCGAGAACGGCGCGCAGATCATCGACGTCAACATGGACGAGGGGCTGCTCGACGCCGAGATGGCGATGACGACCTTCCTCAAGCTGATCGCGGCCGAGCCCGACATCGCGCGCGTGCCGGTGATGGTCGACAGCTCGAAATGGTCGGTGATCGAGGCAGGCCTGAAATGCGTCTCGGGCAAGCCGATCGTCAATTCGATCAGCATGAAGGAAGGCGAAGACGCCTTCCTTGCCCAGGCGCGCAAGTGCCGGGCTTACGGCGCGGCCGTCGTGGTGATGGCGTTCGACGAGGTCGGGCAGGCGGACACCAAGGAGCGCAAGGTCGAGATCTGCGAGCGCGCCTATCGCCTGCTGGTTGCCGACGGCTTCGCGCCCGAAGACATCATCTTCGATCCCAATATCTTCGCGGTGGCGACGGGTATCGACGAACATCGCCGCTATGCGATCGACTTCATCGAGGCGACCGCCGAGATCAAGAAGCGCTGCCCGCATTGCCACATCTCCGGCGGTGTCTCGAACCTCAGCTTCTCCTTCCGCGGCAACGAGCCGGTGCGGCGGGCGATGCACAGCGTGTTCCTCTACCACGCCATCCAGGCGGGCATGGACATGGGCATCGTCAATGCCGGCCAGCTCGACGTCTATGACGCGATCGATCCCGAGCTTCGCGAAGCCTGCGAGGACGTCATCTGGGACCGGCGCGAGGACGCGACCGAGCGGCTGATCACGCTGGCCGAGCGCTTCCGCGGCACCGACGCGGCGGCCGAGAAGGCGGCCGAGGAGTGGCGCGGCTGGGACGTCGCCAAGCGGCTCGAACATGCGCTGGTCAAGGGCATCGACGCCTATGTCGTCGACGACACCGAAGAGGCTCGCCAGCATTTCGCGCGGCCGATCGAAGTGATCGAGGGGCCACTGATGGACGGGATGAACGTCGTCGGCGACCTGTTCGGCGCCGGCAAGATGTTCCTGCCGCAGGTGGTGAAGTCCGCGCGCGTGATGAAGAAGGCGGTCGCCTATCTGCTGCCCTTCATCGAGGCGCAGAAGACGGTGGGCCAGCGCGCCAAGGGCCGCATCATCATGGCCACCGTCAAGGGCGACGTCCACGACATCGGCAAGAACATCGTCGGCGTGGTTCTCCAGTGCAACGGCTATGAGGTCATCGACCTGGGCGTGATGGTGCCCTGGATGGACATATTGAAGGCGGCCAATGAGAATGACGCCGACATCATCGGCCTGTCGGGGCTGATCACGCCCTCGCTGGACGAGATGGTGACGGTGGCGGCCGAGATGCAGCGCAGCAAGATGACGATGCCGCTGCTGATCGGCGGTGCGACGACGTCGAAGGTCCACACCGCCCTGCGGATCGCGCCGGCCTATCAGGGCCCGGTCATCCACGTCCTCGACGCCAGCCGCGCCGTCGGGGTCGCCTCGACGTTGCTGTCCGACACCCAGCGCGACGATTTCGTCGCAAAGACCGCCGCCGACTACGACGCCGTGCGGCGCGCGCGCGAAGGCAAAGGGCAGAATGAACTGGCGACGCTGGAAGAGGCGCGCGCCAATGCCTTCGTCGCCGACTTCGCGCTGAAGCCCGAAGCGCCGAACAAGCCCGGCCTGCATGTCTTCACCGACTGGTCGCTCGAGGATCTGCGGCCCTATATCGACTGGACTCCTTTCTTTCGCGCCTGGGAACTGGCCGGCAATTACCCCGCGATTCTCGATGACGAGATCGTCGGCGAAAGCGCTCGCAGCCTGTTCGCCGATGCGCAGCAGATGCTCGATACCGTCATCGCCGAAAAATGGCTGACCGCGCGCGGTGTCGCCGCATTGTGGCCAGCCCGCTCGGAAGGCGATGACGTCCTGATCGAGCATGAGGGCGGCGAGGTGCGGCTGCCCTTCCTGCGGCAGCAGATCCGCAAGCGCGAGGGGCGGGCGAATATGTGTCTCGCCGATTTCGTCGCTCCCGCCGGGGACTGGCTGGGCGGCTTCGCGGTCGGCATCCACGGGATCGACGAGCATATCGCCCGCTTCAAGGCGGACCATGACGATTATCGCGACATCCTGCTGAAGGCGCTGGCCGACCGTCTGGCCGAGGCCTTTGCCGAGCGGCTGCACCAGCATGTCCGGACCGATCTCTGGGGCTATGCCGAGGGCGAACAGCTGACCAACGAGGCGCTGATCAAGGAGCAATATCGCGGTATCCGGCCTGCGCCCGGCTATCCCGCCTGCCCGGATCACAGCCAGAAGCCGATCCTGTTCGACATGCTCAAGGCCGGCGACAACGCCGGCATCGTCCTGACCGAGAGCTTCGCGATGCTGCCGACCGCAGCGGTGTCGGGCTTCTACTTCGGCCATCCCGAGGCGAGCTATTTCGGCGTGGCGCGGGTCGGTCGCGACCAGCTCGAGGATTATGCGGCGCGCCGCGATGTCGATCTCGACACGGCGGAGCGCTGGCTGCGGCCGAACCTGGATTGACGAGAGCCTCGATCGCGATCGACAAGGCGCTAAGCAAATCCTCATGCATGCTGCGTTAGGGTAGAGGAATGCGCGCTGTCGGTCTGATCCTTCTGTCGAGCTTGTCCGGCGCCGCCTATGGCGGGCCGTTCACCATCGAATCGAGCGGCCAGTCCTTCACCAGCCTCGCGGCTGCGGTCTCGGCGATCGGAGACGAGAGCGGGACGATCCTGATCGCGCCCGGCCGCTACTCGGACTGCGCCGTCCAGCAGGCAGGCCGCATCCGCTATCGCGCTGTTCGTCCGCTCAAGGTCATCTTCGACGGCGGCATCTGCGAGGGGAAGGCGGCGCTCGTCCTGCGCGGGCGGGAGGCCCGTATCGAAGGCCTCGTCTTCGAGAATATGAAGGTCGCGGAAGGCAATGGCGCCGGAATCCGGATCGAGAAGGGCGACCTGTTCGTGTCGGGCAGCCTGTTCCGCGATTCGGAGCAGGGCATTCTCGGCGCCGACGATCCCTTGTCGTCGATCCTGATCGACCGGTCGACCTTTTCGGGGCTCGGCCGCTGCGACCGCGGGCTGGCCTGCGCGCATTCACTCTATCTCGGCGCCTATAGCGAAGTGACCGTGCGGCGCAGCCGCTTCGAGCGGGGGCTGGGCGGTCATTATGTGAAGAGCCGCGCGCGGCGGATCGAGGTTGTCGATAGCAGCTTCGACGACACCGAAGGGCGGGCGACCAATTACATGATCGACCTGCCCGAAGGCGCGTCTGGCCAAATCATGCGCAATGTCATGGTGCAGGGGGCCAACAAGGAGAACCGATCGGCGTTCATCGCGGTATCGGCCGAGGGGCGCACCAATCCTTCGTCAGCTCTGGTCGTCACGGGCAACCGTGCGTCGCAGGTCCGCGAGGCGAGCTGGCCGACGAGCCTGGTCGCCGACTGGACCGGCAGCGTGAAGAGCGTCGCCGACAATGTCGTGATCGGCAGGATCGAACAGCTCCAGGCGACGGGCTTCGAGGATGGAAGCCTCAAGGGTCGCCTCTATCG
Source organism: Rhizorhabdus antheiae (assembly GCF_049889055.1). NCBI lineage: Bacteria > Pseudomonadati > Pseudomonadota > Alphaproteobacteria > Sphingomonadales > Rhizorhabdaceae > Rhizorhabdus > Rhizorhabdus antheiae. The sequence goes on along the minus strand of NZ_JBLTWO010000001.1, from coordinate 642,788 downwards.
CTGGTTCTACCGTCAGGCGGCGTCGCTGAAACAGCGCCTGTTCGGCTGAGGTCGCTCCGCCGACCTTATTTCGGGCAGTTGCCGCCGAGATCGAGGCAGCGTCCGTCGACGGGCACCGGCGGCTTGATGCCTACCACGCCGGCCAGCGTCGGCGCGATATCGACCACCTCGGCACTGGCCTTGCGATCCTCGGCGGAAGCGTCGGGCCACCAGAACAGGATCGGCACCTGCCGGTCATGGTCCCAAGGCGTGCCGTGACCGGCGACGGTGTCGCCCGTTTTCAGCGGGCGGCCGAAGGAAGTGCGCTCGCGAAAGACGACCATGATGTCGCCCGACCGCTCGCGGTCATAGCTCAGCCGCAGGCGCTGCAGCATCGTCATCATCTCGGGCGGGGTTCCGATCGGAACCGACGCCGCCTCGACCTCGGGACCGGTATAGGCCTCGACCACCTCGGGCTGCTGCTTGATCCAGGCCAGCGCGGCGGTACGGATAGCGAGCCGCTTGCCCTCGTCGTCCATGGCCTTGATGTAGATCTGGGTCGGATCGCTGCCGAGCAGCGGGGATTCGTCCAGCTTCAGTTCGTCGCGCAGCGTCGCGTCCAGCCGCCCCATGAACGCTTTGGAATCGAGGCGGCTCGCCTTGCTGTCATGTTCATGTTCGCGCTCGGCGGCATCCGTGGCGCCATGATCGGCGGTCAGCATCACGACGAAGGGCACCTTCTGCGCCTCGACCGCCTTCAGAAGCCGGCCGATCGTGGCATCGAGCGCCGCCTGTTGCGCGCACATTTCCGCTCCGCCATTGCCGAAGCGATGGCCGATATAGTCGGTCGCCGACAGGCTGACGGTGAGGATGTCGGTCGCCGGCCCATGGCCCAGCTTTTCCCGCGCAAGGATCTGAGTGGCGAAGTCGACCGCCAGCGAATCATAGAGCGGGGAGGCGCGCAGCGATCCCTGGAAGGCCTTGGTCGACAGATAATCCTTCGCCTTGAGCGATGCCGTCTCGGCCTCGGGCGGCACCCGGCCCGACAGGTCGATATCGCCGAAATGATGCGCCTTCTGGAGCGCCGCGCAGCGACGGGGCAGTTTCGGCCAGAGCTTCGGCGGGCGCTTCGCCCATTGCGCCATCAGCGCCGCATCGAAGGCCGCAGCCGGGGCGGTAACCGTTTCGGTCGTCGGACCGGCATAAGGCGAAGTGACATAGCCCTTGCCGTCGACCCACCAATAGACGCCGTCGGCAGTCTTGCCCGCCATGGTGATCGCGCCACGATCCTTGCCCGATACGGCGAAGACGCGGGAGCCGGGCTGGGCAGCCTTGGTCCAGTCGCCCAGCGTCGTCGCACGGATGTTCTGATGGCCGCGCGCCTCTGGATCGGGCTGGCCCGGAACCGAAAGGCAATAGACGCTCTTACCGGTCTTCCGATCGATCCAGTCGTTCGCGATGATCCCCGTGTTCGCAGGATAACGGCCCGTCAGGATCGCGGAATGGCCGGGGCAGGTCTCTGTGGCTGCATGGCTATGATAGGCGATCGCATAAGCGACCCCACCCGCGAGTGTCTTTAGGCCAGCGACATAGGTGCCCCGATAGCGCTGGAACACCTCCGACGAGAACTGGTCGACCGATATGGCCAGGATCAGCTTAGGCTTGGGCGGCGGGGCCGCCTGGGTCGAGGTCGCAGCGGTGGCGAGAAGGGCGGCGGCGAAAAGCGATATCTTCATGGGGGCGTCCGATAGTGGCAGGTCGGAGGGATGAACGCGCGTTGCCCGACAATTGTTACCGGTCCAAGCGTGGGGATTGGTTTCAGGGTGCGGTCCAGGCCCGCTTGCCAGCGATCCAGGTTTCGACCGCCCTGGCGCTACGCAGATCGGCGACGCCGGCGGTGAAGATGTCGCGATCGAGGATCACGAAATCCGCGAAATGGCCGGGCGTCAGCGACCCGATCCGGTCCTCGGCAAAGCCCGCATAAGCTGCGGTCGTGGTGAAGGCGCGGACGGCCTCGGCGATGCTGATCGCCTGCTGCGGCTGCCACCCGCCGGGCGGCTGGCCGGACGGATCCTCCCGGCTTACGGCGGCGGCGAGGGCGGGAAAGGGGTTGGGGCTTTCGACCGGATAGTCCGAGCCGAAGGCCAGCGGCACCTTGTTGTCGAGCATCGTCTTCCAGGCATAAGCGCCGCCCAGCCGGTCGGGACCCAGTCGCGCCTCGGCCATGGCATGGTCCGACGTCTGGTGAACCGGCTGCATCGAGGCGATGATGCCATATCTGGCGAAGCGGGGAAGGTCGGCCGGATCGACGATCTGGGCATGTTCGATCCGCCAGCGGCGATCGCCCTTGTAGGTGTCCGACAATTCCTCGATCGCGCCGAGCACCTGTTCGTTGGCGGCGTCGCCGATCGCGTGGACGGCGGTCTGGAAACCGTCCATCGCCGCGCGGCTCATCAGGTTGCGGAGCTTGGCGTCCTCAAGGAAGCGCAGCCCTTTCTGCCCCGGTGCATCGGCATAGGGCGCCTTCAGCCACGCCCCGCGCGAACCGAGCGCGCCGTCGTCGTACAGCTTGACCCCGACCATGCGGAGCCGACCGTCATAGAGCCAGGGCGTCGGCCCGGTGCCCGCCACCGCGAGCAGCGCCGGTATCCCGCCTGCATAAGAGATGATTCGCACCTTCAGGCGCCCTGCATCGCCGGCGCGGCGCATCGTCAGCCAGTCGTCGGGGGAGGTGCCCATGTCGGCGGTGGCGGTGATGCCATAGCCGAGGAGAATGTCCTGCGCCTTGACGAGGGCGGCATCGCGCTCGCGCGGAAGCATCGCGGGCACCGCCGTCATGACCAGCTGCTGCGCGGCGTCGACGAAGACACCGGTCGGCTGGCCCTTGGCGTCGCGCTCGATGCGGCCGCCGGGCGGGTCCTTGGTCGCGGCAGTGATTCCGGCCGCCGTCATCGCCGCGCTGTTCGCCAGCAGGGCATGGCCATCGACGCGGTCGAGCACGACGGGGCGGCCGGGCGTGATGGCGTCGATGTCGGCGGCGGTCGGGAAGCGGCCGAGCTGCCAGCGTTCCTGGTTCCAGCCTCCGCCGCGAATCCAGAGCGGGGTGGGACGGTCGGCTGCGTAGCGACGCAGCGCGTCCTGCGCCTCAACAAGGCTTTTGGTTGCGGACAGGTCGAGCGACAGTGCCGCTTCCCCCAGCCCCATGACATGGCCATGGGCGTCGATCAGCCCCGGAATGACGGTGCGGCCCTTGGCATCGAGGCGGAAGTCGAGCCGCTCGGGGCGCTTGTCACCGCGCTGGAGCAGCTTGGAGACGCGCCCCTGGCCATCGATCAGCAGCCCGTCGAAGCGGACCAGCTGGCCCTTGTCGTCGAAGCTGTAGCCGTTCGCATTGTCGATCAGCCCGTCGGCGAAGGCAGGCGACGCGATCAGGGCCAGGGCGGCGAGCGCCCATCGGCTGGCGCCGAACATGCGGGCGATCATGTGCGCGGCAGTCGCTTGACCACCGAGGAGATGTCGAGTCGACCACAGCCCAGCGCCTGCGTCTCGGCATAAAATTGATCGGCCAGTGCGGCGAAGGGGAGGGCGGCGCCGTTCGAGCGCGCTTCCTCGATCGCGATGCCGAGATCCTTGCGCATCCAGTCGACCGCGAAGCCGAAGTCGAAGCTCTCGTCCGACATCGTCTTCCAGCGGTTGACCATATACCAGCTGGCCGCAGCCCCGCCCGAGATCGCTTCGAACACCCGGTCGAGGTCGAGATCGGCATTTTGGGCGAATCGCAGTGCCTCGGCCGCGCTCTGCATCGCGCCTGCGATGCAGATCTGGTTGACCATCTTGGTGGTCTGTCCAGCGCCGGGTCCGCCGATATGGACGATGCGCGACGAATAGGCCTGCATCAGGGGGATCGCCGCCTCGACCGCCTTGTCCGAGCCGCCGCACATGATCGCCAGCGTACCCGCTTCCGCGCCCGACTGGCCGCCCGATACCGGCGCGTCGACGACGAGCAGTCCGCGATCACGGCCTTCGACCGCCAGTTGCCTGGCGATACGCGCGGATGCCGTCGTATGGTCGACATAGAGCGCGCCCTTCTTCATCGCGCGGAAACAGCCGTCGCTGCGCAGCGTCACCGTCTCCAGATCGCCATCGGCGCCGACGCAGGAAAAGACCGCGTCGGCATCCTCGGCGGCGGCGGCCGGAGTTGGCGCAAGCCGCCCGCCATGTTTTGCCACCCAGGCTTCGGCCTTGGCGCGCGTGCGGTTGTAGACGGTGACATCATGGCCTGCAGCCGCCAGATGCCGTGCGATAGGGGCGCCCATCGCGCCCAGCCCTAGAAAGCTCACCTTTGCCATGGATGCACCGCATAAGGCGGAATCGGAGCCCGCGCTAGGAGTCTGCTGCGCAATCGTCTATGGGCGCCGACACCATGGTTACCTTGCAGAACAGCAGCAGCGCCGAGCACGGCGTCTCCGTCACAGTCGATGATGTCCGCGCAGCCCATGCGCGCATCGCGCCCTCGATCGTGCGGACGCCGATCATGCACAGCCGCACGCTCAGCCGGATTACCGGCGCCAATGTCTGGCTGAAGTTCGAGAATCTGCAGTTCACTGCCGCCTATAAGGAGCGCGGCGCGCTCAACAAGCTCAGCCTGCTCAACCAGGAACAGCGCCAGCGCGGCGTGATCGCGGCGTCGGCCGGAAACCACGCCCAGGGCCTCGCCTATCACGGCGCGCGCCTCGGCATCCCCGTCACGATCGTCATGCCCAAGCCGACGCCGACGGTGAAGGTCCAGCAGACCGAAGGCCATGGCGCGCGGGTGATCCTGTCGGGCGAGCGGTTCGACGATGCCTATGCCGCCGCCTGCACGCTGGCCGAGCAGGAAGGGCTGACCTTCGTCCATCCGTTCGACGATGCCGACGTCATCGCGGGGCAGGGCACCGTCACGCTCGAGATGCTCGAAGATGCGCCCGAGATCGATACGCTCATCGTGCCGATCGGCGGCGGCGGGCTGATCTCCGGCGCGGCGGTCGTCGCACGCGCCACCGGGCGCCCCATCCAGGTGGTGGGTGTCCAGGCCGAGCTCTACCCGTCGATGTACGCTAAAATCAAAGGCGTGACCCTCCCATGCGAAGGCGACACACTGGCCGAGGGTATCGCGGTCAAGCAGCCGGGCGCGCTGACCGCCCGGATCGTCAAGGCGCTGGTCGACGACATCGTGCTGGTGGCCGAGCGCGATCTGGAGACCTCGGTATCGATGCTGCTCCAGATCGAGAAGACGGTGGTCGAGGGCGCTGGTGCGGCAGGCCTTGCCGCGCTGCTCGCCCATCCCGAGCGCTTCCGGGGCCGCAATGTCGGCATCATCCTCTGCGGCGGCAATATCGATACGCGGCTGCTCGCCAACGTCCTGTTGCGCGATCTCGCGCGGTCGGGACGCCTCGCGCGGCTGCGCATCCGCCTGCAGGACCGGCCCGGCGCCTTGTTTCATGTCGCCCGCGTGTTCGATGAACAGCAGGTCAACATCGTCGAGGTCTACCACCAGCGCGTCTTCACGACGCTGCCGGCCAAGGGCCTGATCGCGGACATCGAATGCGAGACGCGCGACGCCCAGCATCTCGACCGTCTGCTGCAGGCGCTCCGCAAGGAAAGCTATGAGGTGACGCCGATCGAGGCGGCCTGAGCCGTTCGCCTTTCGGCGGAGATGATGGTCAAAATCGACGAAAAAATCGAGGTTAATGCTCTTTTCATGACGTTCATGCGTAGGCATAGTCCGATTCGATCGAGGGGCAGGATCTGACAGGGGGCAAGCTTTCGACATGACGGCGCAGTTTCGCTTCCCCCGCTTCTTCGTGACCACGCCGGGACCTTGCCCCTATCTGCCGGGCCGTACCGAGCGGAAGGTGTTCACCGAATTGTCGGGCCCGAACGCCGCAGATCTCAACGACGCGCTGGGGCGCATCGGCTTCCGGCGGAGCCAGGGCGTCGCCTATCGGCCGACCTGCGTCGACTGCCAGGCCTGCGTGTCGGTCCGCGTTGTCGCTGACCAGTTCAAGCCCAATGCGAGCCAGCGCAAGCTGATGCGTCGCCATGCCGACCTCGAAGTCAGCCAGTGCAAGCCCTGGACGACCGAGGAACAGTTCGCACTGCTGCGCGGCTATCTGAAGGCGCGCCACCCCGGCGGCGGCATGGCCCAGATGGACGAGCTCGACTTCGCCGACATGGTCGAGCAGACCCCGGTCAAGACCAATGTCATCGAATATCGCGAGCCTGGGGTCGACGGCCGCCCCGGCCGTCTGGTCGGTGCCTGTCTGACCGACGTGCAAGCCGATGGTCTGTCGATGGTCTACAGCTTCTTCGAGACCGAAGATGTGCAGCGCCCCGGTCTGGGCACCTACATCATCCTCGACCATATTCGCCGGGCCGTCGAAGCCGGTCTGCCTTATGTCTATCTCGGCTATTGGGTCGAGGGATCGCCGCGGATGCAGTACAAGACCCGTTTCCAGCCACTGGAGCGGCTGTCCGCCGGCGGATGGACCCGTTTCGATGCCCCGCACCCGGTCGAACAGGCCGAGGCGTTCTCGGCACCCTCCAAGCTCAGCCAGCTGATCTGAAGCGGTCGTAGCGGCGGCTCACAGGCGCGCCACCGCTTCGATAGCTCATTTGGCCGGAGTTATCGGTCCTTTGGCCGTTACCCGCCACACTTTGCCTCCGACATCGTCGGTGACCAGCAACCCGCCTCGCTTGCCGACCGCCACTGCGACGGGACGTCCACGCGCCTCTTCCGACGGTGATAGGAATCCGGTCAGCACATCGCGCGGCTTGCCCATCGGCTTACCCTGCGCGAAGGGGACATAGACCAGCTTGTAGCCCGAGCGCGGACGCCGGTTCCACGACCCATGTTCGGCGACGAAGGCGCCGCTGGCATAGTCCGGGCCCAGTATTGCATCCTTGGCGAAAGTCATGCCGAGGGCGGCGACATGCGGCCCCAGCGCATAATCGGGTCGGATGACGTAGGATTGCAGGTCCTGCTCCGGTTCGGGCACGCGCTTGTCGATATAGCCGCCCCAATAATACCAGGGCCAGCCATAGAAACCGCCCAGCTGGACCTCGGTCATATAGTCGGGGACCAGATCGGAGCCGATCATGTCGCGCTCGTTGACCGTCGTCCAAAGGTCGCCCGTGGTCGGCTCGAAGGCGAGGCCGTTGGGATTGCGCAGGCCATAAGCGAAGATGCGGTCCTTGCCCGAGGGCAGTTCGATCTGCAGGATCGCGGCGCGCTTCTGCTCCAGCTCCATGCCGCGCTCACCGATGTTCGATGCCGAGCCGACCGCGACGTAGATCGACTTGTTGTCGGGCGCGAGCAGCAGGTTGCGGGCCCAGTGGTTATAGCCGCCGGGCAGCTTGGCAACGATAACCGGCTTTGCGTCGATCTTCGTCTGGCCAGGCTGGAAAGGCACGCGGACCAGCGCGTCGGTGTTGCCGATGTAGAGCTGGCCGTCGGCCCAGGCCATGCCGCTGGGGGAGTTGAGGCCGGAGATCAGGACCGTCTTGACTTCGGCCTTTCCGTCGCCATCGGCGTCGCGGAGCAGAATGATGCGGTTGGGTGAGGGCACGCCGGCTCCCGCGCGCGCCATCATCCGGTTCATCACGAAGCCGGTGACCCCGCCACCGCCATTGTCCTTGTCGCGCGGCGGCGAATTGCTCTCGCTGACCAGCACGTCGCCATTGGGCAGGACATAAATCCAGCGCGGATGGTCCAGGCCTTCGGCAAAGGGCGCGACCGAGAGTCCTGCAGCGGCAGTCGGGGTCTCGCCCGTCTTCCAGCCTACGGCCTTCGCCACTGCGACCGTCGGGATCATCTGCTCCTTGGGATCGACGAGCTTCGGCTTCGTCCCGACCACTGCCGCGAAGTCGACCGTAGCGCTTTCGGCGGTCGCCATGACGTAGAAGCCCACTCCTGCGGCAATGAGCGCGACGAGGGGCAGGGACAGCAGGATTTTCTTCTTCGTCGTCATCGGGCCTCTCCGGAGATCGTTCCGTATCCTCAACGCATGTCAGGGCAAAAGGTCGCGCCTGCGCGCCTCAATCCAGTTCGGCGGCTTCCGGGAGCGGCGGATGGAGCAGCAGCTTCTTTACACGGCGCTCGTCCGCGTCGGCGATTTCGAGCCGCCAGCCGCTCGGATGTTCCAATATCTCGCCCGGTTGGGGGACATGGCCGGCCAGCGACGATGCGAGGCCGCCGAGCGTCTCGACATCGTCGTCGATGTCGGCAAGCCTCGGATCGATCAGCCGTGCGACGTCTTCGAGTTCCGCCCGGGCATCGGCCGACCAGATCGCATCGCCGAGCGGGATCAGTAGATCCTCTTCCTTCTCGTCATGCTCGTCCTCGATATCGCCGACGATTTCCTCGACCAGGTCCTCGATCGTGACGAGGCCGTCGGTGCCGCTATATTCATTCAGTACGATCGCAAGATGGGTGCGGGTTTCGCGCATCTCGGCGAGCAGATCGATGATCCGCATCGACGAGGGCACGTAGCGCGGCTGGCGGATGAGGCCGGCGATCGAGTCCGGTCGCGGCGCACCGGTGGCGACGATCCGGAAGACGTCCTTCACATGGACCATGCCGATCACATGATCGAGATCTTCGCCATAGACGGGCAGACGGCTATGTTCGGCCTCCGCGAAGCGCGCCACCAGCTCGTCGAAGCCGATCGTCTCGGGCACTGCGATGATGTCGCCGCGCGGCACGCCGATATCGCCTACCGTCCGTTCGCCGAAGTGCAGAATGTTGCGGAGCATCTCGCGCTCCGCATGGGAGAGGTCGTCATCGTCCTCGCCGCCGTCGCCGGCATGCTCCTCGATGACTTCCTCGATCTGGTCGCGCAGGCTCGGCTCCTGCTCTGGCGCAAAGAGCGCGCGGAGCCCGCGCCACCATCGTCCGCCGCTGTCTGCGGCGCTGCTACTACTGTCGTCTGGCATCGTCTTTCTTTGTGCCGCTCCGAAGGCCTCAGTCGCTAACCGAAATAGGTGCGTGCGCGCAATCCCCGCGAGCGCGGATTGATAACCGAAGGCACTGCCGAAGCGGCCACCGGTGCTCTGCCGTTCAGTCCTCGCGGATCAGATAGGGATCGGCGATATCGAGCCTGGCCAGCGCGACCCGCTCAAGATCTTCCATCGCCTCGGCCTCGTCATCCTCCAGATGGTCATAGCCCAGAAGGTGGAGGGTGCCGTGAACGATCAGATGCGTGGCATGCTCGCTCGCCGACACGCCCTTCTCGGCCGCCTCGCGCACGCAGACCCCGTGCGCGAGGATGATGTCGCCGAGCAGGACTTCGCCGTCGTCGCTATTGTCGAGCGTCTCGATCAGGTCGGGCTGGACCATCGGGAAGCTCAGCACGTTGGTCGGCTTGTCCTTCTGCCGATATTGCCGGTTGAGCGCATGGACCTCGTCATCATCGGCCAGGCGCACCGAGATTTCGGCGGTGAAGGAGGCATTGAGCAAGCCCGCATGCGGCGAGATCGAGAGCGCCGCAGTGACGGCCTCGATCGCCAGAGCCTCCCAGTCGGTGCCGTCGTCCCAACAGTCTTCCGCCTGCACGGCAACGTCGATCATGCGGCGTCGGGTCCTTCATAGGCCTCGACGATCCGACCGACGATCGGGTGCCGGACGACATCGGCGGCGCCGAAGCGGATCGTGGCGATGCCGTCGACCCCTTCGAGACGGCCGACCGCATCGGCGAGGCCCGACTTGCCGATGTCGGGAAGGTCGATCTGCCGGGGATCGCCGCACACCACCATCCGGCTGTTCTGCCCGAAACGGGTCAGGAACATCTTCATCTGCGCGGGTGTCGTGTTCTGCGCCTCGTCGAGGATGACGAAGGCATCGGAGAGCGTCCGGCCGCGCATGAACGCGATCGGCGCGATCTCGATCTCGCCCGAGGCGATGCGCCGTTCGACCTGCTCGGTCGGCAGCATGTCGTAGAGCGCGTCGTAGAGCGGGCGGAGATAGGGGTCGACCTTCTCCTTCATGTCGCCCGGGAGGAAGCCCAGTCGCTCGCCCGCTTCGACCGCAGGGCGCGAGAGGATCAGCCGATCAACCGTGCCCTGGATCAGCTGCTGGACCGCTTGGGCCACGGCCAGATAGGTCTTGCCGGTGCCTGCCGGTCCCAGCGCGAAGATGATGTCGGAGCGGTTGAGCGCTTCCATATAGCGAATCTGCGTCGCCGAGCGGGGGACGATCGTCTTCTTGCGTGTCCGGATCATCACCTTGGGCGGATCGGACACGTCGTTGCGGATGATCCCGTCGAGTGTCGGTTCGGCAGACATCGCGATCACCGCCTCGACGGCGCCGCTGTCGATGTCCTGCCCCTGCACGATCCGGTTGTAGAGGCCGGTCAGCACCTCACGGGCGCGTCCGGCGGCCTCGGCCTCCCCTTCGATCTGCAGCTTGTTCCCCCTCGCTGCTATATAGACCCCTAGCCGGTTCTCGATCGCCACCAGGTTCTGGTCGAACTCGCCGAACAATCGTCCGAGCAATTGGGGCTTGTCGAAAATGATCTCGAGCCGGGCGCGATCTCCGGCCTGCGCGGGGACTGGCTTGCGCGACATAAGAGGCGGTGTGTTCCTTTCCTCTGATCACTCGGACGGTGATCGCCCGGTGACAACGATCCTACGCGCATTTGGACCCGTGCGAAGGGGTAAAGCGGCGGACCACCCGACTTATCCACCGCAGATGTGGCTTTTATGTTGCGGCGGCGCGCGCCTTTCTGCCGGAGCCTCAGGCGGCGGCGCGCTCGCGGCCCACAAGCTCGCCCATCAGGCTGTTCGGCCCCGCCGACACGATGTCGACCGTGACCATTTCGCCGATGGCGGCATCGGCCTCGACGATCACCGACTGGAGCCAGGGCGACTTGCCGATCCGCTGCCCCGGCTTCTTGCCGTCGCGTTCGAGCAGCACGTCGCAGCGCTTGCCGACGCTGGCGAGGTTGAACTGGTGTTGCTGCTCGTTGAGCAAAGCCTGCAGTCGCTGGAGTCGCTCGTCCATAACCTCGGCGGGGATCTGATCGGCCATCGTCGCGGCGGGGGTGCCGGCGCGAGGACTATATTTGAAGCTGAAGGCCTGAGCGTGACCGACTGCGCGGACGATTTCCAGCGTTGCCTCGAAATCCTCCTCGGTCTCGCCTGGGAAGCCGACGATGAAGTCGCCCGAAATGGCGATGTCGGGCCGCGCCGCCCGGACCTTTTCGATCAGCGCCAGATAGGAGCGGGCGTCATGGCTGCGGTTCATCGCGCGCAATATGCGGTCCGATCCCGCCTGGACCGGCAGGTGGAGGAAGGGCATCAGCTTGGGCACGTCGCGATGCGCCGCGATCAGGCCGTCGCTCATGTCGTTGGGGTGACTGGTGGTATAGCGGATGCGGGCGAGGCCGGGCAGCGTGTCGAGCGCTTCGATCAGTCCCTCGAGACCGCGCGTACGGCCCGCCTCGTCCTCGCCCGCCCAGGCGTTGACGTTCTGGCCGAGCAGCGTGATCTCCCGCGCACCGGCGTCGACCAGCGCCCTGGCTTCGTCGAGGATGGCGGTCCATGGCCGCGAGATCTCTGCCCCGCGCGTATAGGGTACGACGCAATAGGTGCAGAATTTGTCGCAGCCTTCCTGCACCGTCAGGAAGGATGTCGGCCCTTGCCGCCGACGCTTCGGCAAGGCGTCGAACTTGGAATTGGCCGGCATGTCGGTGTCGATCGCGCGGCGTCCAGCGGCGGCATCGGCGACCAGCTGGGGCAGATTGTGATAGGCTTGTGGCCCGACGACGATGTCGACCGCCGGTGCGCGGCGGGGAATCTCTCCGCCCTCGGCCTGAGCGACGCAGCCGGCGACCGCGATCATCGGCTTTGCGCGCGGCTGCTCGTCGCCCGCTGCCCGCTTCACGATCCGGCCGATGTCCGAATAGACCTTCTCGGCCGCTTTCTCGCGAATGTGGCAGGTGTTGAGGACGATCAGGTCCGCCTCGTCCGGATTGTCGGTCGCGGACATGCCGTCGGCTTCTAGCAATTCGGACATGCGCGCGCCGTCATAGACGTTCATCTGACAGCCGAAGGACTTGACGTGGAAGCGCTTGGGGGGTGTGCGGGACATGGCCGCGCCCATAGCGGAACTAGGGCGACGGCGCCAGCGCGGCCATGATCGCGGCCTGCGCCTCGGCGGCGAGCGCCTTGCGATCGGTCGACGGGGCGAGCGGCGGAAGGAAGCGCAGGGTGCACCGGAGACTGCCGCGCCGCGCGAGCACCTTTCGGGCATTGGGGCCGAGGTCTTCGTCGCCCGTCCAGCAGATTTCGGGGGCAGCCGGACCATAGTCGATCGCGACCGGCTGGACCTGGACGCCCGGCGGGGACGGCGCGACTGAAGCGAACAGGGCCGGACGGAACGGAAAGAGGGTGACGCCGTCGTTGGTCGTGCCCTCGGGGAACAGGGTCACCGCGCGATGCTCGATCAGCGCGCGGCCGAGCTGGTCGACCTGGCCATGCGCCGTGCGGCGGCTTTCGCGGTTGATGAAGACGGTGTCCCCGATCGCCGCGAGCATGCCGACCAGCGGCCAGCCGCGCACATCGTCCTTCGAGACGAAGGCGGTCCGTGTGGCGCCGCCCAGCGCCACTATGTCGAGCCAGCTGAGATGGTTGGCGACATAGAGCACGTCATGGCCCAGCGGGCGCCCCTCGACATGGACGTCGAGCCCGATCGCTTCGCCGAACCATTGCAGGAAGAAGCGCGCCCAGCCGATCCGCTTGCGCACCGGCCAGGTCAGGACATAGCCGGCGAGGCAGAAACCCAGGACGAATAGCCCCGTCGAAACGCGGGCGATCGTTCTGCCGTTGGCCATGCTTATTTGGGACGCTGAGCCGAAACGCCGTAAAGTTCGAGCCGGTGATCGACCAGCCGGAAGCCAAGCTTCTCGGCGATCTTGCGCTGCAGTTCTTCGAGGTCGCGGTCGACGAACTCGATCACTTCGCCGGTCTCGACATTGATCAGATGGTCGTGGTGCGTCTCAGGCGCTGCCTCGTAGCGGGCGCGACCATCGCCGAAATCGTGCCGCTCCAGGATGCCCGCATCCTCGAACAGCCGGACCGTGCGGTAGACGGTGGCGATCGAGATGCCGGGATCGATCGTGGCGGCACGCTGGTGCAGCAGTTCAACATCGGGATGGTCTTCCGCGTCGGACAATACGCGCGCGATGACGCGGCGCTGCTCGGTGATGCGAAGGCCCTTGTCCGCGCAGAGCTGCTCGATGTCGATCCTGTTAGGCATGCGGCCTTGTTACTCGTATTGCGGTTGCGAAGACAAGATGCGGGTCACCGAAAAGACAATGGGAGGACGACCCCATGGGGCGCCCTCCCATATCGAGTCCGGCGGACGGATCAGCGCGAACGGCGCTTCGTGCCCAGGCCGATCTTCTTGGCGAGCGAGCGACGCTGCTCGGCATAGTTCGGCGCGACCATCGGATAGTCGGCGGGCAGGTTCCACTTGGCGCGGTACTGCTCCGGCGTCATCTGATAATGCGTCATCAGGTGGCGCTTGAGCATCTTGAGCTTCTTACCGTCTTCCAGGCAGACGATATAGTCGGGCTTGATCGACGAACGGATCGAGACCGCAGGCTCCTGCTTGATCTCGGGCTCGACGATTTCTTCGCCCAGACCCGCGAGCGCGTTGTGGACGTTCTGGATCAGCAGGGGCAGGTCCGAAACGGCGACGCTGTTATTGCTGACATGCGCCGAAACGATGTCCGCCGTCAGTGCGATCAGAGTTTCAGAAAGACCGTTATTGTCCGACATGAGTTGACCTTCACAGGAAAGAGATGACGAATCCGAGTTCGCAATGCCGCCCCGAGAGCATTGACTGCGCCGCCTCTGCGGCACTTTGGCGGCTTTTGCAACGTAAATATAGTCGGGAAGATATAGGTCCGAGTCAAACCGAACATGAAAGGGTCAGGGCGTCGTGAACCTGTCCATCGCGACCATGGTAGTAGCCGGGCCGGCGACCGATCTGAACAAAGCCTGCTTTTTTATACAGTTCGATTGCGGGATTATTATAGCGCACTTCAAGGTGGAGAACGCTTCCATTACGTTCATGCAACAATTTTCGAGTGTGCTTGATCAATGCGAGGGCCACGCCCTGGCGTCGATGCGATGGCGCTACGGCAAGCAACAGCAATTCCGCTTCTTCGGCGACCTGACGGATCAGGGCGAAGCCGGCGGGTGAGTCCTCGTACCGGGCCAGCGACAGCCAGGTCCCCGGCAGTGTCAGCATCGACAGCGTCTGGGCTTCGTTCCACGCCTCGCCATAGCCGGGGTCAAACGCCGTATCCATGACCGCCATGACCGGTGCGAGGCCACCGGGGCCGACCTCGGAGATGATGAGGTCGCTCACCTTACGCCGCCGCGGGCTTGGCGTCGGCGGCTCGTCCATAGATCGGGCTTGCCGGCAGCCTGGCCAGCTCACCGAGCAGCAGTGCATCCGCCGCACGCGGAAGGCGTGGATGGGCGACGCCGTGGCCGCGCGCCTCTACCAGCTTTTCCGCAGCAGACCCGAAAACATGTTCGGCGCTCATCGCAAGGGCCGCTTCGCCGGGGGGCAGGGATGCCAGCTCGGACGTCGGGCGGAGCGGATCGCAGGAAAAGGCCTGCACGAAAAACTCGCCGTGGCCGCCGATGATCGCGACCGACAGGGTGGGGGCGGTGGAGGCCGCTGCTGCGGCGATGATTGCCATCGAGGAATAGCCATGGACCGGTGCGTTCCAGCCAAAAGCCAGTGCGCGGGCAGCAGCCAGCCCGACGCGAACGCCGGTGAAGCTGCCGGGGCCGCAGTCGACGAGCAGCCGCCCCGCCCGCCCGCCATCGGGCAGCGAAGCGATCATCGGCATGAGCCGTTCGGCGTGGCCTCTGCCGACCTCTTCATGAAGCTCGGCAAGCAGCCGGTCCTCGTCGAACAGCGCCACCGAACAGGCGGCGGTTGCGGTATCGATGACCAGCGTGCGGCTCATCGGGCGATCAGGCCGCCCGAACCTCGGTCACTTCCGGTACATAATGTTTGAGCAGCGTCTCGATGCCCTGCTTCAGCGTGGCGCTGGAAGACGGGCAGCCCGAGCATGCGCCCTGCATTGCGAGATAGACGGTCCCGCGCTGGAAGCCGCGATAAATGATGTCGCCGCCATCGCGCGCGACGGCGGGGCGGACGCGCGTTTCGATCAGGTCCTTGATCTGCGCGATGATGTCGGCGTCGGCAGGATCATCGCCAAAGTCGTCATCGGGGGCGATGCTGATGTCGGCGGCAGAGCCGGCGCGGAACAGCGGCGCTTCGGACGAGAAATGGTCCAGCAGCACACCGAGGACGCGCGGCTTCAAGTCGCGCCACTCGCTGCCCTCGCCGGCGGTGACCGAGACGAAATCCTGGCCGAAGAAGACGCCGGTGACATCACCCAGCGAAAACAACGCTTCCGCGAGCGGCGATGCGACAGCTTCTTCCGGATCGGCAAAGTCGCGGGTTCCCGCGGTCATGACGGCGCGACCCGGCAGGAATTTGAGCGTCGCCGGGTTGGGCGTGGTTTCTGTCTCGATCAGCATGGGCGTCATTTGGGGGCAGTTGGGCGAGGGATCAAGCCATTCCTTCTTTACCTGGACGTCATTGGGCTTGATTAAGACGGCGAGCGCACCGCGGTCGACCATCGGGGTCGGCACCCGGATCGCGCCGCACCATGCTCGGATCGGGGGGCGATGTTTCTCTGGAAGAATGCGGTCGTGCTCGTCGTGCTGCTGGGTGTCGTGACGCTCCCGGCATCGATGCTCGTGCGCGCCCGCTGGGAAAAGGTCTATCTGGCGCGGCTCTTCTTCTGCGGCATCGTCGCGGTCTGCCTCGCGCTGAGCGCCCTGCCGATGATCGCGACGCAGATCGGCTATCTTCTGCTGCTCACCGCCTGTTTCGACCGACGCCTGCCGATCGCGGCGACCTATTTGTTCTTTCTGCTGTGGACGCCGGCAGCGGGGTCGCTGCTCGCGGTGTCGGGTGCCTATATCGCGCCGATCACGCCGTTCCTGACTTTCTCGGGGGCGTTGCTGCTTGGCTATCTGCTGCACCCGGAAAGCCACCAGCGGCGCAAGCTCGTCGCGAGCGATCTCGCCGTTCTCGGCTTCACGCTGGTCTATTGCGTCTGCATGTCGCTGCGGGACACGCCGACGGGCATTGCGCGGACCGTGGTCACCTTCCTCATTCCCTATGTGCTGAGCTACCAGATCCTCTCGCGCGTCAAGATCGGCTCGCCCGAGATCGTGCTGCGCCTGTTCGTCTTCGCCGCCGCCGCCGCTGGCCTGCTCTGCCTGTTCGAAACGGTGCGGCACTGGCCGCTCTACGCCGGGGTGATGGGCGTGAAGAACGACATCTGGACGGTCGATGCGCCGCGCACCTGGCTCGAACGCGGCGGCATCGCGCGGGCCTATGGTCCCTTCGCCCATCCATTGACCGGCGGCGCGATGCTCGGACTCGCCGCCGTGGCCGCCTGGGGCCTGTCGCGTATTCGCGGGGTTTCGGGCCCCTTGGTGGTGCTCGGCGGGCTGATCCTGCTCGGCCTCGCCGCGACCCTGTCGCGATCGGGCATGGTTGCGGTCGCAGTGGGGCTGATGGTGTTCCAGTTGCTGCGCGGCCGCTATCTGCTGGCCGTCCTCGTGCCGCTCGCCGGTCTTGTCATCGTGCTCGGCCTGCCGATCCTGGGCGGCGAAGATGCGCGATTCAACGCTACCTATCGGATCGGCCTGCTGAGCGGCGTTCCGCGCGCGCTGGGGGGGCATTTGTGGTTCGGCTATCGCGAGGCCGTCGCGCAGGGGATGCTCGACAGCTTCATCCAGGGACAGGGTATCGTCGATCTGGTGAACGCCTATCTGGCGCTGCTCGTCGAAGGCGGACTTGTCACGGTCATCGCTTTCCTGCTGTTCATCCTTTCGGCCTATCCCCATTACCGCTCGATCAAACGGCTGCAGCCCGATCGCGAGCAGCTGATTCTCGCGCAGGTGATGATTTCCATTCATACCGCGACAGCGGTCTCGCTGGCGCTGCTGAGCAGCTGGGTTGCGCCGATGCAGCTGAGCTTCATCATGGTTGCGCTGCTGGTCGCGCTGCGCACCCAGCTGGCGTCGGCACGTGCCGCCGCCAGCGCGGGGCCGCCGCTCGTCGCGGTCGTGCATGACGAGCCGGGCGAAAGGCTGCCGGCGCTGCGATGAGCGTCGGAGCGGGAGCCTCGTCCTCGCGTCCGCAGGCGCTTGCCGCGCGCCTGCTCGGCGGGCCCGGTCGCTTGGTGTTCGGCTTCACCATCGCAACCATGATCCTGCGGCTGGGTGGCAATATCGTCCTGACCCGGCTGCTCAGCCCCGAAGCCTTCGGCGTCGTCGGTATCATCACCTCGACCATGATCATCCTGGCGATGTTGTCGGACCTGGGCGTGTTCGACTTCGTCATCCGGCACGAGCGCGGCGGGGAGCGCCGCTTCCTCGACGTCGTCTGGTCGATCCGGCTCGGGCAGGGCGGGCTGCAGGCGGCGGCGATGCTGGCGGGGGCCTGGCCGATCGCGCTGGTGCTGGGCAAGCCCGAGCTGGCCTGGCCGATCGCCGCCACAGCACCGCTGTTCCTGATCAACGCGCTCTGCCCGATCAGCTTGCTGCTCGCCCAGCGGGAAGGCCGGATCAAGGCGAGCTGCTCGGTCGAACTGGCGGCGCTGGCGGTGCAGGTCGCCTCGAACCTGGCTTTGTCGCTACTGATGCCCGATTATCGCGCGTTGATCATCGGCCTCTATGTCAGCGGGATCGCCCGGATGGTCTTCACTGCGGCGCTCCTGGGGGGCAGGATGCGGTTCGCGTGGGACGGCCGCCTGGCACGCGAATTCTTCGGCTTTTCCCGCTGGATCATGGCGTCGACGATCGTCACCCTGCTGATGACGCAGTTCGACAAGATGCTCTTCGCCCGGCTGTTCACGGTCGCGGACTTCGGGGTCTACATGCTGCCCGCCAATCTTGCGGTCGCGTTCCAGCCCTTCGGCCGCAACTATGTCGAGCGGCATTTCTTCCCGCTGGTCTCGCGGACATGGCAGGATGCGCCCGACCGGCTACGATCGATCTTCTACGCAGCGCGCAGGCGACACTATCTGGTGCTGTTCGCGGGGATCGGTTTCGGCATCGGCGTCGCGCCCGCGCTGTTCCGCCTGTTGTTCGACCATCGCTACGAATATGGCTGGATCTATCTGAGCGTGCTGCTGTTGCGGATCGCCTTCGATCTCGATTCCTTCACCAACCTCCAGACGCTGCTCGCCATCGGCCATGCGCGGGTGATGTTCTATGCCAATCTCCTGCGGCTGGCGGTGTTCCTGCTGCTGGTCGCCGCGACCTTCGGTCTGCTCGGGCCGATCGCGCTGCCACTCGCGCTAGCGGGCGGTGAACTGGCGGGGCTGATCTACACCCTGCCGCTGATCGCGCGCCACGGGCTGTTCGATGTGCGCGACCATATGCTGTACTACGCAGCCCTGTCGCTCGCCGTCCTGGTCGGGGCTGCGATCAGCTGGGTCGCCGCGCCGCAGGTGGTCGAGGCGGGACTGCGGCTGATCGGCTGAGCGGTCAGTCGCGCGGCGTGCGCTTCCACATCCGTTCGGGCTTGCGGATCGCGCCGAGATAGAGGGGCAGCTTCCAAAGGATATAGGCAGGCGCGAGCAGCAATTGTCGGGCGCTGGCTTGTGCGCGGCCGAAGCGCCACCAGCCGAGCAGAACCAGTCCCGCTGCGGCGACTAGCAGGGCTATCAATCCCAGGGCAGCCGAGCCCGAGGCCCCGAGCGTGATCAGCCCTCCCGAGACCAGCAGGCTGGCAGCGCAAAGCAGGCCCAGCAGGGCAAGCGGTGGCACGCATAGATGCAGGCCCAGCCACAGCAGCGGCCCTTCGCCCGACAGCAGCAAGTGCGGCGCATGGCGGACGGCGCCGCGCAGGAAGCCCTGCTCCCAACGGGTGCGCTGGCCGAAGGTGGCCAAGCGTGCGGCAGGATCGGACCAGGTCGTCACCTGCGGCAGGAAGACCGGCGCCATGCCCAGCTGGGCGAGCGCTATCCCCATGTTCAGGTCCTCGGCAATGTCGTCGGTATCGAGCGGGGCCGCATCGAAGCAGCGCCAGGGAAAGGCCATGCCCGAACCGGTCAGCAGGGCTGGTGCGCCGATCCACGCCAGCCCGCGCTGGCGGACGAGATTGCGGAGGAGCAGGGCGAAGCCGGAGACAGCGACAAGCGGACCGCGATCGGGGATGGGCCGAAACAGATAGGCCGACTGGACCGGGCGGTTGAGCGCGGCGGCCGTCCCGGCGAGCCGCGCCAGACCGTCCCCCTCGATCGCACAATCGGCATCGAGCACCGCCACGATCGCGGGAGGCGCGGCGCGCAGATGGCGGCGGGCAAAACCCAGCGCATGGCCCTTGCCGCGCTGGACCGGATCGTGCCGTTCGATCACCTCGGCCCCCGCTGCGCGGGCGATCCTGGCGGTTCGATCGGAGCAATTGTCGGCGACGACGAGGATGGAGCTTCCGGGCGGCGCGGACGCGCGGACCGCTTCGATGCAGCGCGCGATCCCGGCTTGCTCGTCATGCGCCGGGATCAGAATTGTCAGGTCGGCGGATCTGGTCCACGGCCGCGTCCTGGGGCGTAGCTGCGCCGCGCCCAGTTCGATCGAGAGGATCGCCAGCGCGAGCATCGAAGGCAGCACGACCAGCCAGGCGAGAGCGTCGATCATGACCTTTTATACTCGATGAGGGTCGGCGCGCGGTCGCGGCGGCGGTTGCGCCAGTAGGACAGCAGGCCGACCATCTCCGCATATTTTCCGAGCGTCAGGAACAGCGCGAAGGGCACGCCGCGCCGGATGCCGTGGCGATGCGTCTCGCGAACGGCGATCCGCACGAGGTTGAGGGCCAGCAATGCGAGCACCAGCACGGTGCCGGCAATGGCGCGCGGATCGAGCAGGATCGCCGCGAGAAGGCTCGCGACCGCAGCCAGCGGAAGCAGCCCGGCCCAGAAGAGGATCCGCGCCCTGCTCCGGCCATAATCGTGCAGGGTCGAACCGGGATGGCGATCGACCAGTTCGGCGAAGGCATGGCCGGCGCGCATCGTCCGGCGCCACCATTGGCGAAAGCGGACCATGTCGCCGTCGTGGACTGCCATCGGCGCGTCGATACATTCGATCTGCCAGCCCGCCATGCGCAGGCGCAGCGCGAAGTCCGGGTCTTCTCCGGCGATCATGTCGTCCTGATAGCCGCCCGCATGACGGATTGCCTCGACGCGCAACAGCACACTGCCGCCGAACACCGGCGCCGGCCCGGCGGGAACGTCCCATTCGCGGTCGAACATCCAGCCATAGATGCTGGCGTCGGGCTCGCGCTCGCGCAACCGCCCGAACAGCGCGCCGAGTTCGGGCTCGCGGTCGAGGCGGTCGGTGGCGAGCGCGATCCAGCCGGGTTCGAGAGCGGAGTCTCCGTCGAGCATCTGGACGTAGCGGATCGCCGGATCGGCCAGCAGCCGATCGAGCCCGGCATTGCGCCCCCGCGCCGCGGAAAAGCCGCGCTCGGCCGACAGCTCGATCACGGTTATGCCAGCGCGCCGTGCCGCCTCGGCGCTGCCATCGATCGATCCGGAATCGACATAGAGGCTCTGCCAGCCCTGTGTGGACGCCAGGCTGCGCAGCAAGCGGGCCCCTTCGTTTCGGCCGATCACCACGATCGCGACGTCGGTCCGAACCATAGTTTACGCTTTGCCCTATTGATCGCTACGGATTGCCGGTCTGTAATCGGTGCGAAAAGGATGGCTGGCAAGAGATGGCTTTCGGGACGGCTCGCATCTTCGCGGCAGCCATGCTGCTGCCGATGACGCTCGTCGCCTGCGGTTCGGCCGAGGAGAAGGCCTCCAAGGCTGCAACCCGCTTCGACATCTATTATGCGCGGCGCGATCTCTATTCGGCGCGAGTGGAGATCAACCGGGTCCTGGCGGCGCAGGACGATGTGCCCGAATATTGGGCCCGGCTGGCGCGGCTCGAACTGGCGGACGGCCGGCTGCTGCAGGCCTATGACGCCTATAATCGCGTGGTCGAACTCGACCCGGACAATGGCGAGGCGATCCAGACCATGGCCGAGCTGTCTTATTCGGGCGGCTCCTATGACGATGCCGAGAGGCTCGCGGACAAGATATTGGAGAAACAGCCCCGCTCGCTGCGCATGCAGCTGGTCAAGGGGTCGGTCGCGGTAGAGCGTCGGGAGGTCGAAAAGGCCAAGGCCATCGCGCAGGGCATGCTGGAAATCGATCCGACCAATGAGGGGGCGACCCTGTTGCTGGCCCGAACGGTCAACCTGGGTGGCGACCGCCAGCAGGCGATCCGCATCGTCGAACAGTCCGTCGTGAAGGACGGAGAGTCCATTCCGAAGCTGCTTGCGCTGCTCGACCTGCATTCGGGCAATGCCGACTTTCCAGCGACCGCGCGGACCTTTGCGCGGCTGTTCACGCTGATGCCGGACAATGTCGACCTGCGGATCGAATATGCCCGTCTTCTCTACGAAAAGGGACGGCCCGATCGCGCCCTGGCCATGCTGGCGCGCCTGATCCGCCGCCATCCCGGCGACCAGGAGCTCGAGCAGCGGATCGTCGACATGTGGACCGAGGTCGGCGCCGACAAGGTCGATATCGACCTGCTCGGCCGGTTCGTCGCGCGCAGCGGCGATCGCCCGCTCAAGATGGCGCTTGCCCATCTGCTGCTCGACCGGCAGCGCTATGCCGACGCGGAACGGCTTCTGCGGCCGTTCGTCGATCGCGAGACGATCAGCGCGCCCAATGTCGAGGCGGACGTCCTCTATGCCGGCGCGCTGAGCGGGCTGGGGCGCGGCGGCGAGGCGCGGCGGATGGTCGACCGGATATTGCGGTTCGATGAGAACAATCCCCGGGCGCTGCTGATGCGGGTGCGCGTGTCGACCCGGACGGGCGACCTGTCACAGGCGTTGAAGGATGCGCAGGTGCTGGTGCGGGACAATCCGAAGATCGCCGAGGCGCGCGTGGCATTGGCGGACATCCACGTCCGCCGGGGCGAACCAATCCTGGCCGACAACAGCTATGCGAGCGCGATGAACGATCTCGGCGACGATCCGGAGATGCTGAAAGCCTATGTCGGCTATTTGCGGGGCAAGGGCCGGGACCGGGTGGCGCTTGATGCCACGAAGCGGTTTTCCCGAGACAATCCCAGGTCGTCGAGCGGCTGGCGGCAGCGCGCGGAGCTCTGCCTCGATCTGCGCGACAGCGAATGCGTCGACGAAGCGATGGATGCCCTCGAGCAGCTTCCCGGAGGCCAGAAGATCCGCGCCACCCTTTTGTCGCGCCGTGCGGCGCTCGGTTCGTCCCAAAACGGTCGGGCATCGGCGGCTATTGCCGCTGTTCGGACCTCCCGCTCCTGTGGCAGAGACGTCGCCACATGCTGACCATGGTTAACAGCGAATCGGACGGTGCGGTGCCGACCTCGCGCAAATATCGCTTCACGTCCAACGTGATCGCCACGATCATCCTCGTGGTCGACCTGTTGTGCCTGGTCGCGGGCGCGCTGGCGACGCCACTGGTCTATGAAGCTCTGCTCGGGCCGCAATATTTCTTCGAGCGGCATCTCAACGTCGCGGTGATCGTCTCGGTCAACTTCTTCCTGATCCGCCTGTCCCGCAACAGCTATGCCCATCCGATGGGCCGCGGCGGTGACAGTGATCAGGCGGTCGCCTTCGAATTCCTCCTCGCGGTGCTGCTCGTCTATGCGACGATCTGGCAGATCGGCCAGGCCAAGCCCTTCTCGACCGGGCTCGCGCTCGTCTATCTGACTCTTACCCCTGCGCTGCTGTTCGTCAGCCGATTCCTCGTCCGCAAGCTCGTCTGGCATCTTGTCCAGGCCGGTTTCATCGGTCAGCGGATCGTGATCTACGGCGCCGAGCAGTCCAGCTGCGACCGCGTCCTGCGGCTGCTCGACCTCGAAAGGCTGCCTTATGTTTCGGTGGTCGGAGTGGCCGACGACCGTTCGACCCGCATCATGAGCGCGGCGCCCTGGTCGGTGCCCTTTCTGGGCGGGCTCGACGCGCTGGTCGCGCGGATCGCCAAGGGCGACGTGGACATGGTGATCGTCGCCTTGCCGATGATCAGCCAGGCTCGGCTCGATCAGATTACCGAGCGGCTTCAGCAGGTTTCGGTCGACATCTGTCTGATGCCGCGCGAGGCGCTCGACCTGTCGCAGCAATATACGATGCGTTTCATCGGATCGGTCCCGCTCTTCGCCCTCTGGCAGCGGCCGATCCGCGACTTCCACCGCATCGTCAAGGCGGTGGAGGATCGCGTGCTGGCCTTCGTCGGCCTCGTTCTTCTCTCACCGTTGCTGCTGCTTACGGCGCTGCTGGTCAAGCTCACCAGTCCAGGACCGGTGCTGTTCCGGCAAGAGCGTTTCGGTTTCAACAATGTGCGGATCAAGGTGTTGAAATTCCGCTCGATGTACGTCGAGCGGCAGGACCAGAGCGGTGCGGCGCGGACCGTGAAGGGGGATGACCGCGTCACCCCGGTCGGCCGCATCATCCGCCGCCTGTCGATCGACGAACTGCCGCAGCTGTTCAACGTGCTCACCGGCGAGATGTCGATCGTCGGACCCCGGCCGCATGCGACCGAGATGAAGGTCGGCGACACCTATTATTTCGATGCGGTGCGCGGCTATGCGGCGCGCCATCGGGTGAAGCCCGGCATCACCGGCCTTGCGCAGGTCAGGGGTCTGCGCGGAGAGATCGCCACCATCGAGCGCGCCAAGCGCCGTGTGGAATATGACACCTATTATATCGAGAACTGGTCCTTCCTGCTCGACCTGCGGATCATGCTCGAGACGGTCTGGCGTGTCATCTGGGACCGCAACGCCTATTGAGCGGGCTCAGCCTGGGGCATTCCGCTGACAGGACATGAAAAGGGCCACCCCGAATGTGCGGGATGGCCCTTTTCGATAGCGCGCCGGAAAGGCGTTGCTTACTTCTTCTGGGCCTTTGCCTGCGAGGCCTTGATCGCCGATTTGTCGGGTTCGTAGCCCGGCTGATACTGGATCTCGGCGCCGGTGCGAGCACGGGCGACCTGAGCCTTGCTCTCCGCAACCAGTGCCCTGCGACGGACGACCTCGGCGGCGGCCAGGCGGGCGACGTTGCCGGGAGTCGGCGTGCTGTCGCGGCCGACGATCACGCTGGCGACATATTGCCCGTTCGAGGGCAGCACGAAGGGCTCGCCCGGCGGCAGTTTGTCGATGATCTCGACCATCTGCGGGTCGAGCCGGCCGGTGTCGATCACGCCCTTGCCGCGCGACATGGCGAGGCCGAGCTTCTGCACACCGGCCGCCACATCGTCGAGCGAATGGGCATCACGCAGCAGCAGCAGTTGCTTGGGGTCCTTGGGGGCCGCGAACTGGATCTGGTCGAGCAGCAGGCGCTGGCGGCCCGAGAACTGGCTGGGATTGTCGGCGATATACTGGGTGATGTCGCGGTCGTCGGGCATCGGGACGGTCGCCGCGATCTTCTGGCCGAGCAGGCTGACGAGGAGATTCTCCTCAAGACGGCGCTGCTGCGCGACGAATTCGGGGGTCTTGTCGAGACCCTGTTCGCGCGCCTTCTGGACGATCAGCTTGCGATCGATCAGGCGCTGCAGCACCTCCTTGCGGATCTTGGCGCGGTCGGCGTTGTCCGGAATGCGGGCGCCCTGCAGCTCGGCGTTGAGCTCCTGCATCGAGATTTCCTCGCCATTGACGATAGCGAGAATCTGGCCCTTGGGTTCCTTGTGGCAGGCGCTCAGCAGCAATCCTGCCGCGACCACGCCGCTTAAGAGGGCAGCCTTCACTTTCACTTCTCTTCCCCCGACGCCTGTTTGACAGTCCCGAATGAAAGGGTGCTACATGATTGCGTGGGGCGCCGACAAGTCGATATGGCGCCAAAATGGCGCGGAGGGCCTCGGGTTGGAAACAGTTTACGATTGGCTGACCGTGGCGATCTTCGCCGGGCTCGTCGTGCTCTTCCTGCAGCGCTCGGTCGGCGACCGGCCGCCGGGGGATTCGATGTTCCAATATCTGGCGGCCTCGGCCGGCTGTGCGGTCGCCAACTATTTCGGCAACGAGGCGGTGGCGGGCCGGGGGCTGGCCTACCACCTCCTGGCCGGCGCGGTGATCGTCGGCACGTTGGCCTACATCCACATAGCGCTGCGCCCGCTCGACAAGCCGGTCGACTAACTCGTCGATCAGCCTCAGCGTCGGGGAAGTGGTGCGCCCGCTTCGCCGAACAGCAGGCGACGCCCAGTGGGACCGAGCTGTGCGAACAGCGAATCCAGGAAGCGCTTCAGCGTGGCGATCGCTGTGTCGTCATCGGGGGCTGCGGTGGAAAAGCGGATCAGCAC
The DNA here is from genome assembly GCF_049889055.1 of Rhizorhabdus antheiae. Taxonomy (NCBI): domain Bacteria; kingdom Pseudomonadati; phylum Pseudomonadota; class Alphaproteobacteria; order Sphingomonadales; family Rhizorhabdaceae; genus Rhizorhabdus; species Rhizorhabdus antheiae. Next base: position 617,340 of record NZ_JBLTWO010000001.1, on the reverse strand, counting down.
GCCGTCGGGAACACGCCCCTTCAGATTCTCTTTCGCGACGGCCCAATGCTGCTGCCACCATTCGGTCGGAAAGTCGTTGCCGATGCGGGTCCAGTAGATCAGCTGTTCGAAGCGGCTGACGCTGCGGGTCGCCAGATAATGGCCCGGCACGCGCACGCCGCGTCCGGCGTCGAGCGGCACGATCCGCTCCTCCTCGATCCGGTAGCCGGCGGCGGGATAGCAGACTTCGGGCCGATGCACCTGAAGCATCCCGTCCTGCACCCCGTTATAGGCCACCAGCATCATCACCGGCAGGCCGTTCGGAGACGCATAATAGCGGGTGATGATGGCGTTGTAGAGCCGGTCGCTCAGCTGGTCCGGCGGGGGGAGCACCAGCCCGCTGCTTGTCTGATATTCCCAGTCGCCCACCTTCAGAGGGAAGAGCGGGTTGAGCTGCGGCTTTCCCGGCAGCATCAGGAAGGGCTCATCGGGGCGGCGCGAATTCGCGATCGCCGCCGTCGCTGCGAGCAGGCCTCCGGCGATCATCGAGCGTCGCGTGACGAGGCCTTCCCGTTCGGGAGGCACGGTGCCGGTCTTGTCCGTCACGTTCCCGCTCTCCGCGCCAGACGGTCGCGCAGCGGCGAGGCGAGCGCATCGACGGCGAAGATGCACAGGACCGAGAACAGGAACATGGTCAGACCGGAAAAATTGTGGAGGAAGCCCTGGGCGGCCTCGTCGCCGAGATAATAAGTGATCATGATCAGCGCGAGCACCCGCACGAAATTGGCGAGCACGGCGACCGGGACGATCGCCGCCATCAGCAGCAGGGCGTAGCGCCAGTTCGCATTGTGCCGGATGTAGATGTAGAACAGACCGATCGCCGACAGGCTGATAAGCGAGTTGAGGCCGGCACAGGCCGCCGCGATCAGCAGTTGATACTGGCCGATGATGATCGTCACGCCCGATCCCGCGATCGGATAACCGAGATTGTAGAGCAGGCGGATCGCAACCTCGGAGATGGCGATCTTGAGCGGCTGGGTGACCATCGCGACGACAGTGTCCGGCGGCGGGAAGATGAAGGCGGTGTAGAGGATGGGAAACCACATCGCCCGCAACGCCGTCCACCCCACCAGCCAATAGGCGCTGGTCAGCAGCAGGCCGTACATCAGAAAGCCTTCGATCTCGATCACGTTGATGATGCGGGTGGTGACGTAAAGGGGGATCAGGATCAGGTAAAATGCGATCGCGGTGCGCGTCCTTCCCGGCGTTGCGACGGCACGCGCTTCGGTCCAGCGGCGCCAGAACAGCCACAGGCCGGTCGCCAGAACGATCGGGCCGTGGGCGCCCTGCTCGGTCACCCAGCTCTGGGTCGCGACTCCGTACAGTGTGGGAAGCGCGATCAGCAGGCCGCCGAGCACGAGCAGCCAGCGATGTCGTAGCGCCGAAAGCAGCGGCGCAAGATCGGCGAGGCCGTAGCGTTCGGGACGAACCCCAGGCTCCCGCCTCCTCACCATGTCGCCCGTCATGCTACTCACGCCCCGTCAGTCCCGATCTCTCGTTCCGATCATGTGCCACATGCGTGCGGCGCAGCGTCGGGCGAGCCAATCGATGTCGTGGGTGGTGCATAGCCGATCGAAACCGCGTCGAACAGGTGGGGACCCGCCCTGCGCGATCCTAGTGCACAATTCGGCAAGGACTTTGCATTAGTTTACCACCGGCTTCACCAGTGCGATTTTGTGCCGCGCTGCATTTGTGATAGAAGCTTGTCGTATCACGTGCTGGGGTGTTTGGGGTAGTATTGCATGTTGAAAGAAGCAGTAGCGTCCAAGGCCGCCAAATTGCTGATGACCTGCGTCTGTCCGGTCGCCGGCACCACCGCGCTCAGCCTTGGAGTTCCGCAGGTGCGCGATGCGGTCCACAAGGCCACGCAGCCACGCCAATATGCCAAGCCGAAGACCCGCGTTCGCGCGGCGCCCGAGGAAGGCATGCAGGTCGCTTCAGCCGATAGCCCTTGCCCCAGCGTCACGCCCTTCGCCCTGTCCAACCTGCCCACGGTCACGCCGGTGCCGATGGAATCGACTCCGCTCCAGGTTGCCGAAGCCCCGCCCCCCGATGCTGCGGTGCCGCTGACCCCGCGCATCTTTGTTCCGCCGTCGGGCGGCGTCCCGCCCCCCGACTCGTCGGGCGTTCCGGAGCCGTCGACCTGGGTGCAGCTGATGCTTGGCTTCGGGCTGATCGGCGGCGTCGCGCGGGTGTCCTACCGGCGCAATGGCACGTCGACTGCGACCGGCGTCCAGCCATCCTGATCTGATGGCAGGGCGGCATTGCGGCCGCCCGCTTTACAGCCTCTGACTGGAATCAGCCGCCGTGAGTGCGCTGCGCCTCAGAAGGGCCGCTCGCCAATCACATTGCCGCCTTCGCTGTAGCGACAGACGAGAAAATCGTCGGCACGGCCATGCGCCACCGCGCAGCCCACGGCGCGCGACGAGCGCCACATCACCTGCGTATAATGGGCGACCTTTTCCAGATCGCCGCTGACGCTGTTGTTGGGGAAAATGCCCTCCTTGAAGTCGTCCTTCTCGGAGATCCACAGGCCCACCATCGATTCGGGCCCGTAATAGCCACGCGTTCCGGCCCAGAGATTCTCGCCCTGCGGATCGGTCTCGCCGGGGGGGTCCTCCGAGTGCACCAGATAGCCGACGCGAACGAGATGCTGGGCATAAAGTCGGGCGTCGCGCTCGAGCAGTTCGTTCCACGCCAGCGGCGGGATGCCCAAAGAGGCGCGCTCGCGATTGTGGCTGGCGAGAAGCCGTTGGTTCAGATTGTTGTCGAAACCGGTTGCGCCTTGCACGAACGGGGCGGCAAGGGCGAGGCCAAGAGCGGCCGCCAGCTTCGCGATGTTCCTCTTGCGCGGGTCGAGACGCATGATGTGCTCCACGGGATCGATACCCGGAAGCCTATTCCTGTCCCTCTTGCCTGATGGTTGGCGGGACTGGTGACCGCGAAATTCACCGTCGAGCGGCCTGGCGCATGAGAAGAAGGGCGGAAATCCGATAGATTCCGATCGAGGTTTATGCGGCGCTAACCAGGGTGATCACCCGAACCGATCGGGTTGCCCGTGCCACGGGCGAGCGGACGACCGTTCAGGCCGGTGTCGTGGAGGTCGGATGGAAAAAATGCGGTGGTGCTGCGGGCCGGATCCCCCGGCTCGGGCCTGAATATTTCCAAGCCTCGATTTTACCGCAGCCACCACGTCCTGCACGCCGTTACCGGACTTTCACCGGTGCATTCCCCTCCTGCGAAAGGGCTCGCCTTGAAGCGATTGTCCCTGCCGACGCAGCAACAGCTTCCTATCCGATAGCGTAGTTGTACGCTAGCCGAGTCCGCGTCCTAAACATGTCCCGATTATTTCGCGCCGGCCTGTCAGGCGCTTTTACGGTTAATTGTTGCAGTCGAGCCACTGTCCTGCGGTGTCAGAATCGGGCGTCCGCATAAGCGCGGCTGATGTCGCCCTGCCATTCGCCATGATAGCTCTCCAGCAACTGCTCCGCCGGGGTTTTGCCCGTGGCGACGATCTCCCGCAGCGGATTGAGATAGCCGGTCTCGTCATCGCCCGCGCCGTTGAGGCGCGCACGCGCGCGCAGGCCGCTCGCCGCGATGTCGAGGATCGTACCGGCCAGTTCCTGAAGCGTCCGGCCGCGGGGGCCGCGGGCCTTGAGGCCGAACCTCGGCACCTCGTCACGGATGCGCTGGTGATCCTCGATCGTCCAATGTTTGACCTCGTCCCAGGCCGCGTCCATCGCCGCGTCGTCATAGAGCAGGCCGACCCAGAAGGCGGGCAGGGCACAGATCCGACCATGCGGCCCGCCATCGGCGCCACGCATCTCGAGGAAGCTCTTGAGCCGCACCTCGGGGAAGGCCGTCGACAGATGGTCCTTCCAGTCGGCGATCGTGGGTTTCTCGCCGGGCAGGACCGGCAGCTTGCCGGCCATGAAGTCGCGGAAGTTGAGCCCTGCCGCGTCGACATAGCCGTCGCGGAAGGCGAAATACATCGGCACGTCGAGCATATAATCGGCATAGCGCTCATAGCCGAAGCCATCTTCGAACACGAAGGGCAGCATGCCGGTGCGGTGCGGATCGGTGTCGGTCCAGATATGGCTGCGATAGCTGAGGAAGCCATTGGGCTTGCCCTCGAGGAAGGGCGAGTTAGCGAACAGTGCGGTCGCCAGCGGCTGGAGCGCGAGGCTCAGGCGGAATTTGCGGACCATGTCCGACTCGCTCGAATAGTCGAGGTTGGTCTGAATGGTGCAGGTGCGCAGCATCATATCGAGGCCCATCGATCCGACGCGCGGCATGTGGCGCAGCATGATGTCGTAGCGGCCCTTGGGCATGATCGGCAGTTCCTGCCGGGTCTTGTCGGGCCACAGGCCGAGGCCGAGGAAGCCGATGCCGAGACGCTCGCCGACCGCCTTCACCTGTTCGAGGTGGCGACCGGTCTCGGCGCAGGTCTGGTGGATATTGTCGAGCGGTGCGCCCGACAGTTCGAACTGTCCGGCCGGTTCGAGGCTGACATTGCCGTCGGCACCTTCGAGGGCGATGATCTTGTCGCCCTCATAGACCGGTTCCCAGCCATATTTGGTCAGCCCGATCAGCAGCGCGTGGATGCCGCCGCGCTCTTCATAGGAGGGCGCGCGGTGTGAGTCCTCGAAGAAGACGAACTTCTCATGCTCGGTGCCGATGCGCCAATCGGATTTCGGCTTCTCGCCGTCAACGAAGACCGAGATCAGGTCGTCGCGGGATTCGACAATGGGATCTTCGCCTTCGGCGGCCTTGCGCGTGCTCATGGCCGCGCCATAGCGGACCGATCGGTACCTTGCTAGCGCTGATTGCTCAGCGCCAGTCCCCCGCCAGCGCCATCCACACCGAAATCGCGGCAGCCATCGCGGTGTCGGCGCGCAGGATGCGCGGCCCCAGCGAAACCCCCACCGCCTGGGGCAGCGCCTTTATGGCGGTGCGTTCGTCAGGCGTGAAACCGCCTTCAGGACCGATCAATATCGCGGCGGGTCCCGGCCGGGCGACCTCGGCCATCGGTGCGCCGCCTTCCTCGTCGGCGAAGATCAGCATGCGATCGGCGGGCCAGTCCTTCAGAAAGGCCGACAGCTTCACGGGTTCGTCGAGCCGGGGCAGGGCGGTGCGCTCGCATTGCTCTGCCGCCTCGATCATATGCGCGCGGAGCCGGTCGAGGTTAAGGCGGTCGACGATCGTCCGCTGGGTGATGACGGGCTGGAGGCGCGCCACGCCGAGTTCGCAGGCCTTCTCCGCGATCCAGTCGATCCGACCTTTCTTGATCGGCGCGGCGATCAGCCACAGGTCGGGCACCGCTTCGCGCTCGCGGGTTCGCTCCTCGACGCGCACCGATACGGCACGCTTGCCGACAGCTTCGATCATAGCGCGCCATTCGCCGCTGACGTCGTCGAAAAGGGCGATGCAGTCGCCCGCCTTGAGCCGCATCACCGAGCCCAGATAATGAGCTTGTCCCCCATCGATGACGAGGCCGAGGCCGGCGCTGAGCGGCTGATCGATATAGAGACGGGTGAGACTGGCGGGGGGCCAGGCGGGGGTCTGGGCCATGGGACTTCCGGAGGCGGGGCTTTTGTCCTAACTGCCGCCCATGATCGAGGAAGTCGAGCAAATCATACCCGACAGCGAACTGCGCGGGGTTGCCGGTCGCCTGCCCGCATCGATCCGGCCCTTCTGGCTGCTCGGCCGCTTCGACCGTCCTATCGGCAGCTGGCTTCTCTTCTGGCCGGGTGCCTGGGCGATCGCGCTGGCGGGCAAGGCGTTCGAGCGGTGGGACCTGATCCTCTGGTTCGCCTTCGGATCGATCGTGATGCGCGGTGCCGGCTGCGTCTATAACGACATCGTCGACCGCGACCTCGACCGGAAGGTGGCGCGCACCGCCGCCCGCCCGTTGGCGAGCGGCCGGGTCGGCCTCAAGGCGGCCTGGATCTGGCTGCTGCTGCTGTGCCTGTTCGGTCTGATCGTGCTGCTCCAACTGAACCTCGTCGCTGCGATCACTGCGCTTGCCAGCCTGGGGGCGGTCGCTGCCTATCCCTTCATGAAGCGGATCACCTGGTGGCCGCAGGCGTGGCTCGGCATCGTCTTCTCCTGGGCGGCGCTGGTCGGCTGGCCGGCGGTGACGGGCGGCTTCGGCCCTGCGCTGTGGCTGCTCTATGGCGGGTCGATCTTCTGGGTGATCGGCTATGACACCATCTATGCGCTGCAGGATATCGAGGACGACGCTCTGGCGGGGGTCAAGTCGTCAGCGCGCGCGCTGGGCGCTCGCGCCCGCCTCGGCATAGGTCTCTGTTATGCGATCGCCCTCTGCCTTTGGGGTGCCGCCTTCTGGCAGATCCGGCCGCAGCTTTTGGGGCTGGCGGCCCTGCTTCCGCTCGCGCTGCATTTCGGCTGGCAGCTGTCGGGGCTCGACCGGCACGATCCGGCCGACGCCCTGCGGCGCTTCCGGTCCAACCGCTTCGCCGGCCTGCTGATGTTCCTTGCCTGCCTCGTGGTCGGGGCCACCGCCTGAACGGATCCGGGCCGATAAACACCTCCGGCCATTTGACCTTTACGGTGCCGATACCTAAGTCGCCCCGATGCTGACCCTCTCCGAAGCCCAAGACCGTACCGCCGAACTCGTGGCCGCCGCCCGCAAGGCCGGCGCCGACGCGGCGGACGCGCTCTATCTTTGCAACAATTCGACCCAGATCTCGGTGCGCCTCGGCGCGCTCGAAGATGTCGAGCGCTCGGAGGGCGAGGAGATCGGCCTGCGCCTGTTCGTCGGCAAGCGATCGGCCAGCGTCTCGTCGTCTGACCTGTCCGCCGATGCGCTGGCAGCGCTCGTCGACCGCGCGGTCGCCATGGCACGCGAAGCCCCCGAAGACCCCTTTGCCGGCCTCGCGCCCGAAGAGCGCCTGCTGCGCGGCGAGGCTGCCGAGGTCGATGGTGACGACGGCGCCGATCCTTCGCCCGCCGCGCTGCGCGCGAGGGCTGAAGAGGCGGAAGACGCGGCGCGCGCGATCGCGGGCGTGACCAACAGCGAAGGCGCAGGCGCTTCGGCGAGTCGCACGCTGATTGCGCTGGCGACCAGCGCCGGCTTCGCCCGCGGCTATTCGAACAGCGGCTATGGCTGCCATGCCAGCGTGATCGCCGGCGAGGGCGGGGCGATGCAGCGCGACTATGCCTATCATTCGACGCGCCACCTGTCCGATCTGGAAGCCGCGTCGGCGATCGGGCGGCGTGCGGGCGAGCGGGCGGTGAAGCGGCTGAACCCCGGCCGGCTGGCGAGCGGCGCGATGCCGGTCATCTTCGACCCGCGCGTCGGATCGAGCCTGCTGGGGCATCTTGCCGGTGCCATCACCGGTTCGGCGGTGGCGCGCAGGACGAGCTTCCTGCTCGACCGGCTGGGCGAGCAGGTGTTCGCGTCGGGCATCGTCGTCCGCGACGATCCGCACCGGCTGCGCGGGCTGCGGTCCAAGCCCTTCGACGGAGAAGGCTTGCCGACCGTGCCGCGCGACATCATCGCCGACGGCGTGCTCACGGGCTGGGTGCTCGATTCGGCCTCGGCGCGGCAGCTTGGGCTCGAGCCGACCGGCCATGCGACGCGCGGCATTGGTGGCCCGCCCGGCGCAGGGCTGACCAACCTTTATCTCGAAGCCGGCGTCCTCTCGGTCGAGCAGTTGATCGCTGACATCAAGCTGGGCGTCTATGTCACCGAGCTGATCGGCCAGGGCGTCAATGGCGTGACCGGCGATTACAGCCGTGGCGCGTCGGGCTATGTCATCCGTGATGGCCAGCTGGCCGAGCCGGTGGCGGAGATCACCGTGGCTGGCAATCTCAAGGATATGTTCCGCGAGATGACTCCGGCATCGGATCTGGAGTTCCGCCGTGGCGTGGATGTTCCCACGCTGCGCATCGACGGGATGACCGTCGCCGGTGCCTGACACCCTCCTTAACGCGGTGAGCGCGATCGCGGCCGAAGTCGGCGCGATGGCGCATGCCTCGTGGCGGGGAGACTTCAAATATTGGGACAAGGTGCCGGGCAGTCCGGTGTGCGATATCGATCTCGCCGCCGATGCGCTGCTCCGCGAGCGGCTGATGGCGCTTGATCCCGAGGCGGGCTGGCTGTCGGAGGAAACCGCGGACAGCGCCGAACGGCTCAATTGCGTCCGCGTTTGGGTGGTCGACCCGATCGACGGCACCCGCGACTATGTGCGCGGCCGTGAAGGCTGGGCGGTGTCGATCGCGCTGGTCGAGGGTGGCCGTCCGGTGATCGGCGTGCTCGACGCTCCGGCGCGCGGCGAGCATTGGCGCGCGCAGGCGGGGCGCGGGGCCTATCTCAACGGGGAGCCGATCCGTGCTTCGGCCCGGGCGAGCTTGCCCGGAGCGCGCGTTCCCGCCGATGTGCTGGCCCGCGCGGACGCGGATCTCGTCACCGTCGGCAAGCCCAACTCGATCGCGCTGCGCATTGCGATGGTCGCCGCCGACCGCGCCGACCTGCTGGCGACGCTGCGCTGGGGCAATGAATGGGATATCGCTGCCGCTGCGCTGATCGCGCAGGAGGCGGGTGCTGTGGTGACCGACGCGATGGGGCGCCCGCTGCGCTACAACAGCACCAAGGGCGAGCAGTTCGGCGTGTTGGCAACGGCCCCGGCGATCCATGCCGATGCCGTCGAGCGGCTCTCGGCGCGCGCCGCGCGTGCGATCATCCGTTAGGCTGGCATCCGTTAGGCTGGCATCCGTTAGGCTGGCAGGGCCCGGCCCTCAAAGTCCGAGGCGGGGAATCTCGATCGCCGGGCAGCGATCGACCACCGCCTTCAGGCCGGCCGCCTCGGCTCGCTCGATCGCCTCTTTCGGCGTCACGCCCAACTGGGTCCACACGGCCTTCGCGCCTGCGGCAATGGCCTCGTCGATGACCGGCCCCGCCGCTGCCGTGTTGCGGAAGATGTCGACAAGGTCGATCGGCTGCGACACCTGTTCGAGCGCAGCGACGACCGTCCGGCCGTGGATCGTCTGACCCGCCAGCTGCGGGTTGACCGGCGTTACCTCATAACCGTGCGACAGCAGAAAGCGCATGACGCCGAAACTCGCACGATCGGGCCGGTCGCTGGCGCCGACCATCGCGATGTGCCGGGTCTCGCGCATCAGCTGCCGAAGGTCGTCGTCCTCGGTGATCGGCATTGCGCTCTCCTGTTGCCCAAGCCCTCAAGATGCGATCGATCGCGGCGCCTTCAACCAGTCGGCGATCCTCCGGGCGAGCGGAGCGAACAGTTCGTCGTCCTCATGCGCGGCCGGCGGGCGTCCGGCATCGGATGCGGTGCGGATCGCGATGTCGAGCGGCACGCGGCCGAGGAAATCGAGATCCATCGATTTGGCGGCTGCCTGTGCCCCGCCCTGGCCGAACGGATCGGAGATTTCGCCGCAATGGGGGCAGGCATAGCCCGCCATATTCTCGATCATGCCGATCACCGGCACCGACGCCTGGCGGAAGAAGTCGATCGCGCGCGTCGCATCCATCAGGGCCAGGTCCTGCGGGGTCGAGACGATGATCGCGCCTGCCGGCTTGTACTTCTGGACCATCGTCAGCTGCACGTCGCCGGTGCCCGGCGGCAGGTCCAGGATGAGCAGATCGGTGTCGCCCCATTCGGCGTCGATCAGCTGGCCCAACGCATTCGCGGCCATCGGCCCGCGCCAGGCGACCGCCTGTCCGGGCTTCACCAGCTGTCCCATCGACAGCATCGGGATTCCGTGCGGGGAGAGGACCGGATCCATCTTCTGCCCCTGGGCCGTCGGGCGGACGCCTTCGGTCGCCAATAGCCGGGACTGTGACGGCCCGTAAATGTCGGCATCGACCAGCCCGACCTTGTGGCCGAGTTTCATGAGCGCGATGGCGAGATTGGCCGACAGGGTGGACTTGCCCACCCCGCCCTTGCCGGACCCGACCGCGATGATCTTGCGCCCGCGCTTCTCGGCGGTCATCGCGACACGGACCGTCTCGACGCCCTCGACGGACGACAGCGCCTGCTTGACCCCGGCCTCGATCCGCGTGCGCGCGTCGGCGGACAGGCCGGTCACGTCGAGCACGACACTCGCCGTTCCCGTGTCGAACCGGGGCGGCGCCGCACGGCCAGAAGCGAGGAGCCCCTTGCCGGAAATCGGGTCGAGGATGCGGTCGAGGGCGGCGGCGAGCGATTCAGCGATATCCATGGCGGCAGCAAATAGGGCTTCGTCGACCAAAGGGCACTGTTTTTCCGCCGATCGCCTCCTATAATGAATGCATGAACGATAGCGAAAGCAGCGCAATGCCCGGCCAGCCCCTTCTCAACGAGGGCGGCCCCTGGGGCGGCGGAGGATCGGGCGGCGGCGGAGACGAGCCCAACCCCTGGAACCAACCCCCGCGCGGTCGGCCCGGTCGCGGACCTGCCGGACGCTCCGCGATCGACGAACTGGTGCGTCGCGGACGGGCGCGCTTTGGCGGGCGCGGTGGACCCGAGCCAGATGCCGGCCGGCTTCTCCTCTGGGGCGTCGGTGGGCTGTTGCTGATCTGGGTGCTGTGGACCAGCAGCCACCGCATCGACCCCCAGCAGCGCGGTGTCGTCACCCGCCTTGGCTCCTATGCCAAGACGCTTGGCCCCGGCATGCAGTTCACCTTCCCCTCGCCGATCGACCGGGTCACCAAGATCGACATCGAGGACATCCGCGTGAAGGATATCCCCGAAGGCGGCGGCACGGGTCAGAATCTGATGCTGACCGGCGATCAGAACATCATCGACCTGGCCTATTCGGTGCGCTGGAATATCCGCGATCCCGAACTCTTCATCTACGAATTGGCCAATCCGGAAGAAACGGTGGGCGAGGTCGCCGAAAGCGCGATGCGCGCCGAGATCGCCCGCGTCGCGCTGAACGACGCCATGGGCCCGCAGCGCAGCCAGATCGAGCAGCGCGTCCAGCAGCGTATGCAGGAAATCCTCGACGGCTATCGCGCGGGCATCACCGTGCAGGGCGTGGCAATCAAGCAGGCCGATCCGCCGGCCGCCGTGGTGGAGGCGTTCAAGTCGGTATCTGCCGCGCAGCAGCAGGCGCAGGCCTATCTCAACGAGGCGCGGGCCTATTCGCAGCAGCTCGGGGCCAAGGCCGAGGGCGAGGCTGCGGCCTTCGACAAGGTCTATGCCGAATATCGTCTGGCGCCCGAGGTGACCCGCCGTCGCATGTATTATGAGACGATGGAGCGCGTGCTGGCCAAGACCGACAAGACGGTGGTCGAGGCCCCCAATGTCGTCCCCTATATCCCCCTGCCGCCCCAGCAGGCAGCGAAGGCGCAGCAGCAGCAATGAATATGAGCGACAATCTCGCAAGCCGGAACGTCATCGGCCTCGCCATCGGTGCCATCTTCGGCGTCGTCGTCATCAGCAGCTGCTTCGCAGTCGTGCCTGAGACCAAACAGGCGCTGGTGGTGCGCTTCGGGAAGCCGCAGACCGTCTACAACGCCTATAAGCCGAACGAGGATTTCGGTCGGACGGGCGCGGGCATCATCGGCAAGATTCCCTTCATCGACCAGATCGTCTGGATCGACAAAAGGGTACGTAACTTCGACATGGAGCGCCAATCGGTGCTGTCCACCGATCAGCTGCGGCTCGAGGTGGACGCCTATGCGCGCTACCGGATCATCGATCCGCTCCGCATGTCGATCACGGCGGGCACCGAGCGCCGCGTGGAGGAGGCTTTGCGTCCGATCCTCGGGTCGTCGCTGCGCAACGAGCTGGGCAAGCGCCCCTTCGCGGCGCTGCTCAGCCCAGAGCGCGGCGCGGTGATGGACAATATTCAGACCCGACTGAACCGTGTCGCGCGTCAATATGGGGCGCAGATCGTCGATGTGCGGATCAAGCGCGCCGACCTGCCCGATGGTACGCCGCTCGATTCCGCCTTCAACCGCATGCGCACCGCGCGTGAGCAGGAGGCCCGGTCGATCCTGGCCGAGGGCCGCAAGCAGGCACAGATCATCACCGCCGAGGCGGATGCAAATGCGGCAGGCACCTATGCCGAGAGCTTCAACAAGGATCCGGACTTCTATAATTTCTATCGGGCGATGCAGTCCTATCGGGTCACCTTCGGCACCGATGGCACCGATGCGCCGGGGTCTTCCAACGTGATCCTTTCGCCCGACAACGAATATCTGCGCGAGTTCAGAGGGCGTCGCTGAACGGCAAGCGGGAACGCGACCGTTCAAGCGGTGTTCAGCGATCGGAACCGAAATAAACCGCTCGCAATGTCGGCAGAAGCAGAACAGGAGTTTTAAGGAGTTGGCCAAAGTGCGTTATGCCTATGCGATCACCGCGGCCTTGCTGGCAGGTGGTACCACCGCAACCCTGACGATGCAGCAGCCTGTGGGAGCACAGGTGGCGCAGAACGCTCCGGGTTCTATCAGCGCCGCCGCCCCCCGTCCGGGCGCGCCGATGAGCTTCGCCGATCTCGCTGCCCGGCTGCAGCCGGCGGTGGTGAACATTTCCACCACCCAGAAGATTCAGGTCCGCAGCGGCGGCAACGCCTTTTCGGGCACGCCGTTCGAGGAGCTTTTCAAGCGGTTCGGCGGCGGCGGTTCGGACGGCCAGCCGATCACCCGCGAGGCGACTTCGCTCGGTTCGGGCTTCATCATCTCGGCCGACGGCTATGTCGTCACCAACAACCACGTCATCTCGGCCTCGCCCGAGGGCGGGAGCAATGCGGTGGTCAGCTCGATCACCGTGACGCTGCCCGATCGCAAGGAATATAAGGCGACCGTCGTCGGCCGCGATCAGGCCTCCGACCTCGCTCTGCTGAAGATCGAGGCGAAGAACCTGCCGTTCGTACAGTTCGGTGATTCGACGCGGACCCGCGTCGGCGACTGGGTTGTCGCGATCGGTAATCCCTTCGGTCTGGGCGGCACCGTTACCGCGGGTATCGTGTCGGCCCTGCACCGCTCGATCGGGATCAGCGGTCCTTATGATCGCTACATTCAGACCGACGCGTCGATCAACCAGGGCAATTCCGGCGGTCCGATGTTCGACCTGCAGGGCAATGTGATCGGCATCAATACGGCGATCTTCTCGCCGACCGGCGGAAATGTCGGCATCGGCTTCGCGATTCCGGCCGAGGAGGCAAAGCCGATCATCGACCAGCTGATGACCGGCAAGCGCGTTCGTCGCGGCTATCTGGGCGTCGGCATCCAGCCGATGACCGAGGACATCGCGGCCAGCCTGGGCCTGCCCAAGGATCGCGGTGAGATCGTCGCTCGTGTCGAACCGGGCGAAGCCGCGGCGCGCGCGGGCATTCGTCAGGGCGACATCATCGTCAAGGTCGACGGACAGGAGATCACCCCCGACAACACCCTGTCCTATATCGTGGGCAAGGCCGCCGTTGGCGCCAAGCTGCCGGTCGAGGTGATCCGCGAAGGGCAGCGCAAGACGCTGACCGTGACGCTTGGCGAGCGTCCGCCCGAAGATCAGTTGATCAGCGGCGGTCAGGATGCCGATCAGGACGACAGCGTGCCCGACAGCGGCCAGTCCGCTCCCGATCAGGCGACCCGCAATTCGCTGGGGCTCGGCCTGCAGACGCTCACCCCCGACATCGCCCGCAGGCTCGGCCTTTCGGCCTCGCTGCGCGGCGTTGTGGTGAGCTTCGTCGATCCCAGCAGCGATGCGGCGGCCAATGGCTTCCAGCCCCGCGACGTCATCCTGCAGATCAACAATATGCCGGTCACGACCGTGCAGGCGGCTGCCGCGCAGATCGATGCGGCGGTGAAGGCCAAGCGCCCCTCGGTGCTTCTGTTCGTCCAGCGCGGCAACAATCCGCCGCGCTATGTCGGCGTGCAGCTGAAGAAATAAGGTCGCATCGCCATCCCCCGGGGGTGGCGATGCCCATCTGACGCAGGCAAAGAAAAAGGGCCGGCGGATCGCTCCGTCGGCCCTTTTTTACAGGCGATAGCCGATCGTCAGAAGCGATAGCTGACGGTCGCGCGAACCGAGTGGAACGCGAACTTGCTGAACGAACGCTGGAAGTCGGTACCTGCGGCGTTCTGCGCAATGAACGGGTTGGTCGCGGTTGTAACGCCGGCGAGCGAGCCGATGCGGACCGTGCTGTCGTTGTTCTTCAGTGCGGTAAAGGTGTAGAGCGCGCCGACCGAGAAGTTGCCGATCTTCTGCTCGATACCACCGCCATAGGTCCAGCCCCAGGCATTCTTCGTCGGGTCGTTGACGGTCGCGCTGTTGACCGTGTTCGACATCGAGAAGCTGTTGCGGATCTTGCCATAGGCCGCACCGCCGGTGCCGTAGATCAGCGTGCCGGTCTCGAACGAGTAACCGGCGCGGGCGCGGATGGCGCCGTCGCTCTTCAGCTTCGCCTGCAGCTTGTAAACGGCCGGAGTGGTGCTGAAGGCGGTGACGTTGTCGTACAGGTACGACTTGCCATATTCCGCGATCAGGCCGACGACCGGGCCCGACGTGTCGCCGAACTGATAGTCGTAGCCGGCGTGCAGCTTCCACGCGGTCGAGTCATTGTCCTTGGAGCAGCCCGTGGTCGGACGAGCCGAGGTCGGCGCGCCGCCGCAGAAGCCCGGCGAGAAGTTCGGGAAGGCGTCGCCGAAATTGCCGTCGAGGTTACGGTCGAACGAAACGACTTCGTCGCCGTCCGTCGGCTGCCAGTTATAGCCGAGCTGGCCACCGACATAGAAACCGGTCCAGTTGCTCGAGGCCACGTCCTGCGCCGAGGCGGCGCTCGCAGCCATCGCGGCTACCAGTCCGGCCGCCGCAGTGGTCGTGAGGAAAAATCGCATGTGAAAACCCTTTCTGCTGCCGTTACGGCACAGCGGTAACGGTTCCCACAGCATTTCGATCCTGAGTGCAAGCAAGAAAAACGATGTGATGCACAAACGACACAACTGCGAATTTTTGCTGAAAAGTGAAATACATCACAGCTACTGGCCGTAGCTTGCCTCGCCGGCATGCTTGATTGCCTCCCGCGCTGCCGCGATCAGGGCGCCAGCCTTGGCTTCACATTCGCGCTGCTCATAGGCGGGGTCGCTATCAGCGACGATGCCAGCACCGGCCTGGACGTGCATCACGCCGTCCTTCACCACGGCGGTACGCAGCACGATGCAGCTGTCCATCGACCCGTCGGGGGAGAAATAGCCGACGCCGCCGGCATAGGCGCCGCGTGCTTCGGGCTCGAGCTCGGCGATGATCTCGCAGGCGCGGACCTTGGGGGCGCCGGAAACCGTGCCAGCGGGAAAGCCGGCGAACAGAGCGTCGAGGGCATCCTTGGATGGGTCGAGCCGACCAACGACGTTCGAGACGATATGCATCACATGGCTGTAATGCTCGACCGTATAACTGTCGGTGACTTCGACAGTCCCGGCCACCGCAACCCGGCCGACATCGTTACGCCCCAGGTCGAGCAGCATCAGATGTTCGGCGCGCTCCTTGGGATCGGCGAGCAGGCTCTCGCGGTTCGCGCTATCCTCCAGCGACGTCGCGCCGCGCGGGCGGGTGCCCGCAATCGGCCGGATCGTGACCTCACCGTCGCGTGCCCGCACCAGAATTTCCGGGGACGAACCGATCAGGGCGAAGCCGGGCAGGTCGAGGAAATAGAGGAAGGGTGACGGGTTGATCCGTCGCAGCGCGCGATAGAGGTCGACCGGCGGCAGCGGAAAATCGACGGTGAAGCGCTGGGCGAGCACGACCTGGAATATGTCTCCCGCACCGATATAGCCCTTTGCGCGGTCCACCATCGCGGCATAGCGGCCGGGTTCAAGCTGCGGCGTAGCGGCGACCGTGGAGGGATCGGGCACATCGACGGTCGGACGCGGCGGCAGCGTGCCCGTGAGGGTCGCCGCCTGCGCTTCGATTCGCTCGATTGCGCCTGCCACCTTGGCTTCCGGTGAACCGGGGCTGTCTGGCCACAGAGGCGCGACGAGGAACAACTGGTCGGCGAGGCGATCGAAGATCAGGATCAGGGTCGGCCGCGCGAACAGCATGTCGGGCAGGTCGAGCGGATTGACGGGTGCGCGCGGCAGCTTCTCGACCAGGCCGATCGTTTCATAGGCGAAATAGCCGACCAGACAGGCGAGCGCGCGGGGCAGTCCTTCAGGGACGTCCATCCGGCAGCTGGTCACCAGCCGTCGCATCTCCGTCAGCGCGCCGCCAGGCAGCGGCTCGAACGCGTCGGGCCGGGTCGCCCATTCGCGGTTGATTTCTGCGCTGTTACCTCGCGCTCTGAACAGCAGATCGGGCGCAAGGCCCAGCAGCGAATAGCGGCCGCGTACGGCGCCGCCCTCGACCGACTCCAGCAGGAAATCACCCCGCCCGGGAACGATCAGCTTGAGCGCGGCAGCGACCGGCGTGTCGCAGTCGGCGACCTGGGTACGCCAGACGAGCGCCGGTTTGCCCCGGGCCAAGGCTTCGAGGGCAGCCTGATCGCGCGCGTCCATCCCTTTGCCTGTCCCTTATTGCGGTGTGGCGATCTGGCGCTTGGTCGCCGTGATGGCGTCGTGATAGCGCTTCACGTCCACCTCGTCGCGCGCGGCGCGGATCAGCTGGTCGCCCAGCTCGGGCGTGTAGGAGCGGGTCAGTTCCTGCTGCGTGACGCCGACGAGCGCCGCCGCCTGCGACAGGTCGCCGCGGTCGACCCTGTTCAGAACGGTCACGAAATAGGCGCCCTGATTGCCGGTGACGAGGCGAGCCTTGCCCGGCTGCAGCGCGAACATGGCACGTAGTGGCTCGGGGATGGGCTGGCCTGCCTGCTGGGCTCTGATGATGTCGAGCTGGCGCGCCCGGCTCGGCTGCACCGGCGGAAGCGCCACACCGCTGTCGGCCATCGCCTTGGCGAGCGGGGTGCCCGCGTTGACGGCCGCGACGATTTTGTCTCCGACCGCCTTGGCCCGCCGCTGCGCGCGCTTGATGACCAGGTCGCGGATGACGGCTTCGCGGACCTGCGCCAGCGGGAGCGGTGTCGGCGGAATGATCTTCGCGACGTTCATCAGCGCATAGCTCTGGTCGCGGATCACCGTCTCGACCGTGGGGCGATCGTCGGCCGCGGCCTCGAAGCCGGTCTTGAGCAGCGCGCTCACCTCGGGCGGGGCCTTCCAGCCGGGCTGATCGATCGCGGTGCCGTTCGACAGCAGGGCCGGGGTTTCCTTGATCGCCAGCTTATTGGCCGCAGCGATTTCGGCGAAGCTGCTGCCGTCCGCGATGGCATCCTCTATCTTTCCGGCGAGCTCGGACAACGCTTCCTGCATCTTCTGGCGCTGGAGGACCGGCAGGATTTCGGCGCGGGCCTGGTCGAGCGTCTTGCCCGGCTTGCCGGCGACGCCTTCGACCTTGAGCACATACCAGCCGAACGCCCCCTTGATCGGCCCCACAACCGCGCCCTTCGCAGCGGCGAAGGCCTGGTCTGCGGCGGCTGCGCCTGCCGAATCGCTATAGTCCTTCTTCTGCTGATCTGCGATCGTCGAGGCTTCGAGCCCGGCCTTGGCGGCAGCAGCGGCCATGCTGGCGCCACCCTTGACGGAGGCGGCGATCGTCTGGGCCGCCTGCTGGGTCGGCGCGATGATCTGCGCGATCGTCCGGGTCTCGCGCGCGGCGAAGCTGTCGGCATTTTCGCGGTAATAGGTCGCGATATCCTGCTCGGTCGGCTTCGCCTTGTCGGCCAGCTGCGCCTCGCCGAACGCCGCATAGCGAAGCACGCGCGCCTCGGGGCGGGTATAGGCAGCGATGTTGGCCTTATAGGCGGCGGCCACGTCGGCGTCGCTCGGCGGGGTCTTGTTTGCCACCAGCGCCAGCGGGATGATCCCGACCGATCCTTCGCGGACCTCCATCAGCAGCGCCGCATAGGGGCGCGCCATCTTCGACGGCACCGGCGCGAGCGCCGCTGCGGGAGTCAGAATCTGATTGCGGATGATCTCGCCCGCAATGTCCGCGCGCAATTCCTTTTCGCTGATGCGGGCCTGGGCGAGCACGGTGCGCATCACGGTCTCGTCGAACTGGCCGGCAACATTGCGGAAGCCCTGCATGCCCGCGATTTCGGCGTCGACCATGCGCTTGCTGATCGCGAAGCCCTGATCCTTGCCCCAGGCTTCCATGGCGCGGGCGTTGATCATGCCGTTCAGGACCTGCTCGAAGCCGCCCGAAGCGAGGAAGCTCTGGGCATCGATCTCCGGCCGTTCGCGGCGCAGGCCGTCGATCTGGTTGCGGACACGGTTGGTGAGTTCGAGCGCGCTGATCTTCTTGCCATCGACCTTGGCGACGGTCGCGCCGCCGCCGCCGCCGCCCAGCATCGACGGCGATTCGACCCCGGTGATGATGAAGGCGACCATGATCAGGGCCAGCAGGCCGAGGACGATCCACGAGGAGAGGGCACGGCGGAAAAAGGAAATCATCGGGCGGTCCGTATGAACGTGACTGGCATGAGCGCTGCCATAGGGGGCATTCCCGGCCTCCGCAACGTCCGCCGCTGTGGGACGCAGGCGCGGCCGCGCTCGCGGTTGCGTGCTGCGGTCCTGCCGCTTAAGGGGCGCTCGACATATCGGAGGGGTAGATCATGGCTTTGCGCAAGCTCGTCGCTGGCAACTGGAAGATGAACGGATCGCTCACCGCGCTGGCCGAGCTGGATGAGATTGCGGCGGCTGCCGCGAGCCATGCCGCAGTCGATGTCGCGATCTGCCCGCCCTTCACGCTGATTGCAGCCGCTGCTGCCCGGACACCGCAGCTCGCGATCGGTGCGCAGGACTGTCATGGTCAGGCAAAAGGCGCCCACACCGGATGCGTCAGCGCATCCATGCTGGCGGAAGCCGGTGCCAAGCTGGTGATCGTCGGACATAGCGAAAGGCGCGCCGACCAGCATGAGACCGATGCCGAGGTGCGCGCCAAGGCGAGTGCCGCCATCGCGGCGGGCCTCACTGCCATCGTCTGTGTCGGCGAGACCGAGGCGCAGCGCGACGCCGGCGAGGCCGAAGCCGTCGTCGCGTCGCAGCTCGACGGTTCGATCCCGAGCGAGGGCACCGGTGCCACGCTCGTCGTCGCCTATGAGCCGGTCTGGGCGATCGGAACCGGCCGCACGCCGTCCACCGCCGATGTCGCGGCGATGCATGCGGCCATCAGGGCAAAGCTAACAGCGCTGTTGGCAGCCGAAGGTGCCAAGGTCCGTATTCTCTACGGTGGATCGGTGAAACCCGACAATGCCAGGGAGTTGCTCGCCGTGGCCGATGTCGACGGTGCTCTGGTCGGTGGCGCGAGCCTGACCGCCGCTCAGTTCGTGCCGATCATCGCAGGCGCAGTTGCTGCCAGCGCGTGACTCGGGGCGAAGGTTGAACCTTCGCCGCCGATGGACTAGATGCGCCGCACGTTGATATCGAAAGCCCGCAATGTTCACCTTTCTGCTCGTCATCCATCTGATCGTCGCCGTCGCCCTCGTGGGGGTGATTCTCGTGCAGCGTTCGGAAGGCGGCGGGCTGGCCTCGGGCGGCAGCCCGGCAGGACTGATGAGCGCACGCGGTGCAGCGGACTTTCTGACGCGGATGACCGCGATTCTCGCGACGATCTTCGTGGTGCTGAGTATCGCGCTTGCGGCGCTGGCATCGGTCGAGCGTTCGCCATCGAAGGTCGACACATCGCTCGTCGGCAAGACTGGCACATCGGCTCCGGCGCCCGCCGCGCCGACCGACGATCCGCTCGCTGCCGCGGCAGCGCAGGGCGGTGACGTGATCCTGAACGGCACAACGCCGCAATAACGCAACATGTCCTGGAGCGGAGGGCTTCCGGTGCCTGCACCGGGGGCCTCGTCTGATTGGGCCGTCGAATTGGTCCACAGTTTTTATCGAAAAGAAGGAATGCCCACCTTGCCCTTCGCCCCCTCGCGCGACTAAACCCATCCTCCCATGGCGCGGTTCATTTTCATCACCGGCGGCGTGGTCTCCTCGCTTGGTAAAGGTCTCATGGCAGCAAGCCTTGCTGCCCTGCTCCAGGCGCGCGGCTACAAGGTCCGCATCCGTAAGTTCGATCCCTATCTGAACGTCGATCCCGGCACGATGTCGCCTTACCAGCATGGTGAGGTCTATGTGACCGACGACGGGGCGGAGACCGATCTCGACCTTGGCCATTATGAGCGCTTTACCGGTGTTCCCGGCCGGCAGTCGGACAATGTCACCTCAGGGCGAATCTATCAGACGATCATCCAGAAGGAGCGTCGCGGCGACTATCTTGGCGCGACCGTGCAGGTCATTCCGCACGTCACCGACGCGATCAAGGAATTCGCCCGCGCCGACACCGACGATCTCGATTTCGTCCTGTGCGAGATCGGCGGCACCGTCGGCGACATCGAATCGCTGCCCTTCATCGAGGCGATCCGCCAGTTGCGCAACGATCTGGGCCGCGGCAATTCGGTCTTCGTCCACCTGACGCTGGTGCCCTATATCGCGGCGGCCGGTGAACTGAAGACCAAGCCGACGCAGCACAGCGTTCGCGACCTGACCTCGCTGGGGATCCAGCCCGACGTGCTGGTCTGCCGGTGCGATCGGCCGCTTCCCGAGGGCGAGCGCGCCAAGATCGCGCTGTTCTGCAACGTTGCCAAGGAAGCGGTGATTCCCGCACTCGATGCGAGCAGCATCTATGGCGTGCCGCTGCAATATCATGACGAGGGGCTCGACGAGGCCGTGCTTGCCGCCTTCGGCATCGCACCTCAGGGTGAGCCGGACCTGTCGCGCTGGAGCGAGATCATCGATCGCCTGGAGAATCCGGAGGGCGAGGTCACGGTAGGCGTGGTCGGCAAATATGTCGGGCTGCTGGATGCCTATAAATCGCTTCACGAGGCTCTGGTCCATGGCGGCATCGCCAATCGGGTGAAGGTCAATATCCGCTGGATCGATGCCGAGCTGTTCGAGCAGGACGAAGCGGCGATCGCTGCCCAGCTCGAGCCGATGCATGCGATTCTCGTTCCCGGCGGTTTCGGCGAGCGTGGCTCTGAGGGCAAGATCGCGGCCGTCCGATTCGCGCGTGAACGCGGAGTGCCCTATTTCGGCATCTGCCTCGGCATGCAGATGGCCTGCATCGAAGGCGCGCGGAATACGGCCGGCATCGCGGCTGCGTCGACGACCGAGTTCGGCGCGACCGAGGAGCCGGTCGTCGGCCTGATCACCGAATGGATGACCGAAGCCGGGCGCCAGAAGCGGGAAGCCGGTGGCGACATGGGCGGCACCATGCGACTCGGCGCCTATGACGCGGTGCTGGCGGGCAACAGCCATGCCGCATCCATTTATGGCAGCACGACCATCTCCGAGCGGCACCGTCACCGCTATGAGGTGAATGCAGGCTATCGCGATCAGCTCGAAAAGGGCGGTCTCGTCTTCTCCGGCATGTCGCCCGATGGCGAACTGCCCGAGGTGGTGGAGCGGCCCGACCATCCCTGGTTCGTCGGCGTGCAGTTCCACCCCGAGCTCAAGAGCAAGCCGTTCGACCCGCACCCGCTGTTCCGCAGCTTCATCGAAGCGGCGGTGAATCAGAGCCGGCTGGTCTGATCCTGTAGGCCGGTCCTGTTGCATGGTTCGGTCGCAAAGGATTGCTTAGGGAATAATACGTAAGACGTCCGTCGAGTTTGCGCTTCGGCTGCTCGGGGGAGACGTCATGGGGATAGGTGGCACTTGCAGATGGGGGGCGGGGGCGCTCGCCATGATTTTCCTGACATGCGTGGGTCTGTCGATACTGATGCTGCAACAGGTCAGGATCGGCGGCCCATCCTATATCGCCGACCGTCAGGCTAGCGACCTTATCGCGGACATTCTACCGCCCCCGCTCTTTATCATCGAAGCGCAACTCGAGGTCAGCCGCGCCAGCAGCAACCCGGCATCGGTGTCGCGCCTGACAGGCAAGATGGCTGCGCTGGAGCGGGACTTCCGCGAGCGCAGGGCCTATTGGCAGTCGGCCGATATCCCGGAGGATCTGCGCAGGTCGATAGAGACGGTGACAGCCACCGCCGGACGCTACTGGTCCGAACTCGATCGGTCCTTTCTCCCTGCCCTTCGCTCCGGAAACGAAGCAATGGCAGCAGTCAGCCGCAGTCGGCTAGACGCCTATTACGCGGCCCATCGCAGCGCCGTGGATCGCCTGGTCGGGCAGAGCCGTGACTATCAACATGGGCTCACGGAGGCGGTCGCGGCACGGCTGCGCAATGCGCTGCTGGTGATGGCCGGTGCCGCCTTGGTGTTTTTCGCCGCCTTGTTCGGGGCAGTTATCTGGCTCGACCGCCGTGTCGTTGTCGCCATCAGCGGGACGGCATCGGTGATGAGAGACCTGGCCGAGGGGCGCGCGCAAGCCGTTCTGGAGGGGCGCGAACGCCGCGATGAGATCGGGTCCATGGCGCGGTCCGTCGAGAAGTTTCGCGAAGCAGGAATCGCGCGCGCCACAGCGGAAGCACAGCTTCGGCGCTCCTCCGCCGAGCAGCAGGAGATGGCTGACGCCATGGCGGAAGCGCTTCGCGCGTTGAGCGCAGGCGATCTCGCCTTTCGCATCGAACATCCCTTTCCGGAGAGCTTCGAGGCGCTTCGTCATGACTTCAACGATGCCTGCGAGTCGCTCTCCAGCGTGATCGAGGGTGTCGCCACTGCCGCGAGCAGCGTTGAGACCGCGTCCGTCCAGATCGATTCGGCGTCGCATGATCTGGCGCAGCGCACCGAGCATCAGGCCGCCAAACTCGCAGTTTCGTCCACCACTTTGTCGGACATCTCGACGTCGTTGATCGAGACGCAACGACAGGCCAGTCATGTGAGCGAAGCGGTTTGTCGAGCCCATGACGATGTGGCACTGGCCGAGGCGACGGTGGGCGAAGCGATCGCAGCGATCGGTCGCGTGGCCGACGCGTCGAAAGCCATCGAGGCCTTGGTCGACCTGATCGATGGCATTGCGTTCCAGACAAACCTTCTTGCACTGAATGCCGGCGTCGAGGCTTCGCGCGCGGGAGAGGCGGGGCGTGGCTTTGCCGTGGTCGCAAACGAAGTGCGGGCCCTGTCCGAACGCTGTGCCGATGCCGCCGGACGGATCAAGGGTGGGATTTCTGCCACGACCCAAGCCGTGGCAGGGGGGGTCACCCTCGTCGAGCGTGCATCCGGCCTGCTGGCGACCGTGATCGGCCGTGTGGAAGCAGCCCGGGGCATGGCCGAGCAGATGGCTGCGGACTCATCGATCCAAGCGCAGCGCGTGGCTCAGGTCGACAAGTCGGTCGGCGAGATCGACGCGCTGACCCAGCAAAACGCTGCAATGGTCGAGCAATCGGCCGCAGCGGCACGCGACCTGCTGGGGCAGGGGCGCTGCCTCACCCGCAGCGTTGCGCAGTTCACCGTTTCCGCCGTCGCGCTCCGCCGTCGCGCGGCTTGATCAAGCCGGCAAACCAGGAATCACCGGGTCGCTCGGTGCGCCCGGATCCGGGTCGGTCGGCGACGGCACCGGAATGTCGATCGGGGTTTCGGGGGGGACGTCCTGCGGAATGGGTGGTTGGCTGGCCATGATGCTCTCCTCAGAAGGAGAACGCGCAGGGGCGCCACTATGTCCTTCGGGCTGTCGCGACGGGCAGATCGGTTCGCCCTGAAAGCGCAAACGCCGGGATCGTTTCCGATCCCGGCGCCGCGTGACGATTATTCGCCAACCCCCTTGGCGGGCTCTACACCAACCACCCCTTAAATGGCGGCGGAGCCTCACTTTTCCCCGAACCATGGCCGTTTTTGTTGCTCATGTTCCGTGGAAGTTTTCCTACAGCGCGCCTTGGTCCTTGTCATTGGCTTTCAAGAGTCACGGAATCGAAACACGGCGGGTGTGTTCTATCGGCAACAGAGACTGACCGGTACGACTCCAGTTTTCGGCGCGAAGCGGTTGCCGAGCGGCCCGGTCGCGCATAGACAGCCGCATCCGCACCTCTTCTAGCGAGCTGGCTTCTTCATGCGTCTTTCCCGCCATTTCCTCCCCGTGATGAAGGAGTCGCCCGCCGACGCCCAGATCGTCAGCCATAAGCTGATGCTGCGCGCGGGCATGATTCGCCAGACTGCCGCCGGCATCTATGCCTGGTTGCCGCTCGGCCATCGCGTCCTCCGCAAGATCGAGCAGATCGTCCGTGAGGAGCAGGACCGCGCCGGTGCGATCGAACTGCTGATGCCGACCATCCAGTCGGCCGATCTCTGGCGTCAGTCGGGTCGCTATGACGACTATGGTCTGGAGATGCTCCGCATCAAAGATCGTCACGAACGGGAAATATTGTTCGGCCCGACCGCCGAGGAAGTGATCACCGCGATCTTCCGCGACAATGCGCGAAGCTACCGTGATCTGCCCCGCACGCTGTACAATATCCAGTGGAAGTTCCGCGACGAGGTCCGCCCCCGCTTCGGCGTCATGCGCGGCCGCGAATTCCTGATGAAGGACGCCTACAGCTTCGATCTCGACGTCGAGGGCGCGCGCCACAGCTACAACCGCATGTTCGTCGCCTATCTGCGCACCTTCAAGCGCCTGGGCCTGTCGGCGATCCCGATGCAGGCCGACACCGGCCCGATCGGCGGCGATCTGAGCCACGAGTTCATCGTGCTTGCCCCCACCGGCGAGAGTGAGGTCTTCTATCACACCAACTGGGAGGCCGAGCGCTCGCTCGACGTCGACGCCGACAACGCGGCCGCGCTGCAGGGCTTCGTCAGCGGCTTGACCGACGACTATGCCGCGACCGACGAGAAGCGTGACGAGGCGCGCGAGGCCGAGGCGGGCGACAAGCTCAAGCAGTCGCGCGGCATCGAGGTCGGGCATATCTTCTTCTTCGGCACCAAATATTCGCAGGCGATGGGGTTGAGTGTGCAGGGGCCCGACGGCTCGCCCGTAACCCCGCAGATGGGCAGCTACGGCATCGGCGTGTCGCGCCTGATGGGTGCGATCATCGAGGCCAGCCATGACGATGCCGGCATCGTCTGGCCGGACTCGGTCGCCCCCTATCAGGTCGGCCTGATCAACATGCGCGCCGACGATGCGCGCTGCGCGGCGGCCGCGGACGATCTCTACGCGCAGCTCCAAGCGGCGGGCATCGAGACGCTGTACGACGATCGCGACGAGCGCGGTGGCGCCAAATTCGCGACGATGGACCTCATCGGCCTGCCTTGGCAGATCATCATCGGTCCCAAGGGGCTCGACAAGGGCGTGGTCGAACTCAAGCGCCGCGCGACTGGCGAACGGGTCGAGCTTTCGGTCGAGGACGCGCTGGCGAAGGTGACGGGTTGAACCCTGTCGCCGGTCTCGGTTGCCGGGGAGCATCGCGATGATCCTCAACCGCTATGAGCGGATGATCGCCAAGCGCTATCTGCTCCCGGGCCGGGGCGAGGCGTTCATCTTCCTCGTCGCCTCGATCAGTCTCGTAGCGGTCGCTCTGGGCGTCGCCGCGCTGATCGTGGTGATGAGCGTCATGAACGGCTTTCGCGCCGAACTGTTCGACAAGATCGTCGGGCTCAACGGCCATGCGGTGGTGCAGGGCTATGGCGGCAAACTGCCAAACTGGCGGATCATCGCCGACGATGCCCGCAAGCTGCCGGGGGTAACCTCGGCGACGCCGCTGATCGAGCAGCCGCTGATGGCCAGCTATGACGGCCGGGTCGAGGGCGTGCTCGTCCGCGGCATGACGGTAGAGGATATCCGTCGCAACCCGGTGATTCGGGGCAAGGTGCTGCGCGGGTCGATGGACGCGCTGGTGCCCGGCTCCAGCCGGGTCGCCATCGGTGCGCGCCTTGCCGAGCAACTGGGCGCCGATCTCGGCAGCCAGATCAGCCTGATCAGCCCGCAGGGGCAGTCGACCCCCTTCGGCACGGTGCCGCGCATCGTCTCCTACGAGGTCGCCGCGATCTTCGAAGTCGGGGTCTACGACTATGACAAGGCGTTCGTGGTCATGCCGATGGGCGATGCGCAGACGTTGCTGATGCTCGGCGATGCGGTCGGCATGATCGAGATCCAGACCGTCGATGCCGACAAGGTCGGGCAGATCCTGGCGCCGCTCAGGGACGAGGTCGTCCGCGTCGGGCAGCTGAGCGACTGGCGCGACCTCAACAAGTCGCTGTTCGAGGCGCTGGCGGTCGAGCGGGTGACGATGTTCGTCGTGCTTTCGCTGATCATCCTGGTGGCGGTGTTCAACATCCTGTCATCGCTGATCATGCTGGTGCGGGCCAAGCGGCGTGACATCGCGATCCTGCGCACGATGGGCGCCTCGCGCGGCGCGCTGATGAAGATCTTCATGACCGTCGGCACCATAATCGGGGTGCTCGGAACCGGCGCGGGCCTTGGCCTCGGCGCGCTGTTCCTGTTTTACCGGCAGGCGGTGGTCAATTTCGTCCAGTTCGTCACCGGCCAGAATCTCTGGGACCCCTCGATCCGCTTTCTGACCGAATTGCCTGCGAAGAGCGACCCGGTCGAGGTCGGCGTGATCGTCGCGATGGCGCTCGGATTCAGCTTCCTTTCGACGCTCTATCCCGCGTGGAAGGCGGCGAGCACCGATCCGGTGGAGGTGCTGCGCTATGAGTGACGTGCTCGAAGTCCGCGCGCTCACCCGCACCTTCCGCCAGGCCGATGTCGACATCCATGTGCTCCGCCAGGTCGACCTGTCGATCGCGCCGGGCGAGATCGTGGCCCTGCTGGGCCCATCGGGCTCGGGCAAGTCCACGCTGCTGCAGGCGGTAGGCCTGCTCGAAGGCGGCTTCGAGGGATCGATCCGCATCGCCGGCGAGGAAGTGGCCCGGCTCGACTCGGTCGGCCGGACGCGCGTCCGGCGCGACCGCCTCGGTTTCGTCTATCAGTTCCACCATTTGCTTCCCGATTTCACGGCGGTCGAGAATGTCATATTGCCGCAGCTGATCCACGGCGCGGAGACCCAGCCCGCGCAGGAGCGCGCTGCCGGTCTGTTGAGCGCGCTCGGCCTGGCGCAACGCCTCAGCCACCGCCCATCGCAGCTGTCCGGGGGCGAGCAGCAGCGCGTCGCCGTGGCGCGCGCGCTCGCCAACCGGCCGGCGCTGGTCCTGGCCGACGAGCCGACCGGCAATCTGGACGAGGCCACGGCGGATGTCGTTCTTGCCGAGTTCCTCCGGCTCGTGCGGCAGGAGGGATCGGCGGCGCTGGTCGCGACGCACAATGAGCGGCTCGCCCAGCGGATGGACCGTGTCGTCCGCCTGCACGAAGGCCGGCTGACCTGAGCCAGCATTCCCATTAACCATAGCCGCTGGGCGGTCCCTTAAGCATTTTTCCCTAGGCCGGCTGCATGGTCCGGGCCTGGAGCAAGTCAGCCAGCGACGCTGTCGGTCGCCTTGCGCGCTGCGCGCGCGGGGGCGTTGCCGTTATCGGTGCGCTGTCGCTGACGACCATCGTCGGCATGGGGGCCTTCGCGGTCGAGCTGGGGCGCGGCTATGCCACCGACGCGACCAACCAGCGGGTCGCCGACATGGCGGCGCTGGCCGGTGCGCTTGCCTATAACGTCAACAACAACACCACGCAGATGACGGCTTCGGCCAAGGCGGTCGTTGTGGCGCAGGGCCTGCCGGCCAGTGCCGCAACCGTGGCGCTGGTGACCGACGCGCCGACCGGCAAGCAACTGGTGCAGGTCACCGTCACGACCTCGGTCCCGCTGGCTCTCGCCAGAGTGCTCACGGCATCGCTGTCCTACGACGTCACGGCAACCGGCTCCGCTACCACCTCGACGACCAGCAGCACCGCCCCGCCCTGCATCGCGGCGCTGTCGGCGACGCCGACCCATGGCATCACCCTGACCGGTGGCGTCAGCATCAATGCACCGGGTTGCGCGATCGGCACCAATGCCGGCGTCACCGTGCCCTATGGGACCACCATCACGGCCAAGCAGGTCCTCGCCGGCAAGAGCGTCAACAATCCCGGCAGTGCGATCACGACATCGCCGACCGCCAACAACATCCTGCAGAACAAGTCGGGCGCGGCGAGCGACTGGATGAAGGACGACAGCGGGGTGAAGTCTGCCCTGTGTCAGGTCAACAAGCTGACGGGCACGAGCGATGCCGATTATGCCGACGGCAATACGACCTGCATCTCCGCGAAGGTGGCACCGACGACGGTCAGCTATACCGGGCCGGCAACCGACTGGACGCTCGCTTATGAGGCGGTCGGGACCACCGAACCAGGCAGATATCAGGCGAGCGCCTATAGCTGCAATTACAGCATCCCGGCGGGGACCTACACGATCCGCAAATTGACCGTGCCTGGTGGCTGCAAGATCAGCTTCGCTTCAGGATCGACGCTGACCTTCGGCTCGATCGACATGAGCGGCGACACCATGACGATCGGCAACGGGACGGTGACGGTCGCAGGCGATTTCAAGGTCAATGCCAACAACCCCATCACCGTCGGCAGTGGCGATCACAGTTTCGGCTCGCTGACGATCCTCGGCGGCAAGAAGATCGACATCGGCAGCGGCAACTTCAACCTTGCCGGCGGCATGAGCCTGTCGGGTGGCGCATACATCAAGGTCGCGATCGGGGTGGGCAACACGGTGGTCATCGGCAAAGATGGCTCGGGCAACGCGATTACGGTCGAAGGCGGCAGCCAGGTCTGTTTCACGTCCGATTGCACCAAGGCGACGGCTGCGGCCGGCGTCTTCAGCGCCGACGGCAACATCTCGAACACCGGGGGTGGCAGCCTGATCGTGTTCCCCAAGTCGGTGAACCATGTGATCAACGGCAATCTGTCGCTGTCGTCCTCCGCGATCTTCGGTGCCGGCATCTACATCATCAAGGGCAATTTCACGAACGGGACGGGCGGCACGATCCAGGGCACCGACATCAGCTTCGCGCTCGGCGGCACCTTCTCCTTCGCGGGAGGCACCACGCTCGACCTCGCCGCGCCGGGGGCCAGCGCCAGCTATGGTGTGCCCAATGTCCTGCTGATGACGAAGAGCAGCAGCGCGACCCAGCTGGGTGGCGGTGCATCGGGCAAATATTCGGGCCTCGTCTATGCGCCAAAGTCCGACATGGTGGTCGACGGCGGCGCGTCCATGTCCTCGGGCACCTCGGCCTGCCTGATGCTGATCGTGAACACGCTCAGCCTGAACGGCGGAACGGCGATCGGCAGCACCTGTACGGGCGTGTCGAACGCTTCGAGCAGCGTCGCCAGCGTGGCGCTGTTCAAATGATGCGGCGCCCCAGCTTTGGGCCGCTGGTCGGCGACCAGCGCGGCATGGCGACGATCGAGTTTGCTTTGCTCTCGGTGCTGTTCTTCTTCGTGATGACGGCCGGGCTCGATATCGCCATGTGGTATCACCAGCGGTTGCGCCTCGACAGCGCGGTGGAGCAGGGGGCGATGATCGCGTTCAACGGGCGCACCGCCGTCAACCAGAGCGCGATCGGCACCTATGTCGGGGCAGCGGCCAAGCTGTCGACCGCGCCTACGGTGACGGTCGGATGCAATGGCGGCACGTCCAACTGCGTCAACAGCGCGCGGACCTGTGCCTGCCTCGGTGGCACATCGGCCGCGCCCACCTATACGACCGCTGCCTGCAACTCGACCTGCAGCGATGGTAGCCTGGCGGGCTACTACATGACGATCAGGGCGACCGCGACGAGCAACACGATGCTCGTTCCCGCCGCGATGCTCGGCGGCGCGCTGACGCAGACCCGCACCGCCGTGGTGCGGCTCGAATGATGCTCCGACTGCTTCTCCGGGACCGGCGCGGCGTCACCGCGACCGAGTTCGCGCTGGTGGCACCGGTCTTCCTCGCCTTCATGTTCCTGATCATCGACGGCGCGCGCATGGCGTGGAGCTTCCAGGCGCTGCAGGAGGTCGCGACGAACAGCGCGCGCTGCGCCGCACTTGGTGCGACCGGCTGTACCGATAGCGCCGGAGTGAAGAGCCATGCCGTCGCCCGCGCCGCCGCCAATGGGGTAAAGATCAGCGCAACGGCGGTCACGCTGACCAGCGCAGCGACCTGTTCATCCGTGTCGGGCATGACCAAGGTCGCGATCTCCACGACCTATCAGGGCGCCTCGACCAAATTGCTGCCGAGCACGCTCACGACGCTCGCCGCCGAAAGCTGCTTTCCGACCGCGCCGTCCTCATAGTCGCTCCGGCCTGGCTGCCAAGACTGTGGATAAAACAGGCGGCGAGGGCTGACGAATCCCTCCGGGGGGCATACATTCCGACTCATGCCCTATCAGCCCTTCGTCCCGCTGCGGATCTTCTCCGCCTACACGATGCTCGAAGGCGCGATCGATCCGAAGGCGATCGCCAAGCACGCCCGCAAGCGCGGTTTTCCGGCTGCGGCGCTGACCGACCGCAACGGCCTCTATGCGGCGATGGCCTTTTCAGATGGCGCCAAGAAGGAGGGCGTGCAGCCGATCATCGGTACGATGCTCGCCGTGCGTCGGCCGGGGATCGACCAGCTGGTGATCGACTGGATCGCCCTCTACGCGCAGGACGAGCGGGGCTATGACGATCTCTGCGCGCTGGTCTCTGCGGCGCATCTGGAACGGCCGGTTCACGAGGAAGCGCATGTCCCGCTGTCCAAGCTGGAAGGGCGTACCGACGGGCTGATCGCGCTGACGGCGGGGGGCGAGGGCGCCCTGGCCCGCCTGCTGGCCGAGCAGCAGCAGTCTGCGGCAGAAAGCTATGCCGACACTCTGCAGGCCTTTTTCCCCGGCCGCCTCTATGTCGAGCTGTGCCGGCGCGGCAATATGGTCGAGGAGCAGGCCGAAGCGGCGCTGATCGACCTGGCCTATGCGCGCGATCTGCCGCTGGTCGCCACCAACCCGGCCTGCTTCGCCGAGCCTGAATTCCACCCCGCACACGACGCGATGCTGTGCATCGCCAGCTCTTCCTATATCGACACGGCAGAACGCCCGCGCAGTTCGCCCGACCTCTGGCTCAAGCCAGCGGCGGAGATGCAGCGTCTGTTCGAGGACCTTCCCGAGGCGCTCGCCAACACGCTGGTGGTCGCGCAGCGCTGCGCCGTTTCGGCGCCCTATCGCAAGCCGATCCTGCCCAGTCTCGCCGGCGACCGCGATGGCGAGGCCGAGATGCTCCGCCGCGATGCGCGCGAAGGGTTGGAGCGGCGGCTGCAAAAGCTCGGCATCACCGATCCGCTCGAGCGCGAATCCTATTTCGATCGACTGGCATTCGAGACCGACATCATCATCAAGATGGGCTTTCCGGGCTACTTCCTGATCGTCGCCGACTTCATCAAATGGGCGAAGGAGCAGGGCATCCCCGTAGGGCCGGGCCGTGGGTCGGGCGCGGGTTCGCTGGTCGCCTGGTCGCTGACCATCACCGATCTCGATCCGCTGCGGCTGGGTCTGCTGTTCGAGCGCTTCCTGAACCCCGAACGCGTGTCGATGCCCGACTTCGACATCGACTTCTGCGAAACCCGACGGGGCGAGGTGATCCGCTACGTCCAGCAGAAATATGGCCGCGATCAGGTGGCCCAGATCATCACCTTCGGAAAGCTGAAGGCCCGTGCCGTGCTCAAGGACACCGGCCGCGTCCTCCAGATGAGCTATGGCCAGGTCGACCGCCTCGCCAAGCTGGTGCCGAACCACCCGACCGATCCCTGGACACTCGACCGCGCGCTGAACGGCGTGCCGGAGATGGCGGCCGAGTATAAGGGCGACGTCGAGGTCCGCCGTTTGCTCGACCTTGCAATGAAGCTCGAAGGGCTACCGCGCCACAGCTCGACCCATGCCGCCGGCGTGGTGATCGGCGACCGCCGTCTCGACGCGCTGGTGCCGCTCTACCGCGATCCGCGCTCGGACATGCCGGTCACCCAGTTCGACATGAAATATGTCGAAGGCGCCGGACTGGTGAAGTTCGACTTCCTCGGCCTGAAGACGCTGTCGGTGCTGCAGAAGGCGGTTCAGTTCCTGAAACAGCGCGGGATCGAGGTCGACCTCGATGCGCTCACCTGGGACGATCCCGAAGTTTATGCCCTGCTCCAGCGCGGCGACACGGTCGGTGTGTTCCAGCTCGAATCCGAAGGCATGCGGCGCACGCTCGCTGCCGTGCGGCCCACCTGTTTCGAGGACATCATCGCGCTCGTCTCGCTCTACCGACCGGGCCCGATGGACAATATCCCGACCTTCGGCGCGCGCAAGAACGGGCGCGAGCCGATCCAATATCCGCACCCGCTGCTCGAAGGCATATTGAGCGAGACCTACGGCATCTTCGTCTACCAGGAACAGGTCATGCAGGCCGCGCAGATCCTGGCCGGCTATTCGCTCGGCGACGCCGACCTTCTGCGCCGCGCCATGGGCAAGAAGATCAAGGCGGAGATGGACGCGCAGCGCAGCCGTTTCGTCGATGGTTGTGCGAAGAACGATATCGGGGCCGAGAAGGCCAACGAACTGTTCGACTTGATCGACAAATTCGCCGGCTATGGCTTCAACAAGAGCCACGCAGCCGCCTATGCGCTCGTCGCCTATCACACCGCCTGGCTGAAGGCGCACCACAAGGCCGAGTTCTACGCCGCCTCGATGTGCTACGACATGGCGCAGACCGACAAGCTCGCCATTTTCATCGATGACATGCGGCGTATGGGCGTTCAGTGCCTGGGCCCCTGCATCAACCACAGCGAGGCCGAATTCTCGGTAGAGCCCCATGGCGAGGACCATGCGGTGCGCTATGCGCTCGGTGCGCTCAAGGGCGTCGGCGAGAAGGCGATGGAGCAGCTCGTCGACGAGCGCAAGGCCAAGGGCGTGTTTCGCTCGCTCGAGGATTTCGCCGACCGGATCGATCCGCGGCTGCTGAACCGGCGCCAGCTGGAGAGCCTTGCGGCTGGGGGCGCGTTCGACGCGCTGGAGGACGAGCGCGCCGGCGTGTTCGCCTCGGCAGAGCTGATTCTCGCCCACGCGTCGAGCGCGGCACAGCAGCGCGAGAGCGGGCAGGGCGGCCTGTTCGGCGACCTCGATGATGGCGGGATTCCCCCGATCCGGATCGATCGCGGACTGTCCTGGACGCTGATCGACCGGATGGGAGCCGAGAAGGAGGCGTTCGGCTTCTATTTCTCCTCGCACCCCACCGATCAGATCCGGCATCTGGCCGATGCCAATGGCGCCCGCAGCTTCGCTGCCCTTTGCGCGCTGCCGGCGCCGGCCGATGGCGGGCGGGTCAATGCGGTGATGGCCGCGCTCATCGAGGAGGCGCGCTGGCGGACCTCGGCCAAAGGCAAGCGCTACATGATGGCGACTTGCTCCGATTCGAGCGGACAGTTCGTCGCGACCTGCTTCGACGATCTGGCGTCGGCCGAACTGGAGACCGCAGCCAAGACCGGTGCCTGCGCCCTGCTGCGCGTCGAACTGGACTGGCGTGCGGGCGAGGAGACCCCCCGGGTCACGATACGGACGCTGCAGGGTTTCGACACGATGGAATCCATCCGTTTGCGGGTCGATGTCGAGACGGCGGATGCGGCAGCCATTCCCGCCCTTGCCGCACTGGTCGCCGACGAACGCGGGGGCAGGGGCGAGATGTATCTGAAGGCGCTGCTGCCCGACGGCTCGCGCGCCGAGGTCTTGCTAGGCCGCGATTTCCGTCTGGACGCCGAACTGGTGGCCCGGATCGAGCGGCTGCCCGGCCTGACGGCCCGCATCGGTACATCCGGCCGGCCGCAGCTTCATCTGGTCGGCGCGTAAGCGCAAAGGCTGGCTCATCGTTGCGGCTCTTCCTCACCCTTTGGACAGGGTGAGCGAATAGCCGTTGCAGAATGTGACTACATGTTCATATTCCTGCTCGACACGGGGCTGAGCGGTCCCGATGCCTGGGAGAGCGATATGACCGATGTGCAGGCGCAGCAGCGCGCGCAATATCCCGACAACACCTGGGCCGACATTGCCGCCCGTGATGGCGACCTGCCTCCGGTCCTAGCGCTGCAGGTCAATCCGCCGCAGGATCTGCGACCGATCGACTTCGAACGCTACACCTCGCCGCGCCATTTCGACCTCGAGATCGAGCGGATGTGGAAGCGGGTGTGGCAATATGCGACCCGCGAGGAATATCTCGCGGAGGAGGGCGACTATGTCGTCTACGATCTGGCACGCCTGTCCGTGGTTCTGGTCCGCACGGCCGACGGCATCAAGGGCTATGTCAATTCCTGCCTGCACCGCGGCACCAAGCTGAAGCCGTCCGGCGACGCGGGCTGGAGCGCATCACTGGCCTGCCCGTTCCATGGCTGGGAATGGGATCTGTCCGGCTCGATCAAAAAGATACCCTGCGAATGGGAGTTTCCTCAGCTCGACAAGGCTAAGGCCTGCCTGCCCGAGGTCCGGGTGGACAGCTGGAACGGCAATGTCTTCATCAGCTTCGCGAAGGACGGGCCGAGCCTGGCCGAATATCTGCAGGATCTGCCGGCGCATTTCGCGAACTGGGACATGACCGGCTGGTATGTCCACACCCATATCCGCAAGCATCTGCCCGGCAACTGGAAGCTCGCGCAGGAGGCCTTCATGGAGGCCTATCACACGCCCGTCGTCCACCCGGAAATGACCAACGTCGTGGGCGACCATAATATGCAGCACGACATCTTTTCCGACCATGTCAGCCGCGACCTCTGCGCGATGGCGACGCCCAGCCCCACGTCCAACGTCAATATGAGCGAGCAGCAACTGCTCGAAGCCATGCTGGTCGGCGACGGCTCGATGGTGGGCGAGCGGTCCGAAGTTCCACCGGGCAAGACCGCGCGCTGGGTCATGGCGCAGCAGCTGAAGCAGACGATGCAGCGCGACCATGGGCTGGATTATGCCGGCCACTCGGTGCCGGAGATGATCGACAGCATCAAATATGCAGTCTTTCCCAACGTCAATTTCTACCCCGCGCCTGGGCTGTGCCTGATCCAGACCTTCCGCCCCGATGGCCACGATCCCGACCGTTCGATCTTCGACCAGCTGGTGCTGCGGCCCAAGCCTGCGAGCGGTGATTTCACGCCGGCGCAGGTTGTCGATATCGCCGAGGATGTGCCGTTCAGCAGCGTCGAGGGCATGGATCCCTTCCTGGCCAGCGTGCTCGATCAGGACACCGACATCATGCGGTGGCAGCGCGAGGGCATGTATGCGAGCGCCACCGGCGTGCAGATCCTGTCCAACTATCAGGAATCGCGCATCCGGCACCTGCACGACACGCTCGACCGGTATCTGGCGGGCGAACTGTAAGGCCGTTCCCGATCAGCCACGCCTTTCCGAGGCCGGCGTGCGACCGCCGCCGACGGGAAGATACTCTGTCAGAAGAAAGACAAGCCGATGGATCTCGAACTCAAAGGCAAGAAGGTCATCGTCAGCGCCGCAACACGTGGGCTGGGCAGACGAATCGTCGAGCGTTTCCTCGATGAAGGTGCGATCGTCAGCTTCTGCGGCAGGCGTGCCAGTGCCGGCGAACCCAACCCGTCCGATGGCGAGGTCTATTCCAACCCGCTCGCCGGAGACGGGGTGAAGGAGGCCCTCGCCGCCTTGTCATCGCGCGGGCAGGTTTATGGCAGCGTCGTCGATTGCGGCTATTTCGATCAGGTGACCGCCTGGGTCGAAAGGGCGGCGGACGAGATGGGCGGCATCGACATCGTCGTCTCGAACGCCAGCGCGCTGGGCGGAATCCCGCGCAGCCGCAAGGGATGGGACATCAACTATAATGTCGACCTGATGTCGGCGGTCGCGATGTTCGACACCGCCCTGCCGCACCTGAAAGCGTCGGGCAGCGCCGCCTTCGTCCAGATGTCGACGATCACCGCGATCGAGAGCCACGCCTTCGGCGAAAGCGGCTTTTCCTATGGCGCGATCAAGGCCGCGCTGATCAACTACACGCACCAGTTGTCGCAGGACTACATGCCCTTGGGTATCCGCTGCAACTGCGTGTGCCCGGGGCCGACCTATGTCGACGATGGGAGCTGGGGCTTCCTCGAAGAGGCGATGCCCGATTATTATGAGGCCAACCGGCTGAAGCATCCTGCCGGGCGTTTCGGCCGGCCGGACGAGATCGCCGATGCGGTGCTCTATCTGGCGTCCGCGCGGGCCAGCTGGATAAGCGGCGTCAACCTGACCGTGGACGGCGGCTTCACGCGCAACGTGAAATATTGAGATGCCGCCCCGCATCGATACGCCGCTGACGCGCCTGACCGGCATTCGGCTACCGATCGTGCAGGGGGGCATGCAATGGGTGGGGCGCGCAGCGCTTGCCAGCGCCGTGTCCAATGCGGGCGGCCTCGGCATATTGACCGCTTTGACGCAGCCGGCGCCGGAGGATCTGGCGCGGGAGATCGAGCTGTGCCGAGCGATGACGGAGCAGCCCTTCGGCGTAAACCTGACGATCCTGCCCACCCGCATGCCGCCGCCCTATGAAGCCTATCTGCAGACGGCGATCGACGGCGGCGTGACCGTGCTCGAGACGGCCGGCATGATCCCGCCGGAGTTCTTCGCGCGCGCGAAGGCGGCGGGGATGACCATCCTGCACAAGTGCACGACGGTGCGGCACGCCTTGTCGGCCGAGCGCAAGGGCGTCGACATCATCTCGATCGACGGGTTCGAGGCAGCGGGCCATCCGGGCGAGGAGGATGTCGGCGGGCTGGTGCTGGTACCCGCGGCGGTGCGCCGGCTGTCGATCCCGGTGATCGCATCGGGCGGCATCGCCGATGGCGCCGGACTGGCGGCAGCGCTCGCGCTCGGTGCGGCGGGTATCAACATGGGAACGCGCTTCTGCGCGACGCAGGAGGCGCCGATCCACCCGGCGATCAAGGCCGCTCTGGTGAAGGCGAGCGAGGGCGACACCCGCCTGATCTTCCGCACGCTGCGCAACACCGGCAGGGTTCTGGGCAATGTCGTGTCGGAAGAGGTCATCGCCATCGAAAATCGTCCCGGCGGCGCGGGGTTCGAGGACATCGCCCATCTGGTCGCTGGAGCGAGGGGGCGTGCCGCGCTCGAAACCGGCGATGTCGATGGCGGGCTTGTCTGGGCGAGCCAGGCGATCGGTCTGATCGACGATGTTCCGACCTGCGCCGAACTGCTCCTGCGGATGGCGCAGGACTGCTCGGATCGGCTGCGGGCGGCGCTTTCAAGCTGCGGGCCGGAACGGGTGGCTGCCTGATCTTCTATGGCGCCACGTGCCGCTGGCGCATATGGGAGCGACATGGAAGAATCCGAGAGTTCCGCCGCATTGCTTGGCAGACTTCCCTTCGAGCGCGATCCCGCCGTGTGGCTCGCCAACTCGACCAGCTATGTCATGCCCCGCCAGCAGCGCAGCCGTGCGGCACTGGAGCGCATCGTCGCCGCTGCCATGAAGCTGTTTGCGGAGCGGGGCTTCGAAGCGACACCGGTGAGCGCCATCGCTGCCGAGGCCGGCGTTCCGGTGGGCACCGTCTACCAGCGCTTCGCCAGCAAGTCCGCCCTGCTGCAGACGGTAATCGAAGGGTTTCGCGCGCTGCGCATGCATGAGATCGAGACGATGTGCCGATCGGCGCAGGACGGCTCGGTCAGGCCCATCGATGTCGTCACGCTCCATGTCGATATCATCTTCAGCGCCTTTCAGAGCGACGACGGCCTGTTGCGCCTCATCGAGCGGCACCGGCTGGACGATGTCGCCACGCACCGCGACCAGAGCGAGGCCAATGCGCAGGTGGCGGCGTGGATTGCGGACCTCCTGATCGCCAAGCTGCCCGATCGGGACGCCGACGATCTGCGACGCAGAGTGACCTATGTCCACAACATCATCCGCGGCGCGGTGATATGGTCTATCCTGCCGGTTACGGGCGAACTGAACCCCGAACTGCGGATCGAGTCGCCCGATTTCGCCGAGGCGGCCCTGGCGATGGCGCTCGCCTATCTGGATATCGAGCGCGGCTAGATAGGCTGGCTGCTCAGGAGTTGAGTCCGATATAGCCCAGCTGCGCCGCCTTGTAGACGGTCTGGCTGCGATTGACCGCATTGAGCTTCGCGCCCGCATTCATGATGTGGAAGCGGACCGTCGCCCGGCTGCGGGAGATGATCATGCTGATCTCGATGTCGGTCTTTCCAACGGCGGCCCAGGAGAGGCATTCCACCTCGCGCTTGGACAAGAGCGACCAGTTCGCCGGGATTCCTCCGAGCTTCACCATCGCCCGTTGATAGGAGGTGACGAAGGTGCGCGAATAGAGCCCGAGCATGTCGGCATAGGCCTCATATTCGGCCGACAGGTCGAGCCTCGTCGGGTCCGGCAAGGTGAAGCTGACCGAGCCGATCTGGCCGAAAGGCAGATGGACGGGAACGACGATCGCCGCGCGGGTCAGGGCGCGTTTCTCGAAGTCGGCAAGATCGATCTCGTCCAGCCAGCTGTTGGGGAGGCGGGTGCGGAAGCCTTCGGCATTGACCCAGAAGGGTTCGGGCTCGAAGCGGCACGCCGTCGTGAGCGGCGATGCGAGCGCAAGATAAGGCGTGCACAGCCATTTGTCCTGTTCGGTCCAGCCGAAGACGTCGGTCGCCAGATTGGCGCCATCGCCATCGCGCATGCGCTGCCTGAGCGCGATGTTGTCGCAGGCTGCGATCCTGCACTCGAACATCTCGTATATCGCCTCGCGAAAGGCGATCGCGGCCCGGCGAACATCGCTTCGATCGCGGATCCGCACGGCATCGATCTTGTCCGGGAAGTTCATCTCTGTTCCCCTGCGCTGGAGCCGGCGAGCCTTGCCTCAGACCGGCTTGATGGTCGGATTGGGATGGATTTCGAGGATCTCGAAGACATTGCCGAAGAAATCGCGCCCATAGGTGGCGGCGAAGCCCGTCTTCTGGCCGTCCTCATCGACCGTGATGGTCGACAGGTCGGGCGGGGTGTGGAAGCTTAGACCCGCAGCGATCATCCGCTCATAGGTTGCCTGAACGTCGTCCACCTGAAAGCCGACATGGGTGTAGCCATGAAGATGGACCGGGCGGTTCGGATCGGCCGCAGGCTGTTCGGGCGTCAGATATTCGAAGATCTCGACCTGCACGTTGCGCAACCGGGCGATGAAGGTTCGCGCGCTGGTGGCCGGAACGCCGATGATCGCGTCAATCCACGGATTGCCGGCCTCCCATGCGACTTCCGAGATGATCTCGGCGCCGAGCAGGTCGACGTAGAAGCGGCGCGCGACCTCGATGTCGGGGACGGACAGCGCGAAATGGTGGACGCCTTCGAGATGCGCCTTCATTGCGGCTGCGTCCGCGCGAGGGCCATGGGCGACCCGTCGTGGATGATTCGGGGGACGCCCCAATCAGGCGGGATCGCGTGCAGATCGATCATCATGACTCTCCCAATGTTCAGGTGGTGCGCAGTTCGCTGCGTGTTAACATGAACCTGAGTGGTTGTTCATATATCAGTTTTGCTTTCGGGTCGCCTGTGATTTTTGCGAGAGCATCGCTGCTGGTCTGGCGGCGCGGGAGCGGCTTAGCTTCGGGATGACAGACCTGATCGCTGCGTAGAATAGTCGTCGGACATAATGGAGAGCGATGTGCCTGAACCTGCTGCCGCCGATTTCGAGGAACTCGCTTCCGGCTTTCTGTTCGTCGAAGCCCCGCGGGCGGCAGCCGACGGTTCGATCTGGTTCTCCGACCTCTCCGCCGGCACCGTCCATCGCCGCCACGCCGATGGTACGGTCGAGACGATGCTGACCGGGCGCGACTGGGTCGGCGGGATCGCTCACGATCGGTCGGGACAGGTCCTGTGCGGTGGGCGTGGTGGCGTCATCGCGCTCGATCCTCTGACGGGAGATACGCAAATCATCCTGTCGGAGATCGATGGAGAGCCGATCGTTGCGGTCAACGACATGGAGGCGGATGGCGCGGGGGGCTTCTATGCCGGCACGATCGATTTCGTCTCGATCATGGAGCTGGGACGAAAACCCGCGCCGGGTTGCTTCTTCCACATGGATGCGTCCGGCAAGGTCACCGTGATCCGGCGGGACGTCTTTGCGTCGAACGGGATTGCCTTCAGCCCCTGTGGCCGCTGGCTCTATCATTCGGAAACCAGCCGGGGAATCTGGCGCTACGCCGTGAGCGATGCTGTTCCCGGAACACCGGAGCTGTTCGTCCCGCTCGACGACAGCGATGGGCTGGTGACCGATCGCGAAGGCGGCCTGTGGGTCGCCTGTTGGGAAAGCGGAATCCTGCGGCGCTTCTCGGCCGAGGGCCATCTGACCCATGCCCTGACATCGGATGCGCCGCACATCGTCAGCGTCGCCGTCATGCCCGGCGAGCCTGCCTCGCTTCTGGTCACGACGGGCGGCAATGCCGAGACGGGCGGCGTCGGTGGCCTGTTGCGTCTGGCCGTCGATGTCCCCGGTGTAGCGGACCATAGGACGGCGCTGACCATGTTGGAGAGGGCTTGATGATCGCGTTCGAACATATCGGCGACGGCTGTGGCGTCCTGTCGCTCGCACGGCCCGAAGCGGCCAACGCCATGACGGTGCCGATGGTCGATGCCTTTCGCGCGGAGCTGGCGCGCATCGAGGCCGAGGAGGATATTCGGGTTCTCGTCCTCGCGGCGCAGGGCAAGGTGTTCTGCGCGGGACTGGATCTGAAGGAGGCGATCGGAGAGGGCGCGCCGCAGGATCCGATGGCGTGGATGGACCTGCAGGAACGCTTCGCCGGCCTGATGGAGGCCATCACCAAGACGCGCTTTCCCGTTATCGCGGCGATCGACGGAGCGGCGGTCGGTGCCGGCATGGGGCTGGCGCTCGCCGCCGACGTCCGCGTGGCTGGTCCCAAGGCCCGCTTCCTGGTGGGGGCGGTGAAGATCGGGCTCAGCGCGGGGGAATGCGGGATCAGCTACCACCTCCCCCGCATGATCGGTTCGGCGCGCGCCTTCGAGATCATGCTCACCGGCCGCCCGGTCGGTGCGGAGGAAGCCGTTGCGATCGGTCTGGCCTGCCCGGCCGATGCCGGCGGCTCGGTCGTCGAGAGAGCGATCGCGATGGCGCGGCAGATCGCGCAGAACAGCGATTATGCGATCAAGCACAGCAAGCAGGTCATGCGCGCCAATCTCGACGCGCCGAGCCTCGGCGCCGCTCTGGAACTGGAAAATCACGTCCAGTGCCTCGCGCTGATGACGCAGGATTTTCAGGAGGCTTGCGCCGCTTTCGCAGAAAAGCGCAGCCCGGCGTTCAGCCGCCGCAGCCCTGGAGGCCGCTGAGGTCCGGCAAAGAAAAGGGGCGCCCGGCGATCGCCGGACGCCCCCGATTGCTCAAAGGGCGAGGCCCTATTTCTTCTTTTCCGGAGCGACCGTGATTCGCACTTCCTCGCCCGACTGGCCGGGGAAGTTGGTGAACATCGCCTCGATCAGGTTGGGCACCAGCTTGGTCAGCGAGTCTTCGACCGAGCGTGCCTTGGCCTTGCCTTCGAACAGGCGCTTGCCGTCGGATGCACGCTCGATGATCATGTCGGCACGGCTGGTGAAGACCGTGTAGGTGTCGATTTCCGGATACCAGGGATCGTACCAGAAAGGGTCCCAGCCATAATAAAAGGCCGATCCATAACCCCAGCGCCGGCCATAGGGGCCGAAGCCGCCCCAGGGACCGCCACCCCAGGCGCCGAAGCCACCACGGGCTGAGGGGCGGGTGACCGTCTTCTGAACGCCATTGTCGACGCCATAGTCGAACTTCACGATCAACTCGGGCTTCGCGCCGCCCTCGACCGGCCGGTAGCCGTAGGAGGCCAGGCGCTGGGTGACGAGATTGGCATATTGGGCAAATTCGAGCCCGCCTTCGTTGCGCGGATCGGCTGCGACGACGCTGAACGTCTGCCCCTCGGGCACAGGCAGCGCCTGGAAGCGCGACACATTGGCCTTGAACGAGGGGGTGCAGGCAGCAGCAGCCAGCAGCGCGAGGGGCGCGGCGGCGGCGAATATCTTGCGGATCATCGGCATGGGTAAGGCCTTGTGTTTTAAGAAGCGGTCCTGCGAACAACTTCAACCTAGCTCCGCCATTGGTTATCGCAAGTCGTGGGTGAACCTTTGTTGAACGTTGCCGCACAACTTACGTTGTCTGCGGCAGAAACGAGCCGGGAAAAACGGACTCAAAATGGGCGCGTTGCGTCGTGCAGGTCACCACTGGCAGGTCACGGACGAAGCTGCCCGCTACCCCGCACGACCCACTTGTAGGTGGTGAGCCCCTCGAGGGCGACCGGGCCGCGCGCATGCAGGCGGCCGGTCGAGATGCCGATCTCCGCACCCAGCCCGAATTCGCCGCCATCGGCGAACTGGGTCGAGGCGTTGTGCATCACGATCGCGCTGTCGACACTCGCGATGAAGCGGTCGGCGGTCGCCTGATCCTCGGTCACGATCGCATCGGTGTGGCGTGAACTGTGGCGGGCGATGTGGGCCAGTGCACCGTCGATCCCGTCGACCGCAGCGACCGAGATGATCGCATCGAGATACTCCGTGTCCCAGTCTTCGTCGTTGGCGGGGGCAACGCGCGGATCGAGCGCGGCGATCGTCGCGTCGCCGCGCACCTCGCAACCCGCGTCCAGCAGGGCGCCGACAATCGCTGACGCCTCGCCATAGGCCCGGTCGATCAGGATCGTCTCGGTCGCGCCGCAAATGCCCGTCCGGCGCATCTTCGCGTTGACCGCAAGCGGCAGGGCCTTGGCGGGGTCGGCCGCGCCGTCGATGTAGAGATGAACGATGCCGTCGAGATGCGCCAGCACGGGCACCCGGGCTTCCTCCTGCACGCGCGCCACGAGGCTCTTGCCGCCGCGGGGCACGATGATGTCGATCAGGCCCTGTGCCTTCAGCATCGCGCCGACCGCCGCACGATCGGTGACGGGGACCAGCTGGATCGCGGCCTCGGGCAACCCCGCTGCGCGCAGGCCCTCCAGCATCGCGGCGTGGAGCGCGCGGTTGGTGGCGGTCGCCTCCGATCCGCCGCGCAAGATGCAGGCATTGCCCGACATCAGGCTGAGCGCTCCCGCGTCGGCGGTGACGTTCGGCCGGCTTTCATAGATGATGCCGATGACCCCCAGCGGCACCCGCACGCGCTGGAGCAGCATGCCGTTCGGGCGGCGGCTCTCGTCGATCATCTGTCCGACCGGATCGGGCAGCACGGCCACGGCTTCCAGCGCGGCGGCGATCCCTTCTAGCCGGGCTTCGTCGAGCGACAACCGGTCGACCATTGCAGCCGTCAGCCCATTGGCGCGGGCGCGCACCACGTCACCCGCATTGGCGGCCAATATGTCTGCAGCCGATCGGCGCATGGCGGCGGCCGCTTCGATCAGCGCCTGGGCCTTCTGCCCCGTCGGCGCAGCCGCCAGTGCGATTGCAGCTTGGCGTGCGTCATGGCCCATCGAGGTGATCAGCGCGACGGGATCGGTGGCGGAAAGGGAGGTCAGCTCGGTCATGGCGGCGCCGTAGCACAAGCGGGGATGCGCCCAAAGTCCCTCGCACTTGGGTCAGTGCAATGCTAACTTTCAACCATGTCGGGGGAATTTGAGGCAATGGCCGATCTGGCCACGGGGACGGTCGCTGCGCGGACGATCGATGGCGCAGCCAAAGTCGGCCATGGCGCCGAAGATGGTCATCATGGCACTTGCCTGAACTGTGGTACCGCGCTGGTCGGCGCGCATTGCCATCAATGCGGTCAGTCGGGGCATGTCCATCGCACGGCCGGGGCGCTGTTCCACGACATTGCGCATGGCGTGTTCCATTTCGAGGGGCGCACCTGGCACACCTTGCCCCTGCTGTTCTGGCGGCCCGGCGAGCTGACCCGCCGC
Organism: Rhizorhabdus antheiae; assembly: GCF_049889055.1. Lineage (NCBI taxonomy): Bacteria > Pseudomonadati > Pseudomonadota > Alphaproteobacteria > Sphingomonadales > Rhizorhabdaceae > Rhizorhabdus > Rhizorhabdus antheiae. Next base: position 573,590 of record NZ_JBLTWO010000001.1, on the reverse strand, counting down.
TACGTCCGTGGCGAACGGGTCAATTTCGTCTCGCCAATGGCTCTGTTCCTCTTTTCCGTTTTCCTGATGGTCGCGGTGTTCGGGCTCGTCGGAGGGCCGTTCGGATCGATGCGGGTCAATGGCGATCCCGTGAAGCTCGCCGAAGCGCGCACCGAGGCCGCGAACGAGCTGGCGCGCGTCGAAAAGCGGATCGCGACTCTGACGGCCGAGAAGCAGGCGCGGATCGCGCGTGGCGAAAAGACTCCGGACCTGAATGAGCAACTGGGCGACCTCCGGTCGGAGCAGGCCGCATTACGGCTCGTCACCACAGGACAGATTCGTCCTCCGAAGCTGCGCGACGTCGAGAAATTGAATCTGAACATCGACACCGGGGTTCCGGCGATCGACCTGGCGCTCGAGCATCTGACCCGCAATCCGGAACTCACCGCCTACAAGATGCAGTCGAGCGCCTATAAATTCTCCTGGGCGCTGATCCCCATTTCGTTGCCTTTCATCTGGCTGTTGTTCGCTTTCCGCCGCGATGTGGGCCTTTATGATCATGCGGTGTTCGCGACCTATTCGCTGTCCGCAATGACGCTGATGGTGATCGGCCTAAGCCTGCTCGGGACCATTGGCGTCGGCATGACGATGGGCGGCATAATCATGCTGCTGTTTCCGCCCTGGCACATGTACCGACAGTTGAAAGGTGCCTATGGGCTCAGCGGCTTCGGTGCCTTCTGGCGGATGGTCGCGCTGATCTTCTCTGCCTACACAGCGGCACTGATCTTCGTTGTCATGCTGCTGGCCATGGGCGCCTGATGGACGACAAGCCTCGGTTTATTTGGGCAGGCGGCAAACCGGCAGCTTGAGCTTGGCAAGATCGGCGCAGGGGCGCACCTGGACCGACCCGTCGAGGCCGATGAAGGTGGCATAATTGGCGCCACGGTCACACTGGACCGTCCACATTTCGAGATTCTTGTAAGCGCCCTGATAGGCAACCGGACCGATCTTCCGGCAATATTGGCCTTCGTCCAGCACGGCGCGGCGCAGGGTCGCGCGCTGCTGCAACGGGGACAGTTTCTTCAATTGGTCGCTGAAGCCGTTGAGTGCTGCCTGTGCGGCCATGGGCGAAAGGAAAAGGGCGGCTACGGCCGCGAGCATGACGTTCTTCATGGGAATGTCATAGCGCAGGCCGCCGCCCTCGCACAGCGGGGAGAGCGGCGGCCCCGCATGGCCGCCTAGAGACTGTCGCTGATCTTCTTGCCGGCGAACAGCGCCAGCAGCGCGAAGATCACGAACAGCGCGATCGCGACGAAGAACAGAATCTTGGCGAGGCCGACGAAGGCGCCACCGATGCCGCCGAAGCCCATGGCGCCGAGCACCAGCCCGACGACGAGGAAGATTAGCGCCCATTTCAGCATGATATGTCTCCGCTTCCGAGTTGGATGGGAAACGGAGCAAGGGCGGGGAAAGTTCCTGCGGTGAAATCAGGTCTGCGGGACAGCACTATTCGCCCGGCGCGCGGGCCCTGATCGCGAGCGCATGGACCTTCTCGCGCAGCAGGTCCGCCAGCGCTGCGTTGACGGCGCGCTGACGAGCGACGCGATTCTGGCCCGCAAAGAGCGGACTTTCGATGTCGACGGTGAAGTGGCTTTCGCCGGAACCATCATGTCCGGCATGGCCGCGATGCTTCTCGCTGTCGTCGATCACGGCCAGCCGGGTTGGGGAAAGCGCCTCGGTGAGGCGGGCGGTTATTTCTGTGGCCACGGGGCCCATGGGAGTCTGGCTCATATTGCCTATATAGGGGGTTTGGATCGAACGAGGCGAGACTTGAGCGAACAATCTTCCGCCCGCAATGCGCGCGCGCGGTTTCATGGACGGGTCGAAGGGAGCCGGCAGATATGCGCCCAGCCGGGATGCGAGGCGCCGGGCGAGTTTCGCGCGCCGGTGCCGGGTGGACGGCGGCCAGGTTTTGACGGGCCGGGGGACTGGCATTTCCTGTGCCTGGACCATGTCCGCGCCTTCAACAGCGGCTATAATTTCTTCACCGGCATGAGCACCGATGAGATCGAGGCGGAGCAGACCTCCTATGGCGGCTGGGACCGTGAAACGCGCTCTTTTTCACCCGGAGCCGGCTCGTCGCCGCGCTGGGCGGACTTCGTCGATCCGCTCGACGCGATCGGCGCCCGATTCGCCCGCGCGGCGGACAAGGAGCGCAAGGATGGCCGGCCTCTGTCCGACTCCGACCGCAAGGCGATGAAGATACTGGGGCTCGGCAAGGATGCGGATCGAAGGGCCCTTCGGACACGTTACGCCGAACTCGTCAGGCGCTATCACCCTGACAGAAATGGCGGGGACCGGAGTCATGAGAAGGCTTTGCAGGATGTGATTTCGGCTTATACGCAACTCAAAGGCCGCCCGGCCTTCGCTTAAGCAGCAAAGACGATCCCAAAGGCACAGCTATGACCGATCTGCCCAACGTCCTGCCCGACAGCCGCACCGCGACGGTGCTGGAAGCGCCCGACCGGATGGTGAAGGTGCGCGAGATGTTCGGCATCGATATCGACATGGAGGTGCCCGCCTTCTCCGAGGCCGACGAGCGCGTGCCCGATGTCGATCCGGCCTATGTGTTCGACCCGGACACGACGCTGGCGATCCTGGCCGGCTTCGCGCACAACCGCCGCGTGATGGTTCAGGGCTATCATGGCACCGGCAAGTCGAGCCATATCGAGCAGGTCGCGGCGCGGCTGAAATGGCCCTGCATCCGCATCAATCTCGACGCGCATATCAGCCGCATCGACCTTGTCGGCCGCGACGCGATCGTGCTCCGCGACGGGCATCAGGTGACCGAGTTCCGCGAAGGCCTTCTGCCCTGGGCGCTGCAGACGCCGACCGCCTTGGTGTTCGACGAATATGATGCCGGCCGCCCGGACGTGATGTTCGTGATCCAGCGCGTTCTGGAGACCGAGGGCAAGCTGACGCTGCTCGACCAGAACAGGGTGATCCGGCCCAATCCCTGGTTCCGTCTGTTCGCAACCGCGAACACGGTCGGGCTCGGCGACACCACCGGCCTCTATCATGGCACCCAGCAGATCAACCAGGGCCAGATGGACCGCTGGAACATCGTCGTGACGCTCAACTATCTGCCGGCTGCGACCGAGGCGCAGATCGTGCTCGCCAAGTCGGGCGAGTATGACAAGCCCGACGGCAAGAAGACCGTCGAGGACATGGTCAAGGTTGCCGACATGACCCGCCAGGGCTTCATGGCCGGCGATATCTCGACCGTGATGAGCCCGCGCACCGTGATCAGCTGGGCGCAGAACACGCTCATCTTCAACGATGTCGGCTTCGCTTTCCGCCTGTCCTTCCTCAACAAATGCGACGAGAGCGAGCGACCGCTGGTCGCCGAATATTATCAGCGGGTGTTCGGTAAGGATCTGCCGGAGAGCGTCGTCGGCAAGGCATGACGGCCACGCTCGATCTCTCGCCGCTGCTGCCGCTCGAAGGCGGGTTCAACCTGCGCGACATGGGGGGCTATGCGACCGTCGACGGACGTACCGTCCGGCGCGGGCTGCTCTACCGTTCGGGGGTAATGTCCTATCTGAGCGAGGCCGACGAGCGCCATCTGGCGTCGCTCGGCATCGCGACGGTCTGCGACCTGCGGCGGGGTGGTGAGCGGAAACGCCACCCGTCGAGCTGGTGCGAGCGGGCGGGCGTTCATTACTGGTCGCGCGACTATGCCGAGAGCAGCGGCGTGCTCGGCGAGCTTCTGCGCGGTGCGCTGCCCAACGCGGCGGCGGTCCGCGCCAAGATGCTGCACCTCTATACCGAGCTGCTGGTCGATCATGCGCCCTCCTACCGCTTCCTGTTCGCGCGGCTGGCGGAGGGCCATGTGCCGCTGCTGTTCAACTGCTCGGCGGGCAAGGACCGCACCGGGGTCGCTGCGGCGCTGATCCTGTCGATGCTGGGCGTGCCGCGCGAGACGGTGTTCGACGATTATCTGCTGACCAACCGCTTTGCCGATTTCAGTCGGCTGTTCGACGCGTCGCGCGGCGGCTATGAGCAATATGGCTCGGTCGATCCGCAGGTGTTGCGTCCGCTGCTCGCGGCGGATGCCGACTATCTCGAGGCGATGTATGACAGCCTCGATCGCGATCATGGCGGCTTAGATGCCTATCTGGCCGCGATCGGCGTCGACGATCGGGCGCAGGGCATGATCCGGGAAGGGGTGCTGGACTGATGGCCGAACAATCGCCCATCGAGAGCTTTCGTCAGGTCCTGGGCGGTACCGCCCGCGCCATGGCGCATGAGCCGGAGATCGAGCTCAGCTTCACCGCCGAAACCCCGTCGGCCAGCTACAAGCAGATCCGTGTGCCGATGCCGTCGCGCAATCTGCCCGCCCAGGCGGTCGCCGAGGCGCGCGGCTTTGCCGACGGTTTCGCGCTGAAGATGCGCCACCACGACCAGGCGCTGCACGAGCGCATCGCGCCGGGAGAGCCGGTTGCGCGCGCGGTCCACGATGCGGTCGAGCAGGCGCGGATCGAGGCGATCGGCTCGCGCGCCATGGCGGGCGTCCGCGACAATCTGAATCACGCCCTCGATGTTCGTCTGCGCTCGGACCCGTTGGTGCGGGCTCGCACGCGAGACGAGGTCCCCCTGTCGACTGCGATCGGCCTCTTGGTGCGCGAGCGCCTGACCGGTCAGCCTGTGCCGGCCATGGCCCAGCCCGGACTGGGCCTGGTGCGCGAATGGATCGAGAGCAAGGCAGGCAAGGATCTCGACGCGCTCGAACTCGCCTTTGACGACCAGGCCGCCTTCGCGAAGCTCGTCAGTCGCCTGCTCGAGGATCTCGAGCTGATCGACGCAAGCGACGTCCCCGAGACCGATCCCGATCAGGGTGAGGACGACAGCCAGGACGAGCAGAGCGAGGGCGAGGAGCAGCAGGACGAAGGCGACGACTCGGGCGGGTCGAGCGACTCGCAGGTCGAGACCCGCAGCGAACAGTCGCAGGGCGGCGACGAGGAGGGCGAACAGCGTCAGATGGACGACGACGCGCCCACCGATATGGAGGGAGAGGTCGGCGACGACGGTGAGGAAGGGATGATGCCCGTCCGGCCGAACCGCCCGCTGTCGGATCTGCCGCCGAGCTTCGACTATCACGCCTATACGACCCGCTTCGACGAGGAGATCGCCGCCACCGAATTGTGTGACGAGGAGGAGCTGACCCGCCTGCGGGCTTATCTCGACCAGCAGCTCGTTCATCTGCAGGGTGCGGTGACCAAGCTCGCCAACCGGCTCCAGCGGCGCCTGATGGCCCAGCAGAACCGCAGCTGGGACTTCGACCAGGAAGAGGGGCTGCTCGATGCAGCGCGCCTGGCCCGCGTCGTCGTCAACCCGACCCATTCGTTGAGCTACAAGATCGAACGCGACACCGATTTCCGCGACACGATCGTCACCCTGTTGATCGACAATAGTGGATCTATGCGCGGGCGGCCGATCTCGATCGCCGCGATCTGCGCCGACATCCTCGCCCGCACGCTTGAGCGCTGCGCGGTCAAGACCGAGATCCTCGGTTTCACGACGCGCGCCTGGAAGGGCGGGCAGTCGCGCGAATCCTGGCTGGCGGCAGGACGCCCGCCGGCACCGGGCCGTCTCAACGATCTGCGCCACATCGTTTACAAGAAGGCCGACGAGCCCTGGCGCCGCGCGCGCAAGTCGCTCGGCCTGATGATGCGCGAGGGACTTCTCAAGGAGAATATCGACGGCGAGGCGCTGCAATGGGCGCATAACCGGATCATCGGTCGGCGCGAGGAGCGCAAGATCCTGATGGTGATCTCGGACGGTGCGCCGGTCGACGACTCGACGCTGTCGGTCAACAACGGCTCCTATCTCGAGCGGCATCTGCGCCAGATGATCGGCTGGATCGAGAACAAGTCCCCGGTCGAGCTGATCGCGATCGGCATCGGCCATGACGTGACCCGCTATTACCAGCGGGCGGTGACGATCATGGACGTCGAACAGCTCGGCGGGACGATGGTCGAGCAGCTGGCGGCGCTGTTCGACCTGGAGCCGCGTTGATCGCAGTTTGAGCCCTCAGGCGCCGGGCGCCGCACCTTCGTGCGGCTTGGTTCTCCTTGTATGAGTTTTGGCCTCGCATAAGCTCGGGCGCGCGTTCGCGCTTGCGGAGCCTTGGCAGGCTCCGGGGCCGATCTCCAGGTGACAGCTGCCGCCATATTGAAGGCGCAGCGCATACAAGTGGAGGGCCGCCGCCTCCTCCAGCGAGACGACGACCCTCCTCCCCACAACGCCACGCGGGGAACTTGTCAGGGGGATGGGCCGGGTCCGGCGGCCTGCGCCGAACCCGTGCCTATCCTCAGCAGTTGCGGTCGATAGCGCGGCCGGCCAGGGCGCCTACGCCCGCGCCGAGGATGGCACCGGTCGTGCCGTCGCCGCGGTCATAGCGGCCATTGCCGATCTCGTGTCCCAGAAGACCGCCGGCGATGGCGCCGATGATCGTGCCACCAGTGCCCTTGTCGCGGCAGCGACCACGGTCACCACGATAATAGCCACGGTCGCGACTGTAGCCGCGGTCCCTATAATAGCCGTCCCGGCGATAACTGCGGTCGCCATAATAGCCGCGATCACCGCGCCAGTCGCGAACCTGCTCATAGCGGCCGCCATAATATTGGGCCTGCGCCGCCATCGGGACGGTCGCGGCGAAAACTGCAGTGGTGGCGGCAACGGCCGCGATAATCTTGCGCAACATAAAAACCTCCTTCTCGACCATCGGTCCCGTGGGATGAGACCCTTGCGGACCGGTGCGGTCGATCGATGAGACCCTTTTCCCATGATTCGCGTGAGCCGAGGCTGAACGCGGCTGTTGGCGGGCGTTCATGTTTCGCGCAGCGCCGCAGGCAGCTCGGGGCGCAATTGCCTTGGGAATCGCCGCTTCAGCCGCTATCCGCGAGCGCATGAGAAAGCTGCACGCCGCACTGCTTTTCTGCCTCTTGCCCAGTTCGGCCAGCTTTCCCGAATCGTCGACCGAACCGGTCGTCGCAACCGCGATCCCGCTCGATCCCTCCGCTCCGGAAAGACGGCGCTTCGGGCGGCTGCGCTATGTCGGCGGTTGGCACCTGACCAGCCGCCAGCGCAACTTTGGCGGCTATTCGGCGCTTCACGGCGATGGTCGCCATTTCCTGACGATCGCGGACACGGGCCAATATCTGCGCTTTACCATGGAGCGGGGGCAGATCGTGCGGACGCGTTTCGGCGATCTGCCGGGCTTTCCCGGGCCGACGGGCAACAAGCGCGACCGTGACGCCGAATCGATGACGGTCGGGCCGGAAGGCGATGTGTGGGTCGGGTTCGAATATCGCAATGCGGTCATGCGCTATTCGGGCGACCTGTCGACGGTGCTGTCGACCGGCTGGCCGCCTGCCATGGCCAGCTGGGCGCGGAACTCCGGAGCGGAGGCACTTGTCCGGCTCGAAGGCGGCCGCTTCGTCATCTTTGCCGAGGGCAAGATGATCGCGCCGGGCGTGAAGACGGCACTGATGTTCCCCGGCGACCCGACTCAATCTCGAAATCGGCCCTTTCAGTTCGGCTACCGCCCGCCCAAGGGCTATGTGCCGAGCGACGCCGCGCTGCTGCCCGACGGGCGGATCGTTGTCCTGAACCGGCGATTCGGCCTTCTCGACGGCTTCTCGGCGGCGCTGACGATCGTCGATCCCGCTGCGATCGCCCCGGGCGCCATAGTGGTCGGAGAAGCGCTGGGCGAGTTCGCGCCGCCGCTCAACATTGATAATATGGAAGGAATCACGGCCACGCGGGAGGGTGGGCAGACGATGCTCTGGCTGATTTCGGATGACAATCAGGTGCCGATCGAACGCACCCTGCTGCTCAAATTCCAGCTGGACTGAAGCGAGGCGGTCGAAGGGCCGCAGACATGGAAAAACCGGAGCCCCTTTCGAGGCCCCGGTCGAAATCCTTCACCATCCGCCGAAGCGGAAGCGAATCAGGCCGCAGCCTGCTGCTTCTTGGCGACGTCGCGCTTCAGGCGACGGGCGCGCAGCGAAAGCTGCTCGTCCGAGGTCTTGAGCAGCCAGTTGTCGAGGCCGCCGACATGCTCGACCGAGCGAAGACCATGGGTCGAAACCCGCAGCTTCACGCCCTTGCCGAGCGAATCGGAGATCAGCGTGACATTCTGCAGATTCGGCAGAAAGGTGCGCTTCGTCTTGTTGTTGGCGTGGGAAACGTTGTTGCCCACTTGGCGGCCCTTGCCGGTCAGCTCGCAGATGCGCGACATTGTTCTTCGTCCTGAATGTTCGGGTTGCCCGGAAAGTCGCGGCGGATAGCGGTCGCGAGGGGATTCGTCAACCCGCCTGACAGCTATGGCAGGCTGTCGATGCAACCGCATAACGACATGTTCGTTACATCCCCTGCCCAACAGGGAGCAGGAGGAAGCCATGAACACCACCAATGAATATCGCGAACCGGCCAGCCGCGGCAATGGCCTGCGCGTCGGTCTGATCGTCGCGGTCGTCGCCATCGTCGGGATCGTCGCCGCCTTCGCCTTCGGTCTGATCGACGTCAATCAGACGCGCGAGACCAAGCTGCCGGAAGTGGCGGTTCAGGGCGGCCAGGCGCCGGCCTTCGACGTCGACACCGCCAAGGTGGATGTCGACACGAAGACGACCGACATCACCGTCCCCAAGGTCGAGGTCGGCACCACCAAGGAAGAGATCAAGGTTCCCACCGTCGACGTCCAGAAGGCCAACTAAGCCGACTGAGCGTCGCCGACCTGGGGACATCGCGTCGTCGGGTCGAATCGAACATGAGCGTCGCTCCGGATCGGGGCGGCGCTTTGTTTTATGTTGGTGCCGCGATCGGGCGGATCGCCAGCGATGGCTTTCGCGGGCCGTCGAATCGGCTAGAGGATCTAGCATGGTTTTCCCGCTACCCCCGGCGATGCGTCTCGCACTCGACCTGGCTGCACGTGCGGCACAGGCGGGCGAGGTGCCCGTCGCAGCCGTCGTGGTGCGCGACGGCGAGGTCGTGGCGAGTTCCGTCAACGCCATGGCCGCCCGGCGCGACCCGACCGCGCATGCCGAGATGGAAGCCATTCGGGAAGCGTGTCGCGTGCTTGACCTTCACAGGCTGGACGATTGCGATCTCTATGTGACGCTCGAGCCCTGCGCGATGTGCGCGGGAGCGATCTCGCACGCACGCCTTCGCAGGCTCTATTTCGCTGCCGAAGACCCCAAGGGCGGTGCCGTGGTCAACGGACCGCGCTTCTTCCAGCAGCCGACCTGCCTGCACCGGCCCGAAGTCTATGGCGGAATGGGCGAGGCAGAGGCCGCCTTGCAGCTGCGAAACTTCTTCGCCGCGCGGCGATAAGCGACGTCACCGGTTGGCAAAATCCGAAATACACGTCATGAGCATGGTAAGCGCCATGCCGCACACAGCCCCCCTGACCCCTTTTCCCTGGTTCGACCTCGTGGTGATCGTGGCGTTGATCGCGCTCAACGGTGTGTTCGCCATGTCCGAGCTTGCGATCGTCTCCGCGCGCAAGGCGCGGCTCGAAGCGATGGCACGGGCCGAACGCAGAGGCGCCAGGACGGCGATCCTGCTGGCCGCCGATCCGGGCAAATTCCTGTCGACCGTACAGATCGGCATTACGTTGATAGGCATTCTTGCGGGCGCCTATTCGGGGGCGAGCCTCGGCGGGCCGGTGGGCGAACGGCTGGCGATGCTGGGCGTGCCCGAGCGGAGCAGCGCGGAGGCGGGCTTCGCGCTGGTCATTGCCGTCACCACCTTTCTGTCGCTGATCGTCGGCGAACTGGTGCCGAAGCAGTTCGCGTTGCGTGCGCCGGAGCCGATCGCGGCTTTCCTCGCGGTGCCGATGCTGTGGCTCTCGCGGCTGACCGCGCCGTTCGTGTGGCTGCTCGACAAGACCAGCGGCCTCGTCTTCAAGATACTCGGCCTCAATCGCGAGTCCGAAAGTCATGTGACCGCCGAGGAGCTTCACCTGATCGTGGCCGAAGCCTCCTCTGCGGGCGTGATCGAGGAGAGCGAGCGGGCGATCATTTCCGGCGTCGTCCGCCTGGCGGATCGGCCCGTTCGCGAGGTGATGACCCCACGGACCGAGGTCGAGTGGATCGACATCAACGATGATCTCGACGCGATCCGCGCGCAGCTCGCCGAACTGCCGCATACGCGCATGCCGGTCGGCGACGGCTCGGTGGACCAGCTGCTGGGCGTGATCCACGCGCGCGACCTGGTGCGGGCCCTGCTCGCAGGGGCCACGATAGATCTCCGGTCGATGCTCAAGAAGGGCATCGTGCTCCCCGACCATGTCGACGCGATGGACGCGCTCAAGGCTCTGCGGGAGGCCGAAGTGCCGATGGCCTTCGTTTACGACGAATATGGCCATTTCGAAGGTCTGGTCGCGCCCGCCAATCTTCTGGCTGCGATTGCGGGCGAGTTTGCGTCGGACAAGGATGAAGACACCGATCCGGCCTTCGTCGAACGCGAGGATGGCAGCCTGCTGGTATCGGGTACCGCGTCGGCCGACACGCTCGCGGAGAGGCTGGGGCTCGAGCTCCCGGAGGACCGCGACTTCGCTACCGTTGCCGGGCTGGCGCTCTGGCGCCTCAAGCATCTGCCCGTCACCGGCGAGTCGTTCGACTATAAGACATGGCGCTTCGAGATCGTCGACATGGACGGCCGGCGCATCGACAAGCTGCTGGTTTCGGCGATCGTCGACCAAAATTGATCCTCGCTGAACGGGGATGTGGCGCGTGCTTGGGGCGTCTCGTCGAAAAAAAGCTGCGAAAAACGATCCCAGTCCGTTTTTTTCCTGATTTCGGGCGACTTTCCAATTGCTCCACAGGAAAGAGCCGCGCACAAGAGGCGCCTTGCGTCGGACCCCGGCGCATAGGGATTTTTTCATCAAGCAAGACCAGGAGTGATCATGAACACTGCCGACATCGCTGGCGTTGTCGCCGCCGAACAGGGGATCGACAAGGCCGCAGCCAAGCGCGTCCTCGATGCGGCCCTCAAGGCCATCACCGACGCTGCCCAGAAGGGCGAAGAAGTTTCGCTGCCGGGCTTCGGCAAGTTCAAGGTCACCGACCGTCCCGCGCGTGAGGGCCGCAACCCGGCCACGGGCGCGACGCTGACGATCGCTGCTTCCAAGAAGATCTCCTTCACCGCCGCCAAGGCGCTCAAGGATGCGCTGAACGGCTGATCGCCGTCGGCACTTCATGGACGAGAGGGGGCGGCAGCGATGTCGCCCCTTTTTTATGGCATATTCGGGTAGGCACGGGCCCGATCGCGCGTTCGGACGTTGGAACGAACATGCCGGATCATGTGCAGTCGAACTGGACGGGCGTTGCGCTCGTCTGCCGTAAATGCAGCAAGCGTGTCGGCGGTGGCTTCGGCCCCGACCAATGCTTGCCGCTGGCCAAGGCGCTGCGCGCGCTCGGCAACCGCCGCAAGGGACGGAAGGCCGACTTCGGCGTGATCGAGACGCCCTGCCTCAAGCTCTGCCCCAAGGGCCGCGTCGTCGCGATCGACGCGCGGTCGCCCGAGCGCTGGCTGCTGGTCAAACCGGGCACCCCGGTGGAAAGCGTCGCGGCCAGGCTCGGCCTGACCCATGAAGGGCCGGAAGACGGATTACTCGATCGGTAGTTTCGACAGATTGGCGCTGATCTTCTGCAGGGTCCGCAGAAGCACGCCCAGATCGCGATCGCTGACCCCCTCCATCGCGCGCACGAACTGTCGGCCGACGATCGGGGTGAGCTTGGCGAGAAGCTGCCGTCCTTCCTCGGTCAAACGGACCTCGGTGATGCGATTGTCTTCGGCATTGGGCTCGGTCGACACCAGCCCCTGCTCGGCCATGCGATCGATGATCCGGCTGACGGTAGAGCGCTTGGTCAGCGCCGCCTCGGCGATAGCGCCGATGCTGGCGGGCTGGCGCTCTCGCAGGACCGTCATCACGCGGTAGATCGGCTTGGACACGCCGTGCTTATGCAGCACCTTGTCCATGTCCTCATGATATTTGAAGTCGGCATGCGCCATCAGATAGAAGGGCGAATTCTCCAGCCGGAAGCCGGGATTGCTCGGGTCGTAAACGCTTCGATCTCCGGGCTCCCCCAATATGCTCTTCGCCGCCTTCACTGCCTGATTGCCCGCCGATGCCATCCGCTCCACCCGATTCCTGTTCGCCAGCTGCCGAAGCTGCCGCTATTGCCCCCAACCGAAGATTAACCGTTCGGCCGAATATGTATATCAGCCAAAGGTCGAGCCTCGCTTCGTCACCCTTCTAAAATCACAGCCATGTCGAAACGGGAACCACCCGCCTGCTGGTAATCTCCGCAATGGGTGGCCATCCGGTCAGAGCGCATTGAAGAAGCGGGCTAGGCGATCCATGGCTTCGGCGATCCTGTTTTCGGGTTCCGATCCGAAGCAGATACGCAGATGACCTTCGCCGACCCTTCCGTAGAAGCTGCCCGCTTCGACGACGACATGGGCCTCTCGCAGCAGCCGCTCCGCCAGGTCCTGCGCGGGAAGGCCGGTCGCGCTGATGTCGGGGAAGGCATAGATCGTTCCCTGCGGCTCCGCGCACCGCACATTCGGCATCTGATTCAGCCGGCCGACGACCAGATCGCGCTTGCGACGATCATCGTCCACCATCGCCTGCATCTCGGCGGAGCCTTCGGTCACCGCAGCGAGCGCGCCAAACTGGATGAAGCTGTTCACATGGGTGACGGCACTGGTCGAGATCTTGACGAGGCCCGCCATGATCTCGGGCGCGGCGACTGCATAGCCGAGCCGCCAGCCGTCCATCGCATAGGCTTTGGTGAAGGCGAACAGCGACACGGTGCGCTCCTTCATGCCCGGCAGCGATGCGATGCTCACGTGGCCTGCGCCGAAGGTGATGTACTCATAGACCTCGTCGGAAACGACGAGCAGGTCGTGGCGAATCGCGACTTCGGCCAAAGCTTCGAGTTCGCCACGGGAATAGACGCGCCCGGTCGGATTGGCAGGGTTGACGATCACGATCATTCGCGTCGCCTCGGTTATGGCGGCCTCGATCCAGTCGGCCCGGATCGAGAAGTCGTTGGCGGCGTCCAGCGGGACGGTGACGATCCTGCCGCCCGCGAGTTCGATCTTGCCGACATGCTGCGGGTAATAGGGATCGAGCAGGATCACTTCGTCGCCGGGATTCACCAGCGCCATGAAGGCGGCGAAGGAGCCCTGGGTCAGGCCGTTGGTGATCAGGATTTCATCGGGCGATGCGTCGATCGCGTTGAAGTCGCGCAGCTTGACCGAGAGGGCGGAACGCAGCCCGCGTTCACCCATCATGTCGCCATAATGGACGTGACCGTCGCGCAGGGCCTGGATAGCCGCATCCTTGATCGGGGCGGGCGTGTCGTGGACGGGGCGCCCAAGCTCGAGATGGATCAGATCGTCGGCATCGATCCGGAGCGCCTGCTCATACATGCCGTAGCTCTTTTTCGACGTGCCGGTGATGCGAGTGGCAAGCTTGGTCATCATTGGTCCTGACAGGGGATGCGTTGGGGCGGTGGCGCGCTCAGACAGCCGGGCGGCGCGCGGTGATCTCGATCTCGACCTTCGCGCCGGGGGCGGGGATGCCGTTGATGAGTGTCGTATTGGCGGGCCGACAGTCGGCGAAATAGTCGCGCAGGACCGCTGCCACCGCCATCACGTCGGATGCGTCCGTAAGAAAGACGCGATTGCGAACGACATGGCGGAAGTCGGCTCCTTGCTCTGCAAGCACCTTGCCGAGCAGCCGCAGGATGTTGCGCGCCTGCTCGGCGGGGTCCTCGGGCATCACGCCGGTTTCCGGATCGGGGCCGACGGTCCCCGACACATGGATGTACAAGTCGTCGACGACCGCGCGCGAATAGGCAGCCAGTTCCTCGAAGGGCGATCCCGAGGACAGTCTTTTGAGGTCCATGTCTCAGCTCCGGATGATGGTGGCAGCAGCCGTCGTGACACCCGCCTCGTCGAGCCGTGCCGCACGGGTGCGCAGCCAGGTGACGAAGGGGATTCCGATCGCCATGCCGATGAAGGTGTTGATGATCATCGGCAGCGACATGTCGTTGCGGCCGAGCAGGGTCACCGCGACGAAGATCGCGGTCGCCTCCTGACGCACGATATGCTCCATCGCGATCGCGATGCGCTCGCGCCGCCCGATCCGCGCCAGATGGCAGGCGAGGAAAGCGATGCCCAGATTGCAGACGTTCATCGCCACGACGATCGCGAGCACGATGCCGAAGGATTGCTTGAGCGTTTCCCATTGCTGCGCGACGATCATGCCGAATACGACCACGAGCACGCTGGTCGACAGCGTCTTGACGAGCGGCTCGATGCGCAGCGCGAAGGCGGGGAGGAGCCTGCGGCAGAGCATCCCGGTCGCGACGGGAAAGACGGTGATCGTCAGGATCTTGCTGATCGATTCTCCCACCGGGACGGTGATCGACTGGCCTGCCCCGAACACGAACGCCAGGCCGAAATAGGTGATGAAGGGCAAAGTGAAGATATAGACGACGCTGACGAAAAGGCTCATCGACACCGACAAGGCGACATTGCCGCGGGCAAGGTCGGTCAGCAGGTTCGACAATATCCCGCCGGGACAGGTCGCCAGCAGGATGAAGCCCATCATCAGCGCGGGGGTTGGCGCGAAGCCCACGGAAAGGGCTGTGCCGAACAGGGGAACGAGCAGCAGCATGCTGCCGACGCCGACCAGAAAGGCTCGGCTGTTCTCGACGATGCGAGTGAAGTCGCGGGGCATGAGGCCGACACCCATCGAAAACATCACGAGCCACAGCGCACCCGGCAGAAGATACTGCTCGGCGATCGTCATGATGTCCGTCAACGCACGTTCCCCAATATCAACTTCCGCCGTCGCGCGGACCGACACCGGTCTGCGTATCCAGGGGGGTGTCGCCGCCGTCGACCGCTATGGCAAGATGGCGTGTCCTTTCCCGGGCAGGATGATCGCGCCACCATCGCCGCAACGACAGTTTATAGCCATATTCACATGAAATAGGGTTTTATCAACCGCGAAATCGCAAGCGTTTCCGTGGCCCGTCACGGCGGGCGTGGAAGGCCCGGTCAGGCCGCCTTGTCGAATAGAGGAGCCTCGCTGGCGCGCGCGAACCTCGGCCGGCCGGCGTCGAACGGAATCTGGATCACGCCGCTGCGATCGAGCTTGCCCCAGGCGACGCGGGGTCCACGCAGCGCCGACATCACCGCCTTGAGCACGACGGCGTAGAGCAATTGCCGATAGCCGAAGCGCTGCGCCAGCAGACGAAGGAGCGGAAACCTCCCCTCGCGCCCATCCAGCCGATAAGCGACCCAAGCGCAGGACGCATCGATGGCGGCGAAGGCGAGCCAGAAGGCGAACATCGTCCGCAGATCCTGCTCCATCATGGCGAAGCCATGATTGGCCGTGCGGAACAGCGTGTCGGCGATGCTGACGATCAAGGCGAGATCGATCAGCGGAGACACAAGTCCCAGCCCGATCTGGAACAGCCAGGCCTGCGGCAGACCGACCAGCGCCAGCCCGCGCGGCCGCCCGGTCAGAAAGATTCCGCGATGCTTCCACAGGCATTGCAGCGTCCCGAAGGCCCAGCGATAGCGCTGCCGGAACAAGGCGCGGAAGCTGTCGGGTGCCTCGGTCCAGGCGATCGCGTCGGCATCGCAGGCGACATTCCAACCGGCCCGGCGGATGGCGATGGTGAGGTCCTGATCTTCGGCCAGCGTGTCGTGCGGATAGCCGCCGACCTCATCCAGTGCGGCGCGACGCCATGCACCGACGGCGCCGGGCACCACCGTTACCGCGCCAAGCGCGGCGAGTGCGCGGCGTTCCAGATTCTGCGCGGTGACATATTCGAGCGCCTGCCAGCGCGTCACGAGATTGACCCGGTTGCCGATCTTCGCATTGCCCGCGACGGCGCCGATCGACGGGTCAGCGAACCAGCGGGTGAGCCGCGCGATCGTATCGGCTTCGAACTGCGTGTCGGCGTCGAGCGCGATGACGACTTCGCCCTTCGCCAGCCGCAGGCCTTCGTTGAGCGCGCGCGCCTTGCCGCCGTTTGGCAGGCTCAACAGCGTCACGCGCGGATCCAGGCCGAAGGCGTCCGCGACGATCCGGCCGGTGCGATCGGTCGAGCCGTCGTCGATGACGATCACTTCGATGCGCGGCCCCTGGCTGCCGAGGACGCGACGCACCGATGCCTCGATCACCTTATCCTCATTATAGGCGGGAATGAGGACCGAGACGAAGGCGGGGACCAGATGGGGCTGGGCATCCGGCGGGCCGGGCCGGCGCGCCTGCACCAGCGCCAGCACCGTCATGAGCAGCGCCCGTGCGATGCCGAGGCCGATCGCCACGATGAGGAGGATGCCGAGCGTCTTGCCGGCCAGCGCAAGAAAACCGAAAAGTCCGCTCGCCCCGTCGGCGGCGACGCCATGCGCGCCCACCAGCGGGGGCATCGCCGCGTCGCGGTCGAGCCCTGCCAGCCGCGAGACGGTGACGAACGTGTAGCCGCGCGCGCGCAGCTCCGCGATGATCCCGGGCAGTGCCGCCACCGTCGCGCTGCGGTCGCCGCCCGAATCGTGCAGCAACACGATCTGGGTCGCGCGGACGCCCTTGCCCGACAGGACCTGGTCGACCGTCCGCTGTACGATCCGGTCGGCGGTGGTTGTTGTCCAGTCGAGCGGGTCGACATTGAGGCCGACCGAGAGATAGCCCATCTCCGCCGCGACGGTCGAGGCGCGCAGTTCGGCGGCCGTGTTAGGCTCGGCGTCCCCCAGATAGGGCGCGCGGAACAGCCGCATCGATCGGCCGGTATAGCTCTCGACCAGCCGTTGGGTGGTATTGATCTCCAGCCGGATCGCCGCCTCTGGCATGCGATCGAGGTCGGGATGCGTGGTCGAATGGTTGCCGAGCTCGCTGCCTTCATCGACGATCCGGCGCAGCAGATCAGCCTCGCCGAGCGCGTTCGCACCGGTCACGAAGAAGGTGGCGGGCACGCCTTCCCGCTTGAGAACGTCGAGGATCTGCGGGGTCCAGCGCGGATCGGGGCCGTCATCGAAGGTGAGTGCGACGCGGTGCTGCTGCAGCCCCGTGCGCTGGATGACATTGTGCGAGGGCAGGGCCGTGTAACGGGCGTCCCGGATCAGGCCGTCCTCGCCGATCGAAAGGTCGCGCCGGCCGGGCTCGGCGCGTCGGGCGAGACGCAATATCTCTCCGCTGCCGAGCAACTGCACATGGTCGCGGTTCGGCATCGTGCCGATCTCCGGCACGCCGCCCGCCGGCGTGGCGAGGACCTGCCAGAAACCCGGATCTTCGCTGCCCAGGCGCCAAAGTGCCATGCCTTTCGCACCGAGGTGCCGCGTCGTCTGCAGGTCGTTCCAGGCGCTCAGCGCGTCCAATATCCAGAGCTGGTGCGGGACGCCGTCCTTGGTATAGGCGACGTGGCTGTTTCCGGTCGTGCGATCGAAGCGCGGCATGGTGCCGGCCGCTGCGGCGCGCTCCCAGGCCTGGGCAACGGTCAGGGGCTCGGCGACCGCCTTGCCCCAATCATAGGCGTAGTTGCCGATGGCGACGATTGCCTTGTCGCGACCCGCCTCGGCCACGGCCCGCCCGACAACGTCGACAAACCAGGCCTGCGAGGCGATCGGCCCGGCTTCGCCCTCGGGCCAATGCTCGTCATAGGCCATCAGGAACAGCCGATCGACCGACGGCGCATAGCGCGCAAGCGCCCAGTCAGGGTCACCGACTGGCGCGGCGATCGTGAGCAGCAGCCCCCGCGCGGAAAGCCGCTTCCGCGCGCGCTCCAGAAAGGCGCGATAAGCCTCATGCGCGGATGGCGGAAGATTCTCGAAATCGAGAAGCACGCCGCGTGCCTGCTCGACCAGCGCGGCTTTCTCGATCCGGTCGATCAGCGCGACGCTCGCCTTCGCATCGGCGAAGAGGCGCGCGCTGTTCTTTCCGTCCCATCCAGTCTCGATGCTGACATTCTGCACCATCAGCAGCAGCTTGCGGCGCGACTGGCTGCCCAGCACCTGCCGCAGATGCGGATCGCTCTCATAGCGCCAGCGATGATCGGCGCCGTGGACGGTCGCGAGACCGGCCGCGATGAAATCCAGTTCGCCCCCATGGGATGTCAGCGACTCGCGGCTGGCGGCGTCCCACGGCATGTAGAAGCCGGTACGCTCCAGCCGTCTGGTCTCGCCGGTGGCCGGCTGGGATGGAAGCCATGGAGCGCTGTCTGTGCGGGTGGGCTGAATAGCAGCGGCAGCCAGGGGAGCAGGGGATCGGTCGAAGCCCGGCAGGGCAGGCGCCGAACGCCGTTCGAACGTCAGCAGGGCGACGCCGAGGACCAGCAGCGCCAGTGCGGAGAGGGCGGCCACCAAGCGGACAGACCAGCGGACGATGATCGCCCGCCTGCCGGTCGGATCATGAAAAATCTGAGACTGCACGCCACCACCCACCCAATGCGATGGGCATGGCTATGCCTGCCAAAGATGAACGTCGTATAAAGCAGACTTGGCTATTTTTCGTTAATCTATCGCGCGGCGACCGCCTGTCACGACTGGGGGAAATAGCGCCGCGCTGTCTCGAACGAGCGCCGCGCCGCCTCGTCGGGCGTGCGGGCCCGTTGCTCGACCGACAATATCTCGACGCCCCAGGCGCGGCTATAGCCGGTATCCGCAATCGCCTGGAGGAAGGCGGGGAGCGGAAGCTCCCCTTCGCCGCACAACCGCCTGCGGTCGATCGTGTCGTCGATGATCGAGCCTTGCTGGGTCGCGTCGGCATCGTCGATCTCGACATGCAGGATGTGCGCCGGATCCATCTTCGCGATGTCGGCGAAGTCGATGCCGCCACGGACCATATGCCAGATGTCGAGCAGCAGTCCGCCGTTCCGCCGGCCCGCACCGCCCACGATCGCCGTGCCGGTCTCGAGGTCCGCGATCGAACTGCCCGGAAAGACCTCGATGCAGATGCCCGTCCCGGCGCGTGCTGCGTCGTCGCACAGGCCGGCAAAATCCTCTATCACGCCGTCGAGCGGCCAGTCGCCATTGGCGAGGTCTCCACCCACCTTGAGATGCACTGCGCCGAGTTCTGCTGCGGCATTCAGTAGAGCGGCGCGCAGTCTATCCGATTCCGCCCGCCGGTCGCCTGATGCATACCAGTCGACCAGAACCTCCAACTCGATCAGGTCCAGGCCGTTGGCTTCCGCGATCGCGCGGATTTCCCTTGGCCCCAATGTCTCCATCAGATGGAGCGCATCCTGCGCACCCAGCCCGATGCCGCGATAGCCGGCGCGACCGGCGGCTTCGGCGCGGATAGCAAAGGGAATGGGGCTTATGGTGCTGGCTGCGAACGGGTGAACGTCGCCCGCCAATGTAAAATAGGTGGCCACGATCAGCGGGTCTGCCGGCAGGATTTTGGCGGTGTCGGTCATCGGCATCCTCTCGCCCCTTCCCCTGTTGCGGGGATTCGCATCGCCCCCTTGGACAGGCTAGGGCGGCCGCCGCCAAGCTGGCCTTTATGCGAAGGGAAGGCAGTTGTTGCGCCGCATCAACATCGCCATAAACGCCGCCGAGAACTGTCCGGAGCGAGCATGCCGAAGATCGTCGATCATGAAGCCCGTCGGCGGCAGGTAGCCGAGATTGCCGCGACGCTGATCGCGCGATGCGGTCTCGAAGGCACCAAGGTTCGCGACATCGCCGCGCTTGCCGGCTGCAGCACCTCGATCGTCTCGCATTATTTCCGCAGCAAGCATGACCTGCTGTTGTCGGCCTATCGTCTGCGCATGGAGCGGACCTCTTCGCGAGTCGACGAGGCGACGGTGGCGGGTCGCCCTCTGCCCGAGATCCTGTCGGGTGTCCTGCCGCTCGACGAGGAGCGAATGGACAGCTGGCGTATCTGGTTGGCCTTTTGGGGGCTCGCCACCGCCGACGAGGCTTTTCTGGTCGAACAAAGGCAACGCAGCCGCGAGGCGGTCGATCTGTTCCATCGGGCGATCATTTCCACCGGCAGGATCGTCGAGAGCGAGCGATCCTTCCTCATCGCCCAGGCTCTGCTGAGCGCAGCGGCGGGAATCGCTACCCAGGCCGTTTATGACCCCGAGCAGTGGCCGGCCGACCGGCAGCGCGAGATATTGGCGCTGCACATATCAGGGCACCTGCCGCAGCCCTAACGCGGACTGCG
This sequence comes from Rhizorhabdus antheiae, assembly GCF_049889055.1. Lineage (NCBI taxonomy): Bacteria > Pseudomonadati > Pseudomonadota > Alphaproteobacteria > Sphingomonadales > Rhizorhabdaceae > Rhizorhabdus > Rhizorhabdus antheiae. The sequence continues at coordinate 553,357 of NZ_JBLTWO010000001.1, read as the reverse complement.
GCCGGGCGACCCGTTCTCAGCCGTGCAGCGATCGCAGCGGCTGGCGCACCACCCGTCCGGTGATCACCTTGGCGCCATAATGGCGGGTGATCGCGGCGCAGCCGGCGGCGTTGCTCAACACGACGCGCGAGCCGCCCGAGGTCAGCACCTCGATGGCGGTGATGCTGGCGCCGACCTTGGCGCAACTCTGCGCGATATGGTCGGGCGTGGCTTGAATGTTCACGGCTCTGGACATGACGGTTCCTCTGTGTCGCGGGATGGGAAGACGGCGGGCGTATCGAAATACGCCCGCTTCCTGCATCATGCCGCCTGGAGGTTGACCGCGCTCGTCTTGCCGCGATTGTTCGTTTCCAGCTCGTAGGAGATGCGCTGATCGCGATCGAGGGTGCGCATGCCCGCGCGCTCGACGGCCGAAATGTGGACGAAAGCATCGCTGCTGCCGTCTTCCGGCGAGATGAAGCCATAGCCCTTGTCGACGTTGAAGAATTTGACGGTACCGGTGATCATAGGGAGTTTCCTTGTCCCATAGGCATGACGGGCATGCGCCAACAGCGGCACATCCCGGCTTCGTGAGGCTTGAAAGGGACAAAGGGGAGCCAAAGCGGCCCGTTATCCGTCGCATACGACGTCAGCATCGCGTCTATAGCCGAACGGCCTGGAAAAAGGAAGTCACGGCCCCCGGTCGGTCATGACGGGCCAGATCGGGCGCTTGTCAAAACCAGCCGGAGGTCTCGCTCGAAGGCGCCCAATGGTCGCGGGCTGCCTTGTCCGCGCGCTTCGCCGCATACATCCGCTCATCGGCGAGATGCATCATGGCCGTCGCATCCAGCCTGTCCGCGCCGCCGCAGAAAACGGAACCGACACTGGCCGTGATCGACCAGCCCTTCGTGTCTCCCAGCTCGGAGATCGCCGCTTTGGCGGCAACGATGCAGCGCTCGAACTCGTCTTCGGGCACGTCGGGGAAAATAAGCAGGAATTCGTCGCCGGACATGCGGGCCGCCAGGCCGCGGCTGCCGATCGACGACCGCAGCGCCCGCGACACATCGATCAGGCATTCGTCTCCGGCGAAATGGCCATGGGCATCGTTCACCGCCTTGAACCCGTCGAGATCGACATATGCCAGACCTATTCCCCGTGACGCGACCGTAGATGCGGCGAGTATCCCCGGCAGATATTCGGTGACGAAAGCGCGGTTGGGCAGCCGCGTCAGCGGATCTATCCGGGCATCTTCCTGTGCGCGCCGTTGAACGCCGATATCTTCGAGGACGACGACGAAGAAATTCTCCTCTGGCTGCGCCGCCTCGATCAGATTGACGGTAAGGCGGGCCCAGCGGATCGATCCATCGGCGCCGACACAGCGCTTTTCCATCGCGTAGCGGTCAATCTCGCCCCGCCGAAGCCGAACGAGGTTCGCCAGATCCGCCGCTATATCGTCCGCATGGGTTATGGTCTGGAAACTTTGCTTCTCGAGATCCTGCCGAGGCCAGCCGACGATTTCGGCGAAACGGTCGTTGATACGCAGCAGTCGGCCATCAAGGTGGACATGGGCCACACCCACCGCCGCCTGCTCGAACATTGCCTGAAGCCTCCGGTGGAGCACGGCGGAGGTTTCCCGTTGCTGTCGGGCATCATCGGCGTGAAGCGCAACGCACAGGGGGTAGGCCAGCAACTCTCCCGTTACGAGGTCATCGCTGGAAAAGGCGAACGGCCGGTGAGACGCCAATTTCAGGACGCCCTGGACCTGCCCTCCGATGATCGTCGGAACGAGGATCAGGGAGGCAATGCCGAAGCGACGACAGGCAGCGGCGATCACCGGGCAGGAATATTGGAGATTGTCGCAGATGAACGCCCTGCCGCTGAACTTGATCCCGGCGGACAGGCTGCCCCTGATCGGCATGCGTTGCCCGGCGAAGCGGGCGACGGTTCCGCTGCAGGCGGTGATGACGACGTCCTCTCCATCGATCCTTTCATAGACCGCACCATCCACGCCCGGTATCAGGTCCAGTGCGGCTTCGACCACCAAATTGGCGACCTGCTCGAAATCGTCGCAGGCGGCGAGGCTGTCCCGCTGCAATTTCCGGTAGCGGATGGAGGCCCGGGCTTGCGACGGCACCTCATGCTCGTCGTGCGGTACATATGACGCTTTCCGGTTCCGGCTCGTGCGTTCCGCCCGTGCTGCCACCCTCAAACCCTCTCTACCGCTAACGTTTGCATTTGCGGTCATCTGGACGACCGGTCTCCATTGTGAAGAGCGTCGTCCCGATGCGCCCTCCCATGCAAGGTCCTGCGGGCTATGCTTAGCCGAAAGTCTAATGGGTGCTTCTTGGCGCGTGCCCGTGCTCAGGTCGATCTGCCCAGAGCATGGTTGGCGGCGATATAGCCGAAGGTCAGCGCCGGGCCGATCGTGCCGCCCGCGCCATAATAGGCGTTGCGAGTCGGCGCCGCGATGCAGTTGCCCGCGCCGTAAAGCCCCGGGATCGGCTGTCCGCTGGTGGACAGCAGCTGCGCATGATGGTTGATGCGCGGGCCGCCATTGGTGTCGAGCGCACCGGCGGCAAGGATGAAGGCATAATAGGGTCCTTCGCCGGAAAAGGGATGCATGGTGATGTTGGGGTAGGGGTTGGCGCCGTGGGTGCTGCCCTCGCGCGCGGCCGAGAACAGCTTGTGCCACTGCACGTCGTACAGCTGCGCACCTCGGTCGAAATCGGCGTCGCGGCCGGTTCTGGCATAGCCGTCATAACGGCCGATGCTCTCGACCGCAGCCGCCGCGAAGCCCGGAGCTAATCTGACGCCGCCGCTGCGCGCGCCGAGCGACGATAGTTTCGCGTCGAGCCGCTTGAACAGCGCGTCCCAGCTGTCGCCCTTGACGAGATAGGGGCTCTCCGTGCCAGCTGCAGGCATGGGATAGGCGCCGCCGAAACGATCGAGCGACCGCTGGTCGAACAGCATGAACAGCAGCTGGTTGGGATATTCGTCGCGCACGGGATCATAGACAAAATGAACGCGCGTGCGGTCATTGTAGCATCGCTTCTCGTTGACCACGCGGCGGCCATATTTGTTGAGCAGCACCATAGAGTCGCCGGGCAGGAAGAAGGCGCACACCCCGAGCTCGCGGTTCTCCAGCGCCTCCTCTAACAGCACCTGGGTTCGCCAGGCGCCGTCGAGCGTGCCCATCGCAGCCCCCGCCGCGCCCGCGATCGAGATGAAGTCCCCGGTCGACCCCGGCATCGCGCAGGACCCGTAGAGCGCAGTCTGGTGGAGCCCGACCAGATCGAGATTATGCGCATAGCCACCGGTGCCGAAGATGACCGCCTTGCGCGCGCCGATACGGATGGTCTTGCCGTTGCTCTCCGCCTCCACGCCGACGGCGCGGCCGCCGTGAATGACGGTCCGGGTGACGCGGGTTTCGGTCAGGATCGGGACCTGGTGCCGTTCGAGCCAGTCGGTCAGCTGCATGGCGAGGCTGCCGCCGCCCTGGCCACCGGAGCCCGTTGCAGGCTCCAATGCCCGGCCCGTGGGGACCTTGTTCTCCGGCAGATGGTCTGCATAGTCGGGTGCCGGCTCGTCTATCGCCCAAAGGCGGAACTGCTTGAAGCGCACCGCGTCGACCGCCTGCAAATGGTCGATCGCCTTATAACCATGATCGTAAAAGGCCTCGATCAGGCGATAGTCCGCTTCGGTCAGGCCCAGCGTCGGGCTGGTCGGATCGTAGATCTGGGGAAAGGAAAAGCGGCACATATAGGCCATCGCATCGGCCTTCTCGTCCCGGATTCCCTGGGCGCGAAGGCCGAAATGGTTGCAGATCCAGACGACTCCGCCCGATTTGCCGGTGGTCCCGCCCAGGAAGGGCATCTTTTCGACCACGATCACCTCGGCCCCGGCGGCAGCTGCCGTCACCGCTGCGCTGCACGCGGCCGCGCCGCTTCCGACGCAGACGATGTCGGCCATCTGATCCCATGACGGCCTGGGAGCCGCGCGGGTTTCCGCCGGGACGGCAGCGGCTGCCGCAGCCGCAAGGCCGGCCCCCGCCAGAAGGGTTCGGCGGCTCAGCATCGCATTCGTCTTATCGGCCGTCCTCATGGCATCCCATCCTCTCGATTTTTCGAAAGGATAGGCGAGGATCGCGCTAGACGCGCCTATTTCAAACGATAGTCATATAAAAATGACGATCAGTCTTTGGCTTCTTCATCCTGATCGTCGCGATCGTTTGCCTCCTGCCCGGAGGGCTTGCTGAGCGCATGGGCATTGGCGAGGTGGAAGGCGCGGACTTCCTCCCGCATCGCTTTGACGATATCGTTCTTGGCTCTTGCGATCCGATCGACCAGTCCTCCGACGCCTATCGCCAGCCGGACGCCATACATCGTCTGGCCGAGCGGCATGGCGATGGCTGAAAGGCCGGGATCGGGCCGGTTTTCATGATGGGCGTAGCCGATATGCCGGATCCAGCGGATGTCCTGCATCAGCACTTCGAGGTGAGGGGCCTCGCCGTCGTTCATCCGGTAATAATGAGAATAGCGGAAGATTTTCTCGATTTGCCTATCCGACATCTGGCTGAGCAGGGCGAGACCCGCTGCCGAGTCGATCATCGGCCGCATCACGCCTTCGCGCGGCACCGATTTGAACTCGTGCGACGGTTCGCGGAACAGCACATATTGGATGTAGAGATCGTTCTCGGTGGCGAGGCCGACCGTTTCGTTGGTGATCCGCTGCAGCCGTTCGACGAGGTTGCGATAAGCGGGGTCGGCGACGATATGGCCGGTCAGCCAGTTGCCGAGCGCACTGACCTGCGTCGTAGGCAGATAGGTGCGGCTGTGGCGGCTGTAGTTGAGGTAGCCGCTCATCACCATGCTCTTGAGCAGGGTGGTCGTGCTCGACTGGGGGTAGCCTAGCGCGCTGTGAATCTCGTTCAACCGCAGGGGGCGACGCAGGTCGGCGAAGAGTTCGAGCACCTCGAACGCCCTGGATGCCGACTTGACCGTCCTGCGCTGCATGGCTGTTTCAGTCTCTTCCCGTCGCCGAAGGCCACCTCATGCCTTGAAGGTCTTCAGAACGAAACTGGACTCTATGTGAGCGATGCCGCTGGCATGGGTGAGGGTCGCCAGCAACTCCCGATAATGGGCAAGGTCGCGGACGAAGGCGTGGAGCAGATAGTCATTGGACCCGCTCATCAGATAGCCGCCCACCACCTGTGGAAGGCCCTCGACCAGCTTCTCGATGCTTTCGAGAATTTCGCTGGTCTGGCGCTCGAGCTTGACCGCTATGAATACCGGCATGGAACCGATCAGGGCGCTGCGGTCCACCTTCGCAGCATAGCCGATGATTACGCCCGACTGTTCGAGCTTGCGTACCCGCCGCAGCGTGGGGGTAAGCGACAGGCCGATCTCGGCAGCGAGGTCGCTCCAGCTCATCCGGCCGTCGCGTTCCAGCGCCGCCACGATCTTCATGTCGTAGCGGTCGAGCCGCGCGGCAGGCGGCACGTCGCTCTCAGTCTGCCCCCCCATGACCCCGCCTTTCCCGTCAGCGCGTGCCGGCCGGAGCCGATCCGTCCTTGATCACCGCACCGCCCTTCATGACGAAGGTGACGTTACGCAACTGCGCGATGTCCTTCAACGGATCGCCGCCGACCGCGATGATGTCGGCATAGCGGCCCGCCTGGATCGAGCCGATATCGGCTTCGTCACCGATCAGCGTGGCCGCCGACGAGGTGGCGGCAACAATGGTGTCCATCGGAGTCATGCCCGCGTCGACCATCAACTCGAACTCGCGCGCGTTGGATCCGTGTGGGAAGACGCCGGCGTCGGTCCCGAAGGCGATCTTGACCCCTGCCTTGTAGGCGCGGTTCAAATTGGCCTTCATGACAGGGCCGACCGCTAGCGCTTTCGCTGCCACGGACGGCGCGAGAAGCTCGGGATGCAGCTTTGCATAATCGACGACCGAGGCGCCCGCAGTGAGGGTCGGGACGAGCCAGGTGCCATTGGCCTTCATGATCTTGTCGCCATCGGCGTCGGCGAAGGAGCCATGCTCGATCGAGTCGACACCGAGCTTGGCCGCATGTTCGATCGCGACCGTGCCATGGGCATGCGCCGCCACCTTCATGTGCAGCGTGTGCGCGGTGTCGACGACGGCCTTGATCTCCTCGTCGGTCATCAGCTGGGCCTGCGGATCGTCGCCGACGCTGGCCACGCCGCCGCTCGGCACGATCTTGATGAGGTCGGTGCCCTCTCGATGATGGCGCCGCACCGACTTGATCGCCTCTTCCGGGCCGTCGGCGATGCCGTCGGTCCACTCCGGCTTGGAGAGTGCTGCGTCGAAGCCCGTGCTCGCGTCGGCATGACCGCCGGTCGGGCTGATGATGCTGCCCGCGACCCACATGCGTGGTCCGACGATTTCGCCGGCGGTCACGGCCTTCTTCAGGGCGACGATCGCGCGGGTATAGCCGCCGACGTCACGGACCGAGGTGAAGCCTGCCATCAGCGTCTTGCGTGCGTTGACCGTGCCGTCGAGCAGATGATCGAAGGCGTTTTTGGTCACTGCGTTCGCGACCTGCGAGCCCTTCCCGAGCTCGAGGAGCAGATGGACATGGGCATCGATCAGGCCGGGCAGGACCGTGCTCGTCGAGAGATCGACCACTTCGGCGCCGGGCTTGTCGACGAAGCCCTGCTCGACGCCCACGATCCGGTCGTCCTTGATCAGAATCGACATGCGCTCGCGCGGCTGGCGGGACACGCCGTCGATCAGGCGGCCGGCATGGATGACGATATCCTTGGCGAAGGCGGGGGCGGAAAGGCTGGTTGCAGCGGCGAGGGTCAGGGCAATGGCCAGGCGGCGGGTGCGGAAGGTCACGGGGCTCTCCTGTCGATGGTCATGCAAGAAACGAGGGGGCCTCTCTTCGGAAACCCCCTCCATTCGATCAAAAGCGCTTGGTGAAGTCGATGCCGATCGTGCGAGGCACATTGCTGATCGCGCGGACATTGTTCAGTCCGCCATAGACGTTGGCGCTGAGCTTGCTGATCACCGTGTCGTCGTTGAACAGATTGTTGACGAACAGCGACGCGCTCCAATTGTCGTCCTGCGCGCCGAAGCCCGCGCGGAGCGAAACGACCGCATAGGCGGGCAGCCGCCGCTGGAAGGCGCTGGTGTGGCGGAATTCTGTCCAGGTCGAGCTGTTGTAGAAGACGTCCGAGCGGAGGTTCGCCTTCAGCGTCGGGTTGAGGTCCCACTCATATTGCGCGCCACCCTGCAGAGTTACCTTGGGAACGCTGGGAATGTCGTCGCCCTTCAGTCCGGATGCGAGCAGCGACTGGTTGGTCTGGTCCTCGCGCAGCACGGCATCGATATAGGAGCCCGATGCCTGCAACTGCAGCCCGTCGAGCGGATAGAGCGTCGCTTCGGCCTCGATGCCCCGCACGCGGGCGCGGCCGGCATTGGCGATGAAGCCGAAATTGGTGCCCGGGAGCGTGCCCGAGGTCTGCATGTTGTTCCAGTCGATCTGGAACAGCGCCGCGTTCAGGGTGAGCAGGCGATCGAACAGGCTGCTCTTCACGCCGGCTTCGTAGTTCCAGACCTTGTCCGAAGCATAGCTCTGCAGGTCTGCCGGCAGGCTGACATTCTGGTTGACGCCGCCGGGCCGCTGACCGCTCGATGCGGTGGCATAGACCATCACGACGGGCGTGATCTTGTAGCTGACGTTCGCCTTGTACAACCAGCCATTCTCGCTGCTCGACTGCGAGGTGAAGGGAGTGACGCCGAAGCCGACCGAGGTGTTGACCACGGTGACGACGCCGGTGACCTTGCGGGTATAGTCGTAATAGCGGATGCCGCCCGTGACCGAGAGCTGGTCGGTGACGTCATAGGTGGCCTCGGCGAAGCCCGCCTTCTGCTTCAGCCCGTCGGTGATCAGGCGCTGACCCAGAAGATTGGTCGCATTGACCGGCAGGACGTCTCCCGATCCCACAGCCGAGCGCAGGATGTTGCTGGCGAAGTCGCCCTTGCGGTCGCTGTAGAAGAAGCCGCCGGTCCACTGGAAGGGGCCCTTGCCGCTGCCCGAGATGCGGGCTTCGAACGTGTCGGTCTTGGTGATCTGCGGCGAATTGGCGACTGCAGGAGCCTGGTTGTTAAGCAGGTTGTAGGTCGCCGACCCGACCGGGAAGCGCGCAGCGTTCACCCGGAAGAAGGCCGAGATGTCGTAGCTGTAGTTGAAGTTGCGATAGGCGTGAGAGCCCACGGCCGTCAGCGTGACGGGACCGAGATCCCAGTTGATCGTGCCGCTGTACAGGCGGAACTTGTCGCGCACCGGCTGGTCCGACTCATAGTTGCGCTTGTAGGGGCCCGAAGCGAGGAAATAATCGTTCAGGCCGCCTTTCAGGTTCTGGAAGGTTGCGACGCCGTCGATCGTCAGACCCGGGGCCGGCTCCAGGCGGGCCATGATGCGGCCGCCGGTGCTGAACTGGTCGTTGACGTTCTTTTGCCCGAGGGTGGGGTTGTCGACATAACCGGGCCGTTCGCGCACGAAGCCGACCGCGCGGATGGCGAGGAGATCGGAGACGATCGGCACGTTGACCATCGCCTGATTCTCGAAGCCCATGCTTCCGCCATCGACGGCCGAGATCTGACCGGTGACGGTCGCTTCGGTCTTGTCGAGCTTCGGCTTGGCGAAGATCAGGCGCACCGTGCCCGCCATCGACGACGAGCCGTAAAGCGTGCCCTGCGGGCCGCGCAGCACTTCGACCCGGTCGACGTCGAACAGGCGAATGTCGGGGGTCGTGCCGCCAGCGTCGCTGGCGACGCCCGACGAGCCCATCAGGGGAACGTCGTCATAGTAGAGACCGACGGTCGCCTCACCCGCTGCGCGGATGTTGCGGATGGTAACGCGCGAACCGGAGAAGCCGCCTTCGCGGACGACGAGGCCGGGGCTGACGCGGGCGAGGCCGTTGGAGTCGGTGACGCCCATGGTCGTCAGGGTGTTGCCGGTCACCGCGGTGATCGCGAGCGGCGTGTCCTGAAGATTGGTGGCGCGGCGTAGCGCGGTGACGACGATCTCGTCGCCCATGCCGTCGGCGCTTTCCGCGGCGGTCGCGCCATCGGTCTGCGCGAGGGCCGGAGCGGCCGAGAGGAGGGCGGTCATGGCCGTGCCGATCAACAGACGACGCGCAAAATGAACCTTGGCGAAGAGCACCATATTATTTCCCCTTTAGTGGATCGATCGACCGGCCTGTTCGCGGGATGTGGTTGATTCTGCTCTTCCAGCGAACGGGTGTATTTTTGTCCGATCTTCGATTTCGATAGTGAAAAACCGCCCGTATTGCTGTCAAAGAGGAGTGATTTCCGCCTCAAAAATCGTGAAACTCCGGCGAATATCACCATAGGGATATTCGTGTAGCCTTGGCGGCGTCCACCATGTCCCCGGGGTGCACGTGGCGGTGGAGACCTAGCTGATTGGGCAGCATCCCGGCCAAGCGCCGCTCCTGTAGCGTCAGCATGAGAGCAGCGTGCGGCTGAAAAGGCCGCCACAGACCGGAGGGATGGACGTGGCAAGGCTCGACGGAAAGACGATCATCATATTGGGCGCTTCGGATGGCCGCAGCATGGGCGCCGCGACGGCCCGCGTTCTGGCGCGTGAGGGAGCGAACCTCGTTCTGGCCGCGCGCCGCAAAGATGGCGTCGAGGCCGTCGCAAGCGAGGTCGGCGGGGTCGCCGTCGCCTGCGACATCACCGACGAGGCGCAGATCGAGGCACTGGCAGCCGCAGCGGTCGATCGCTTCGGCGGGCTCGATGGCGCGATCAACTATGCGGGTGCCGATACGCAGGCCTCGATCCTCGACGTCACCGTCGAACAGTTGCGCCTCATGTGCGATGTGCATTTCATCGGCACGGCGCTGTTCTTCAAGCATATGGCGCGTCGCATGGAGAAAGGCGGATCGCTCGTCACCACCTCGTCGCTGACTGCTGCCGTCGCCCCGCCTGGACTGTCGGCCTATGCGGGGACGAAGCGCGGCGTCGATCATATGGTCCGCGTGGCCGCCAATGAACTGGGGGAGCGCGGCATCCGCGTCAATTCGATCATCCCCGGATTTACGCGATCGGCGATGACCGAGGATTATTTCGCGCTGCCGACGCTCCAGGGCGCCTTCCTGCGCGAGATCCCGCTCGGTCGGCTCAGCACGGTCGACGATATCGCCAATGCGGCGCTGTGGCTGCTGTCCGACGAGTCGGCGTCGACCACCGGGCAGGCGATCGACTGCACCGCCGGACAATCGCTGCGCCGGACGCCGACCAACGAGGAACTGATGCGCTGAGGTGCGAAGCCCCGGCGCTCAGCGCCGGGGCGCGCCCGAAATGTTGCGGACCAGATCGTACCAATGGTCGAGGTCGGCGTGGAACGCCTCGATCAGGATGCGCTCGTCCTTGCCGTGCGCGCGCATGTCATCGGGATCGACCCGCCACAGCCCATCGACGCCATAGGTCGGGATCCCGTTGGCGCGCAGCCGACCGCCATCGGTTGCCCCCGGGGTCATCTCGGGGATGATCGCGACCCCCGGATGACGCGCGCGGACGGCCTTGGTGTAGGCGCCGACGATCTCGTCGGTGAGCGGGGAGGGCTGGGTACCGTCGCCGAAGGCGTTGAGCGTCGTGACCTCGACGTCCTTGCCCGCGACCGCCTGCAACTCGGTCTGCACCCTGTCCGCCGGGACGCCGGGGAAGATGCGGCAGTTGACGGTCGCGGTCGCCGTCTGGGGCAGGGCGTTCTCGGCATGGCCGCCATTCAGGAGCGTCGCCACGCAGGTCGTCCGGATCATCCCGATCTCGCCATCGTCGGCGTCGATCCGGTCGGCCGCCGCGATGTTGGTCGGATCCTTGGCGAAGGCGCGCATCGCGGCCGCCAGCTCGGGCTGGCGCAGCGGTGCCGAGCTTTCGAGATAGGCCTTCACCGTCTCGTTCAGCATCGGCGCGAAGCGGTAGGCCGACAGCCTCTCCAGCGCTCCGGCCAGCGCGTAGATCGCATTGTCGGCGCGCGGGCGCGAGGAGTGGCCGCCGCGATTGCGCGCGGTGAAGGTGAAGCTCGCATAGGTCTTTTCGGACGTCTGCAGGCGAAAGCCCAGCGGGCGGCCGGCCCGATCGATCGAGCCGCCCCCGCCATCGGCGTTGAGCGCGATCACCGCATTGTGCAGCGGGCGCCATTCGCCGACGATCTTTGCAGCGCCTTCGCCTTCGCTCTCCTCGTCGCCGGTCGCGAACAGGATGACGTCGCGGTCGAGCTTCACGCCTTCGGCTTTCAGGCGCAGCAGCGCGATCGCCTGGGCGACGAAGCCGCCCTTCATGTCGCTGGTGCCGCGGCCATAATAATAGCCATCCTCGGCGATCAGCTTGAACGGGTCGCGCGACCAGTCCTCCGGCCGCGCATCGACCACATCCATATGACCGAGCAGCAGGACCGCGCCTCGCCGCGGCTTGGCCGCGCGCAGCCGGACCATGAGGGCTGCGGTCTGCTTATAGGGCAGCACGCGCACGTCTGCAGCGGGGAAGCCAGCCGCCAGGAATTCGCGCGCGAACCGCTCCGCCACCGGCCGGGCCCCGGTCTTTCCATCGACCGAGGGCACGGCCACCGCGTCCGCCAGCAGGCCGTCCGCGCGCGCCCGCCAGTCGGCGGCGGGTGCGGCATGAGCGGTGCCGGCGGCGCAGAGCGCGGCGAGAGCGATCAGCGCGCGCATCGTCAGAAGGTGACCCGGGCGCGGGCGTACAGATAGCGGCCGTTGATACCGATCGGCGACAGCACGTCATAAGCGAGGTTGCCCGCGCCGTTGATGTCGTCGCTTGAGCGGTCGGGATAATTGTCGAACAGGTTGTTCGCGCCGATGCTGAAGGTCAGGCCCTCGGCGAAGCTGTACGACACTTCGGTATCGAGCTGCCATTCCGCGCCGAAACGCTGGCGCGGTGCGAAGCCGCCGCCGAAGTCGAACACGCGCACCACCGAACCGTTGCGAATGCCGCGCACCGTGGCCGAAATCGGCCCCTGCGCCCAGTCGCCCGACAGGATCAGCTTGTCGCGCGGGGCCGCGTTGACGAGCGTATTGGTCTCTTCGAGGCCGATCAGATTGCCGCTGATGCCGTTGGCGGCGAGCTGCGCCGGCGGCGCGTCGACGCTGCGGATGCTGCTCTTGGCGTAGCTGTAGCTGGCCGAGAGGCCCAGCTTGGACTCGCCGAGGGTGAAGCGATAGTCGGCGACCGCCTCGATGCCGCGCGTCTTCAGGTCGACGGCATTGGTGAAGAAGTTGATCGCGTCGAAGGTGCCGAGGCCCAGCGCCGCCCGCTGCGCCGCGCTCAGACCGGTAAGGTCGAAGCGCTCCGACAAGGTGATGCGGTTGTCGATCAGGATGCGGAAGGCGTCGACCGAGAGGTGCAGACCCTCGAAAGGCGAGGCGGTGATGCCGGCCGACAGGTTGAAGCTCTTTTCCGGCTTCAGCTTCGCGGCGCCGAGCGATTGGGCGACCGCGCTGTCGACGGGCAGGGTCGCGACCCGGCGCAGCTGACCGCCCGCGCCGAAGTTGAGCGAGGTCGCCGAGGCGCCGCGCTGGGCGAGAGCCGGCGCACGGAAGCTGTTCGACACCGAGCCGCGCAGCGCGAAGCCGGGGACGAACTCCCAGCGCAGCGCCGCCTTGCCGGCGACGCTGGTGCCCGCATCCGAATAATGTTCGACGCGGCCGGCGACGTCGGCCGACAGGGTCGGCGCGAGCTTGGTCGACAGTTCGAGATAGGCGGCGACCACGTCGCGATCGAGCTTGCGCGCGTCATCCGGGGTCAGGCCGGGACCGGCCTGCGCGCCGGGCTGAAGGCCGAGCGAGGTGGGATCGGCGAGCGGGCCGACCGCATAGGAGGCCGGGTCGCCGGCCTTGGAGCGCCAGTTCTCGCGACGATATTCGCCGCCGAAGGAGACGGTGACGGGTGCCGCGAGGCCCAGCTCATAGTCGCGCGACAGGTCGAGATTGGCGACCAGCTGATCCGAGCGGACGCGCGACAGGAGGAAATTGTTGGGGCTCGCCGCGCCGAGCGAATAGTTGACCGAGTCGCGCAGGCGGTAGCTGATCCAGTTGCGGCCATAGGTCAGGCTCGCATCGGCGCGCCAGTCGCCCAGATCGCCCTTCAGGCCGGCCGTGACCGAGATGTCGCGGTTGCGCACGACGCTCTTGGGGCGGAAGCCGCCGGTGCCGTTGGGCTGGGCCGGGGGCAGATAGTCGTTGCCATTGCCGTCGACGATGACTGGCCAGCGGAAGAAATTGGCGCCGACCGATTTGCGCGCGTGCGCGACGCCGAAGCTGTAGAAGGTCAGGTCGCCGCCAACCGGAGTTTCGGCATTGTACCAGAGGTGGCCGCTGTCGACGCGCGGGTCGCCGACCTTGAACAGGCGCTTGCCGAAGAACTGGTCGTTGCGCGGATCGGTGTAGCTGCCGTTCGAGAGGAACTGGCCACCCTGATCGAAGCCCGCGCGGTTGGTGCCCTGCTGGTGGGTATAGTCGCCCCCGACCGTCAGGAAGCCGCCGTCGCCGAGCTTGGTGCCGAACTTCAGCGCGCCTGACAGGTTGCGCCCGTCGTCGATCGTCTTGCCGACCGCGCGCGGCTTGGTGACGTTCAGGCCATAGGTCATGTCGGCCACGAAGCCATGGTCCATCCGGTCGAGGCCGATGTTGATAACGCCGGCGACCGCGTCCGAACCATATTGGGCGGCGGCACCGTCGCGCAGCACTTCGAGACGGCCCACGCCGTTGATCGGCAGGGTGTTAAGGTCGACCGGGGCGGTGCCCCTGCCGACCTTGGTGTCGAGCGCCGGGGTCGAGGTGGTGTGGTAGCGCTTGCCGTTGACGAGGACGAGCACCTGATCGGGCGAAAGGCCGCGCAGCTGGGCGGCGCGCACCGTGTCGCCGACGCCCGAGTTGGACTGGCGCGGGAAGTTGAAGGCGGGAACGAGCGTGCCGATCGACTGGGCCAGTTCGCCCGTCGCACCCGCCTGGCGGATCGCATCGCCGCGGATCACGTCGACCGGCACCGGGCTGTCGAGTACGGTGCGGTTCGGCGCGCGGCTGCCGATCACGGTGATCTCGGGGTCACCCGAACTGTCCGTGGTCTGCGCCATTGCGGCGTTGCCCGCGAGGGGGGCGGCGAGGAGGAAGGCACCGGTCGCGATGCCGGCGAGAAGACGGTGATCGATCTTGCGCATGGTTATAGTCCCCTGAAACGCCTGTCTTTTATGGTGCCAGCTATAGCCGAAGGTGCGCGCGGGTTTAGACAAGAATGCTATTCCGGTCGTAACAATTTCTTCCAGATCGGTTGGGAAAGCCAGAAAAGGCACGACAAGCGGCGCCCGACGCGGCAGAGGACGGCGTCGGAAAAACGGGTACGGACAGGATAGAGTGCGGCGCGTCATCGGTCCCTGGCAGGCTTCCTCGGTCGTCGTCGGCATGGTCGTCGGGGCAGGCATATTCCGTTCGGCGTCGGTCGTCGGCGCGACGCTCGGTTCGCCGCTGGCGATCTATGCGGCGTGGGCGCTGGGCGGGGTCGTCGCGCTGATCGGCGCGCTCTGCTATGCCGAACTCAGCGCGGCTTTCCCGCATCCCGGCGGCGATTATCGCTTTCTGAAGCAGGCCTATGGCCAGACCATCGCTTATCTGTTCGCCTGGTCACGCTTCACGGTGATCTTCACCGCTTCTGCAGCAATGCTGGCCTTCGTCGGCACCGATTATCTCAACGAACTCTGGCCGATGGACCGGCTTACCCGCGCCGTGCTCGCGGCACTGATGGTGGTGGTGCTCGCGGCGATCAACCTGCGCGGCCTGAAGACCAGCGCGCGCAGTGAGGTCGCGTTCGTCGCACTCGACGTGGTCGCCCTGCTGGCGCTCGGCGGGGCTGCGCTATGGATGATCCTGCACGGCGGGGTGCCGGTCGATGGCGCCGTGCCGCCGGTCGATCCCGTCGGCGGCTTCGGTGTCGCGATGGTCTATGTCATGCTCGCTTATGGCGGGTTCAACGACGCCTCCACCCTTTCGGCCGAAGTCCGGCGCCCGCGCGACATCACCCGCGCAATGATCGGCGGCATGGGCGCGGTGACCTTGCTCTACCTGGTCGCCAACTGGGCCTATGTCAGCGTACTCGGCCCCGCCGGCCTCGCGAGGAGCGATGCCCCCGCCGCAGCGGTGATGCAGGCGGTGTTCGGCGAGGTCGGGCGCACTGCGATGGTGGTCGCGGTCGGCGTCGCCGCGATTGCCATCCTCAACGCGCTGCTGATCGTCGGCGGGCGCACCCTCTACGCCGCCGCCGCCGACCTGCCCGGCCTCGAGCGGCTGGCGACCTGGGACGAGCAGCGCGGCGTGCCGCGTGCCGCCATCCTGCTGCAGACCGCGATCACCCTGCTGCTGATCGTCTGGGGCGCGCTGACCCCGGCGGGCTTCGCGACGATGGTCGACTATATGTCGCCGGTCTACTGGCTGTTCCTGACGCTCAGCGGCCTTGCCCTGCCTCTGCTGCGCCGCAAATGCCCCGATGCCGAGCGCCCCTATCGCGTGCCGTTCGGACCGCTGTTGCCGCTGATCTTCTCGGGCGTCTCGATCTACATCTTGTGGGCGAGCATCGACTATGTCGGCTGGGTCGGCACCGCGATCAGCTTCGGCACGCTGGTGGCGGGCCTGATGGCGCGGTGGGGACTGGGCATTTTCGCGAGGCGAACTGCCGGGTAACGGGACCGAACGCGCAACGAACTCAATTGTGGCAGTATCCGGGGTCCATGCCAGGCCGGCACGACACGGACCTCAGGCGTGCATAATGGCTGTATCTTGATCGGGCCCCTGTTCTGCACAGCGATCGGTGGTCGTGTCCCGGGTGGTGGTGCAGCTGGACGGTCGCGGAGCTGGCACCGGGAACATACCGTCCGGCGCGCCCTTCTAATTCGTTGAGGGCGCGCGATAGACTTCTTTGCCCTTCACCACCGTGCGCAGAACCCGTGTGCGATGGATGCTGGTGGCAGGAACGGTGAAGATATCCTGATCGAGCACGATGAAATCGGCCTGCTTGCCTGGCTCCAGCGTGCCGGTTCGGTCGCCGATGCCGAGCTGCAGCGCGGCATTGACAGTCAGTAGCTTTACGGCTTCGGCCACGGAAATTTTCTGTGCCGGTGCAAGTTCTTCACTACTGCCGCCTGGCGCCTGCCGGGTGACAAGCGTTTCGATTGCCACCCATGGCGACATCGAAGGCACCACCGGCCAGTCCGAGCCGAGCACGACATGCGTGCCTGCCGCCAGAGCATCGCGCACCGGGGTGAAGCGTTCCATCCGCTTTGCGCCAACCGAGCGGACGACGTCGCGGACCGGTGGACTGGGGAACCACAGATAGGGCGAGAATTCATAAGTCGCGCCAAGGCCGGTTGCGCGGGCGATATCTTCGGGTGTGATGAAGTTGGCATGGGCCAACTCGTGGTGCTTGCCATAAGGGCCGTTGGCTTTCCGCGCTGCGGCAATGGCATCGAGCGCGGTGCGCGAGGAGGCATCGCCGGCCACGTGGAGCTTCACGGTGAGCCCGGCCGCGTCATAGCGGATCAGCTTGGCTGCGATCTCGGCGGGGCTCGCCATAAGCTCGCCCTTGATCTTTGCGGGTTCTCCATGCTTGTCGGCATCAGCATAAGGTTCGAGCATCGCGGCCGTGTGGGCATCAGTGGGCACGCCGTCGAGGATCATCTTCACGCAGCTGATCTCAAGCCCGGGCCGCGCATAGAGATTGCGTTGGGCGATCAGTGTCTGGTCATTGTCCCACATGCAGGTGCGCACATGCTGCACCAGTTCGCCCCGGTCTGCCAATGCGGCATAGGCGCGCGCGTTGGGCGTGGCCATCAGCGCTTCTTCATAGGCGGTGATGCCTTGCGCCAGCATCATTTGCGTTGCGGTGCGCAGCGCGGCGATACGCGTTTCTGCAGACGGCGGCGGCATCTTGTTGAGGATGATGAAGGCCGCGGTCTCACGCATGATACCGGTCGGTTCGCCCTTCCGGTCCTTCTCGATGATCCCGCCGCCCGGTGGATTGGGTGTATCGCTCGCAATGCCTGCTGCCTTCAGCGCGGCAGTGTTGGCCCAGATGCTGTGCAGACTGATATCGTGAAGCACCACCGGTACGTCGCCGGACACGGCATCGAGCAGTTTGCGGTGCGGCGGAGTCCTGCCCAGCGAGCTTGCATCCCATTGGCCGCCCTCAATCCATTCACCCGGCTTCGCCCTGGCCGCGCAGGCCTTTACAGTGGCAATCACCGTGGCAAGGTTCGCGCCTTGCGGAAAGGTGCAGCTCGCCTCTCTCAGCCCGGCATCGACCGCGTGGACATGCATGTCGATCATTCCGGGCAGCACGGTCTTGCCGGCAAGGTCGATCACGCGGGTCTGCGCGCTCTTGTGCTTGACCAGATCGGCATCGCTGCCAGTCGCGACGATGGTCTGCCCCGAAACCGCCATCGCCTCCTGCCAGCCGCCGGGGGTAGCGATATGGCCATGCGTATAGATCACATCGGCAGGCAGCGGCGCGGGGGCGACCACCGCATCCTGAAACTGCGCAAGCGTGGGCGTTGCAGCGCTGGCGATGGCAAGCGCGAGCAGCGTCGGAGCGAGAGGAGAGCGCATGTGATTTGGTCCCAGAAAGGCTTTCGGTCGCCCGTTTTGGAGCGGGCAAGGGGGCATCAGAAGCGGGTGGAGAGTTCAAGCCCATAGGTGCGTGGCACGGCCCAGCGCACCATGCGCTGATCGAATGGCGCGAGGTAGAAAGAGAAATCGCGGTACCGTTTGTCGAACAGGTTTCGCCCGAACAGCGCCACGGTGAAGCGGTCGTTCGCAAAGGAATAGGCTACGCGCCCGTTGACCAGCATATAGCCGGGCAGGCGGCCATCCGGGACGTTGGCGGCTTCATAATAAATGCTGCTGCGCCAAGAGAGATCGCCGCGCAGGGTCAGCTCACCGCCCGCCACGGGTACATTCGCCTGCGCACCGGCATTGAGCGAAAGCTTGGGCACGAACGGCAGGCGGTTGCCCGCGCAGTTGGTGGCGGGGGCGCAGCCAGGGAAGTCGTCATAGGTCGCGTCAGTATAGCCCGCGCCAAAGTTCAGCTCGATCGCGCGGATCGGTTTCGCGGTCACTTCCAGCTCAAAACCCTTGATCTTCGCCGCTGCGGCATTGCGGATCTGGAACGCGGCACCGACAAGCGCCGATACCTGCAGATCCTTGTAGTCGGTGTAGAATGCCGCCGCGTTCACGCGCAGCTTGCGGTCCAGCAGATCCGTCTTGAGCCCAGCTTCATAGCTCCACACCTTCTCCGGGCCGAAGCTGATATCGGTGCTGCCGACAATATCGGGGTTGAACCCGCCGCTCTTGAACCCGCGCGCGGCGCTGGCATAGACGCGCGCCGTCTCGGCCAACTGCCAGGTCACGCTGAGGTTGCCCGAAAGGTCCTTGTCGGTCCTGTCCAGTCGCGCGATCAGGTTCGGCAGCGGCACGAAAGCCGAGTTTGTCTGACGGAAGTTTAGTTTGCGGGTCTCGATGTTGTAACGCAGGCCCCCGCTGATCGTGATACCAGGTGCCAGGCGCCAGTCGCCGCTGACGAAAGCGGCGTAGGCATCGGTCTTTAGCGTCGAGAGGCTGGCAATTGCCCCAAGGAATGCTGCAGGGCCGGGAGGGCCGACCACGGTTGTCCGGCGATCGGCGTCGGCATCTTGACGCAGGTAGAACAGGCCAATCAGGTAGTCGAACGTACCGCTGCTAGGCGAAGCCAGCCGCAACTCCTGTGTGAACTGGTCCGCACCGTCCTGAAAGTTGGAGCTGGAGAGCGGCAGCGGGCGGGCATCGTCATCGTCGATAAGCTGTGACTTGTTCTCGCCATAGGCCGTGATCGACGTCATGGTGTAGTCGCCGATACGCCAGTCGATGTTGAGGTTGGTGGTCCAGATATCGCGGGTCTGCAGGCTGGGTGCATCCTGCGCGACGATATATGGATCGGCAAAGAAGCCCGGCAGTCCGGCGAGGCCGCCAACTGTGTTGTCGGCAACTTGGCCAAGCAGCAGCCGATCGGCCTGTTTGAGCCAGCTGCCCGAAAGGTTTACGTCGACATCTTCGTTTGGCTGCCACAGCAGCGATCCGCGCAGCGCCTTGCGGTTCAGGTTGTTGAGCTTCTGGTTGTTCACGACATTGAGGATATAGCCATCGCGGCTGGCGATCGACCCGGCCAGCTTGACACCCAGTTTGCCCGGCACCAGTGGCCCTGTCAGCAGCACGCTGGCCTCGCGCTGATCGAGATTGCCGATCGCGGCGCGGCCTTCGGCATGGAAGGCTTCCAGATCGGGTTTGCGCGTCGTTATGTTGATCGCGCCCGCCGTGGTGTTGCGGCCAAACAACGTGCCCTGCGGCCCGCGCAGCACCTCCAGTGTGGCGATATCGGGAAGTTCCTGATCGAAGCCGTTGGGGCGCACGGTCAGCACGCCATCGATGTAGACGCCAAGCCCACTGTCAAAGCCAATGTTGCGGGTCTGCGAGACGATGCCGCGAATGCCGATGGCACCCAGCACCGCTCCACCGCCATCCTGCGTGAGATTGGGAACATTGCCGACAAGATCGGAAACGCGAGCGATGCCGCGTTCCTGCAAGTCCTCACCCTTAATTGCGGTCATCGAGATCGGCACGGTCTGAACGTTTTCTTCCCGCTTGCGCGCGACGACGACGATGGCATCGATACCCCCGTCATCATTCTGAGCGGCAGCAGCTTCCTGCGCCATAGCAGGCGCTGACAGCAGCGCGGCGGCAGACAGACCAGCCAACGCGGCACGGCGGCAGTGATCTCCACGCATAAACTTGCTCCCTGTTGATCCGGCCCGACTTTTCGGGCTCTTCCATCGCATGCATTTGGTCGAGCAAGCAGACCGGCACATCACCCAGATGGTGTATGCGCTATGCAGCCAAGCGCTGGACGGGTGCGCCGATCCCAGTATTGAGCAAAGAATATGCACGTTTCCCGACGAAGGGGGGCTTGCAGAGTGGCTATTTGTGGTAATCTGCACTTCTTGTTCACGTTCCGGTCAGGAGACCCGAATGCTGCAGGCCGATCTTTTGGCAACTTTTTACGCGGCGCCGACAGACCGGGCGCGGTTGACGCCGGCGCTTGATCGGGTCCGCGAGATGACCAATGCCGCCTCAGCCACGCTTCATCTGTTCCAGCGTTCGGCATCAAGGCTGCGCCACCAGTGGCAGCATGCGTGTTCGCAAACGCCGCTCTCCGCCCATATGCTGGCGACGCTTGATGACGTAAACCCGCGCACCCTGAGCGTGCTCAATCCGCCCAGCAATACGCCGTGCCTGCTCGAAGATTCGGGTCTCCCTGAACGGTTTCGCCCTGAGCTACGCAAGTGGCAGGCCCAGTTGCGGAAGCAGGGAATGGGCCGCTTCATTGCCGCGCGTGTTTCGCTCGACAAGGATCGTGATATCGGCCTCGCGCTCCACGCCAGGATCGATGGCAGCGAAATGTCACCGGGCACCAGCGAATTGTTGGTCGAGCTTATGCCCCATCTGCGGGAAACCGTGCTGCTGGCAGCCAAGGTCGATTCTGATGCTCTCAGACATGACAGCCTTAACATGGCGTTTGAGCGGATGCAGCCGGGACTTGTCACGATTTCGGGTGATGGGGAGGTTCTGACGATCAACCGATCTGCAAGACGCTTGCTTGGCTTGTCAGACATGGCCACCTTTTTGCCGCCTTCGCTCCGCACGCGCATTGCCGCGGGCGGCACAGGCGGTTCCCTATGCTGGAAAGCTGGTGACCGGCATCTGCATATTTGCTTCAATCTGCTCCCGCATCCGGATGACGCCTATGTCCGCATTGGCGGGTCAGACAAAATATGGTTGCTTGTTGTCTGTGATGTCGACGAACGGGCGCTGCCGCTTGGCCGCGAGTTTGCGGACTGCTTCGGTCTCACCGCAGCCGAAATGGCTGTGCTTGGTTGCTTGATAAGAGGGGCCGATCTTGCCGAGGTGGCTAAGGAACGGACCATTTCGATTCACACAGCGCGGACCCAACTCAAATCGGTCTTGGCCAAAGTCGGTGCGCGGCGGCAATCGCAATTGATACGGATGGTCTGCAATAGTCCCAACGCTTGGCTCAGCTCCCGCACATAGCCCGTCTTTGAGTCGCCCCTGGCACGGGCATTCGGGAAATGGCGCGCCGGATGGAGGAAAGTCGGCCCGTTGATCGAGCGGGGCGATGATGGCGAGCGTGACCGGTTTCTATAGTGACGAGTGGACTTTCTGGCATTCGGTCGGGCTGCAGGCTCTGCTCCTGCCGATCGGCGGTTATGTGCAGCCGCCGAGTGGGGTCGCCGGTGCCCTTTCTCGGCCTCGCGATCGTAGAAGCGCTGAGCGGCGAACGCACCGACGTGGCCGATCCGACATTGGCAATCTTCGAGGCGCAGCAGCCGGGGCCGGAGACGACCGCCTTCCAGCTCGCCCGGGTCGACCGCCTCGCGCGGGTCTTTGCCGCCTGAGTCTTCAGTGCCGGCGCGCGTTGCGGAGCGTGTCGGAGGGACTGCAGCCGTAGCGCTTTCGATAATGCTGTGCGTAGCGGCCGAACTCGACTATGCCGCAGTCGAGCATCACATCGGTGATCCGCTCCGTACCCTCGGCGCGGATCAGTGCTTCGTGCAGACGTTCGAGCCGATAGCGGCGGATATATTCCGCCGGGCTGGTTCCCAGGAATCGATTGAAGCCGGTCTGGAGGCTGCGAACGCTGACACCGACCTTGGCCGCGATGCCGCCGACCGACAGATTTCCGTCAAAACCGTCATGGATGATCGCGCGGGCGCGCTGGACGTGCCAAGGTGCGGTTTCATTGGCGGGTGATGCGATCAGGTCCGAGTAATTGCTGCGATGCTGACTCAGCAGCAATTCGGCCATCATCGCTGCATAATGGCGCTGCAGGCGACCATTGCCGAGCAGGTCCGGCAGAGCATCTGCCTGGTCGGTGATGTGCGTTACCAGGCGGGACCAGGCGGCTGGCAGGTCGCCTCCGTCAATGCCGGCTGCGTCGAAGGTCAGCGGACGGGCCACCGAGATGCTCAGCTCGCGTTGCAGATAATCGTCGAACAGATGGCGCGACAGTCGTACCGTCAGATGACGGCACCGGTGCGTCATGTCGACCTTGAGCCGGGCACCCGGCGAGGTGACGTGGAGCGCGCCGGGGCGAATGGTGCAGCGCTGGCTGTCGTCCCACATTGTGCTGGCGCCGTTGATCGCAGTGTGGACCAGATAGCTGTCTTCGACCTTCGCGGGGTCGATATAAACATCGGTGCCATAGGAGAGGTCGACGATCTGCACCTCGCCCAATTGAAGACAGCTCAACCGTGCGGCCATCGCACGGGTCGATTTCAACGTCATTTCATGCGGCGCCAGGGCCTGAGAGACAAACCGCAAAGTCTCTGAGGCATCGTCCGAGCGGAAGTCTCTGCGAAGACGGTCGTCGGTGGAGCAAGATTGAGCCGGCATGGCGCGCATGTCTCCTGATTCGCCTCGAACGCCTGACGGAAGAAATCCGCTCAGAAAGTTGAATTGTCAAGCAACCGCGTTTCGTCTTTCGCGCCGATTGTGCATGTTGCCTTCGCCCCCTGCATAGAGCTGCGGACGGTACGCTCCCTATCATCGGCCGATAGAGGGAGAGTTCGTCCATGTTGCAGATTGCCGATCAGAAAGTCCGTCTTGGAGATGCCGCACGCCGCTTCCTGGCGACGGACCGAAAAATGCTGATCGACGGCCAGTGGGTCGACGCGCAGTCGGGACGGACGATCAAGGTGGTCGATCCCGCCACTGGTCTCAAGCTCGTCGACGTGCCGGCCGGTGGGGTGGCGGATATCGATCGGGCAGTTGCCGCTGCACGCCGCGCTTTCGAAGGGGCCTGGTCCGCTGCCCGTCCGGTGCTGCGCGAACGGCTCCTCCTCAAGCTGGCCGATCTGCTCGAATCCAATGCCGACGAGTTGGCCGAACTGGAGACGATCGACAGCGGCAAGCTGCTGATGATGTCACGCCATGCCGATCTGACGCTGGCGATCGACTCGCTGCGTTACATGGCCGGCTGGGCGACCAAGATCGAAGGCACGACGATCACGCCCTCGTTCAATTATGTGCCGCCGGGCATGGAATTCACCTCGCAGACGCTGCGTGAGCCGGTTGGCGTCGTCGGCCAGATCATTCCGTGGAATTTTCCGCTGGTGATGGCGATCTGGAAGATCGCTCCGGCGCTGGCGGCAGGCTGCACGGTCGTGCTCAAGCCCGCCGAGGACACCCCGCTGACAGCATTGCGTCTCGGTGAGTTGATCTGTGAGGCAGGCTTTCCGGACGGCGTGGTCAATATCGTGACCGGTGATGCCGAACCAGGGGCCGCGCTCGTCGATCATCCGGATGTCGACAAGATCGCCTTCACCGGATCGACCGAAGTCGGCCAGATCATTCAGCGGCGGGCTGCCGACAGCATGAAGCGGCTTTCGCTCGAACTCGGCGGGAAGTCGCCTGTCGTCATCCTCAAGGATGCGGACATCGGCATGGCCGTGCAGGGCGCGGCGCAGGCGGTGTTCTTCAACCATGGCCAGGTGTGCACTGCCGGCTCCCGCCTGTTCGTCGAGCGGCCAATCTACGACGCGGTAATGGAGGGGCTCGCCGAGTGCACCGACGGCTTCGCGCTCGGATCGGGCTTCGATGCGACCAGCCAGATGGGCCCGCTGGTTTCGGCCAGGCAACGCGACCGCGTGCAGGGCTTTCTGGAGACCGGCCGGAAGGAGGGCGGTCGTCTGATCGCGGGCGGAACGGTGGTCGAGGGCGGTGGCTTCTTCTTCCGACCCGCCGTCTTTGCGGACACCCGTCCTGACATGACCATCTATCGTGAGGAAATCTTCGGCCCCATCCTCGCGGCTACCCCGTTCGACGATCTCGATGACGCGATGCGGCTTGCGAATGACAGCGTCTACGGCCTCGGGGCGAGCGTGTGGACCAACAATCTGGCGCTCGCCAATCGGGTCGTACGGCGACTGAAAGCCGGCAATGTCTGGGTGAACTGCCACAATCTGCTCGATCCGGCGGTGCCCTTCGGTGGCTATCGCATGTCGGGCTATGGCCGCGAACTCGGTCATGCGGTGACCGATCTCTACACCGAGAGCAAATCGGTCACGACTTTGCTGCTTTGATCGTGGATCGGCGATTTACTTGGTTTTTCAACTATTCTCGCGTCGGGAGCGGGACAGGGCTTGGTTTTCGCACGCAGTGTACGGGCTTGGCGGGTTCGATCGCGGTGGCTGTCATCACCGTCGATCACTGCCGCCACGGGCGCTGAGCATCCGGAAAGACCGATAACGACAAAAGCTCCTGGGAGGAGCGAACAAAGTAAGAGGGAGAACTACGATGGGTCAGTCCTACAAAAGGGTGTGCCACCTACTGGCGGGAGCGACGATGCTGGCGGGTCTGCCCGCGCTCGCCCTGGCGCAGGAAGCGGCTCCGCCGCCTGCGGAAGTGGTCGAGGACGGCATGGGCGATATCGTCGTCACCGCGCAGAAACGCGAGCAGAGCATCCAGAAGGTCAGCGTCGCGATCAGTGCGCTGGGCCGCGAAGGTCTGGCGGATCTCGGCCGCCAGGATGTCTCCGCGCTCGCCGCAAAGCTTCCGAGCCTGCAGGTCCTGTCCTATAGCCCGACGACCACCGTCTTCAACATTCGCGGCGTGTCGCAGAACGACTTCGCCGACACCCAGGAGGCGCCGATCGCCTTCTATAATGACGAAGTCTATGTCAGCGCGCTGGGCGCAATCGCCGGCCAGACCTTCGATCTCGAGCGCATCGAGATGCTGCGCGGACCGCAGGGCACGCTGTTTGGGCGTAACGCGACGGGCGGCCTCGTTCAGATCGTCTCCGCCAGGCCCACGCGGGACCTGTCCGGCTTTCTGACGGTTACGGGCGGGAGCTATGGACAGATTGCAACCGAAGGTGCCGTCAGCGGCCCGCTAAGCGAGACGTTACGTGCGCGCCTGTCGTTCACAACAGAGCATCGCGGCGGTTACATCAAGAACGCGATCGGCAAGGACATCGGCAATGCCCGCTTCTATGCGGGCCGTTTCCAGCTTGCAGGCGACGTCGGCGACAGCGGATCCTTCAACCTGAAGATTCAGGGCATGCGCAACGACGACGAGCGCAATGGCGGCCTCTACAGCCACCGTACGGCGGTCGCCAATGCTGACGGGCTCGGCGAATATGTCGGCCCGAACGAGAATCCCTTTGGGACGTGCAACGGTTGCGACCTGTTCGGCTATGTCCAGCCCGGGTCCAACCCCTTCAAGGTCGCATTCAGTGGTCCGAACAATTTCAGTCGCACCTATTGGAGCGGTACGCTGCGCTACGAGCAGGACCTCGGTGGAGCCACGCTGACCTCGATCAGCGACTATCAATATCTGAAGAAGCGCTACGGCGAGGATGGCGACATGTCGCCGGCGCCCATATTTCTATATTCCACGGCGCAGAATCTCGACCAATATTCTCAGGAGCTGCGCCTGTCGGGCGACAGCGGTCGGCTGAACTGGGTCGTCGGCGGCTATGCGATCAAGATCGTCAGCGACAACGACTATAACACCGATCTCTCCGCGATCGGGCTCGACGAGGTCTATGGCGGTCGTCTTAAGACGACGTCCTTCGCAGCCTTCGGCCAGCTCGAATATGCGGTGACTGATAAGGTCAGTCTCATCGGCGGTGCGCGCTATTCCTATGACCGCAAGACTCTCGATTTCACCCATATGGAAAATGGCGTGGTCGATTTCACCTTCAACCGCGCCAGCGTCGGCAAGCTCGCTCGCCAGGTCTTCAAAGATTATTCGGGCAAGATCGGCATCAATTTCAAGCCCAACGACGACACGCTGATCTATGCCAACGTCAATCGCGGCATCAAGGGTGGCGGTTTTGGCACCCCCGCATTCAACCCCGGCGATCTGTCCACGATCCCGTTCAAGGAGGAGGTGCTGACCGATTATGAAGGCGGCGTGAAGCTCACCCTCGGCCGTGGCACGCATCTCAATTTCTCCGCCTTCTATTATGACTATCAGGACTATCAGGCGTTCGAGCTGGTCGGCATCGCGCTCGCGGTCCGCAACAAGGATGCGACCATCAAGGGTCTTGAAGCCGAGTTTAACACGCGCCCCGTCGACGGCCTCTTTCTCTCGGCCTTCGGAACGTATCTCGACAGCAAGGTTAAGGGCGTGAAGCTCCCGGGTGGCCGCGTGGCCGATACGCGCATGCCGCAGGCGCCGAAACTCAGCGTGGGTGGCCTCGTCCGCTATGAGATTCCGCTGGCGGACTGGACCCTCGCCTTCCAGACCGACTGGAAATATGACAGCGCTCAATATTTTTCGACCTTCAATGCGCCGGTCGACCGGCAGGCGGGACGCATCGTCGGCAACGCGCGCATCAGCTACGCGTCCGATGACAAGAGGTGGGACCTGGCAGCCTTCGTCTCCAACCTCACGGATAAGCGCTACAAGCTCTACAATCTCGATCTGTCGGGACCGTTTGGATTCACCCAGCAGACCTATGCCCGCCCGCGCTGGTTCGGCGCGAGCGTCACGCGGCATATCTGATCTGATCCATCCGGCATGAAAAAGGGCGGCCCGCCCGGGTCGCCCTTTCTCGCAGGTCGCGCTGACCCGCCTCGTCAATGCTGTGACCGCTCCGTCAGCTTGTCGAAGAAGGTCATGCCCACATTCGCCACCAGCGACCCGCCGTCGACCGCGAGCACCGCGCCGTTGACGAAGGACGCTGCGGGCGAGAGCAGCCAGGCGATCGCCTCGGCGGCCTCGTTCGAACTGCCGGCGCGGCGAGCAGGAACATGCTCGCTGACCTTGGCATAGGCGCCCTCGAGATCGTCGGCGATGTGCATCGTCTCCATCTCCTCATCGCCCATTTCGGTGCGGATCCAGCCGGGAGCGACGATATTGGCGCGCAGCCCGTCGCGGGCATGTTCATAAGCGAGGGCCTGGGTCATCAACTGGAGTCCGGCCTTGGATGCCGAATAGGCGGCGAGGCCCGGCCCCGTCTGCAGTCCACCGACTGAGGTGATCGAAACGACCGCACCCTTGGTGGCGAGCAGGTGGGGAAGGGCGGCCTGCGTCATCACAAAGGGGCCCGTCAGATTGATCGCGATCTGCTGGTTCCAGGCGTCCAGGCTCATTTCCCCATATGGTGCATTGATCAGAATGCCGGCGTTGAGCACGAGGCCGTCGAGGCGTCCGAAGCGTGCGACGATATCCGCGATGATCCCCGCAGCGGCGGTTGGATCACCGACGTCGGCGGTGAAGACCGCCGCGCCCGTTTCCACGGCGACCGCCTCCAGTGGCTCACGCCGCCGACCGCAAATGACCACTTGCCAGTCCTTGGCCAGCCGGCGGGCGGCCGCGGCGCCGATGCCACTGCCGCCGCCCGTCACCAGAACCACCGGCTTGTCCGACTCGATTCCCATGCCTTTCTCCAAAACAGAATATGGTCGGCTTAAAATAGCCTGATTGAACGATTCTGACGAATATTCATTGAATAATCCAGTTTTAATTGGACCTTGGTACAAATTACCTTATCGTCATCCGCGACTCATGGGGTGAGGGGCGGAAATGCGTTGGGTAGATATTGCGCCGCTGACGGGCGGCACCTTTCTGGGCATGTACCCGATGATGACCACGCCGATCCTGATCGGGGGTGCGATGGACGGTGCGGCACTGTCCTCCGAACAAGCGGGCTGGATCGGTACGATCTCGGTCGGCGCCGTCGCTGCGGCGTCGATGCTGTTGCCCGGCCTGCTGCACCGCTTTCGCGGACGGGCGCCGCTCTGTCTGTTCGCGGCACTGCTCGTTGCGGGCTATGCAGGTTTCGCCGTTGCCGGGGATTTCTCCGCCTTTGCGCTCTTCGCGCTGGTCAGCGGGATCGGATCGGGCGGACTGCTCGCGGGCATGGCGATGCGGATTGCCGGCATGACCGATCCCGACCGGATCTATGGCAGCATCTATGCGGCAGCCACGATCGCCTTCGCGATGCTGTTGTTCGCAGTGCCGATCATCGGTGGCGAACATGGCATCGGCGCTGCCTTCCTGGCGCTCGCGATGATGGCGCTGCTCGTCTCACCGGCGCTGCTGTTCGTCGGTGACCATGTCGTCGATGAAGCAGCGGGGACGGCCGGTTCGAAGACGCCCTGGGGGATGGTCGCGATCGTGATGCTGGCGATGGCGATCGCCTTCCCGCTCTACGGCGGCGTTTACTCCTTTTGCGAGCGGCGCGCGGTCGCGGTCGGATTATCCCCGGCGGGGGTCGGGGCGGTGCTGGGCGCGACCACCCTCATGACGGTGATTGGCTCCTCCCTGGTCGCCTGGATCGGAACGCGGCCGGGTCGGACCATCCCGACGATGGTGACGATGGCGATCGCGTCGATCGCCTATGCGCTTGCCCTGGGCGGCGGCAGCGCGCGGATGTTCGTCATCGGTATGTTGGCTTTTGGCCTGATCCAGATGGCGCTGAACAGCTATTTCTTCGGGCTCGCATCGATGCTCGATCCCGGCGGGCGTGTCGCGGCTTTCCTCCAGGGCTTCTCGCTGATTCCCTATGCCTTCGGAGCGGCCTTGTTCGGCACGCTCGGCAACCTCCCCCGGCTGGCCCTGCCCGCCCTGGCGATCAACCTCGTCGCAGCACTGATCCTGCTGCCCGTTCTGACGCGGCTCGACCGCACGGCGCGCGCGGTGCGGCCATGACGGTCGTCCGCGCGCGCCTCGGCTGGTCCCATGTCGCTGGCCTTGGCGTGGCCCTGGTCGTTGCGGGCCAGTTTTCGGGCTGGAACTATGGGCTGGCCGCTTCGGGCTGGGGCAATATGGTCGCGGCCACGCTGCTGATGGCGCTGCTCTGTTTCGGGCTCGGGCTGTGCCTTGCCGAACTCTCCGCCGCGCGTCCGCATGCAGGCGGGCTCTATGTCTATTGCGCGGATGCGTTCGGGCCACTGGTCGGATCGGCCGTCGGCTGCGCGGTTTTCGTGGCACTGTCGATTGGAACGGGGGCAGCGGCCGAGTTCGTATCGGCCTATGCCAGCCATGTCCTGGGCTTCGGCGGCTGGCCGCTGAAGCTTGTGCTCTTCGCTGCAATCCTGACCCTGCATCTGCGCGGCGCAGGAGAGGCGATGCGGATGATGATGGCGGCGGGCGCGCTCGCTGTGGCGGGGCTCCTGCTGTTCGACGTGGCGATGATGCCGCACTTCGACTCCGCCAATCTGGTCCGTGCGGGAGAGCGGTTGCACGTCGATCCGGCGGGCATATTCGCCTGCATCCCCTACGCGATCTGGCTGTTCATCTCGGTCGAGCAGTCGGCTGCAGCGTCCGAAGACGTCGACGATCCCGCGCGCAACATGCCCCGGGGCATCATCGCCGCAGTCGCGACCCTGCTGATCTCGGGGCTGGGCGTGCTCGTTCTTGGCGCCGGGGCTGGTGGCATCGAGCGGATCGGGACCGCAGCCGACCCGCTTTATGCCGCGCTGGCGGGGGTGCCGGCGGGAGTACCGCACTGGGTGATCGTCGGCGTCGGACTGAGCGGGATACTGGGCCTGATCGCGACGCTGTTCTCGCTGATCTACGCCGCATCGCGCCAGCTGTTCGCACTGGCCCGAGACGGCTTCATGATCGCACCGCTTGCCCGCACCAACAGGTTCGGGTCGCCGCACCTGGCGTTGCTGCTGGTCGGCTCGATCGGGCTCGCCGCCTCGGCGGTGCCACCCGACCGCATTCTGCTCGCGGTCGTGCTGTCGCTCAGCGCTTCCTACATCGTCCTGCTGGCAGCGTTCGTCCGGCTGCGCCGGACACGCCCCGACCTCGCTCGCCCGTTTCGTGCCTGGGGCGGCGTCGGATTGGCGGGCCTGTGTCTGGCGCTCGCCATCACCCTGTTCCTCGCCTGTTTTCGCGCCGATCCGCGCGTGCTGATCGGCCTGGGCCTGCTGATCGGCTGTGCCGCCGGCACGCATCTTCTGCGCCGCCATCGCGCGGTCATACCCTTCGAAAGGACCGTCGATGTCGTCTGAACAAGCGCTGCTCGAGCGCCGCTATCGCGTCTTGGGCCGCAACGCCCCACTTTTCTACGAACGGCCGGTTCACCTCGTGAAGGGACGCGGGGTCTGGCTGACCGACATCGACGGTCGCGACTATCTCGATGTTTACAACAACGTCCCGCATGTTGGCCATTGCCACCCCCATGTCGTCGATGCGATCGCGCGGCAGGCGGCCACGCTCAATATTCACACGCGTTATCTTCATGAAAATGTCGTCGCCTATGCCGAGCGGTTGACGACGACCTTCGCTCCGAGACTGTCGAGCGCGGTGTTGACCTGTTCGGGTACCGAGGCGAACGAGCTGGCTTTGCGGATGGCGCGCTACCGCAGCGGCGGCACCGGCGTGATCGTGAGTGACTTCAGCTATCACGGCAATTCGGAAACGCTGGCTGCGGTAACGACCTGCTTTCCGGTGCCCGAACCCTTTCCACAGTTCGCGCGCAAGGTGGCGATCCCCGATCCCTGGCGCGACCGCGAGGGGCGGAGCGACGAGGAGCTTGCCGATCATTTCGCGGCGCAGGTCGACGCTGCGGTCAAGTCGCTGCAGGCGGACGGCATCCAGGTTGCCGCCTTCCTGATCGACACGCTGTTCGCGAACGAAGGCCTTCCGGGGCCGCTGCCCGGCTATGTCGCCAAGGCAGTCGAGATCGTCCGCGCGGCGGGCGGTCTGTTCATCTGCGACGAGGTCCAGGCGGGCTTCGGCCGTACCGGCACGATGTGGGGTCACCAGCTGACCGGCGTCACCCCCGACATCGTCACCATGGGCAAGCCGATGGGCAATGGCCATCCGATCGCAGGTCTGGTCGCGCCCACGGATCTCGTCGACAGCTTCGGGCTGGCGGCGACCTATTTCAATACCTTCGGTGGCAATCCTGTCTCCGCCGCCGCCGGCATGGCGGT
Source organism: Rhizorhabdus antheiae (assembly GCF_049889055.1). Taxonomy (NCBI): domain Bacteria; kingdom Pseudomonadati; phylum Pseudomonadota; class Alphaproteobacteria; order Sphingomonadales; family Rhizorhabdaceae; genus Rhizorhabdus; species Rhizorhabdus antheiae. Next base: position 522,318 of record NZ_JBLTWO010000001.1, on the reverse strand, counting down.
GCTCGATGTCCTCGAACAGGAGAAGCTCCTGGACAATGCGCGGACCGTCGGGGCCTATGTGCAGCAAGGTCTCAACAGGCTTGCCGACAAACATGCGATCGTCGGCAATGTGCGCGGACGCGGGCTCTTCTTTGGGCTGGAACTCGTCCATGGCGATGCCGATCGCTCGCCTGCGACGGCGGAGACGAAGCGCGTGATGAACATCATGCGCGACAATGGCGTGCTGATCAGTCGGATCGGGCGCCACGACAATATTCTCAAGATGCGCCCGCCGATGGTGTTCGCCCAGGAGCATGCCGACCTGCTGCTGAGGGTGCTCGACGATGCGCTTGGCGCATTGTGATCGAGGGACTCTTGATGACCGATTTCTATAAGCTCAGCGATGAAGTGCAGGCCAAGCGCCTCGCCGACCTCGCCCGCGTCGCGCTGGACCGCTGGCCGGGCAGCTTCCACGATATCCATCTGATCAAATATCGCGAGAACGCCGTTTTCTCCGCTCGTCGCGACGATGGCGCGCGCGTTGCCGTGCGCGTTCATCGCCACGCCTATCACAGCGATGCCGCGCTCCGGTCCGAACTGCTTTGGATGCAGGCACTCGGACATGAGGGGGTCGCGGTGCCGCCGATCCTGCCAAGCCGGGCGGGTGAGATATTCGAGACGGTGTCGGGGCCGGGGGTTCCCGAGCCGCGTCAGGTGGACGTGCTGGGCTGGCTGTCCGGGACGCCCGCCGGCTCGTCGGAGGAAGGGCTGGGCCTGGGCGCGGCGGAAGCGGAGCGACTTTTCTTCGCGGCGGGCGCGCTGGCGGCAACGATGCACGATCGCGCGGCGGCGATGATGCTGCCGCACGATTTCGAACGCCATGCATGGGATGAGGCGGGGTTGATCGGGTCGGATCCCTTGTGGGGCCGCTATCTGGAACTGGACATGCTGTCGGTCGAGCAAAGAGAATTGCTTGCCGAAGCCAGTGCCCGAGCGGCGATCGATCTTTCCGAGTTCGGCAAGGGCGCGCACAATTACGGCCTGATCCATGCCGATTTCGTGCCGGAAAACCTGCTGGTCGAGGACGGGCAACTGAAGCTGATCGACTTCGATGATGGCGGTTTCGGCTGGCATATGTTCGATCTGGCGACAGCGCTCTATTTCAACCTCAATCATCCGTCCTATGGCAACATGGAGCGCGCCCTGTTCAGCGGCTATCGATCGGTTCGGGCGCTTCCCGACGATCATGAGAGCCGCCTGCCGCTCTTCCTCTTCCTGCGCAGCACGACCTATCTCGGCTGGGTGCAGACGCGGCCGGAGACGCAGACCGCCAGGGACCTCGGGCCTTTCCTGGTCGAGCGTGCCTGTACCGTCGCCGGACGCTATCTTGACCGGCACGCCCATGGTAGCCGGGCGGCATGACGACAGGTCGATGGTGACGGAAGAGTCCGGCCGCGTGCCGGCCACGCAGGCGCGGGGACGCAAGCGGCGGGAGACGCTGCTTGCTTCCGCTCGAATCCTGCTGGGCGAGCGCGACAGCAGTCAGATCACCCTGGCCGACATCGCCGCGCACGCCGATGTGCCGAAGAGCTCGGCCTATCATTTCTACACGGATGCGCTCGGCCTTTATGTCGAGCTGGTCGCGATCCTCGACGGTGAACTGCAGCAGTTGATCGAGCAGCCGCTGCCGCGCGTTCGTGACTGGGAAGAGGCGATGGGCGTGATCATCGATCGCGCCGCCTCCTTCTTCGAGGACAATCCCGCCGCCCAGCAATTGATGCTGTCGTCTCAGACGCCGCCCTTGATAAAGCGCTTCAGCCGTCGGGCCGACATGGACACGAGCCGCCTGATCGAAGACCTGATCGAGGCGCAGTTCATCCTTCCTGACATCCCGGATCGCAGCCGCATCTTCTTTCATGCGGTCGAGGCGGCGGACCTGATGTTCGGCCTGTCGCTGTTCGAAAGCGGCGCGCTGCTGCGCGAGATGGTCGAGGAAGCGAAGCGCATGAGCTGCGCCTATCTCGCGCTTTATCTTCCGCGACATCTTCCGCGGCGCGCTTAGCGAGGCGGGCTGCTGGCGACGCCCTGCCGGAAGGCTCAGTTCCTCGCGCGCAGGCTGGCAGGCGGGGTCCCGAAGCGGCGCTTGAACAGGCGCGCAAAATGGCTGCTGTCGTTGAAGTATGTCGGCGACCGTTTCCTTGAGGCGACCGGCCAGATCTTCGACCGCGCGCCGTCCTACTGGGTCCAGAATGCCCGACTGACGCTTGCCAGCAAGGAGGGCGGCTGGGAAATCGCCGCCCGGGGCAGGAATATCTGGAACAAGGATTATCGGGCCTACATCAACAATGTCAGCTTCTTCCGGCTCGAAATCTATGGCGAGCCGATATCCTACGGCCTTTCGGCGTCCGTCAAATTCTGAACCTGCAGGGGACCGTCGGTGGAACCGGCGGCCGAGCGACCGCAGACGCGCGCTATCACGCGGCGCGAAAGGCCAACTGTTGAGCGTAGAAAAGCTCTGATCGTCAGCGCGTGGCGCTTTGCGCCAACAGGCGATCGCGCGCGCCGCGCACTTCCTGCAGGCGGTTGCGCCGCAACCTCCCGACTTCCTCGGCCGAATAGGGCGTGAAATCCGCTGCTACCTCGGGGCTCATCTCCGGGATCAGCCAGTTCAGGACCCGCGCCAGTTGGGCGTCGGTCAGATGGGCATTGGCGGCACCAGGGACGCGGCCGATATAGTCGCGCCCCTCGGGCAGCAGCGCGAACCGTCCCAATATGCCGCGCATGTCGGGCACTTTGCCGGGCTTGCCGCTGCCATCGGGAAGATGGCAGCCCTGACAGTGCAGCATATAGTTGATCCGGGGTGACAGCGTCTCGGGATCGGGGGCGTTGGCCGCAGTGAGCCAGGTCAGCGCGGTCGCGCCGAACGCCAGCGATGCCACCAGCGCGCGCATCCTGTCAGCCCGCCGGTCCCAGCACGACGGCCGTCGAGCAGTTATAGACGACACCGTTCTGCGTGCCGAGACACCAGTCGAGATCGTTTGCTGCCGACGGCTGGTATACGGGCATGTCGCGCTCGTTGCGCGTGCATTCGCACCGCCCGCACGCGCTCTTGCCGCAGCAGTCGTTGTACGAGATCACATAGTCCTTGTTGTCGACGGGATTGCGGCAGGTCCCGATCCAGGTGATCGGCGAGGGCTCTGTGCCCGGTGGGCAACTCGATGCCGATCCGCCGCAGCAACTGCACAGAAAGCCGTCGATCGCACAGTAGCGCCAATAGTCGCAACTGGACGGATCGCCGGACTCGCCCGGCTGGGGCGGTGTCGGGGTGGTCGCGGCGATGCTCCGCGCGATAGGCAGCAAGGGGGTCGCGCCGATGGTGATCGCCGCGCCCAGACGGCCGATGAAGCTACGCCGTGACAGACGTCGTGCCGCACTGCGCGCCAGATATTCGGCCACTCGGTCCATTCTGTTCATGCAACAGTCCTCTGCTGAACCTGCTTCGGGAGCTTGCGTCCCTTTTCGAGAAACTCCTGCAGCGAGGCCACGCCGCGCCGGCGCGCTTCGAACAGGCTTTCGAGATGCTCGCGATTGTTGACGAGCCCCTTGGCCGCGACATGGCCGTCGGCCTTGATCAGTACGGCATAGGGAAGCTTCGATACGGCATAGGCCATGCCCAGATCGGTCGAGAGAACGAGCGGGAAGGCTTCCAGGCTCTCGTCCGCGATCATCGCGCGCTGCAGCGGCTCATCGCCATCGCTTGCAAGTACGACGCGCAAGGAGGCGGTCTCCTCACGCGCGATCGACTTCACGATCGGGATCAGCGATTTGCACATCGAACAGCGCGGCGACAGGAAGAAGAGGAGCGTGTCGCGTCCGTCTCGATCCTGGCCGCCCAGCGCGACCGCTCGGCCGTCCAGCGCCTCGAGATCGAAGCGCGGCGCATGATCGCCGACCGCGACGCCACCGGGCAGCGTCAGCGCCCCAACGGGACCGAGTCGCTCATGCAGCATCCCGACCTGGCGAAAGAGCAGCAGCACCGCTGTGCACAAGGCGAGGATCAGTATCCATTGGACAATGATGGCGACCGAGAGGGCGATGATCATGGTTTGATCTCCCGAGCCGTCTGCATGGCGGCCTCCATGATGGCGTAGAGAAGCGCGGCGGTGGCGACAGTACAGGTGAGCCCGATCCAGTCGATCCAGATCAGGGGGCGACCCCCGCTGGGCGCGGTTGCGACGAGGATCGCCAGGACAGCTAGCGCCAGATTCCGCAGGACCATCGCGGCGCGGATCGGCTGGCCGGTCTTGCCAAAGGCCAGGCATCCGCAATCGATGGTCCGCCGTCCGCGGCGGAGGTTGATCGCGATCGCGCCCGCGTAGAGCAGAAGCAGACTGGCGATGGCGATCGGACCGGCAACGCTCCCGAGCAACGTGGCCACCGCCGAAGCGCCTTCGATCAGGGGAAGGAGCAGCGCGATGGCAGGCAGACCGAACGCCGGGAGCAGCCGATAATCATCCAGCGCCTGGCGGAAGCCGGTGAGGTCGCGCAGCTTATGTACGCACGCCGCCAGCATCAGCGCTGCGAGCGCACCCCGCACGGAAAAGGCGATGAACGGATCGATCATCACTTCGCCGCAGGCGCCGGCTGCAACACGGTTATCGCGTTGCCCATTTCCCCGATCTCGCGGAGTTTCCTGCCGGTCGCCGCGTCATAGACGACCAGCTTGGGGACGGTGAACATCGCCGTGTACAGAAGCGGCTGGTCGTCCTCGCTGACCGCGATCGCGGTCGCCGGGCCATCCATCGGAATGCGCTGCAGCCTTTTGCCCGATGTCGCGTCGAACACCCAGATCTCGACGCCCGGATCCTGGCGGGTAGACTGCCCGCCCTCATGCATCAGCGTGTAAAGGCGGTTGCTCCGCGCATGATAGGCGATTGGCTGAACGCCACCGGTGCGCCAGCCCGCGACGTCCTTGTCGATCATGCTCCACCGCTTCTTGACGACGGGAACCGGACCGGCACCGTCGACGATCACCGCTTCGGTGTCGAAGGTCTGGAACAGCCATTCGGTGGGGGACAGGCGAACCGGCTTTTCGTGCGCCGGGTCTTTTTCGGAGAAGAAAGGCTTGGATGCCTTGCCGAGCGTCAATGCGCCCGTTTCTGACAGCGTCGCAGTCTGCATCGAGCCATCGCCGCACAGCATCATGAAGCGCCGGGCGCTGACCGGATAGATGAGGGTGCATCCAGGCGTTTCGGTTTCGCCGATCAGTTTGCGCGCCTGAACGTCGACAACGGTAATCGACTGTTCGGGGGTGAAATTGGTAACGAGCTGGAAGCGATCGTCGTCGGTCCGCGTCGAATGGGCGAGAAGGGGCAGGACCTTCATCTGCTTGGGCGGGATCACGACTTCGCCGGTCTGGCCAAGCGTCTTGATGTCATAGAAAGTTACGACATCGGTTCGCTCACCGGTCGTGCCCCGGGAGTAATAGGTCGATACCATCGAGAATTGCTTGCCGTCGGGCGCGATCTGCAGCGGACCCTGCACATAGCCGCCGCTTACCATGCCGAGGAACGTACCGCTGTCCGCGTCGACCAGATAGGCGCGGCCATCGAGCGGACGGGTGAACGAAACATCGTTCACCCACACCCAATGCGGCTTCATCCGCGCTTCGAGATCGACGACATTAAGGGTTTCGGGCTGCAACTCGGCCATCGCCGGCGTCGCGATCAGGGTTGCAAGAAGGGCGGTGCGCCAGAATTTCATTCCACGACTCCCTCTGGGCATATACTCGCCCATCACTTGGCCAAAGTCTTGAGATAGGCGATCAGGTCCGCGCGCTGCTGAGCGTCGGGAATGCCGCCAAAAGCCATGCGGTTACCGGGTACCAGCCCCGAAGGCCGCGTGATGAAGGCATCGAGCTTGGCTGCCGTCCAGACGATGTCGCTCTTTGCCATGGCCGGCGAATAGGCAAACCCAGCTGCGGTGCCGGCCTTGCGACCGACGACGCCGTTCAGAGCCGGTCCAATCTTCGGGCCCTTGGCGGGATCGACCGAATGGCAGATCGCGCACCGTTTGAAGATGGTGGCGCCCGCAGACGCGTCCTGCGCGAGAACTGGCGCGGCAGAGCTTGCCCCCAGCAAGATCGACAGAAAATGGAGTGTTCGCACGCGGCCCATTCCGACAGCACCCTCATCGTCGGTTTCGGAAAGTCGACTCAATCGCTTTCCTTTTCAAGTAATTTCGATCGAGATATCGCGATCGGATCGAGGTGTCACTAGAAATTTCAACTAATCGCCATCGACCCCATCGCCGGGGCTGCATCCATGCCCTGAGCAATTTCGCGGCAGAGTCGTTCGAACAATCGGATTGGTTCCGACAGGTCACCGATCCGCCAGCTGACGATGATCGGAGAAACCGCTTCGCGCTCCACGATCGGTCGATAGATGATGTCGTCGCGGCGCAGGCGCTGAACGGTGGCTGGCACGATGGCGATTCCCGCGCCAGCTGCGACAAGACCTAGCGCGGTCTGCAATTCGCGCACCTCCCGGGTTGGGCCAGGGCGAATGTCATGGTCCTTCAGTATGCCGAGCAGCTGATCCGCATAGCTTGGACGCGGCTCGCTGGGATAGAGGATGAGGGCCTCTCCTTCGATGTTGGTCAGGCTGATCGGTTGCCCGTTGCGCAGCGCCAGCGGATGGCCTGCCGGAAAGGCCATCAGCAGGCGCTCGCGTGTGATCAGATGGCGGCGGATCGCGCCATCTTCGATCGGCAGCCGGCCGAACCCCGCATCGATCCGGCCATCCTTGAGCGCGGCAATCTGGGACACCGTGTTCATCTCGATCAGATCGACCTCGACCTCTGGGGCGGCCTCGCGGAAATGGCGGATCAGGTCGGGGACCGGACCGTAGATCGTCGATCCGACGAAGCCGATGATGAAACGGCGGCGACTGCCCTCGGCATGCAGTTTCATCGCGGTTCGCAACTGACCTACGCTGTTCATCACCCGTTCCGCATGGTCGAGCAGAAGACGGCCGGCGTCGGTCAGCGCGACGGGCCGGCTCTCGCGGTCGAACAGGGTTTGCCCGAGATCTTCCTCCAATTCCCGGATTTGCCGGCTGAGCGGGGGCTGGGCGATGCCGAGCGCTTCGGACGCGCGCGTAAAATTGCGTTCCTTGGCGACCGCCAGAAAGTAGCGCAAATGCCTTAGCTCCATGAGAATATCTCTGGGGTATCGAAAAAGACTTATCAAGTCTTTGTAACATTCGGGCAGCACCGATACCACCCAGGTATCTTGGGTAGGGGAGCACGCATGATTGCCGTCGAACGGGTGGAAACCCTGATCGTCGATGTGCCGACAATTCGTCCGCACGTTCTCGCAATGACCACCATGTACCGCCAGACGCTTTGCCTCGTGCGGCTGCATTGCGCCGACGGTGTGACAGGTATCGGCGAGGCGACCACGATCGGCGGTCTGGCCTATGGGGACGAAAGCCCCGAAGGCATCAAACTGGCGATCGATACCTATTTCACGCCGATCCTGCTCGCCGGGGATGCGGCCCGACCGGCTTCGATCATGGCGGCGCTCGCCAAGTCGATCGTCGGCAACCATTTCGCGAAATCAGCAATCGAGACGGCGTTGCTGGATGCGCAGGGCAAGCGCACCGGCCTGCCAGTGAGCGAACTTCTCGGCGGACGCCGACGGGATAGCCTTCCGGTGCTGTGGACGCTGGCAAGCGGCGACACCGCCAAGGACATCGCCGAAGCCGAGGCTATGATCGACGGCCGTCGGCACAATGCCTTCAAGCTCAAAATCGGCAAGCGGCCGGTCGTCGAAGACGTTGCTCACGTCGGGGCGATCAAGAAGGCGCTGGGGGGCAGGGCCTCGATCCGGGTCGACGTCAACATGGCATGGGACGAAACGACGGCACTGAAGGGCATGAAGATGCTGGCGGACGTCGGCTGCGACCTGGTCGAGCAACCGATCTCGCGCAACAATCGTGCGGGCATGGAGCGGCTCCGCGCTGCGGGCGTCATCCCGATCATGGCCGACGAAGGGCTGCGCGGTCCGGTCGATGCCTATGACCATGCGGTGCGGGGTGCGGCCGATGTCTTCGCGGTGAAGATCGAACAGTCCGGCGGCCTCGTCGCGGCCAAGGCCGTTCAGGCGATTGCCGATGCCGCGGGCGTCGCGCTCTACGGTGGAACGATGCTCGAGGCGGGTGTCGGCACCATCGCCTCCGCGCATGTCTTCGCGACCTTCGACACGCTTGCGTTCGGCACTGAACTGTTCGGGCCGCTGCTGTTGACCGAAGAGATCCTCGAAACCCCGCTCGCTTATGGCGACTTCGCGCTGGCGGTGCCCTCCGGTCCCGGCCTGGGCATTGCCCTCGACGAGGATCGCATTTCCTTTCTCCGCCGCGACGCGGAGCCCCGTCCGACGATCAGTATCGCATCGTCTCAGAAAGGCTGAACCCTATGCTCTTCATGGTGGAAATGGACGTGAATGTCCCGCTCGACTACGACGCCGAGCGCTTCGCCCAGCTTAAGCTGGCCGAGAAGGAGCGATTCCAGGAACTGCAGCGCGCGGGCACGTGGCGCCATATCTGGCGTGTTGTCGGCCATTACAGCAATGTCAGCATCTTCGATGTCGAGAGCAATGCGGCGCTGCACGACATCCTGACGAGCCTGCCTCTCTATCCCTTCATGGATATGCGGGTGACCGCCTTGTGCCGCCATCCCTCGTCGCTTCACGACGACGACCGCTGATCCCCCCAGAACCGAATCACAGGAGACGGATGATGAACGTGGACTTCGTTAAGACCCCGGCCGTGCAGGACCTGCTCGATCGTGCAAGCGGCACCTCGGTCGCAGGTGGCAATGCGCGGCTGAAGGCGATCATGCGCGACTGGCTCCAGTCGACCATGGAACTGATCGTCAAGCACGACATCAGCGAGAGCGAGTTCTGGCAGGCGATCGCTTTCCTCCAGAAGGGGGCGGGCGAATTCGGCCTGATCGTGCCCGGCGTCGGCATCGAGCATTTCCTGGACCTCTACATGGACGCGAAGGACAAGGAAGCCGGACGTGACGGCGGTACGCCGCGCACGATCGAAGGCCCGCTTTATGTCGAGAACGCGCCGCTGGTGGAGAATGACGCCAATCTGACCAGCGACGCCGACGACACCGGCACGCTTTACATGTCGGGCCGCATCCAGGGGCCGGACGGGGAAGCCGTTCCCAACGCCATTCTTCATGTTTGGCATGCCAATTCGAAGGGCTTCTATTCGCATTTCGATCCGACCGGCGAGCAGACCCCGTTCAACAACCGCCGCCGCATCAAGCTCGGCGCGGACGGCCGCTATGCCTTCCATTCCAAGATGCCGAACGGCTACAGCGTGCCGCCGCAGGGGGCCACCGACCAACTGATGCAGGCCCTGGGCCGTCACGGCAACCGCCCTGCGCACGTCCATTTCTTCGTCGAAGCGCCCGGCTATCGGACGCTGACCACGCAGATCAATTTCGGCGACGATCCCTTTGCTGCCGACGACTTCGCCTTCGGTACCCGTGAAGGCCTGCTGCCCGTCCCGAACCGTCAGGGAGACACCGCGCATATCGCGTTCGACTTCACTCTGCAGCGCGCTGTCGCCGCAGACGACGAGGCCTTCTCCTCGCGCGTCCGTGCCAGTGCTTGAGGATCGGACGGCTGGATGAACAAGATCTATTCCGATCCCGCCGCTGCGCTCGACGGGCTGCTGTTCGACGGCATGACGATCATGTCCGGGGGCTTCGGCCTGTCGGGCAATCCCGAAAGCCTGATCCCCGAGATCCGCCGATCCGGGGTGAAAGGGCTGACGGTGGTGTCCAACAATTGCGGTGCCGATGGCTTCGGCTTGTGGATGCTCCTGGAAAGCCGGCAGATCCGGAAGATGGTCTCGTCCTATGTCGGTGAGAACAAGCTGTTCGAGCAGCTCTATCTGTCTGGCGAACTGGAGCTCGAACTCACCCCCCAGGGGACGCTCGCCGAGCGGATTCGTGCGGGCGGCGCGGGTATTCCGGCCTTCTATACCAAGACCGGTGTCGGCACGATCGTCGCCGAGGGCAAGCCGGTCGAGACGTTCGAGGGCGAGGAGTATGTCCGCGAAACCTGGCTGCGCGCCGATCTCGCGATCGTGAAGGCGTGGCGCGCGGACAGCGCGGGGAACCTGATGTTCCGTAAGACCGCGCGCAACTTCAACCCGAACATGGCGACAGCGGGCCGCGTGACCGTCGCCGAGGTCGAGGAGATCGTCGAAGACGGCAGCTTCGATCCCGATCATGTCCACACGCCGGGAATCTATGTCGACCGCATCGTCCTGAGCACGATCAACGAGAAGCGGATCGAGAAGCTCACCACCCGGCCGAAGGAGGGCGCGCAATGAGCTGGACCCGCGATCAGATGGCCGCGCGCGCGGCGAAGGAACTGCGCGAAGGCTTCTACGTCAATCTGGGCATCGGCATACCGACGCTGGTGGCGAATTTCATTCCTGAAGGCATGCACGTCACGCTGCAGTCGGAAAATGGTATGCTGGGCATGGGACCCTTTCCCTTCGAGGGCGAGGCCGACCCGGACCTGATCAATGCCGGTAAGCAGACGATCACCGCGCTGCCGACGTCGAGCTTCTTCTCCTCCGCCGACAGCTTCGCGATGATCCGTGGGGGCCATATCGACCTGACGGTGCTCGGGGCAATGGAAGTCGCGGCCAATGGCGACCTCGCCAACTGGACGATCCCAGGCAAGATGATGAAGGGCATGGGTGGCGCGATGGACCTCGTCGCCGGCGTGAAGCGCGTGGTTGTCGTCATGGACCATGTTGCCAAGGACGGATCGCCCAAACTGCTCGACCGCTGCACCCTGCCGCTGACCGGTGCCGGAGTGGTCGATCTCGTCATCACCGACCTTGCGGTTCTGGAGGTCGACAAGGGTGCCGGTGCGTTCAGGCTGGTCGAACTGGCTCCAGGCGTAAGCGAGGCCGAACTGCGCGAGAAGACCGCTGCGACGGTCGAAGGGGCCTTGGCAGCATGACCGAGGCGTTCATATGCGATGCGATACGGACGCCGATCGGGCGCTATGGCGGCAGCCTGTCCGGCATCCGCGCCGACGATCTCGCAGCGATCCCGCTGCGTGCGCTGATCGAGCGTAACGCCTCGCTTGACCCGGCCGCGATCGACGACGTCATCCTCGGCTGCGCCAACCAGGCGGGCGAGGATAATCGCAACGTCGCGCGGATGGCGGCGCTGCTCGCCGGCCTGCCTGACAGCGTCGGCGGATCGACGGTGAACCGCCTTTGCGCCTCCGGCCTCGACGCGGTCGGCTCCGCAGCGCGGGCGATCCGTGCGGGAGACGCCGATCTGATCATCGCCGGCGGCGTGGAGAGTATGAGCCGCGCGCCGTTCGTCATGCCGAAGGCCATGAGCGCCTTCTCGCGCGACAATGCCGTGTACGACACGACCATCGGCTGGCGCTTCGTCAATCCGGCCATGAAGCGCCAATATGGCGTCGACTCCATGCCCGAGACCGGTGAGAATGTCGCGCAGGACTATGGCATCTCACGCGAGGACCAGGACGCGTTCGCGCTGCGCAGCCAGCAAAGAACCGCCAAGGCGCAGGCCGAGGGCGTGCTGGCTGCGGAGATCGTTCCCGTCCGCGTGACAGGCCGCAAGGGTGACATTGTCGTGGATCGCGACGAGCATCCGCGCGTCGACGCGAGTGCCGAGGGGTTGGCCAAACTCAAGCCGATCGTCAGGCCCGACGGCACGGTCACGGCAGGCAATGCCTCGGGCGTGAACGACGGCGCTGCCGCTCTGATCATCGCAAGCGAGACGGTTGTGAAGTGTCACGGCCTCACGCCACGGGCAAGGATCCTCGGCATGGCGAGCGCTGGCGTCGCGCCGCGCGTCATGGGTATAGGCCCGGTGCCTGCGACCGAGCGGCTGATGTCCCGGCTCGGTCTGAAAATCGGCGACATCGATACCATCGAGCTCAACGAGGCTTTTGCGAGCCAGGGCCTCGCGGTGCTGCGCGGCCTGCATGTCGAAGACGCCGATGAACGCGTGAACGGACATGGCGGCGCGATCGCTCTCGGCCATCCGCTCGGCATGTCGGGCGCGCGGATCGTTCAGGCGCTCGTTCATCGGCTCGAGCGCGGAAACGGCCGTATTGGCCTTGCGACGCTGTGCGTCGGGGTCGGACAGGGGCTGTCGCTCGCAGTGGAGAGACTATGACCGAAAGACGCATCGTCGTGGGCGATGGCTGTGGGATCGCCTATCGCATCGATGGGCCGGCAGACGCGCCGGTCCTCATCCTGTCCAACTCGCTGGGTACCGCCATGGCGATGTGGGATGCGCAGATGGACCGTTTCGCGAGGCATTTCCGTGTCGTGCGCTATGACAGCCGGGGCCATGGCCGTTCCGATGCGCCGGAAGGCAGCTATTCGATGGATCGGCTAGGCCGGGATGTGATCGAACTTGCCGACGCGCTCCACATCGACAGGTTCAGCTTCTGCGGTCTCTCCAAGGGCGGTATGGTCGGGCAGTGGCTCGGCTGGCGGGCGCCCGAGCGGCTCGAACGACTGATCCTTGCCAACACCTCTGCCTATATGGGCCCGCCTTCGGGATGGGACGACCGGATCCGCGCCGTCCATGCCTCCGGCATGGGGGCAATGGTGGAGCCTGTGCTCGAGCGCTGGTTCACGGCCGGCTTCCGCGCGGAGTCGGGCGCCGAACTCGATGCGGTCCGCCGCCTGCTGCAGAACACCGAGGCGCAGGGCTATGCCGGTTGCTGTGCCGCGATCCGCGACATGGATCAGCGCCCATTGCTGTCGCTGATCCGCGTGCCCACGCTGGTGATAGCGGGAGATGCCGATCCGGCTACCCCGATCGAGCATTCGCAGCTTCTGGCCGGTGGCATAGCGGGTGCCGAACTGTGCGTGCTCGCCGCCGCCCACCTGTCGAACGTCGAGCAGCCGGAGGCTTTCGCCCAGGCGGTGCTCGCCTTCTGTGGCCATGTCGAAGCCGCCTGACGGTGGAAGGTGCGATCCAGGTCGTGGACCGCAGCCGCACCCGCCGCGCGGTGATCGGTTCGCTCGCCGGCAACGCGCTCGAATGGTATGACTTCTTCCTGTTCAGCGCCGCTGCGGCGCTGGTATTCAACAGGCTATTCTTTCCGACCGCGGACAAGACAGCGGCCTCTCTGGCCGCGCTCTCGGTCTATGCTGTGGGCTTCATCGGCAGGCCCGTCGGCGGGCTGATCTTCGGCCATGTCGGGGATCGCTACGGCCGCAAGGCGGCGCTGATCTGGACGTTGTCGATCATGGGCGTCGCCACCTTCGCCATGGGCCTGCTCCCGACCTATGACCGGATCGGCTGGTGGGCGCCCGCGCTGCTGGTCCTTCTGCGGCTGGCTCAGGGCGTGGCAGCAGGGGGCGAATGGGGCGGAGGCGTGCTGATGATCACGGAGAACGCGCCGTCCCATCGGCGCGGCTTCTTCGGTGCCTGGAGCCAGGCGGGGGTCGGACTGGGCTTCGTCATTTCGTCGCTGGCTTTCTATCTGGTGCGCCAACTGCCCGAGGGGGATTTCTACAGCTGGGGCTGGCGTCTGCCCTTCGTCGGCAGCATCGCGATCCTCGCAGCGGGTATCTTCATCCGAAAGCGGGTGGCGGAAACGGCGCCGCAGTCGCCGGACGCCGCCCATCGAGCGATGCCGCTCGTCACCTTGCTGCGGCGCTATCCGCGCGCGCTGTTGCTGGGGATCGGTGCGCGGCTTGGGGAAAATGGCGGATCGCAGCTGCTGATCACCTTCTCGCTGGTCTATGGAGCGTCGGTCGGCGCTTCGACCGACCTGCTCCTGATCGGCGTCATGATCGGCATGGTATCGAACAGTGCGATGATGCCGCTGTTCGGACTATTGTCCGATCGCGTGGGCCGACGTCCTGTCTATATGGCGGGGCTCGCTGCAATGGCCGCCTTTGCCTATCCCTTTCTGCTGATGCTGGGATCGGGATCGCCGCCGCTGATCCTCGCCGCCTTCGTCGTCGGTAATGGCTTGTGTCACGCCGCGATGATCGGCGTGCAGCCCGCGCTCTACAGCGAGATGTTCGAGGGCGAGGTGCGCTATTCCGGACTCGCCTTCGTTCACGAGGTCGCGGCAGTGGTGGTGGGGATGGTTCCGCTCGTCTCGGCAGCCTTGTTCGCGCGCTACGGCTCTCCGGTGCCGATTGCGCTCTATCTGGCGGGCCTGTGCCTGATCAGCTTCGTATCGGTCGCGATGATCAGGACGGCTCGGCCGACGCCGTCGTCTTGAGATTTTCCGCGACCCGTTCGAGCAGCGCCGTCAGCTGGTCGATTTCTTCCGCACTCATTCCGGCGAAAGCCTGATCGTAGAGGGCGGTTGCTGACCGCCAAGCGATGTCGCCTGCAACTTCGCCCTGCTCGGTCAGCACCACTTCCATCACGCGTTCCTTGCCAGGACGCGGCTGGCGGCGAACGAGGTCGTCGGCTTCCATGCGCTGGATGATCTTGGTCATGGTCGGCAGCTTCTCAATCGCATGGGATGCAATCTCGCTGACGCTGGCCACGCGGTCCTGGTGCAGCGTCATCAGTACGCGCCAGCGCGGCATGTCCAGGCCGGTCGGGCGCAGCATGTCCTCCATGCGCGCGCGATAGCGGCCGCTGGCGCGGGCGAGCCAGTAGAAGGGCCAGCTGCGATAGCTGAGGTTGCGTTCCGCCGATCCGCTCATTTCCGTTCCTGCCTTTCCGGACGCATCATCAAAATTGAGTTGAATATTCAACCTAACATGCTATCCAGCGTGACTATTCATTCTGGGCAGAGGGCAATGGCAAAGGACGCGATCTTCGTCGAGCAATTCCGCCTGGGAAGCGATGGGCCCACCGTCGCCGTCAAGGACTGCATCGACATCGCCGGCTGGCCCACCCGCGCCGGCAGCGAGGCGCTGGCCGACATTGCCCCCGCGACGCGCCATGCCGATGTGGTCGAAACGATTCTCGCGCGGGGTGGGCAGATCGTCGGCAAGACCAACATGCACGAACTGGCCTATGGCGTGACCGGCGTGAATCGCTGGCTCGGCACGCCGCTCAACAGCCGCTACCCCGACCTCATTCCCGGCGGGTCGTCGAGCGGCTCGGCCGCTGCGGTCGCCGCAGGGCTCGCCGATATCGCGATCGGCACCGACACCGGTGGTTCGATCCGGATGCCGGCCGCCTGCTGTGGGGTGTTTGGCCTGAAGCCCAGCTTTGGCCGGGTCAGCCGGCGCGGATGCACGCCGGTCTCGTCGAGCCTCGATTGCGTGGGTCCCTTCGCCCGCGATGTCGCCGGGTTGGAAGCTGGTATGGCGCTGATCGACCCGGGGTTCGAGGCCGAGGCAGTCCCCTCGGCGGTGCGGCTCGGCTGGGTCGAAACCGATGCCGATCCCGAGATCGTGGAGGCTGTCCGCGGAGCGCTCCAGCGGCCCGGCGTCACGCTGATAGATGTCGATCTCGATGGCCTGCAGGAGGCTTTTCAGGCCGGCATTGCGATCATGGCAGCGGAGATGTGGGCGTTGTTCGGCCCGCTGGCGGAGGACCCGCGCATGGGCGCCGATGTGCAGGCCCGCATCCGGGCGGCCGCGAGCGTGACGCCGGATCAGGTGGCGGCCGCCGAGACGGTGCGCGAGAGTTTCCGGGCGAAGGTCGATGCCGTGCTGGCGGACGTCGATGCGCTCGTTCTGCCGACATTGCCGGCCATACCGCCGGCGCTAGACGATCTTGGGGATGCCGCGCGAATGCTGCGGCTGACCTCGCTGATCCGGCCGTTCAACGTCACCGGACATCCGGCTCTGAGCATTCCGATCGACGGTCCCGGCGGCAAACCCGCGTCGATCCAGCTTGTCGGCGCAATGCTCGGCGACGAAGCTTTGTGCGCCGTCGCGCATCGCGTCACGGTGGATGCGGCATGACCGACAAGGACGAAATCGCCGCCCTGCGATCCGAGCTCGCGCGGCTCCGTGCCGAACACGACGTGCGGGCCGTGGTGATGCGCTATTTTCGTCTATGCGACACGCTTGGCCCCGATACGTCGCTCGAGGCGCTCGGCCTGTGCTTCACACGCAACGCGCTGTGGGAAGGTCGGGGTCGCTACGAACAGGCGTTCGGCCGCCATGAAGGCCGTGGCGCGATCGTAGCGATGCTCGGCAGTTACGCCGCGCCGGTCGCTCATTTCGCGATGAACGCTCATTTCCTGTCGAGCGAGACGATCGTCGTCGAAGGTCCGGATGCTGCCGTCGGACAATGGTCGATGCTGCAGACGTCGACCTATCGCGATGGTCGATCCGATCTCCGATCGGCGGCGTTGACCATTCACTGTACGGTGGAGGACGGTGCCTGGCGCATCGCGCATTTCATCACCGAAAACCTCTTCGCCCGCGACGTCGACCATTGGTCCGACGCCGCCCCGATTTCCGTACCTGAAGCCGACCGCTCGCCGAGGGAGCCATCATGAGCACAGATTTCGCCACGCTGGTGCGGGACGATCGCGTCCTGACTCCGATGTATACCGACCCGGCCATCTTCGAGGAAGAGATGGACCGCATCTTCAAGAACACCTGGGTCTGGGTCGCGCATGAGAGCGACATTCCGACCGGCAACAGCTTCAAGACCTCGCATGTCGGCCGCGAGCGCGTGATCGTCACCCGCGACAAGCAGGGAAAGATCCACACCTTGCTGAACCGCTGTCGGCACCGCGCCGCGACGATCTGCGAAAAGCGCAAGGGCAAGGCCAGCGTCTTTGTCTGCCCCTATCATGGGTGGAGCTATGAAGTGGATGGCGCCCTGCGCAAGGTGCCGCATCTGAGCGGCTATGGTGAGGGGCTCGAACAGTCGGAACTCGGGCTGGTCTCGCTACGCACCGAACAATATAACGGCATGATCTTCGCCACCTATCGAGACGATATCGAGCCGCTCGTCGAATTTCTGGGTGGCGCCAAGAAGTGGATCGACCTGTTCATGAAGCAGGGCGGCGGCTACGCTGTGAAAACGCTGGGCGAGCACCGCTTCCGCTTTCGCGGCAACTGGAAGATACAGCTCGAAAATACCACCGACGCCTATCATTTCCCGATCGTCCATAAGACCTTCCTCGACTCGCTCGATGCGGAGGCCGAAAATGTGTTCGACGTGCTCGGTCAGGGCGGTTGGGTCGAGGATCTCGGCAATGGCCACAGCGTGATGGTGATGATCCCCGATCTGATCGATCTGGAAGAAGGCCTGGACGCGCCCATTCCGCAGCGCTTCCAGGAACTGGCCGATGCACTGGCTGCCGAAGGCTTGCCCGACGCCCAGATCCGGCGGATCGTTCGCGCCGTTGGTGGATCGGGTTTCAACCTGAACCTGTTTCCGAACATTGCCTGTTCGATGGCCTTCTTTCGGGTGCTGCGCCCGGTCGAGGTCGATGAGACCGAGATCACCCATGTCGCGATCGGCATGGATGGGGGGCCGGCGGCTGCCAACCGAATGCGGTTGCGCCTGCATGAGCATTTCCAGGGCCCGATGGGCTTCGGAACCCCCGATGATGCCGAGGGCTGGGAGCGCGTCCAGCGCGGCGCCGAGGCTGGGGAGAAGCTTTGGATCATGGTCAACCGCGGCGTCGATGCCCCTGAGGGCGTCGCCGCGCCGGGCCATGCAGCGGGCGACGTCAGCGCCGAGACGGGCATGCGCGCCGCCTATCAAATGTGGAAAAGGATGATGACCGCGTGAGCACGCTCGCTGAACCCCTTAGCCGCACGGATGCGGTGGACGCCCCGTCGCTGCAGGATGCGATCCAGTTCATCTGGGCCGAAGCCGACATCCTCGACCGGCTTGAGTATAAGAAATGGCTGCCGCTCTGGACCGCAGATGGTCGCTACGTCATTCCGACGGAGCGCGGCCTGGCCTCTTATGACGACAGCCTCAACATCGTGAACGATGGTGCGGAAATGCGTCAGGCGCGGATCAAGCGCTTGCTGTCGGGTTTTTCGATGTCCTCGGCGCCGCCGGCGCGCACAGTGCGCACCGTTTCGCGCTTCGTTCCCGTTGCGCAGGAAGAGGGGGCGCTCAGGCTGCGCGCCGCGATGATCCTCGTCGAGTATAAGTATGAAAGGATGCGCACGCTGGCGGGCGATGTCGACTATCGTATCGTCGCGACGCCCGACGGGCTGAAGCTCGATCACAAGATCGTCACGCTGATCAATTGCGACGATTTCCAGCACGGCATCGGCTATCTTCTCTGAAGGGGGAACAAGGCACGCTATGAGCAGTGAAGCGCAGGCGAAGGCCTTTGTAGAAGGCCGGTTGGCGGCGGCGGGCTTTTCCGATTATCCGGGCGACCTTCCAGGCGATCTCGCCACCGCTTATACGGTTCAGCAGGAGGCGATCGCGCAATGGCCCGATCGCATCGCGGGCTGGAAGGTCGGGAAGATCGCGCCGCCCCTCGCGGACAGGGTGGGCGAAGATCGCTTCGTTGGCCCGATCTTCGCGACGGACATTCGTTCGGTGGGGCAGGACGCCGTCTTCCCGGCCTTTGCCGGCGGCTTTGCGGCCTTCGAAGCCGAGCTTGTCATCGTCGCGGCGGACGATGCGCCGGCCGATAAGGCGGACTGGTCGATCGACGAGGCGCGCGCGCTGACGGGGTCAATGCATATTGCGGTCGAAGTCGCCGGAAGCCCGCTCGCTTCGATCAACGATATCGGGGCGATCGCCACCATTGCCGGCTTCGGCAACAATAACGGCTTGATCCTCGGTGCAGAGGTGCCCGACTGGCGCGCGCTGCGCTTCGACGACATTCCTTGCACGACGACGATAGACGGGGTGGTGGCGGGCCATGCTGCGGCCAGCGCGATCCCAGGCTCGCCGCTGGCGGCTGTGGCCTTCGCGTTCAGCTGCACCGCAAGGTTGGGAAGGCCTGTCCGCAAAGGAGATCTGATTTCGACCGGTGCGATCACCGGTGTCCATGCTGTGCGGATCGGGCAGTATTGTGAGGCTGATTTCGGCCGCTTCGGGCGGATCGCCTGCACCGTCACGCAGGCGCTTCCCCGGCGCTGATCCCGGGGGCTGCCCGGCCTGTGCAGCGGCTGAACGCGGGTGGTTCCTCACCACTCGCTCAGATTGTCGAACACCGCCTCCATCAGCATGTTCAGCCGCGCGGTATCTTCGCCCGAGATCGTCCGGAACGCCTGGCCATAAAGTCGGTTGGCGATTGCCCATGCCTCCTGGCGGGCGGCGATGCCGCGTTCGGTGAGCGATACCTCGGTCACCCGGCCATCGGAGGCGCGCGCTTCGCAGGTGACGAGATTGTCGGCCTGCATCCGCTGGACGATCTTCGTCATCGTGGGGAGCTTGACGATCGCCAGTTCGGCGATCTCGCTTACGCTGGTGGCCCGGCCTTCCTTCAGGCACATCAGCACGCGCCAGCGCGCCACGTCGAGGTTGACGCGTTTAAGCCCGGTCTCGAGCCGCTGAAGATAGCGGCCGACCGCCTGGGTCATCCAGAAGAAGGGCCAGTCGTGCGGGTCGAACCCGGTGGCGTCGGACGAAGGACTGTCGCGCAGGGCATTGTCGGTCATGCCGATCGCTCTCTCCCGCTTTTCTGGGCTGTGCAAGCCGATTTGCAGGTCCGTCTATCGTCGCACAGCCACGCGGCGTCAACGCATGTAGAGCCCGCCATTGATGTCCCAGGTTGCCCCCGTCACGAAATCGGCGTCGCGGGCGCACAGACGTGCAACCGTATCGGCGATGAAATCGGGCTGGCCGAGCTTGCGGACCGGGATGTTGGCGAGAAAGCCAGGCATGGCTTCTTCGGAAATCGTACGGTGGACCATCGGGGAGTCGATCGGTCCTGGCGCAATCGCGTTGGCGGTGACGCCGAAGGCGGCGAGGTCGCGGGCAAAGACCTTGGTCAGCGTCACGATTGCACCCTTGGAGGTCGCGTAATGCGCACCGGTGGCGGTGCCGCCATTTTGCCCAGCGAGGGACGCCATGTTGACGATGCGGCCATAGCCCTGCGCCTTGAAGAGGCGGCCGAATACCTGGGAGCCGACGAAGGTCCCGCGCACATTGATCGCCATCACAGCGTCGAATTCATCGGGCGTGATGTCCAGAACGGGTTTGGCGGCCGTGGCGGCGGCGTTGTTGACCAGCCCTTCGACCGATCCCCAGCGGGCGAGGAGGGCGTCGCGCGCCTGTTCGAAAGAGGCCTGCTCGCGCACGTCGAGGGACAGGCCGATCGCAGTAGCGCCGCTCGCGTCGATCTCGTTCGCCAGCGTGTCCGCAGCCGTGGCGTCGAGATCGCCTATCCCGACGCGGAAGCCGCGCCGGTGAAGGCCGCGAGCGATGGCCGCGCCGAGGCCCCGCGCACCGCCCGTGACGAGGACAACGTCGCCGCCTTTCCCGCTCATGCGGGTATCACCAATTCGCGACCCAGGCGGGCTTCGACCCGGATATATTTCCACAGCCGATACTCACCGACCTCGATGGTGCGGAAAAGATTGCACGCGGCCACCGCCGTTTCGCGGTCGGGAACGTCGGCAAGGATGTAGAAGGTCCAGGGCCAGCCGGTGGGGGAGGTGCCGACCATCGTCTGATCGTCGTCGATGGTGCCAAGGATCTGCACGCCCGGCAGATCGCGTATGCCCTTCAGCATCTCTCCGGTTGCGGCCCATACCTTGCCGATGTCGCTGGCGGGAAGATCGAAGAAGTTCTGCAGCACGGCGCCGCAGAACAGAACGCGGATGGGCTGCTTTTCCGTGGCCATGGTGGTCGTCCTTTCAATGGGGGAGCAGGAGAATATCCGGCGCTTACGGAAAGCCGGGCGCCGATTCGAGGCCCAGCAGAACCTTTCCGGCATTCTGCCAGGTGCCGTCGGCCAGGAAGGCGTGTTGAGGAATGACCTGCGCGTCCTGCATCAGTTGTGCGATCCAGTGGTCCGCGAAGACGCCGGTGGTCCCTGCCATGCGGTAGATGTCGAGGGTGATGTCGGCGGCCACCCGCGCCGCGTTGGTCGAGGCAAGGCGGAGGAGCGCGCGGGTCTCGATGCTCAGATCGTCGCCCGCGACTAGGGTCGCATAGGCCTCTTCGGTGATCTCGTAGAAGAAGGCTCGCGCCGAGCGCAAAGCGGCCTCCGCCTTGGCGATGTCCGACTGGACATAGGCGCGGTCGGCAAGGGTCGGCTGGCCGGTAATGGAGGTGCGGCCGCCCGCCAGCTCGATCATCTGGTCGAGAGCGGTCCGGGCGATGCCGAGGCCGACGACCGCCAGAACCTGCGCCGCCAGCGGCATGGACGGATAGCGGTAAAGCGGGGTGTCGAGGCTCGACTTGCCGCCGCGCACGAAGGTCCATTCTTCGGGCACCACGACCTTGTCGAGTTTCATGTCGTGGCTGCCGGTGCCCCGCATGCCGATCACGTCCCAGTTGGGAACGATCTCGACGTTGCTCGCCGGGGTGACCGCGATCAGCGGCAGGCCACCATTGGATCCGCCGCCCTCGACCTTGATCCCGACGCCGATGAGGTCAGCGCCGGTGCACCCACTACCCCAGCTCCAACACCCTGATACTTCCAGCCCGCCTTCGACCGGGATCGCCTTTTGCGGCGGGAAGATACCGCCGGCGAACACGACGTTGGGTCCCTTGGCGTACATCGTCTGCAGCGTCTCGATCGGCAGGGCCGAGAGATAGACGGCTGAAAAGCCGAAGCTGGCGACCCAACCCGTGGAGCCATCCGCTTGAGAGATCGTCTCGATCAGGCGCAGGAAGTCTGCGGGGGACATTTCGTCGCCCCCGAACCGCTTGGCGACCATCGCGCGATAGACGCCGGCCTGCTTCATCAGGTCGACCACGTCGGCGCTGATCTGCTGATTGGCGGTGAACTCGTCGCGGCGGGCGCGAACGGTGTTCAGCAGCTTCTCCAGCGCGGACGCCCTAGCCGTTTCGTATTTCAGTGGGTGGATCGCGTTCATGCCGAAAGCTCCTGCGGGATGGGGAGGAGCGGACCCCGGTGCGCCCGTCGACGCCGCCGTTCATACCGACCCTCATCATGATTCCAATTGAAACTATATAACTCACGTGAAAAGTCAAGTAACGCAAATAGTGGCTGTCTGATCGGCCCTTTGGGCGGCAGCATAGGGGCGGCACCCCAAGGCCAGCAGGGCCGCTGCGATGATAGAGGCGCAAGCCGCGACGATGCCCAGCGAATGGCCCACTGCCGCCGCTCCGCTGAACAGCCGATCGTTTAGCAGGCCGACCGCCAGTGACCCCAACGTCAGGCCGATCAGCGAATTGCTGCACAAGAAGATCGCCGAGACGCGCGATCGCATCGTCGGAGGCGCGATGATCTGCATCACCGCCGTCGAAGGCGGCATCGGGAAGGAGGCGAAGAACAGGGCGATGCTGAGCAGCGCCATGCCGAAGGCGAAGGACGGCGCGAAGGGGAGGGCGCCGGTAGGCAGCAGCGTGCCGAGCGCCCCGACGATTCCGGTCCTGAAGGGGGCGTCCGCAACGCCGCCGCGGGTCAGCCGGTCCATGAGCCAGCCACTGGCGAGCACGCCGCCGCCGCCGGCAAAGACGATCACGACACCCAGCCACAGGCCAGCCGCCGCCGGCGTCATCCCGTAGCTGCGCATCAGATAGGCGGGCGACCAGCCGAGCAGCGCGAAGAGCGCCATCGCCGCGAAAGTGTAGCCGAGCATATGGGGCACGAAAATCGCGCGTTCGCGGACGAGAAAGGCGAGGACCGCCTTCAGCGCGGGCCGATCCTTTCCCCCGCCACGCGCACCGCGCGGTGCCGGCTCCTTGATGGTCAGATGAATGACGCAAGCGAGCAGCAGTCCGGGTGCGCCGACGATAAGGAAGGCGAGCTGCCAGGACCGGAAGTCGATCCCTGCGAGCGAGATGCTGTCCGCCCCACTGACCATTGCGATTACAGCGCCACCCGCCAGGAAGGCGATACCCGATCCGAGAAAGGAGCCCAGCGAGTAGACCGCTACCGCGCGGCCGAGCTTCTCCTTCGGAAACAAGGTGCTGATCAGCGAGTAGGTCGCGGGGGAAAGCGCGGCCTCACCCGCGCCGACGCAGATGCGCGCGAGGAACAGCGACGGGAAGCTGCGCGCCAGACCGCAGGCCATGGTCGCAGCGCTCCAGAAGGCGACGCCGGTCGCGATGATCAGAGGACGGGAGGTGCGGTCGGACAATGTCGCCACCGGGATGCCCATCGTCGCATAGAAAAGCGAGAAGGCGAGGCCGTGCAGCAGGCCGAACTGCGTATCGCTGATACCGAGATCGGCCTGGATGGGGGCTATGAGCAGCGCCAGGATCTGCCGGTCGATGAACGAGAAGATATAGGCGACCATGCACAGGAGGACGACATACCATCCCCGTCGTTCGTCCTGCTCCATATCGCCGATGCTCCTCCCTCTGGACAATGCCGACCCGGTATCGAATCCGGAATCGAGTGGAGTATATGTCACGTGAAAAAGCAATGAAGATCGCGCCTATTCTCCGGTCGAGAGAGGGCCGCCTCTCGTCGCGCCTGTCAATCGAACCGTATGATGACACGCAATATTGCTGCAGATTACGGATCGCCTTTGCCGATAGCGTATAGTGGCGCCAGCAATGTTGCGCACAATCGCCCGGGATTTGGATCCGAGGGAGATGTCTTGATGCGCGTCGCGGTATTGGGTGGGGGACATGGCTGCTATGCGGCGGCGGCAGAACTGAGCGAGCGCGGTCACGAGGTCTGGTTCTGGCGCCGGGGGGCAGAAGCCTTCGCCCCGGTGCTCGACCGCAAGACTATCCGGGTCCGCGACGCGCAGGGCGATCGCGATGTTGCCATCGCCCATCCGACATTGTCGCTTGAAGAAGCGATTACGTCGGCCGAACTGGTGGTGATCCCGCTGCCTGCCGAGACCCACGAGGATCTGGCGCTGGCCTGCGCGCCCTATTGGCGCGACGGGCAGGCCGCCTTCTTGCCGCCCGGCACGCTCGGTTCGATCCTGTTCCTGCAGGCGGCAAGGGCTGCCGGCAATATGGCGGACGTCAGCTTCGCTGAGACCGGCACGCTGCCTTATCTTGTGCGCAAACATGGTCCGGCGGAGATCGTGGTCAGTGCCTATGCCACACGACTGCCGACCGGCGTCTTCCCGTCGAAGAATGCGGACCATGCCTTTGCGCTGCTCGAGCAGGCCTATCCGGCAATCGAACGGATCGAGGACGGGCTTTCCGGCGGACTGATGAACGCCGGACCGATCATCCACCCGCCGCTGATCCTGATGAACGCCGGACCGCTCGAATATTTCCCTGCCTGGGATATTCATAATGAAGGCACGCAGCCGTCGATCCGCGCCGTCACCACGGCGCTCGATCAGGAGCGGATCGCGCTGCGCGAAGCGCTAGGCTACGGCCCGCCGCATTTCCCGCTCGCCGATCATTACACGCTCGATGGCGACGAATGGATGTACGGCAATGCCGCGCATGAAAAGCTGACCGACAGCGGCGACTGGCGCGAGAAGATCGACCTCAAGACGCACCGCTACATGCGCGAGGACACCGCGCTGGGCCTGAGCATGCTGGTCTCTATCGGCCGCTGGCTCGGCACGCCAACCCCGGTCGCGTCGGGGCTGCTTGCCATGGCCTCGGCGATCACGGGAGAGGATCTCTACGCCTCGGGCCGTACGCTCGAAAAACTGGGGCTCGATCGGCTCGACCGCAAGGCCATGGCGGATTATTTGCATCATGGTCCCGAAGCGAGCGCGATCACCTATGCGCAGGGCCCCGAGCGCGCAAAGATCGGCGCGATCGGCGCGATCGGTGCGGGGCGGATGGGGCGCGGCATCGCCGTCGCCTTCGCCCTCGCAGGGCACGAGGTCGCCCTGGTCGACGTCAAGCCGCGTGAAGAGGGTGACGTCGCCCGGCTCGCAGCCGAAGCGCTGCAAGAGATTGAGCGAGACCTGGTCTTTCTCAAGTCCGTCGACCTGCTTGACCAGGCCGGCGTCGAGGCAGCGCTGCGGCGGGTTAGGTTTGTGGGCCGTGCTGCGGCGCCGGCTGTAATTGCCGGTTGCGATCTGCTGTTCGAAGGCGTGCCGGAAACGGTCGAAGCCAAGCGCGCCTGCTTCGCGTTTATCGGCGAGCATGCGCGCGACGACGCCATCATCGCCTCCACCACCTCGACGATCGACGCCGAAACGCTGGCGCCGCTGGTGGAGTGCCCGGAACGCTTCCTCAACGCGCACTGGCTCAACCCGGCCTATCTGATGCCGCTCGTCGAGATATCCCCTTCGGCTCGCACCGCACCGGAGATCGTCGATCGTCTGCGCGCTATCCTGACTGCGATCGGCAAGGTCCCGATCAGTTGCGCGGCTTCGCCCGGCTATATCGTTCCACGCATCCAGGCGCTGGCCATGAACGAGGCGGCGCGGATGGCCGAGGAGGGCGTCGCTTCGCCCGACGAGATCGACACGGCGGTTCGGGTCGGCTTCGGACTCCGCTTCGCCGTGCTGGGACTGCTGGAATTCATCGACTGGGGTGGTGGGGACATCCTGCACCACGCCAGCGCCTTCCTGTCCGACAAGATCGACGTGGGCCGATTTGCCGCCCCTGCGATCATCGGCGATAACATGGCGCGGCACCGGCGCGGCCTGCGCGACGGGGCGGGGTTCTACGATTATGCGGGCGTCGATCTCGATGCTTACCGAACTGCGCGGCTGGGTGATTTCGTAGCGGCGTTGCGGCAGCGCGGTCTGCTGCCGGTGATCGCTACTGCCGCCAAGACGGCCGCGTGATCGTCGACGCCCTCTCCGCCATCGTCGGCGCCGCCCATATGTTCGGTGCCGACGCCGTCGAGTCTCGCTATCTGGATGATGAAACCAACGGCGGGGCGGGCTGGCCCGCGGGCGTGGTCCGCCCTGCCAATACGGCGGAACTGTCGGCGGTGCTGGCCTGTTGCCACAGCGCCGGTCAGCCGGTCGTAGTGCAGGGCGGTCGTACCGGCATGGCGCGGGGCGGAGTCCCCCAGGCGGGCGAACTGATCCTGTCGCTGGAGCGCCTGTCCACGATCGAGGCGATCGATGCGGACACGGGGCTGATGACCGTCGGTGCCGGCTGCGTACTGCAAATGGCTCAGAATGCCGCGTTGGAAGCTGGGTGGCGGCTTGCGGTCGACATTGGTGCGCGGGGCAGCTGCACGATCGGCGGCATGATCGCGACCAATGCCGGGGGCACGCAGGTGCTGCGCCATGGCATGATGCGCGACCAGGTACTGGGACTCGAAGCGGTGCTGGCCGACGGCACGATCATCTCGTCGATGCGCGGCATGCTGAAGAATAACAGCGGCTATGATCTGAAGCAGCTTTTCATCGGATCGGAAGGGACGCTCGGTGTCGTCACCCGTGCGCTCTTGCGCCTCCGACCGCCGGCGATTGGCCAGCAGACGGCGTTATGTGCCGTGGGCGACTATCCGGCCGCGCTGCGGCTGCTAGCCCGCCTGGAAAAGGCCATGCCGGCGCAGCTCTCCGCGTATGAGCTGATGTGGCGCGAGTTTTTCGAGGCTGCGTGCGGCAGCCTGGGGCAGGACAGCCCGTTCGATCGCACGCATGCGCTGGTCGTCCTGGTGGAAACCGAAGCCGCCGAGGACGCCGGGCTGTCGGCCGCGCTCGCCAACAGCTTCGAGGACGGCACGATGACCGATGCGCTGATCGCCCGGTCCGATCGCGATCGACAGCGTTTCTGGCATTACCGCGATGCGATCGGGGAGATCGCCCGGGGGATGACGATCGTCGAACCCTTCGACGTCAGCGCTCCGCTCCCGGTGATCGGCGAACTGGTCGACGATGTCCGCGCGCGTCTGGCCGCAGAGGTCGCGGGTAGCCGGCCCGTCTTCTTCGGCCATATCGCCGACGGCAATCTCCACATCGCCGTCGAACTGCCGCGCGAGGACCAGCGACCCTTGGTCGAGGCGATCGTCTATGATGCGGTTCGCGACGTGGGCGGTTCGGTATCGGCCGAACATGGCATCGGCCTGCTCAAACGCACCTGGCTGGGGCATAGCCGCAGCCCCGAGGAAATTGCGCTGATGCGGCGGATCCGGGCGGCGATGGACCCGAGGGAAATCCTCAACCGCGGTCGGATATTCTAGGGCAGGGCTCGCTCCGCCGGTGCGTCAACAGGGCCGGCGGCTGCGAAGCGTTTCCGATGGACGGCATCCATATTGCTGGCGGTAATGCTGGGCGTAACGGCCGAAATTGACGATGCCGCATTCGAGCATGAGTTCTGTGACGCTGGTATCCGCACTCGCCTCCATCAGCGCAGCGTGGAGCTTTTCGAGCCGGTGGCGGCGGACATATTCGACCGGCGTGAGGCCCAGAAACTGGCGGAAGCCGTTCTGCAGGCTGCGGACGCTGACGCCCACCTGGCTGGCGAGGTCGGTCACCGAGATGCTCTCGTCGAACGAGGCGTGAATGATGTCGCGTGCCCGCCGCACGTGCCAGGGAGAGATATCGTTGCCGTAAAGCGCGATTTGGTCGGAATAGCTGTTGGCGTAGTTGCTCAGCAGCAGTTCGATCATCAGCATTGAATATTGGCGCTGCGTCCGGTTGTTCGCCATCAGCATCGGACCCTGGCTTGCCTGATCGATGAGATGGTTGAGCAGGTTGCGCCACACCACCGGCAGTTCGCGCCCGCACTCGCGATCCGGATGGAAGACGAGCGGGCGATTGACCGGAATGTTCATGACCCGGGTCAGATAATCCTCGAACGCCGAATGGCCGATGCGGACCGTCAGGTGTCGGCAGGCCGGTGTCATGTGGATGCGGATCGGCGCGCCCGGTGAACTGATATAGAGATTATCGGGCCGGATATGCCCCTCGCTCCCCCCGGCCCAGACCTCGCTCGATCCGCCGATCGACGCGTGCACGAGGAAACGGGACTCCAGTTCGCCGGGATCGATCCAGACGTCGGTGCCATATTGGATGTCGACGATCTGCGTGGGTGCGACCTCGATGCAGCTCAGCTTTGCCGACATCTGCGCAGGATCGGCCATATCCATACGATGCGGCGCAAACGCCTTGCCGACATAGTCGATGATCTCTCCGGGATCATTGGACTGGAAATTACGCATGGTACGAGAATCGCGTCCGGCCAGGCTCAGCATATCGCATTCCCCCTCATGCCATGCGGGCAAGTGGCTGGCCTGTGCCGGCTCTGCTCCCCGGGGCTCTCGAGGACATGAAGGACAATGTAATTTAGTTGAAATGTCAAGTGGCGTCGCCGAGGCCGCTTCCGATGGATGCCATATGCGGGTCGGCGTTTCGCATTGCGGATAGCGTGCGTCTGCCTGTGCCGCTTAGCCTGCGCCGTCTTTTGCAAGGCTTGAGGAGTGGAAATGTCGGACGTCATCGACCAGAAGAGCAAGCTCGGAGCGGCCGCCCGCGTCTTCGTGTCGGCACCGGGACAGATGCTGATCGACGGCCAGTGGGTTGGCGCCGAGTCGGGCCGAACCATCACCGTGACCGATCCGGCCACCGGCCTTCCGATCACCACCGTGCCCGCCGGCGGGAAGGCCGACATCGATCGGGCCGTGAAGGCCGCCCGCAAGGCATTTGAGGGGAGCTGGGCCAGCATCAGGCCTGTGCAGCGTGAGCGCCTGCTTCTCAAGCTGGCTGATCTTCTCGAACAGCATGCCCAAGAATTCGCGGAGCTGGAGACCCTCGACAACGGCAAAATCCTGATGATGGCCCGCCATGGCGACCTCAACATCGCGATCGACTCGCTGCGCTACATGGCCGGCTGGGCGACCAAGATCGAAGGGACCACGCTCAGTCCTTCCTTTGCCTATGTCCCCGACATGCAGTTCACCTCGCACACGCTGCGTGAACCGGTCGGCGTGGTCGGGCAGATCATCCCCTGGAATTTCCCGCTGGTCATGGCGATCTGGAAGATCGCACCTGCCGTCGCGGCGGGCTGCACCGTCGTGCTGAAGCCGGCCGAGGACACGCCCCTGACCGCGCTGCGTCTCGGCCAGCTGATCTGTGAAGCGGGGTTCCCCGATGGCGTCGTCAACATTGTCACCGGCGATGCCGAGCCCGGCGCGGCGCTGGTCGATCATCCAGATGTCGACAAGATCGCCTTCACCGGATCGACGGAGGTCGGCCAGATCATCCAGCGCCGCGCCGCGGACACGATGAAGCGCATCTCGCTCGAACTGGGCGGTAAGTCGCCGGTCGTCATCCTGAAGGACGCCGACGTCGCCATGGCGGTGCAGGGTGCCGCACAGGCGGTTTTCTTCAATCATGGCCAGGTCTGCACGGCGGGATCGCGCCTGTTCGTGGAGCGTCCGATCTACGACGCCGTCATGGAAGGGCTGGCGCAGGTCGCGGACAGTTTCACGCTCGGCTCGGGCTTCGATCCGAACGTGCAAATGGGGCCGCTGGTGTCGGCCAAGCAGCGCGAGCGGGTCCAGAGCTTCCTGGAAGTCGGTCAGCAGCAGGGCGGTCGCCTCGTCGCCGGGGGCAAGGCTGTCGATGGCTCGGGCTTCTTCTTCCGTCCGGCGGTGTTTGCCGACGTCCGTCCCGACATGACCATCTATCGCGAGGAAATCTTTGGCCCGGTGTTGGCCGCGACGCCGTTCGACGAGGTGGAGAACGCGGTGGCGATGGCCAATGACAGCAGCTACGGGCTCGGCGCCAGCGTGTGGACCAACAATCTGTCGCTCGCCAATCGCCTGGTCCGCAAGATCAAGGCGGGAACCGTCTGGGTGAACTGCCACAATCTGCTCGATCCGGCAGTGCCCTTCGGTGGCTACAAGATGTCGGGCTATGGCCGGGAACTCGGTCATGCCGTTCGCGACCTCTATACCGAGAGCAAATCCGTCACCATCGCGCTGGCCTGACCGCAATGGCTGGCCCGGCGATCGTCGAAGCGCTGATCGAAGCCGCAAGGGCGCACAACGCCATCGCGGCCGTGGACAGCGAGGCCCTGGCTGCCTGGAGTGCACTTCCGCCCGGAAGCGCACCTTTGGTTTTGGTCAAGGACAATGTCGCAGTGGCCGGCCTGCCCTGGACGGCAGGATCGCCCGCTTTCGCCGATGTTCTTGCAGCACGCGATGCCACCGCCGTGCGGCTGCTGCGGCAGCATGGTGCGATACTGCCGATCAAGACCACGCTCCACGAACTGGCCTTCGGCGTGACCGGTGCCAATGGCTGGACCGGAGCGATCGCTAACCCGATCGACAGGGGCCGGGCGTCTGGCGGGTCGAGCGGCGGATCGGCCGCAGCGCTTGCGCTCGGCCTCGGTGACCTGTCGCTGGTTACCGACACTGGCGGGTCGGCCCGAATCCCGGCCAGCTTCTGCGGCATCATCGGCTTCCGTCCGTCCACCGGACGCTATCCGTGCGACGGGCTGATCGGTCTGTCCCCGAGCCGTGACACCATCGGTCTGATGGCACGCGACTTGCGCTGGATCGAATGGGCCGACGCGATCCTGTCGGGTGAGCAGCCTGTCGCGGCGAGCGATCGCGCGGGCAGGATCGGGATCGCATCCGCCGCCGATCTCGGCGAACTGGAGCCTGCGGTCGCCGACGCTTATCGCGCGATGGCCGATCTGCTCGGCGCGGCCGGACATGTCGTCATGCAGGTCGATCTGGCGCAGGTCAACGCGCTTGACGAAGCCTGCGGCTTCCCGATCGCGCTGCGCCAGACCTATGAGACATTGCGCGCCACTGCGCCGGATCTTGCCGGCATAGCCTTCGAAGACCTGGTCGCGGCGGTAGCGACCCCCGACGTCGCCCATCTGCTGCGAATGGCTTCGGACGGCGTGACGGTGCCCGACCCGGTCTATGCCGAGGCTATCGGTCATCACTGGCCGGCGTTGCGAACAGCCTATGCCACCCTTTTCGCCGGCGATGTCGACCGTGTTCTGCTGCCCACGGCACCGCTTGTGGCGCCCCCGATCGACAGCGGCGAGCAACTCATGCTCAACAGCCGGCCTGCGCCGACCTTCCCGACCCTCACCCGTTTCACCCGGCCCGACAGCATGGCCGGACTCCCGTCGATCAGCCTGCCATTTGGGTCGGATGGTCAAGGCTTGCCGATCGGCATGATGCTGATCGGGGCGCGCCATCGCGACGGCGATCTTCTGGCCTTCGCCCGGGCCCTGATCGCGCGTCCTGACTATCCGGCACCCCGCCTGGCGACGCCTATTTGATACCCATGGCGCACATCGGTTACGGAAAGTGGATAGCCGACGAGCCCATGAATTGAGACGCTGCCCCCGCAAGATCGGCACAGACCGACGCGACATCGCAGGGACAAAAATAGCAGAAGGGGGAAATCATGAATAGTCGAGGTTGGATCAAGCGCAACATTGTCTCGTCTATGTTCGTCATTGCCGCGATCGGCAGCGTCAGCCAGAAGGTAATGGCTCAGACGAGCGATAGTGAGGCGGGGCTCGAAGAGATCACCGTTACGGCACGCCGACAGGCCGAGAATCTGCAAAGCACGCCCATTTCGATAACGGCTTTCTCCAGCGATCGCCTGGAGGCGCAAGGGATCACCCAGGTCAGCCGCATTCAGGACTTCACCCCCAACCTGACCTTCGCCAATATTCCTTCGAACAGCGGCATTGCGTCCAATGCGGCCGTCTATATCCGTGGTATCGGCCAGAATGACTTTGCTCCGACAGTCGAGCCGGGCGTGGGCATCTATGTCGACGGCGTCTATCTCGGCCGCACCGCCGGCGGCGTATTCGATCTGATCGACGTCAACTCGGTCGAAGTTCTGCGCGGTCCGCAGGGCACGCTGTTCGGCCGCAACACGATCGGCGGCGCGATCAACCTGACGACCCTTCAGCCGAGCGACGAGTTCAGGCTCAAGGGCGACATCAAATATGGCACCGACGATCGCATCAATGTTCGCGGCATGGTCAGCGGGCCGATCGCCGAGGGCCTCTACGCGAAGCTGAGCGCAGGCCTGTTCTCGCAGGAGGGCTATGTCAACGCGCCGGGCCTCGGCAAGAAGCTGGGTAACCAGAACACCAAGATGGTGCGTGGTGCGATCCGTTTCGCGCCGGTCGACAGCCGTTTCGAGGCGACCATCGCCGCCGACTATACGCGCGACAAGAGCAATGGCGCTCCGGTCACCATTTCGGGGATCGATCCGACCGCTACCGGCAGCTTCGTTTCGCTGCAAAACGCCATCGCCACCGGCTTCGGCGCGCTTCCGGGCTGCTTCAGCGCGGCTGGCTCCAGCAATACGCAGTGCTACAACAACCGCCTCTTTTCGAAGACCACGAACTTCTCCACTGCGCCGACCTATTCGGACCTGGAGCTGTGGTCCGCATCGCTCACGGCCTCCTATGATCTGACCGACGAGATGCAGCTCAAGTCGATCACGGCGATCCGCCGCATCAACGGTGTCTTCGCGCAGGATCGCGACGGATCGAACCTGCCGATCAACCATGTGTTCGACGATTTCACCCAGAAGCAGTTCAGCCAGGAACTCCAGTTCACCGGCAAGGCTCTGGACGACAAGCTGAACTGGGTGACGGGGCTCTACTTCTTCAAGGAGAAGGGGCAGGATCTCAACCGTATCGATTTTCTGGTGGTGTCTGCCCAGTCAGGCGGTTTTTACGATTACAAGAACTGGGCGGCGTTCGCGCAGTTTGGGTACAAGATAAGTGATAAGCTGACCCTGACCGGCGGCCTGCGCTATACGCAGGATCGCAAGGACTTTCTGCCCGACCAATTTGTGATCTCGACGCTGGCGCCGTTCCTGGTCATCCCGCCGGGCACACGGATCGTACCGTTCCAGACGGTCAAGGCGGACGTCAACAAGCTGAACCCGATGGTGAACCTGTCCTATCAGGTGACCAGCGATGCCATGCTCTATGCGACCTATTCGCAGGGTTTCAAGAGCGGTGGCTACACCCAGCGCATCTTCCCGCCCGAGCCAAGTCTGCCGAGTTTCCGGCCCGAGACGGTCGATTCCTATGAAGCCGGCTTCAAGCTGATGGCGCTCGAAAACCGCCTGCGCCTCAACGGTGCGCTCTTCTACACCGACTATAAGGACATGCAGCTCCTCGTTGCCGATGCGACGCGGGTCGGCCCGTTCATCACCAATGCCGGCAAGGCGCGGATTCAGGGCTTCGAACTGGAAACCAACTTTGCACCCGGTGGCGGCTGGCGCCTGAACGCGGCGGCGGGCATGACCGATGCGAAGTTCAAGCAGTTGAACGCCGGCGTGCAGGGGCTCACGCTCGACTCCAAGTTCGTCTATGTTTCCAAATGGACGATCAGCGCATCGGGCGAAAAGGAGTTCGGCCTGGGCGACAACGGTTCGGTCACGCCGCACATCGACTGGTCCTACAGGTCGGGCTTCTTCACCAATGCCAATGGCATCAACAATCCCGAGCTTTATCAGCCGGGCTACAGCGTCTTCAACGGCAATATCCGTTGGCAGAGCGACAGCAAGGTCTTCACGCTCACTGCGGGCGTCGACAATATCGGCGACAAGAAGTTCCGGCTGTTCGGGGACTATCAGCCGTCCTTCGGCTTCTTCATGCAGGCCTATGACCGTGGCCGGCAATATTATCTGAAGGCCGGTTTCTCCCTCTGATCCATCGGGGCATGGCGATGACCAGCGCTTTCATGTCGCGGCGGGGTCTTATGCGGGGCATCGCCCTCGCGGCAGCCCTGCCGCTCGCCTCCGGCAAGGCGTTCGGGGCAGCTTCGGCGGTGCCGGACCGGCGCGTGGCTGCGACCGCCGCACTGCTGAAGGCTGCTTTCCCGCATCGCGGACTGACGCCCGGCTTCTACCTTGGTGCCGCGGAAACCTATGTGAAGGAGATCGCGGCGCAGCCCGCCGCGATCTCCGAGCATGATCGCGGGCTCGCATTGCTCGACGCCAGCCATATCGCGCCGTTCGCGGATCTGCCGCCTGTCATCCAGAAGGGCCTGGTCGAAAAGGTCGATCAGGAACCGTTCTTCAAGGCGATCCTTTGGCGCGGCGCGGAACTGATCTATCGCGACCGGTCGGTGTGGAAGATGGTCGGCTATGAGGGATCGTCGCTCGAATATGGCGGTTATCATGATCGGGGGTTCGACGACATCGATTGGCTTCCGAAGGCGGGAAGTTCCGGGGCATGACTGCGCGCTTCAGCCTGGACGACAATTCCGTCTTCGTGGTGATCGGATCGGGCGCCGCCGGCGGCACCCTGTCGAACGAACTTGCGCAGAAGGGGCATAAGGTCGTCTGCCTCGAAGCCGGGTCGCGCCTGTCTCTCGCCGACGTCGTCAATGACGAAGCGGTGATGTTCGAAAAGCTGACCTGGCTCGACCGGCGCATGGCCACCGGAAAGCCGGATGCCAATTTCCCGGTCTGGAGCTGCAAGACCGTCGGCGGTACGACGATGCACTGGACCGGTGCCTGTCCTCGCATCGAGCCGCACGAGATGCGGGCGCGCAGCACTTATGGCGAACTCGCTGATACGACATTGGTGGACTGGCCGGTGACGCCGGAGGAAATCGCACCCTGGTATGACAAGGCGGAACTCCGCATGGGTGTCTCGGGCAAGCAAGGGCTGCCTTTCCTGCCGGCCGGCAACAACACCAAGGTTCTGGAAGCCGGGGCGCGGCTGTGCGGCTATACTGATATCGACACGCACAACATGGCAATCAACTCGGTTCCCCGCGACGACCGGCCGGCCTGCCAGCAGCTTGGTTTCTGCACCTCTGGTTGTGCGATCGGCGCGAAATGGTCGACCCTCTATACCGAGATCCCGAAGGCGGAGGAGACTGGTCGGTTCGAACTGCGTCCGGAATCGATGGCTATCGCGGTCAACCTGAACGATGCGGGTCGGGCCGAAAGCGTCACCTATCTCACCAAGGGCAGGAAGGTCACGCAGAAGTGTCGCGCCGTCTCGGTCGCGGGCAACGTGGTCGAGACCACGCGCCTGTTGCTCAACAGCCGCAGCGACCGTTTTCCTTCCGGGCTCGCCAACAGCAGCGGTCTCGTCGGGCGCAACTATATGCGGCACTTCACCATCCAGGTGATGGGAGTGATGCCCGGCAAGGTAAACTTCCACCGTCAGACCCATCTTGCAGGGGTGGTGCGCGACGAGCGCGGCCACCGGCCGGAACGCGGGTTCGCTGGCGGCTTCCTGATCAGCACCGTGCCCTTCACACCGGAAATCCTGGCGAAGAACATGATGATCGGCGGTTGGGGCGAGGACCTGACCTCGGTTCTCGACAAATATGATCATCTCGCCGGCATGTTGTTGACCGGCGAGGATCCGCCGCAGCTGTCGAACCGCATCACGCTCCACCCGACCGAGCGCGATGGCTATGGGCTGCCGGTGCCGGTGATCCATTATGAGGATCATCCCAACACCATCGCGATGAAGACCTATGCCTGGAAGGTGGGGCGCAGGATCTACGAAGCGCTGGGCGCCGAGAAGATCATCGAGATGGGCGATTACATCCCTGCCACCCACAATATGGGCACCGCGCGGATGGGCACCGATCCGAAGGCGAGCGTCTGCACCCCCTTTGGGCGCACGCACGACATCGACAATCTCTTCCTTTCCGATGGCAGCCTGTTCCCGACCTCCGCCGGGTGCAATCCCACGCTTACGATCGTGGCGCTGACGCTGCGCCAAGCCGACCATGTCGACAGCCAGATACGGGCAGGGAAGATCTGACGACGGCTCTCGTCCGCTCTCGGCGGGAGGCATGGCCTGGCGCTTCCCGCATCAACCCTGCGCAGCGCGTACAATGACTGCGCTCATGAACTAGCCGATCTCCGCATCCGGTCCGATGAAGGCGGAATGACCTTTTCCGGCCCACGCCATCAGGAGTGAACGAGGTGAGATTTCAGGCTGTGTCCGCGGCCCTGCTGGTGGCTGCGCTGGCTTCTTGCGCGCCGACCAACCGTGCGGTCAATGTCGATTGGGCCCTCCACGGCCTCGATGCGGGCGAGAGCCGCTTCAGCGCGCTGGGAGAGATAACGCCCGACAATGTCGGCCAGCTTGGTGTCGCCTGGTATGCCGACTTCGAAGCGCGGTCGCTGCGCGGTGTGGAGGGAACTCCGCTGGTCGTCGGCGGTGTGATGTACGCCTCCGGGCCGTGGAGCAAGGTGATCGCGCTCGACGCGCGGACCGGTCGCAAGCTTTGGGACTATGATCCCGAGATCGACGGTGCCATCGCCCGGCGAGCCTGCTGCGACGTGGTCAACCGGGGCGTCGCTTATGCCGATGGCAAGATCTTCGTCGGCGTGCTCGACGGTCGTCTCGTGGCGCTCGATGCGAAGACGGGCAGACCTCTGTGGTCGGTCCAGACAACCGACAAGGACAAGTCCTACACGATCACTGGCGCGCCGCGGATCGTGAAGGACAAGGTCATCATCGGCAATGGCGGTGCCGAATATGGCGTGCGAGGCTATGTCACCGCCTATGAGGTGGCTACGGGCGCGCAGGCCTGGCGCTTCTACACCATCCCCGGCGACCCCAGGAAGGGGTTCGAGAGCGCGGCTATGGCGATGGCCGCCAAGAGCTGGAACGGCGAATGGTGGAAATATGGCGGCGGCGGTACGGCTTGGGATTCGATGTCCTACGATCCCGAACTCGATCTGCTCTACATCGGCGTCGGCAATGGCGGACCTTGGGATCGAGCCGTGCGCAGCGCCGGCCAGGGCGACAATCTGTTTCTGTCATCGATCGTGGCGGTGCGCCCGTCCACCGGTGAATATGTCTGGCATTTCCAGGAAGTGCCGGGCGACGAATGGGATTACACCGCAACCCAGCACATGATTCTCGCTGATATCGAAATCGACGGGAAGCCGCGCAAGGTGCTGATGCAGGCGCCGAAGAATGGTTTCTTCTACGTGCTCGATCGGACCAACGGCACCTTCATCTCGGGTACGCCCTATGTCAACGTGACCTGGGCAAAGGGTCTCGATCCGAAGACCGGCCGGCCCGATATCGTGCCGGCAGCGCGCTATAGCGGCACGGGCAAGCCCTATCTGGGAATGCCGTCACCGGCCGGCGGCCATGGCTGGCAGCCGATGAGCTACAATCCTCGAACCGGCCTCGTCTATCTGCCGACGGCCGAAATCCCCTATGGCTATATCTCCGGCAAGACCCAGGATTTCCGGTTCGACCAGCGGGGATGGAACACCGGTCAGGATCCTGCAAAGACGGCGATGCCGGAGGATCCGGCGATCCGGAAGCAGATCCGCTCGATGATGAGCGGCGCGCTGGTTGCCTGGGACCCCAAGGCCCGCAAGCGCGTCTGGTCGGTACCCATGCCAATGCCGTGGAACGGGGGCACGCTGTCGACCACGTCGGGTTTGGTCTTTCAGGGCAATGGCACGGGCGAGTTTGCTGCCTATGATGCGACCAGCGGCAGGAAGCTGTGGTCGATGCCAATGGGCTCGGGGATCGTCGCGCCGCCGATCACCTATTCTGTCGCGGGGGTGCAATATGTCTCGGTCGCGGTCGGCTGGGGAGGTATCCTGCCGCTCAACATGGGAGAGGCGCTTCAGGGATCGGTCAAGCCAAAGGTCAACCGCGTAGTCACCTTCCGCTTGGGAGGAAACGCGAAGCTGCCGATGCCGGCGGATGAACCGGCAGCACCCCTGGCGCCCCCGCCCTCGACCGCATCCGCCGCTGCGATCGAGCGCGGCAGGACGCTTTACCATGTGCGCTGCTGGATGTGCCACGGCGATACGGCCGTGAACCATGGCGGGGTTCCCGATCTTCGTCGTTCGATGGCGATCGCCGACCCGGCCAGTTTCAGAGCGTTCGTCCTCGAAGGTGCGGCGGAACCGCTTGGCATGCCCAACTTTTCGAAGGACCTGACAGCCGAAGAGGTCGAGGCGATCCGCGCTTATATCGTTAAGCGCGCCAACGACCTGAAGGCCGACCCGTCAATGCCGTGACGGTCACCCGCCGAGCGGCGGGGGCATCGCGGTTTCTAGAATATTTTCAAGTTGACCGGATTCGGTCAATGGCTCGGAAAATGCGGCACCAAAAGACGATAGACTCTTTAGCCGTTGTGAACATGCTCTAGCTGGGCAGCGCAACGCCGCTGGCAGGGGCCAGTAGCGCGCCCGTGATGCGGATGCCGTCGCCGGTCTGATAGGTCTTGTTGAGGAAGATCAGCACCGCACTGAGCGCCTCGGCGGCTGCCGAGTTGACGAGGGTGCCGGCCATGGATGCTGCCCTGCAGACAAAGCTCTGTCGCGCCGCGTTTCGCCGCCTCGGCCGCGCGCTGGCCGACCTCAGCCAGGTCGAGCCGATAGGCGGCCCCCCCCGCTCAGCCTTCGCCGAGCTCTTGGAAAAGGCGCAGAAGCCGCATGCGCGCTGACGTTCCAGCACTTAACGGCCGAATGAGTTATCGCGGGGCGGCTCCAGTCGCCGCAATTCGCGGCAACGTGTGGGAACAGATGGCGCGCATCTTCGGAGTCAAAAGGTAAATGCATTAAAATGCTGGCAGAAAACGGCGTGGGGTGGTGGAGCTGAGGGGAATCGAACCCCTGACCTCTGCAGTGCGATTGCAGCGCTCTCCCATCTGAGCTACAGCCCCGCACGCCGGGCGCTTCCTCTAGCGGGCGGCGCGGTTCGATGCAACAGGCCAAATCGATGGCCGCCGATTTCCGCCGCTCCAAGCGTTACGCTTGCGACCAACCGCCGGTCGATTTCTCATGCCGTTCCGACGCCGAACCCGGAACGGGGACGGCGAGGCGGACGTTCTCGCGACATCCTTTCCAACGGGCAAGTCCCGGGAAAATCACACCAGAGCAGGAGGATGTCATGGGTTACGAACGTAGCAGCCGCTATTATCGGGACGATCAGGACCGACGCTATGGCTATGGCAATCGGGAGCGTGATCGCGACGAGGAGCGTGGCTATCGCAGCCGCTCTGACTTTGATCGCGGCTATTCGCGGCCGCGCGACTATGATGATGATCGCGGCTTTTTCGACCGTGCCGGGGACGAGGTCCGGTCCTGGTTCGGCGACGAGGAGGCCGAGCGTCGGCGGCGTTGGGACGAGCGGCTGCGCGACCGGGAGGATGAGCGTCGCTATGGATCGTCGGGCGGTGGTTTCGCCGGCTCGGGCTCGGGCTCGGGCTATGGCGCGCGCGGCGGCTATCTCGGCGGCTCCGGCGGCTATGCTTCGGACCATGGCGCCGGACGTGGTGCGGGTGCCACCAGCAGCTGGGGTCTCGGTGCCGGCCGCGACCATGACGGCTGGGGTCAGGACCCCAATTACATCCAGTGGCGCCGCCGTCAGATGGAGGAACTCGACCGCGACTATGACGATTATCGCCGCGAAAATCAGAGCCGCTTCGAGAGCGATTTCGGCAGCTGGCGATCGACCCGCCAGGGACAGCGTTCGGCGGTTCGTCAGGTCCGCGAGCATCAGGAAGTCGTCGGTTCCGACGGCACGCATGTCGGCACCGTCGACCATGTTCGTGGCGATCGGATCCTGCTGACCAAGAC
Organism: Rhizorhabdus antheiae; assembly: GCF_049889055.1. NCBI lineage: Bacteria > Pseudomonadati > Pseudomonadota > Alphaproteobacteria > Sphingomonadales > Rhizorhabdaceae > Rhizorhabdus > Rhizorhabdus antheiae. The sequence goes on along the minus strand of NZ_JBLTWO010000001.1, from coordinate 482,806 downwards.
CGACAAGGATGCTGGCGGTCGTCACCATTCGGTCCCGTGCAGCTGGATCGCCGAGGTCGGCACCGAAGTGAAGCTGAACCGCACGGCGGAACAGGCGCAGGCCGCGTGGAAGGACGAGGAGCGGAACGATGGTCCGCGCAATCTCAACCGCGCCTTTTCCGGCACCTATTGACGCCTCTCCGGTCGCAGCGCGACGGCAGCGGGGGCCGGTTTTCGGATCGGCCCCTTTTGCTTGCAGTTCGGTGACCGTCCCTCTTGATGCGGTGCAGCATCGCGCCCACTATAGCGACATGGCCGAACCCGATCCCGCCAGGCAGGCCGCGACCGGCCTCCCTCTTCCCGACAGCGTGGCGCTGGTGTTGCAGGGCGGTGGCGCCCTCGGGGCCTATCAGGTCGGCATATTCGAGGCGCTCGACGCCGCCCGGATCGAGATCGACTGGGTCGCGGGCATTTCCATCGGCGCGATCAACGCGGCGCTGATCGCCGGCAATCCGTGCGAACGCAGGCTGGAGCGGCTGCATGCCTTCTGGGACAGGATTACCGAGGCGCTTCCGGCCATCGCGTTGTTCAACGGCGATTTCGGGGGTGATTTCGGGCGCGAGGCGCTGCATGAAAGCGCGGCTGCGCTGGTGGCCACCTTCGGCGTCCCGGGCTTCTTCCGGCCGAGGCTCCTGCCGCCCGCTTTCGCTCCGGCCGGCTCGATGGCGGCGCTGAGCGTCTATGACAGTGCACCTTTGCGCGAGACGCTCGATGCGCTGGTCGACTGGGACCTGCTCAACGAGGGGCCGATGCGCTTCTCGGTCGGGGCAGTCGAGGTCGAGAGCGGCAATTTCCGCTATTTCGACAACCGCACCGACCGGATCGATGCCCGCCACGTCATGGCGTCGGGCGCTCTGCCTCCGGGCCTCCCGCCGGTGGAGATCGACGGCAAGCTGTGGTGGGATGGCGGCCTCGTCTCGAACACACCGCTCAGCCATATCGTCGAGAACCAGGCCGAGGACATGCTGGTGTTCCAGGTCGATCTGTTCGCGGCCTCTTCGGAACCGCCGCGCACCATCTTCGACGTTATGGCGCGGGAAAAGGAAATCCGCTTCTCCAGCCGCACGCGCCAGATATCGGACCAGCTGATCCGCAGCCGGCGCGACCTGCAGCTGATCGGGCGGCTGCTCGACAAACTGCCACCCGACATGGCGGACGATCCCGACGTGGTCGCGCTGCGCGAACGTGCGCGCAGTTCCAGTCTGAGCCTCGTCCAATTGATCTACCGTGCCAATCGCTGGGAGGGCGGCTCGCGCGATTATGAATTCTCGCAGCGCACGATGCGCGACCATATCGCCGCCGGGCGCGCTGCCATCGCGGAGACGATGAGCCGCTCCGAACTGCTCGCGCGCAACATCTATGACGGCCGCATCGCCGCCTTCGATCTCACCCGCTGAAAGCACCCTTCAACTGCCAAGGAGTCCGTTAGCATGTTCCTCAAGGGCAAGACCGCTCTGATCACCGGTTCGACCTCGGGCATCGGCCTCGCCTATGCCAAGAGCCTCGCGGCCGAGGGCGCGAATGTGGTGCTCAACGGCTTCGGCGATGCCGATGCCATCGAGCAGGAGCGCAAGGCGCTTGAAGCGGCGAGCGGTGCAGGCGCGCTCTACAGCGCTCATGATCTCACCAAGGCCGAACAGATCGAGGCGATGATGGCCGAGGCTGCCAAGGCTTTTGGCGGCGTCGACATCCTGATCAATAATGCCGGCATGCAGCATGTCGCTCCGGTCGAGGACTTCCCGGTCGACAAATGGAACCTCATCATAGCGCTGAACCTGACCAGCGCCTTCCATACCACCCGGCTGGCGCTGCCCTGGATGAAGTCGCGCAAATGGGGCCGGATCATCCAGACGGCTTCGGCGCATTCGCTCACGGCATCGCCCTTCAAATCGGCCTATGTGACCGCAAAGCACGGCCTCGCCGGCTTCACCAAGACGGTGGCGCTGGAGACGGCGACGTACGGCATCACCGCCAATTGCATCAGCCCCGGCTATGTGTGGACGCCGCTGGTCGAAAATCAGATTCCCGACACGATGAAGGCGCGGAACATGACGCGCGAGCAGGTGATGAACGACGTGCTGCTCGCGGGGCAGCCGACCAAGCAGTTCGTGACGGTCGAACAGGTCGCGGCGATGGCGCTCTATCTCTGCCGCGACGAGGCAGCGTCGATCACCGGCACCAACATTTCGATCGACGGCGGCTGGACCGCGCAGTGATCTTGGAGTCCGCGCGTCCCGCTGTTGCGTAAATCGCTGAAAAGCCGGGCTTGCCAAGCATGGCGCGGGCGGGCAGGCTGATGCTTTACGAGGGGCGTGAGGAGACGATTGCTTGCAGTCATCGCGACTCGGTCTGGCTGTCTGCGTGCTGTTCGCGCTGCCGGGCTGCGGCAAGGATGGCGGCGTCGAGCGCGCCTCGTCCCCCGACCGCGCACCCGGCTGGCAACGCCTCGCCAGTGCGGCCGATCGTGATCGCATCGCCCGCTGGCGCAGCGCCTGGATCGCGGGTCTCGACAAGGCCCGCGCCAGCAACCCGCAGCAGGTCGCGGCGCAGGGCGCGCTGCTGCAACCCGACATGGCGATCGACGATCCGGCCTTGCCTGTCGGTGACTATCGCTGCCGCGTGATCAAACTGGGCGCGCAGACCAAGGGCCTGCTCGACTATATCGCCTACCCCTATTTCACCTGCCGGGTGACCGCCGATGCGTCTGGCCTGCGCTTTGCAAAACTCGACGGATCACAGCGGCCGGTGGGCATGATCTATCCCGACGAAGGTCGTCGCATGATCTTCCTCGGGGCGATGTCGCTGGGCGACGAGGCGCGGCCGCTACCCTATGGCCGCGACACCGAGCGCGACATGGCCGGCATCGTCGAGCGCATCGGGCCGCAGCGCTGGCGCATCGCCTTTCCCTATCCGCGATGGGAATCCACCATCGACGTCTTCGAATTGATTCCCAAGGGGGCATGATGATCAAGCTGATTGCGCTGCTCGCCGCCGGCGCGGCCATGGTCGCGACGCCGCTCCGCGCCGATCCCCTGGTCGATGCGGTCAAGGCCGACATGCCGGGCCTCACCGCCATTTATCGCGATCTGCACATGCATCCGGAGCTGAGCTTCAAGGAAGGCCGCAGCGCCGGCATCATGGCGGTGGAGGCGAAGAAGGCAGGCTTCGAAGTGACGAGCGGCGTCGGCGGCACCGGCGTCGTCGCGATCCTGCGTAATGGCCCGGGACCGGTACTGCTGCTGCGCGCCGACATGGATGGCCTGCCGGTGACCGAGCAGACCGGGCTCGCCTATGCCAGCCAGAATCCGGGCGTGATGCACGCCTGCGGCCATGACACGCACATGGCGAGCTGGATCGGAGTCGCCCGACGGATGGCCGCGATGAAGGGTCGCTGGTCCGGCACGCTCGTCATGGTCGGGCAGCCGGCCGAGGAAATCGGTTCGGGCGCGCGGGCGATGCTCAAGGACGGGCTGTACAGCCGCTTTCCCAAGCCCTCGACCGTGATCGCCTTCCACGATTCCGCGTCGCTTCCGGCCGGGACGATCGGTACGGTCGACGGCTACATCATGGCCAATGTCGATTCGGTCGATATCCTTGTGAAGGGTGTCGGCGGCCATGGCGCCTATCCGCATCTCGCCAGGGATCCGATCGTGCTCGGGTCGCGAATCGTGACCACCCTGCAGACGCTGATCTCGAGGGAGACCGATCCGCTCGAGTCCGGCGTCGTGACGGTGGGCAGTTTCCAGGCGGGCACCAAGCACAACATCATCCCGCCCGAGGCGAAGCTGCAGATCACGGTGCGCTCCTACACGCCCGAGGTGCGCCAGCATCTGCTCGACGGCATCGCCCGGATCGCCAAGGGGGAGGGGATTGCGGCCGGCCTGCCTGACGACAAGCTGCCCGTGGTCACGCTGCAGGATCAGCGCACACCCGCCACCTTCAATACCCATGACGTCACGACCCGCATGGTCGACCTGTTCCGTGACCGCTTCGGGCCGGAGCGGGTCAAGATGATCAAACCGCAAATGGGGGGCGAGGATTTCAGCGAGTTCTACCTCGCCGACAAATCGATCCAGTCGATGCTTTTCTGGGTCGGAGGCGTGTCGCCGGAGAAATGGAAGGCGGCCGGCGGCGACGTCACCAAGCTGCCGTCCATCCACAGCCCCTTCTGGGCGCCCGATGCCGACGCCGTGATCTCGACGGCTGTCGAGGCGATGACGGCGGCGGCGCTGGACGTGCTGAAGAAGGGATAGGCCAGGTCTGCCGCAGGCCTCGCGTCAGGCGAGAGCTGCGGCGATGGCGGTCGCGAGCTGGTCGAGCCGATAGGGCTTGGCAATGACCGGCGCATTGTCGAAACCGCTTCCCGGCGGCAGTCCTTCATAGCCGGTGGCGAAAAGAAAGCGGCGGCCGCTCTCCCGCAGGACGTGGGCGACGATCAGGCTGTTCTCGCTGCCCAGATTGAGGTCGAGCAGGGCGATATCGAATTCGGTATCCTTGGCCCGGGCCAGCGCTTCGTCGACACTCGCGGCAATCGCGACGGTCGTGCAACCGACTTCCTCGAGCATGTCTTCCGCCGTCATCGCGATGATCGTCTCATCCTCGACGATCAGCACACGGGTTCCCGCAGGGGGTTCGGTAGCCATTTCAGTCCTTCTACGAAATTCCCCCTTGGGCGCGTGATGGACGATAAGTGTTGCCGACGCAATCGCCATCGATAGTTAACATACAGGATTACGCCCGCCAGGCAGAGCCTGACGGGCGTATCTCTTCCTCCCCAGGAAAAGCTCGGTGTCGAAATGGCGGCAAGGCAACGCCGTCAGCGTCTCGACGTGGGGTGCCTTCTGGCGGCCTTCGCGCCAGCCCGCTATCCCCGGCATCGCGATTTTCATGTGCGTTTGTCCGGTGACGCGTTAAGAGCTGTGTAATCTTGTAAATATCTTACGGATGCTACGACATGGCCAAACAGGGGATATTCGCCGGACCGCGCGTGCGCCGGCTGCGCCGGGATCAGCACCTGACCCAGCAGGTAATGGCCGAGATGCTCGGCATTTCCGACAGCTATCTCGCCCTGATCGAAGGCAATCGTCGTCCGTTGACCGCGAGCCTCATCCTCCGGCTGGCCGAACTGTTCGACTTCGATGTGCGCAGCCTCAGCCAGGAGGAGCCCGGTGGCGGTGCTGCCGCGATGCGTCGGCGGCTGGGCGATCCGCTGTTCGCCGACCTGTCGGTCGATCGCGCCGAGCTGGAGGCGTGGATGGACAATGCACCGGGGGCCGCCGAGGCCTTCGCCCGGCTGTTCGACCGCTGGCGCGAGGGCGGTGGTGTGGTGGAGGCCGATGGCCCATCGCCGGTCGCGCGGGTCCGACGGGAGATCGAGCGCTGGCGCAACCATTTCGCCGACCTCGACGCCGAGGCGGAAGCGCTGGCCGACGAGCTTCGCATTGGCGCGGGTGATCTCTATGGCGCGATTGCCGAAAGGTTGCGGGTGCGCCACCAGTTGGCGATCCGGATCCTGCCGTTCGACGTGATGCCCGACCGGTTGCGCCGGCTCGACCTGCACGCGCGGCAGCTGCAGCTGTCCGAGTTGCTCGATCCGGCGGCGCGAACCTTTCAGGCGGCGTTTCAGCTCGCCCAGATCGAAGCCAAGGCCGGGATCGAGGCGCTGGTGTCGGGCGCGGCGTTCGGCGATCGCCCGGCCGAGCGGCTCTACCGGCAGCATGTGACCTCTTATGTCGCAGCGGCGTTGATGATGCCCTATGGCCGCTTCCTGCGCGCCTGCGAGGCGAGCGGATATGACATCCAGCTGCTCCAGCGGCGCTTCGGCGCCGGCTATGAGCAGGTTGCCCACCGGCTCACGACCCTGCAACGGGTCGGCGCGCGCGGGCTGCCCTTCTTCATGTTGCGGATCGACCGGGCCGGGCAGATGTCCAAGGGCTATCCCGGTGCCAGCGGCGCGGCGCTCGTCTATGCGGTGCATCGCTGCCCGCTCTGGATCATCCACCACAGTTTCAGCCAGCCGGGGCGGCTGCTCCATCAGCTTGCCGAACTCGAAGATGGCTCGCGCTGGTTCACGATCGCGCGCAGCGTTCGCCACCATGGCGGTGCGGCGGGCGTACCTGCGGCCGAGCATGTCGTGGCGGTCGGCGTCGCGGCCGAACATGCGGCGTCGCTCGCCATCGCGCGGGGCGTCGACCTGTCGGGGCCCGCAGAACGGATCGGGCTGGGCTGCACCCACTGCCAGCGCCCCGACTGCGTCCAGCGCGCCGCGCCACCAGCGGGACGGGCGGTGACGATCAACGAGCGCGAAAGGGGGCTGGCGCCTTTCTCGTTCGTGGGCGACTGATCAGAACGGAATGTCGAGCGTGGCGTGGCCGGTCGCCTTCAGCCCCTCCACGATCTTCTTCACCTCCTGGCTCGATCCGCGCGGCAGGATCATCACCGCGTCACGGGTCGCCACCACGATCAGGTCGCGCACGCCGGCGGTCGTGATCACCGGGCCTTCGCTGCGCAGCAGACAGCCTTCGGTGTCGATCGCGAGCACGTCGCCCTTGATGACGTTGCCCGATCCGTCGCGGGCACCGAGCGTGTGGAGCGCGTCCCAGCTGCCGACGTCGGACCAGCCCATCTCGACCGGCACCACCGCCACGTGATCGGCCTTCTCCATCACCGCATAGTCGATCGACTCCGATCTGGCCGACAGGAAGGCATCGGCCGCCGGGATCACCATCCGGCCTTCGCGGGCTGCATCGCTCAGCGAGGCCTTTACGGCGGTGACCATCTCGGGTTCGAATTGCTCGAGCGCCGCCAGATAGGCGTCGGCCCGGAACAGGAAGATGCCGCCATTCCAGCTGTAGTTGCCGTCGGCCAGATATTCGGTCGCCCGTTCGATCGAAGGCTTCTCGACGAAGGCGTCTACTTTCTGGACCCCCGGCGCCACCGCGTCGCCCCGGCGGATATAGCCATAGCCGGTCTCCGGCTTGTCCGGCGTGATGCCGAAGGTGATGAGCCAGCCTTGCTCGACCAGGGGCAGGGCGGCGGCTATCGCCGCATGGAAGGCGGGCACGTCCTCGATCACATGATCGCTGGGCATGACCAGCAGCGGGGTCTCCGGCGCCACCTCGATCGCTGCCAGTGCGATGGCGGGCGCGGTGTTGCGGCCAGCGGGCTCCAATATGATCGCGCGAGGCGCTTCCTCGGCCAATTGCTGCGCGATCTCGGTCGCGTGCAGAGCGTTGGTGACGATGATCGGTGCGGCGAAGCGCGCAGCCTCGCGGCAGCGGTCGGACGTCATCTGCAGCATCGTCCGCTCACCGGTCAGCGGAAGCAATTGCTTGGGCCGGCGCGACCGAGAGAGGGGCCAGAGCCGCGTACCCGATCCACCCGAGAGGATGACCGGGGTGATTATGGTGGTGGAAATGACGGGCTCCATGGTCCAGAAGAAGATGTCGTTATCCGACAGGTAGCGGACTGGCGGCAAGGGGGTTTCATGAAGGTGGGGGCTGAACCGATGGTATGGCATCGGCGATGGTGAGGCTGTTCAAGCATTATGTCGCTTATCCGGTCATTCTGCTGTGCGTGATCGACCTTGCGGTGCTGTTGCTGGTGGCGGAGGCCGGCTGGGTGCTGCGCCTGCGGCAGATTGGCAGCATTCCCGGCCCGGTTTGGGACAGGGCTCCTCAGCTGATCACCTTCGCGCTGGCCATTCAGGCGTCGATGATCGGGGTGGGCTGCTATTCGCCCGAGTCCGTCAAGAACATGCGCTTCGCCGCGGCCCGCCTGCTCGTCGCGATCTCGCTCGGCGTCATCCTGATGTCGGTGCTGTTCTTCATCCTGCCCGAACTGACCCTGTGGCGGTCCAACTCGCTCTATTCGATGGTGCTCGCCGTCGTGCTGCTGATGATGGTCCGCGTCCTGCTGGGTGGCTTCGTCAGCGGAGACGTGTTCAAGAAGCGGGTGCTGCTGCTCGGGGCTGGGCGCCGGGCGAAGCGGGTCGTCGACCTCGAACATCGCGTCGGCTCGGGCTTCCGGATCGTCGGCTGCGTCGACATGCAGGACGCGCCCGCTCAGGTGCCGGGCGCAGTGATCCGAACCGACGTCGCCAGCCTGCATCAGCTGGTCGACCGGGCTGAGGCACAGGAAGTGGTGCTGGCGCTCGACGAACGGCGCAACACGGTGCCGGTCGACGCGCTGCTGCGGCTGAAGACGACCGGCGTCCACATCATCGACATTTCCGATTTTCTGGAGCGCGAGACGGGCCGTATCGACCTCGATACCGTCCGCCCCTCGACGCTGATCTTCTCCGACGGTTTTTCCTCGGGTCGTCAATTGTCGGCGGTACTGAAGCGGGGCTTCGATCTCGTCGTCAGCGCGCTGATCCTGCTGATCACCGCCCCCGTGATTCTGCTCACCGCGATCATCGTCAAGATCGACAGCCCCGGACCCGCCTTCTACCGGCAGATCCGCGTCGGCCGCTATGGCGAAACCTTCGAGATACTGAAGCTGCGTTCGATGCGGCAGGATGCCGAAAGCGGAGGCAACGCGATCTGGGCGCAAAAGGGCGATCCCCGCGTGACTCGCATCGGGCGGATCATCCGCCTGATCCGCGTCGACGAACTGCCTCAGCTCTGGACCGTGCTGAAGGGGCATATGAGCTTCGTCGGCCCGCGTCCCGAACGTCCCGAGTTCGTCGAGGAGCTGGAGCGGAAGATTCCCTTCTATGCCGAGCGGCATATGGTGAAGCCGGGCATCACCGGTTGGGCGCAGATCAACTATCCCTATGGCGCCAGCCTCGACGATGCCCGCCACAAGCTCGAATATGATCTCTACTACACCAAGAATTACAGCCCCTTTCTCGACGTGCTGATCATCCTTCAGACGATGCGCGTCCTGCTCTGGGCGGAGGGGGCGCGCTAGACGATGGCGCGGGGGCTCGAAGCCGCCATGCTGGCCCAGCAGACGGTCCAGCCCAGCGTCTATTCGAACGGACTGTCCGAGCCGCTCGTCTTCGGGACGATCCAGTGGAGCCATGCGCTGGCGGCGATCATGTTCGCGGCGCTGGTCTGCTGGCAGGCGACCGTTCGCACCGGTGGTGCGCGGCGCGTCATGCTCACGGTCGCAGGCGCGCTGACGGCGCTCTGGTGCGTACTCGTGGCAAAGGACGGGGCGGCGAGCATTTCGGCCAATGTCGTCAAGAGCCTGGTCGATGCGGCCTGGCTCACCTTTCTCTTCGCGCTCCAGCCGCCGGTCTCGCGCGAGCATCGCCAGCCGTTGATCCTGACCATCTATCTGCTGCTCGGCGGGCTGATCGCGGCGACCGTGGTCATGAAGCTGTTGCCGCTGGCATTCGACGGCAGCCCCCGCATCCAGACCGGGCTGTTCCTGACCGACCAGTCGATCCGTGCCTTCATCGCGATCGGCGGGCTGTGTCTGCTGCACAATCTCTACGCGGCGGCATCGCCCGAGGCGCGCATCCGCATCGCTTCGCCGATGCTTGCGCTCGCGCTGCTCTGGGCGTTCGACCTCAATCTGGCGACCGTTGCCTATTTGATGAGCGCCTGGCCGATGTGGCTGTTCGGGCTGCGCGGCATCCTCCTGATGATGATCGCGCCGCTGCTGGTGACGGCGGGGCGCTTCGCCACGCTCGACCGCGTGCGCGTCTCGCGCGGGGCGCGCTTCCAGACGATTACGCTGGTGCTGAGCGGAGCCTATCTCGCGCTGATGCTGCTCGTGGCGCGCTTGCTCGCGGTCGTGGCGGCGGTTCGGTGGTTGCCGCAGCTGACGATCGCGGCGGCCGTGCTGGCCGTTGCCCTGTCGCTCTTCCCGTCGAGCCGCTATCGCCGCCGCCTCAAGAAGGCGATGACGCGCCGCCTGTTCCAGCATCGCTACGACTATCGCGTCGAATGGCGCCGCTTCACCGAGACGCTCGGTCGTCCCGGAGAGGCTGCCCCCGCGCTCGCCGAACGCACGGTGAAGGCCGTGGCCGACATATTGGATGCGCCCGGCGGCCTGTTGCTGCTTGCGTCCGAGCAGGGTGGGCTGACGGCCTCCGCCCGGTGGAACTGGCCCGGCCTCGATGCACCGGTCAACGCGGCGCCGACCGATCTGACGCGCCATCTCGAGCGTGGGGAGATCGTCGAGCTCGCCGGCGAGCCCGATGGGGAACCCGGCGCGGTGCCGCTTCCCAATTGGATGCAGAGCGAAGCGACCGCCTGGGTGCTGGTGCCGCTGATCCATTTCGACCGGTTGGTCGGCGCGGTCCTGCTCGAACGGCCCGCAGCACCGCGCCTGCTCGACGAGGAGGACCATGATCTGCTGCGCGTGGCCGGGCGGCAGGTCGCCAGCTATCTGGCCGAAGCGCGCGGGCAGGAGGCGCTGTCGGACGCGCGGCGTTTCGACGAGTTCAACCGGCGCTTTGCCTTCATCATGCACGACATCAAGAATCTGGTGAGCCAGCTCAGCCTGCTCGCCCGCAACGCCGAGCGCCATGCCGACAAGCCCGAATTCCGCGCGGACATGATCGACACGCTGCGCAATTCGGTCGACAAGATGAACGACATGCTGGCCCGTCTCTCACAACATCACCGCGCCCGTCCCGACGAGCCGGCGCCGCACGCGCTGCGCATGCTGGTGGAGGAGACGGTCAGGGACCGGGTCGACGCGGCCAGGGTCCATATCGTCAGCCAGGACGACGTCGCGGCTTCGGTCGATCCAGACCGTTTCGGCCAGGCGCTCGGCCATCTCGTCCAGAATGCGATCGATGCGAGCCCGCCGGGACGGCCGGTCGAGGTGCGCCTGCTGCGCCGTGACGGGCAGGCGGTCGTCGAGGTCGTCGACAAGGGGTGCGGGATGGCGCCCGAATTCATCCGCACACGCCTTTTCCACCCCTTTTCGTCGACCAAGCAAGACGGTTTCGGTATCGGCACCTATGAGGCGCGCGAGATCGTCGCGTCGATGGGCGGAAGGATCGACGTGTACAGCCGCGAGGGAGAAGGAAGCCGCTTCGCCATATTGCTGCCCGAAGTGCCGCTGACCGGCCCGGCCGCCGATCGGGCGGGGGCGCGCGCATGAGCGGTCCGCGCCAGCGCCTGCTGATCGTCGAGGATGACGAGGGGCTGCAGAAGCAGCTGCGATGGGCGTTCGAGGACTATGAGGTGGTGTCCGCCACGACGCGGGCAGCCGCGATCGACGCTTTGCGCCATTACGAGCCGGCGGTCGTGACCCTCGATCTGGGCCTGCCGCCCGATCCTGACGGCACTAGCGAGGGGTTCGCGACGCTCGACGCGATCCTGTCGCTCAAGCCCGATACCAAGGTCATCGTCGCATCGGGCCATGGCGCGCGCGAAGGCGCGCTGCGGGCGATCGCGGCGGGCGCCTATGATTATTACCACAAGCCGGTAGAGATCGACGAACTGGCCCTGATCGTTGCCCGCGCCTTCCAGCTGCATGATCTGGAGCGCGAAAATGCGCGGCTCCAGGCGCAGCAGGGCGTCGACGAGGATAGCGGACTGCTGACCAACGACCCCGCGATGCTCAAGGTCGTCCGCACAATCGAGCGCGTCGCCAATACCGACGTGTCGGTGATGCTGCTCGGCGCCAGCGGCACCGGCAAGGAGGTGCTGGCGCGGATGCTGCACCGGGCGAGCAAGCGCGCCGCCGGGGCCTTCGTCGCGATCAACTGCGCCGCGATCCCTGAGAATCTGCTCGAGGCCGAGCTGTTCGGCTATGAGAAAGGCGCCTTCACCGGGGCGATCAAGACGACCGAGGGCAAGATCGAGCTCGCGCAGGGCGGTACGCTGTTCCTCGACGAGGTCGGCGACATTCCGCTGCCGCTCCAGGTCAAGCTGCTGCGCTTCCTGCAGGAGCGGGTGATCGAGCGGATTGGCAGCCGCAAGGCGATCGCGGTCGACACCCGCATCGTCTGCGCCACCCACCAGAATCTGGAAGCGATGATCGGCGAGGGCCGTTTCCGCGAGGACCTCTATTATCGCCTTGCCGAGATCGTCGTGCGCATTCCGACATTGGCCGAACGGCCCGGCGACGCGCTGCTGATCGCCCGCGCGCTGCTCCGCCGGCTGGCGCGCGAGATGGGCTCGCCGGTCAAGGGCTTCGCCCCCGACGCGCTTGCCGCGATCGACGGCTGGCGCTGGCCGGGCAATGTCCGCGAGCTGGAGAACAAGCTCAAGCGCGCGGTGATCATGGCCGACGGCAAGCTGGTGACCGCCGACGACCTCGACCTCGCCCCCGAGCGCGAGGATGGCGGCTATCTGAACCTGAAGGCCGTCCGCGAGGTCGCCGACCGCACCGCCATCAGCCGCGCGTTGGCCCGCAGCGAGGGCAATATATCGAGCGCCGCCAAGATGCTGGGGATCAGCCGACCGACGCTGTACGACCTGCTCAAGCAATATGGGATGGAGGCGTAAAGCTGCGCCGACTGGTTGAAGCGTGTCCCCTTCGCCTTTAAGCCTCCGGCATGACCGATCCCGACACGCTCCGCCGCATCGCCGACGCTCTCGAACGTCTCGCGCCGCCGCCGGCGCCGCATGCCGATCCGGCGGCGCATGCGGCCTATGTCTGGCGCGATCACGGCCTGGCGGCGGCGCGGGCCTTTGCGCCTCTGCCGCTCGACCTGCTGACGGGCATCGACGCGCAGAAGGCCGCTCTTCTGGAAAATGCGCGGCGGCTGGCCCAGGGCGCGGCGGCGCATGACGTGCTGCTCTGGGGCGCGCGCGGGGCGGGCAAGTCGGCGCTGGTCAAGGCGGCGGTCGGGCATCTGCGCGGCGAGGGGCAGGACATCGCGCTGATCGAGATCGCGGGCGAGAAGATCGAGGATCTGCCGCGCCTGTTCGCGCTGATCGCCGAGGTGCCGCGCGCCTTCCTGCTGTTCATCGACGATCTTGGCTTCGACGAAGAAGCGGGCGGGCAGGGGCCGCGTATCCTGCGGTCGATGCTGGAGGGCGGGGCCGAGGCGCGCCCGGCCAATGCGCGGTTGTACGTCACCGCCAATCGTCGCCACATCGTACCGCGCGATCTGAAGGAGCAGGACAGCGCGATCAACCCGCGCGACGTGGTCGACGACAAGCTGGCGCTGGCCGATCGCTTCGGCCTCTCGCTGGGCTTCCACGTCTGCGACCAGGATGCCTATGTCGCGATGGTGAAGGGCTATGCCGACCGCTACGGGCTGGAGTTCGAACCGCTCGACGCGATCGCCTGGGCCACCCAGCGGGGCAGCCGCTCGGGCCGGGTCGCCTGGCAATATGTGGTCGAACTGGCCGGGCGGGCCGGCAAGGCGCTCTGACGCGCGATCAGCTTCCGCCGCCGGGCAGCCGCACGCGGATCTGAAGACCGCCCAGATCCTCGCTCTCCTCGAGCATGATTGATCCGCCATAGATGCCGATCACGTCGCGCACGATCGCGAGACCCAGACCGGTACCGGGCTTGCCCGTGTCGAGCCGCGCGCCGCGCTCGAACAGCTTGCCGCGTTCGGCCTCCGGAATGCCGGGGCCGTCATCCTCGATCACTATCTCGATCTGTTCGGCCTTGCGGTTGCCCGGCAAGTCCCGAACCACGCGGCCGACCGTGACGAACACCCGGCCCTGACCATATTTCGCGGCATTCTCGATCAGATTGCCGAGGATCTCGTCCAGATCCTGACGTTCGACATGGACGATCGCGTCCTTGTCGCCGGCCAGATCGACGGTGACGTGGCGGTGCATGCGGTTGACCGCGCGTTCGACCGCCTTGAGCGAAGGCCACACCTCGGCGCGGGCCTGGGCGTTGGCGCGGCGTCCGACAGCGCGGGCGCGGGCGAGATGGTGGTCGACCTGCCGCCGCATCATCGTGGTCGAGCGCACGACCGTCTCCGCCAGCTCGGGCGTGTTGGCGGTAGCCTCGTTCATCAGGACGGTCAGCGGGGTCTTGAGCGCATGGGCGAGGTTGCCGGCGTGGCGCCGCGCCTCCTCGGCCTGGCGCTCATTATGCGCGAGCAGTTCGTTGAGTTCGTCGACGAGCGGCTGGACCTCATTCGGAAAGCGTGCCTCGATCCGCGAGCTGATCCCCGAACTCACCGAGGCGACCGCCCGGCGCAGGCTGCGCAGCGGCCACAGGCCATAGGTCGCCTGCAGCGCGGCGAGGATGATCAGGCCGAGGCCCAATATCGCGAAGGAGCGGACCAGCGTCCGTCGCAGCACCGCGATCTGGTCGTCGAGCGCGGCGCGGCTGGCGGCGACCTCGAAGCGCCATTCGGTGTCGGAGCCGGGCAGGCGGATTTCGCGGTCGAGCACGCGCAACGGTTCGCCGTCGAACTCGTCGCTATTGTCGACATGGAGCGCGCGGCCATGATGCTTGGCATCCTGGCGCAGCGCCCGGTCCCACAGCGAGCGCGATCGGAAGGGCTCATGGCCGGGCCCGGAGACCTGCCAGTAGAGCCCCGAATAGGGTTCCAGGAACCGCTGGTCGCCGAGCGGCCGGTTGAAGCGGACTTCGCCGTCCGGGCCGATTTCGGCCGAACCGATCATCGCGTTCAGCACATATTCGAGCTGCCCGTCGAAATTGCGTGTGATCGCCTCGCTCAGCACGCGGTCGAGCGCAAAGCCGCCGCCAACGAGCAGGACGATGATCCACAACGCCGCGATCGAGATCATGCGGCGGGTGAGGGAGCCGGTCGAATGGCGCCGTGGGCCGGCCTCCCGCGAGAACCAGCCCTTCAAAGCGGCCGGCATCGCCTTAAGCGGGATCATCCAGCGAATAGCCGAGGCCGCGGATGGTCGTGATCACGTCCTGGCCCAGCTTCTTGCGGATACGCGTGACGAAGACCTCGATCGTGTTCGAGTCGCGGTCGAAATCCTGATCGTAAATATGCTCGATCAGCTCGGTGCGGCTGACGACCTTGCCCTTGTGGTGGAGCAGGTAACTGAGCAGCTTATATTCCTGCGCGGTCAGCTTCACCGGCTCGCCGGCCAGCGTCACCTTGCCGCTGCGCGTGTCGAGGCGGACGTCGCCCGCCGTCAGTTCGGACGAAGCATTGCCCGACGCACGGCGGATCAGCGCGCGCAGGCGAGCGATCAGCTCTTCGGTCTGGAAGGGCTTAGTCAGATAATCGTCGGCGCCCGCGTCGAGCCCTGCGACCTTGTCGGACCAGCTGTCGCGCGCCGTGAGCACCAGAACGGGCACGTCGCGGCCCTCGCGGCGCCAGCGATCGAGCACGGTCAGCCCGTCGACTTCGGGCAGGCCGAGATCGAGGATGATCGCGTCATAGCTTTCGGTGGATCCCAGGAAATGCCCGTCCTCGCCATCGGTGGCGAGGTCGATGGCATAGCCGGCGCCTTCGAGCGTGGCGCGCAGCTGGCGGCCCAGATTCGGTTCATCCTCGACGATAAGGACGCGCATTGATTCCCCTTTTCAGAACCCCGTCCGGGGTCGAGTTCATTGGCCGACGCGACCCAGTTCGCGACCGGTGCGGCCGTCCATGTCCATCCATATCACCGAACCGCCTCGCTGAAACTTGAAACGGTAGCGTCCGGTTCCCGGATCGAATTCCGAACCGATCATGCGCCCTTCGACCCGACCCTGGGCCCGGGCACGCATTTCGGAATAGGGAAGATATTCGCCCGACTGCACCCCGGCGCGCAGCGCATCCTGTTCGGGCACGCGATTCCGGTCCGCCGAAGCGGGCGACGCGGCAACGAAAAGCAACGCCAGCGAAAGGGCGGCAACGGGGTTACGCATTGACATGGGGTATAGGCATAGGGTCATGGGCTTGAATAGGGCATGAATGTTCGTGCTTCGGCAGAAAGCCCAGACCTGTTGCATCAGTAAGACACATGTCCGCTCCCATCCTATCCTATCAGAATCTCGGCGTCGTGCAGGGCAGCGGTTGGCTGTTCCGGGGCCTCGACATCAATATCGCGCCGCGCGACCGCCTGGCCCTGATCGGGCGCAACGGCGCGGGCAAGACGACCCTGCTCAAGCTGCTCGCCGGAAAGATCGATTCCGACGAGGGGCTGCGCACGATCGTGCCCGGCACGCGCGTCATCATGCTCGAGCAGGAGCCGTCGATGGCGGGCCATGCGACCCTGCGCGATTTCGCGCTGGCGGGCGCCGATGCGCCGCCGGCCCATGTCGTCGAGGCGATCGCCAGCCAGATCGGGATTGATCTCGACCGGGAGGCGGCCACCGCCAGCGGCGGCGAGCGTCGCCGTGCCGCCATCGCCCGCGCGCTGGCGCAGGAGCCCGAGGTGCTGCTGCTCGACGAGCCGACCAACCATCTCGACCTCGCCGCGATCGAATGGCTCGAATCCTGGCTCGGCCGCTTCGGCGGCGCGTTCGTCGTGATCAGCCATGACCGCACCTTCCTGACCCGCCTCACCAAGCAGACGCTGTGGCTCGATCGCGGTTCCATCCGGCGCAACGAAGTCGGCTTCGGCGGCTTCGAAGCCTGGACCGAAAAGGTCTATGAGGACGAGGCGCGCAATGCCGAGCGGCTCGACGCGCGGCTGAAGCTGGAAGAACATTGGCTCCACCGCGGCGTCACCGCGCGGCGCAAGCGCAATCAGGGCCGCCTCGCCAAGCTGATCGAGATGCGCGCGGCGCGCAAGGCGATGATGGGGCCGCAAGGCACCGCCAAGCTTTCGATCGGCGCCGACGACGTCAAGACCAAGGTCGTGATCGATGCCGAGCATGTCACCAAGGCCTTCGGCGACCGGACCATCATCCGCGACCTGACTTTCCGCATCACGCGCGGCGACCGCATCGGTGTCGTCGGCGCGAACGGCGCGGGCAAGTCGACCCTGCTGAAGCTGCTGACCGGCGAACTGGCGCCCGACAGCGGCCGGGTGAAGCTGTCGAAGACGCTCGACGGCATCGTCATCGACCAGCAGCGCAAGCTGATGGCGCCCGAGAAGCGCGTCCGCGACGTCCTCGCCGATGGTGGCGACTGGATCGAGGTGCAGGGCAACCGCAAGCATATCCACGGCTATCTCAAGGAGTTCCTGTTCGAGCCGTCGATGGCCGACGCCAAGGTGGGCACGCTGTCCGGCGGCGAGCGGTCGCGCGTCCTGCTGGCGCGCGAATTCGCCCGGCCGTCCAACCTGCTGGTGCTCGACGAGCCGACCAACGACCTCGACCTGGAGACGCTCGACCTGCTGCAGGAGGTGATCGCCGACTATGAGGGCACCGTCCTGATCGTCAGCCACGATCGCGACTTTCTCGACCGGACGGTGACGGTCACGCTCGGCCTCGACGGCAGCGGCAAGGTCGACATCGTCGCGGGTGGCTATGAGGATTGGGAGAAGCAGCGCGCGGCCGATGCGGCGGCGCGCAACCGTCCGTCTGCGGCCAAGACGGCTCCGCAGGTCGCGGCCGCGACCAAGGCCAAGACCAAGCTCAGCTACAAGGACCAGCGCGAACTGGACCTGCTGCCGGGCGAGATCGAAAAGCTCGAAGCCGCGATCGCCCGCGACGAGGCGGCGCTGGCCGACCCCGATCTCTATGCCAGCAACCCGGCCCGCTTCGACGCGCTGACCAGGGCGATCGACGCCGCCCGCCTGAAGAAGGAAGAGGCCGAGCTGCGCTGGCTCGAACTGGCGGAAATGGCCGAGCAGCTGGGCTGATGCCCAGCAGCCATCTTCGGCTCAGGCCGTAACGAGCGGTCGCATCAGCTCGATGCGGACGCCGTCCGGGTCGGCGCCGTGCATCAGCTCGATCACCGGGGTGCGGACATGCGCCGCCTCGACGAAATGGCCGCCGCGCGCGGTGAGCTCGGCCGCCGTCTTCTCGGGCTCGTCGTCCCAGAAGGCGATGTGGGTCAGGCCGAAGCGGTTGAGCGGACGGCGCGTCCGCTGCCCCTTGCTGCCGGGCTCGAACACCTTGAGCAGTTCGAGCGTATTGCCCTCGGCGTCGCGGATCATCTGGGCGCGCAGCTTGATGCCGGGCACCTCGTTGATCACGCCGAGCCAGTCGAGGCCCTGGTCGAGAACATAATCCTCGGCCCGCTCGAAGCCCAGGGTGCGATAATAGGCCAGCGACACATCGACATCGTCGACGCAGATCCCGCTGTGCGAGAAGCGCGCGGCGACGCCGGGCGCCTTCATCAGCTCGATCCGCACCCCGTCGGGGTCGGTGCAGTAGAGCATCGTCGTATCGTTCTCGGCATAATGCGCGCGGGTGCTTTCATGGACGTGGCCGCCCGCCGCCGCGATCCGCGCCGCCGCCGCGTCGATGTCGTCGACATAGAAGGACAGGTGGACAAGGCCATAGTCGAGCGTCGACCGGCGCTCGCGCGGGCCGGATGCCTCGGGTGCGAGGAAGTGCAGCAGTTCGATGACCGGGCCATCGGGGTGGCGGAGCATCTTTGCCCGCAGGCGGACGCCGGGAAGCTCCATGGTCTTGTCCATGTCGGGACCCTCGATGATCCCATAGTCCTGATGGTCCTCGAACCCCAGGCCCTCCCGATAGAAGCGCTCGGAGGCCTCCATGTCGCTGATGCAGATTCCGCGATGCGACAGCCTGACCATATCGTCCCCTCCTCATGGGTTATGTCGTTGGCGCAAACGTGCCGCATGGGAGCTTGGGCCGCATAGTCCGATTGGACGATGCCGCGCATTTCCGCGCCACATAGTCTCTCACCCGGATGCAGCCGGCGATACGAAGACCGGCCAGGTTTAAGGAGAGCGGACATCATGAAATTCTCGATCATCTACGAAGCGCAGATGGCGGACCCCTCACCCGAATCGGAGGTGCGCTGCTTCAACGAGATCGTCGAGCAGGTGTTGCTCGCCGAGCAGATGGACTTCGACACGGTCTGGTGCGTCGAGCACACGGCGCTCACCCAATATGCCCATATGTCCGCGCCCGAGACGATGCTGGCCTATCTTGCCGGCAAGACTTCGCGCATCGGCATCGGCCATGGCGTCGTCTGCCTGCCGCCCGCGATGAACCACCCGGTGAAGGTGGCGGAGCGGATCGCGACGCTGGACATCCTGTCGGGCGGCCGCGTCCATTTCGGCATGGGCAAGGGCGGTACCCAGCAGGAAGCCGGCACCTTCGGCTATGACCTGACCCAGCTGCAGCCGATGATCGACGAGTCGATGTATCTGATCCCGAAGATCATGACGCAGGACGAGATCGAGCATGATGGCCAGTACATCCAGATTCCGCGCCGTCCGATCCACCCGAAGCCGCTGCAGAAGCCGCATCCGCCGCTCTATTATGCCTGCACGCGCGAGGCTACGCTGGAGCTGGCCGGCCGTCGCGGCATCGGCGCGCTTGTTCTGGGCTTCTCCGGCCCCGAGGAAATCGCCCGCAAAAATGCGGTCTATCGCGAGAATTTCCGCAACCGGAAGGTCGAGGACCAGGTCGGCGTCGTGCCGACCGAGCATCTCGCCGCCTTCTGTGCCGCCTGCGTGCTCGACGACCGCGAGGAGGCCCGTCGCATCGGCCTGCGCGGTCAGCGCTTCTTCGCCGAGGCGATCGCCCACTGGTATCAGGGTGGCCCCAAGCCTTCGATCGACGACCTGTCAGCCGAGGAGCAGGAAGCTGCGCTGAGCAAGGGCAAGGAAGCGATCGTCACCTATCTGTCCGAAGAGAAGATCGAGATCGGCGACGAGCACACCAGCAACTATTCGGTCGCGCAGGACGCCTATGGCAATGCCGACGACTGCATCCGCTATGTGACGCGGCTGCAGGAGGCGGGCGCCGACGAGGTGCTGTTCCTGTTCCAGATGGGGACGATCCCGCACGAATCGATCCTCCAGACGATCCGCAACATCGGCACCAAGGTCATCCCCCACTTCCGCGACCAGCAGAAGACCGCGATCGCAGCGGAGTGACCGGGCCCATGTTCGCGAACAAGGTCGCCATCGTCACCGGTGGCGGGTCGGGAATCGGCCGTGCCGCGTCCCGGCGTCTCGCGGCGGAGGGCGCATCGGTCGTCGTCGCCGACCTGAACGGGGAGAGCGCGGATGCTACCGCGTCGCTCATCGTCCAGGCCGGCGGCAACGCCATCGCGGTCAAAGCCGACATCTCCAGCGATGCCGATAATGAGGCGATGTTCGACGCTGCCGAGCGCACGTTCGGCGGGGTCGACCTGACCTTCCTCAATGCCGGGATGCTGCAGCCCTATATCCCGTTCGATCAGGTGACCCCCGCGCTGTTCGACAAGATCATCGCGGTCAATCTGCGCGGGACCTTCCTCGGCCTGCAGCTGGCGCTGGCGCGCTCGCGTGCCGGCGGTGCCTGCGTCGTCACGGCGTCGGCGGCCGGGGTGATCGGTTTCTCCGAAGCGGCGGCCTATGCCACGTCGAAGCACGGCATGGTCGGGCTGGTCCGCTCGGCAGCCCGGGCCTTTGCGGAGAAGCAGCTGCGGGTGAACGCGATCTGTCCCGGCATGGTGCTGACGCCGATGAACGGGCTGGAGCAGGACGACTCGATCAAGGCCGAGCTCACCGACCCCGATTATCGCGGTGGATTGTCGGCGCAGCACATCGCCGAGGTGGCGCTGTTCCTGCTGTCGCGCAACGCCGCCGGGGTGAACGGTCAGGCGCAGCTGGTCGATGCGGCGCTGCTGTCGTCCTTCCCGCCGCTCGATCTCTAGAGGTCAGCCGGCGGGTCGCGACAGGCTGGGCAGGCTCTGATGGACGAGCTGCACCAGCTGGCTCTGCCGCTTGACCCCGGTCTTGCCGAAGATCGACCGAAGATGGGCGCGCACGGTGTTGGCCGAAATGCCGAGCCGTGCCGCCACTTCGGCTGGCGCCAGTCCCTCCGCCAGATGCGCCGCGACCGCAGCCTCGCCCTGGGTGAGGCCCAGCAAGTCGCGGATCGCTTCTGCGGAGATGCGCGGACCATGGGTCGGGTCGGTCAGGAACAGCACCAGCGCGGGGCCACCCCCCGCCGATATGAAGTCGGGGGCGGGCGCCTGTCCTGCGACCAGCAGCAGATCGCCCGTGCCCGAGGGGCGCTCGATCCGGATCGTCATGGGCGCGCCGTCTTCGCCGCGCGCGAGGCGGTCCTGCAATTGCCGGCCGAGCGCGGCATCGTCGAAAGTCAGCGCGCCGTTGCGCAGCGCGATCCCGTCCTGCTCCGCCAATATGGTCGAGGCGGGCGCATTGAGCCGCAGAACCTTGCCCTTGCGGTCGAGGATGATCAACCCGACCGCCATCTGCGCGACCGCGCCCGCATAGATGCGCTGCTCGGTCTCGCCGGAAGCAATCCGCTCGAACAGCGCCAGCGCGATGCGCAGATGCGGAACGATCTTCTCCAGCTTGCGGCGGTCCTCGACCGTGAAGCGCGGCTGGTCGGCCGCGCGGGTCAGGCGCAGCCGCAGCTCGAGCCGGCTCGCCTCGCCGATATCGACACCCAATATCTCGTCGCTGGTATGCTCGACGAACTCGCGGAAGGCGCTCTTGCGGTCGAGCATCGTCGCCGAGACGAAATCGCGGAAATGCTCGACCTTGCCGTCGGGCAGGCCGATGAAGGGATCGTCGGCGAACAGGCGGCTGCTATAGTCGGCGCCGACACCGGGATCGGCATTGGGCGTCAGGATCATGCCGGGCTGCTCGGCCGATCGCGGAGTCAGGATCAGCGTGACCCAGGTCGCGCCCGACGCCTTCGACAGGCGGCCGAGAAAGGCAGCCCATGGTTCTTCGTCCAGCAGGCTCGCGAACAGCGCGGCGAGCACGCCGGGCATGTCGTCATATTCTTCGGGCATCAGGTCCAGCATCAGGAGAGGGAATAGAATGATCGATCCAGCCTTGCAGCAAATGATTGATGCCATGGCCGCCAGCGGCTTCGCCTTGCCGGACCCGCTCGAGGCGAATGCGATGCGGGCGATGATGGACAATCCCATGCCCATGCCGCCGGTCGAGGTTGCCGAGGTCCGCGACGTCGAGGTCGACGGTGCCGCCGGGCCGTTGCCCGCCCGCCTCTATCACCCGAAGCCGGGCGAGACGCTGCCGGTCGCGGTGCTGTTCCATGGCGGCGGCTGGGTCGTCGGAACGCTGGAGACGCATGACGGGCTGGCGCGCAAGATCGCGCAGGAGGCCGGCTGCGCCGTGCTGTCGGTCGGCTATCGCCTGGCGCCCGAGCATCCCTTTCCCGCGCCGCTGCTCGATTGCGTCGCAGCGGTCGAAGGCCTGCCCGCGCGCGCCGCGAGCTTCGGCGTCGATCGCAGCCGCTATGCGGTGATCGGTGACAGTGCCGGGGGCAATCTCGCTGCGGCGACCGCCCTGTCGCTGCGCGGCAAGCCGCATGCCCCGCTGGCACAGGTGCTGTTCTATCCGGTGATCGACAATGATTTCGACAATGGCTCCTACCGCGCCAATGCGGCGGGCGGCTTCCTGTCGAACGAGATGATGGCCTTCTTCTGGAAGGCCTATATCGGCGACGCGCAGCCGAGCGAACTCGCTGCTCCGATCCGCGCGAAGGACCTGTCGGGCCTGCCGCCCGCGACGATCATCCTGGCGGCGAATGACCCGCTGCATGACGAGGGCTTCGCTTATGCCGTGCGGCTGCGTGAAGCCGGCGTGCCGACCGATCTCCACGATTTCTCGGGCGGCATTCATGGCTTTGCGAGCTTCTTCGGACTGTCGCCGATCGCCGACCAGGCCGTAGCGCTGGGCGCGGCCGCGCTGAAGCGCGCCTTCGCCTGATGGCGAGCGGGGTGGCGGGCCATCGCTCGCCACCCCGCCGGGCCTCGCTTGTTCAGGCGGGTTCGTTGATCCCGATCGCATCGGCCGCCGCAAGCCAGCCGAAGGTCATCGCCGGGCCGAGCGTGGCGCCGGCGCCCGGATAGCTGTAGCCCATCACCGATGCGGCGAGATTGCCGACCGCATAGAGGCCGGGAATGGCGCTGCCATCCTCACGCAGCACATGGGCGCGGCCATCGGTGACGAGGCCGCCATTGGTGCCGATGTCGCCCAGATAGAGCGGGATCGCATAGAAAGGCGCTTTCTCGACCGTCCCCAGCGACGGATTGGGCGAGACGCGCGGATCGCCATAGAGCCGGTCATAGGTGGCATCGCCGCGCCCGAAATCCTCGTCCCGACCCTGGCCGACCATGGTGTTGAAGCGCTGCACGGTCGCCTTCAGCGTGGTCGGGTCGAGCTTCATTTTCTCGGCCAGCTCGCTGATCGTCGAGGCCTTGACCAGCACCTGCCGGACGGCGGCGGGTAGCATCGCATCGGGAAAGCCGGGAATCACCGGGCCGGCCGGATAGCGGGCGCGATAGCGGCTGTCGAAGACCAGCCAGCTGGGATCGGTGCCGGCGCCCGGACGGTGGCGGGCCATCATCGCCTCGCCGAACCGGTGATAGGACAGCGCCTCATTGGCGTAGCGCTTGCCGGCCTGGTTGACGATGATCGAGTAGGGCAGGGCGCGCTCGACCGTC
Source organism: Rhizorhabdus antheiae (assembly GCF_049889055.1). Taxonomy (NCBI): domain Bacteria; kingdom Pseudomonadati; phylum Pseudomonadota; class Alphaproteobacteria; order Sphingomonadales; family Rhizorhabdaceae; genus Rhizorhabdus; species Rhizorhabdus antheiae. The sequence goes on along the minus strand of NZ_JBLTWO010000001.1, from coordinate 459,390 downwards.
GAAAGCCGCGCGCGGTCCTCGCCGGGAATGCGGAAGACCGGCGCCCACCAGGCCGAATCGAGGTTGCGGGTCGCAGCGCCGAGCTTCGTGGCCGCGAAGAGCGCGTCGCCCTCGTTGTTGACCTGCGATCCGCTCGCCTGCGGCTGGTGCGCGCCGGGCAGATGCTCCTCGCGCAGCGCGGCGTTGCGCTCGAACCCGCCGGCCGCGAGGATGACACCCCGGCGCGCGCCGATCCGCAGCTCGCGGCCCTCATGGCGGACAGTGGCACCGACCACCCTGCCGCCCTCTTCGATCAGGCCGGTGAAGGGGCTCTTCAGCCAGAAGGTCGCGCCCGTCCGATCGAGCGCCTTGCGGAGCTGCGCCATCAGCGCGGTGCCGAGGGTCAGGCGCCGGTCGCGCGGGCTGCGCAGACGCTGCGGAATGTCGAGCCAATAACCCGCCATGACCTTGAGCGTGACGCCCAGCCAGCCCTTGGGGCGGAACAGGACGGTGTTGGTTTCCGACAGCTTCCAGTTGATCCGCCCCCACAGGCTGGCGGCCGGCGATGCGCGCTGCATCGTGTCGAAGGTGGCGCGGTCCATCGTCCGGGCGTCGATCTCGCCCGGCATCAAATGGGTGCGGAAGCCGTCGCGGCTGCCCTCGGTCTCCGGATAATAATCGGGATAGGGCAGGGCGGCATATTCCACGTCCGCCTCGCGCTCGATCCAGGCGAGCATGCGGTGGGCATTGTCGATGAAGGCGTGGATCTGCTCGTCCTTGACGTTCGGCGCGGTCAGCCGGCGGACATAGCCGAAAGCCTCCTCCAGATCGTCGGGCTTGCCGGCGGCAGCCGCGAGGTGGCTTCCGGGGATCCAGATACCGCCGCCAGAGGTCGCCGACGTGCCGCCCCAGAGATCACCCTTCTCGGTCACGAGGACGTCGGCGCCCGCCTTCGCCGCGCGCAGCGCCGCCACCAGCGCGGCAGCGCCCGACCCGACCACCAGCAGATCCACTTCCCGATCGAACGCCATGTCCCCTCCCGTAATCGCTTATCGTGTAAAACTACACTATGCGAAGCTGATCGAACGTGTATCAACGCAAATCGACAGTTTCCAGTGGAATGATGCTGGAGTCTGCGTTGGGAGGGAGCAGTGACCGACGATATCCTCAGGCGGCTCGACCGGCTCGAGTCGATCGATGCGATCCGCCAGCTTGCCGCCAAATACAGCCTCGCCCTCGACATGCGCGACGCCGATGCGTGGGTCGGCCTGTTTCCCGAGGACGTCAAGGTCGGCGATGGCTCCACCGGCCGCGCGGCGCTGCGCGACTGGTTCGACCAGACGATGCGCCAGCAATTCGACGGCACCTCGCATCATATCGGCGGCCATATCATCGAGTTCGACGATCCCGACCATGCGCAGGGGGTCGTCTATTCCAAGAACGAGCATGAGACCGGCCCCGAATGGGTGATCATGCAGATGATCTATGTCGATCGCTATGAGCGGATCGATGGCCGCTGGTATTTCCGGCGCCGGCTGCCGCTCTACTGGTATGCGACCGACCTCAACAAGCCGCCGATCGGCGCGCGCAAGATGCGCTGGCCCGGTCGCGAGCCCTATGAGGGGGGCTATCATGACTATTTCCCGTCCTGGAGGGAATTCTGGGCGCGCAGCGGGCCGGCCGACCGACCCGTGGCCGAGCCCGCACCGCTGGAGAAATTCATCGCAACGATGCGCGGATCGGCTGCCGCGCCCAAGGTGAAGGTACGCTGATGTCCGGACTGTTCGATCCCGTGCGCCTGGGGGCGCTCGACCTGCGCAACCGCATCGTGATGGCGCCGATGACGCGCAGCCGCGCCGACGAGGCGGACCGGCCGACCGACCTGCACGTCGACTATTATGCGCAGCGCGCGGATGCCGGCCTGATCGTCAGCGAGGGCATTCACCCGTCGATCGAGGGCAAAGGCTATCCGCGCACGCCAGGCATCTATGACGACGCCCAGCGGGTTGCTTGGAAAAAGGTGACCGACGCGGTCCACGCGCGCGGTGGGGCGATCGTGGCTCAGCTGATGCACGTGGGCCGCATCGCCGCCGAGGCGAACCGTCCGGCCGGTACCGACATCATCGCCCCGTCCGCGATCCAGGCCAATGCGAAGCTGTGGACCGCCACCGGCATGTCGGGGACGATGGTTCCCCGCGCGCTCGAGACGTCGGAGATTCCGGGCGTGATCGAGGCCTATGCATCGGCCGGCGCGCGGTCGATCGCGGCTGGGTTCGACGGGGTCGAGCTCCACTGCACCTCGGGCTATCTGCCGGCCCAGTTCATGGCGACCGGGACGAACCGCCGCACCGACGGCTATGGCGGATCGGTGGCGAACCGGGTCCGCTTCGTGGTCGAAACGCTGGAAGCGCTGGCCGGGCGCATCGGGGCCGACCGGGTCGGCTTCCGCATCTGCCCCGGCAATCCTTTCAACGATCTGCATGACGAGGACCCGGCGGAGACCCATGCGACGCTGCTCGACGCGATCGACGGGCTGGGCCTCGCCTACTGCCATCTGATCGCGATGGAGGTGCCGCAGGGGATCGATCATCGCGCCGTGGCGGCCGCGCATTGGCACGGCCCGCTGATCCTCAACGAGAGCATCGATCAGGCCCGTGCAGAAGCGCTGCTCGCGGAGGGGGCGGCCGACGCGATCTCCTTCGGCCGGCCGTTCATTGCGAACCCCGATCTGGTCGACCGCTTCCGCCACGGCCACCCGCTCGCGACCTTCGATCCGATGCTGATCTACGCCGAGGGCGCGCGAGGCTACACCGACTATCCGGCCTATTCGCCGGCCGACTGACGCGACTAGTCAGGCGACGATCACCGGCCGCTCTATCGCGCAGAAGGTGTGGACGAGCAGCGGGTGGACCAGGAACTCGGGATATTCGGGGTCGAACCAGCGCTCGACATGTGCCCAGTGTGCCGGGTGCATCATATAGGGCCCTTCCAGCCCCGCCTGGTCGGCATATTCCTGTTCCCAGACATGCGTCCATTCGTGGAGGCCCGACGCATGGTCGGCGGTCGAGATCTGCCAGCGGCGGATCGAGGAGATCGCGCCCGGCATCGACGCGGTCTGTTGCCCGAAGGCATCGAGCCGCTCGGGCGTCGGGTTCACCGAGGCGCGGAACAGGGCGACGCGGTAAAGGCCGCCGCCTTCGACCGGCCCGCCGTTCTTTCCGTTCCGGAAGGCTACTTTGTCCGCATGGGCGGTAACCTCAGGGTCGGCCAGCAGTCGGGCCGCGTGCGCCCATGTGTCACTGGCCAACGCCGCCTCACAAGCCGCACGGTCTGCGAAGCTTCCCCGCCAGATCGCATCGCCGCCATTGTAGACGCCGGGAAGGGTGGGGGCGAACAGGATCGAGGCGCTGTCGAGCGCCGCACTCGCCTCCGCGATCGTCCGCATCGCTTCTTGGCGGTGTTCCGGGGCGAAGGTCGGGATGATCAGTTGGTTATACATGGGCCAGCGCCTCCAGCGCCTCCGCCGGGGCATAGGTGCCGCGCTTGCGCGACAGGATATATTGCGGTGCGGTTTCGTTCCACCAGCGATAGACCGACTCGTCGCCGCGCGCCTGATGCTTGGCGCCCCAGACGCTGCCGGCATGATCGGCCTGCCAGATCAGCAGGAGCCGGTTGGGCGCGTCGTCCAGCCACATCGCCGGCTCGACCATCGTCTGCACCAGCTTGAGGCCGCGCACCTCGTTGCCCGGCGCATAGTCGGCCATATAGGCGTCCAGGAAAGCCTGGCCCATGCCGGGCCTGGTTTCGACCTCGTCGACGACCCAGATCATGCGAGCGCCTCATTGACCGCGAGAAGGATCTTGCCGCGGACATGGCCGTCCTTGACGCGGCGATGCGCTTCGCCCGCCTGCGCGAGCGGCAGGACTTCGATCGCGGGCGCCTTGATCTTGCCAGCGCCGAGTGCGTCGACGAGCGCGTTCAGCTGGCGCTCCTGCCGGGCGAAATTGGCGATGGTCGGGACGATCGACACCCCCAGTTCGGCGGCGCGCGCGGGATCGGGCATGGGCTCGTCGGCGATCAGCGTACCGATCGGCGCGACGATGCCGCCCTGGCGGACCATCTCGATCGAGTCGAGCAGCGTACCCTGGCCGACCGTGTCGACGACGAGGTCGACCCCGGCAGGGGCCCAGGCCGCCACCTGCGCGCGAACGTCGCCCTGGCGATAGTCGATGGCCAGGTCCGCGCCGAGGCTGCGGACATAATCGATATTGGCGGGACCACAGGTCGCCGCGACCTTGGCGCCAGCCATATTCGCCAGCTGCACGGCGAAGCCGCCGGTGCCGCCCGCGCCGCCATTGACGAGGACATATTGGCCCGCCTGGGTCCTCCCGACGTCGAACACGGCTTCCCATGCCGTAATCGCTGCCGTCGGGATCGAGGCGGCATCGCGCAGCGAGACATGGTCGGGGAGTTTCACGACGCGCTCACGGTCGGACAGCACATATTCGGCATAGGAACCGCGTTCGCCCTTGCCCTGGTTGGACGCGGTGACAACCCGGTCGCCGACCGCAAGGCCGGTCACGCCCTCGCCCACTTCGGCGACGAGACCGGCGGCGTCGAAGCCGACGACGAAAGGAAAGACATATTGGAAGTAGAGCTGAAGCCAGCCTTCGCGCGCCTTCCAGTCGGCGGGGTTCACCCCGGCATAGGCTACCTGCACGACCACCTGGCCCGGCCCTGCGCGTGGGCGCTCGATCCGCGCGAGTTCGAGGACCTCGGGACCTCCGAACCGGTTGAGAACCATCGCTTCCATCGTTTCACCGGACATCGTCCGCACCCCTCCGCATGATCTATTTCGCAACATTGTGCCGTCTGGAAAACGCAAATGCAAAGTCAAACTGTCACGATGCTGCATATTGCGTTGTACGGGCTTGCGAATGGCGGTGTGTCGGGTTAGCCATCGAGTCGAACGAGAACATGATCCTAAAGGAGGGGCAGGTGCACGATTTCACGGGCAAGACCGTGCTGGTCACCGGAGGTGGTGTCGGCATCGGCCGGGCGGCCGCCGAAGCGTTTCGCGATGCGGGTGCCCGCGTCGCCATCATCGAAATCGACGAGCAGCGCGCGGCCGATGCGCAGTCCGCACTAGGCCCGGATGCGCTGGTCGTCGTCGGTGACGTGACCGACCCGTCCGCAGTCGCCGATCTCAGCCAGAAGGTCGATGCGGCGTTCGGCGGGCTCGACGTGCTCGTCAACAATGTCGGCGACTTCCTGATGCTGGCCAAGCCGTTCGAGCAGCTGACAGACGAGGAGGTCGGCCAGCTTTACATGACCAATCTCGGCCAGGTGTTTTCGGTCACCAAGGCGATGATCCCGCTGCTGCGCAAGAAAGGCGCGGGGAGCAGCATCGTCTGCGTGTCGTCGATCGAGGGCTTTCGCGGCATCCCCAACTGTGCGGTCTATGCAGCATGCAAGGCGGGCCTCACCGGCTTCACCAAGAGCCTCGCGCTCGAACTCGGGCCGGAAGGCATCCGCATCAACCTGATCGCGCCGGAGACGACCGACACGCCGCAGGTGCCGGTGTCGCTGATGATCCCCGAGGAGCATCGCGAGCATATCCCCAGCTGGATACCACTCGGTCGCTTCGGCACCCCGCAGGACATGGCGTCGGGCATCTTGTTCCTCGCGAGTCCGCACGCGGCGTGGATCACCGGCACCGCGCTGCATATCGACGGCGGCGCGCTGGCCGCGGCCGGCTGGTATCGCGATCCGCGTGGCGTCTGGACCAACCTGCCCGTGCTGTCGGGCAATGGCCTCAATTTCTGATCTGCCCCCATTTCTGATGCGAAGGAAAAGCATATGAAGATCATCGTCGTCGGCGGTGCCGGCATGATCGGCGGGCGCGCCGCGCTCCACCTCAAGGCCAAGGGCCATGACGTCACCATCGCGGGCCGTAACCCGCCGGCCGCGGGCACCCCGCTGGGCGACCTGCCCTTCCTGCGGGTCGACTATGTGAACATGGACTTCGACCGCGACGCGCTCGGCCAGTTCGACGCGCTCGTCTTCGCGGCGGGCAACGACGTGCGCCACCAGCCGCCGGGGGTGGGCGACCAGCATTGGCACGACGCCAATTCGGTCGGTGTGCCCCGCTTCTTCGAGGCAGCCAAGAAGGCCGGCATCAAGCGTGCGGTCAATGTCGGCAGCTTTTATCCGCAGGCTGCGCCGCACCTCGTCGAGACCAACGCCTATGTGAAATCGCGCAAGGTCTCGGACGAAGGCGTCGCCGCACTTGCCGACGACGGCTTCGTCGCGATGAGCATCAACGCACCCTTCGTCGTCGGCGCGGTCCCGGGCCTCGTCATCCCGATGTTTGCAGCCTACACCCAATATGCCGAGGGCAGGTTCGCTCCGATGCCAGAATTCGCGCCTCCGGGGGGCACCAACTTCATCTCGACCCAGTCGCTCGCCGAAGCGATCGAGGGCGGGCTGGAGCGCGGCGAGCCGGGCGGCTCCTATCTTGTCGGCGACGAGAATCTGTCCTTCCAGGATTATTTCGGGGCTTTCTTCGAGGGCGTGGGTCGCGAAAAGCCGCCGGTGCGCGACGAGGAGCATCCGATGCTGCCCGATGGCGCCATCTTCTTCGGGCGCGGCAACAGCCTGTTCTACGATACCGATCCCAAGGTGGTGGAACTGCTCGGCTATCGCCGCAACGATATCGTCCCGGCGATCGGCGAGATCGTCGCCCAGTATCGGAGTTGATCGCATGACCGACATGCTGGATGGCAAGGTTGCGATCGTCACGGGCGGAGCCGACGGCATCGGCCGGGGCGTCGTCGAGAGGTTCCGGGCGGACGGCGCGCAGGTGCTGCTGGCCGACTTCGATGTTGAGGGCGGACGCAGGGCCGCAGAAGAAACGGGGGCGCATTTCTTCGCCTGCGACGTCATGCAGAAGGATCAGGTCGAGGCGATGGTCGCCGAGGCGATCGCCCGCTTCGGCACGGTCGACATATTGATCAACAATGCCTGGGGCGGAACGCAGCTCGGCCGCATCGAGAACAAGAGCGACGCTGCGATCCAGCATGGCCTCACCATGGCCCTCATGGCGGCGAAATGGGCGATGCAGGCGGTGTTCCCGGTAATGAAGGCGAAGCGCTGGGGCCGCATCGTCAGCATCGCGTCGCTCAACGGCGTCAATGCCCATATCGGCTCGGCCGAATATAATGTCGGCAAGGAAGCGCTGCGCGCCTTCACCCGCACGGCCGCGCGCGAATGGGCGGGGCATGGCATCACCTGCAACATCGTCTGTCCGGCGAGCATCAGTGCGGCCTATCGCAAGTTCCGCGAGATGAACCCGGAAACGGCGGCGATCATGGCTGCGCAGAATCCGATGGGACGGATGGGCGACCCGGTCGAGGATATAGCGCCGGTCATCGCCTTTCTGTCGAGCGAGGAGAGCCGCTATCTGACCGGCAACACTCTGTTCCTCGACGGGGGATCGCACATCAACGGCGTGGCCTGGGCGCCGGAATTGCCAGAGGACGCTTGATTCCCGGCCGAAGCACGGGAAGATGACCCGCGTGGACACCAAATCAGACTCTACCCCCGCCCGGCCGGCTGGTCGCCCGCGCCGCCTGACCCTCGATCGCCTGCTCGACACGGCGATCGAGATGGGCCTGCCCGACCTCAACATGAAGGAACTGGCGGCGACGCTCGGCGTCGGCATCGCGACCCTGTATCGCTATGTCGACAATCGCGAGGCGCTGATCCGCCTTGCCGTCGGGCGTCAGGCGATCCGCGCGCTGCCGATCGACCGGGGCCAGCCCTGGCGCGAACTGGTGATGGACCATGCCACCTCGCTGTTCAGTTCGGTCGGGCAGCAGCCGTCGCTGGTGATCGAGTTCGTCGAGGCGCGCTGGGGGATCGAGGTCGAGCTCGAATCGGTCGACGGTTTCCTCGGCGCGCTCAAGGCGCGGGGCTTCACCGCGCGCGAGGCGATGGACCTGTATCGGGCGATGGCGAAGGTCGTGCTTGGCGCGGCCGTTGCCGCCGGGCACTTCGCGGCGCTGTCGGCGCGCGGGACCAACCAGGCGCGCGAACTCAAGACGGCGCTGGAAAGCTGGGACGAGGAGGAGCTTCCCCATCTCCGCGCAGCAGCCGACGATTATGCGGACGAAGCGGCCGCAACCGCCTGGCGCCCGATCCTGGAAGCGGTCATGGAGCAGATGGCCGGTCACCACCCCTGACACGACACCTTGGATCAGGTTGCCGTGCTGCCGAGGTTATGATAATTCGGTTCCGTAAATCGGAGCCAACCAGATGGATATGGAAACGACAATCGAACCCGATGAGCGGCGGACCGCCTTTGGCCGCCGGCCGTCGCGCGTGCCCGTCGAACGCGACAAGGACGGCACCTGGCACATCCGCAGCTTCGCCGCCGCGCGGAAGTTGCTGCGCAGCGATGCGACCAAGCAGGCCGGGTTCAAGGCCGAACTGCTCGAGCGCCTGCCCGAGAAGGGCAAGGTCCCGATCCTGTTCCTCGAAGGCAAGACTCACCGCGAGCAGCGCCGGCTCACCGCGCCCTTCTTCACCCCGCGCGCGGTGGACAGCCGCTATCGCGAACTGATGACGGACCTTGCCGACAAGGTGATCGGCGACTTCCGGCGGGCGGGACGGGGCGAACTCAGCACCATGGGGATGGAGATGGCCGTCGGCGTCGCCGCGCAGGTGGTGGGTCTGACCGACAGCCGCAAGCCCGGTCTCGACAAGCGGATCAATGCCTTCTTCGCCGATGGGCTGGACACTGCCGAAGGTGCGCTGCGCAAGACGTGGCAAGCGCTGGTCGCGCAATATCGCCTGATGCGCTTCTACTGGTACGATGTCCGGCCGAGCGCGAAGGTGCGCCGCGCCGCGCCGCGCGAGGACGTGATTTCGCACCTGCTGGCGGAGGGCTATAAGGGCACCGAAATCCTCACCGAGTGCATCACCTATGGTGCCGCCGGCATGGTCACGACGCGCGAGTTCATCACCGTCTGCTCGTGGCATCTGATCGAGAATCCGGTGCTGCGCGACCATTATCTCGCCTCGGACGAGGATGCGCGATACGCGCTGCTCGAGGAGTTGCTGCGGCTCGAACCCGTAGTCGGCACCATCTTCCGCCGCACGACCTGCCCGGTGTCGGTCGGCGAGTCAGAGATCCCTCAGGGCGCGCTGGTTGCGGTCGACGTCCGTGCGGTCAACGCCGATCCTGCGGTCAGCGGCGATAAGCCGTTAGCGGCGCAGCCCGGCCGCTGCCCGGCCGATCGCGCGGGCGGGCCGGTGCTGAGCTTCGGCGACGGCCATCACCGCTGCCCCGGCTCCTTCCTGGCGATCCAGGAGACCGACATCTTCCTGCTGCGCCTCCTCGCGATACCGGGGCTGCGTTTCGAGAAGGTGCCGGACGTGACCTGGAACGATCTGGTCACGGGCTATGAGCTTCGTAACGCCTGGCTGGCCTGCGATCAGGGGCCGGCGACGACTTCTGACGGACCCTCGGTCAGGGCGACGGTGTAGACCCGCCGCGCGACGCGCCAGCCGGCGGGCGTCCGGACGAGGTCGTCCGCATATTGCCCCCACATCGAATAGAGCGCGCCGGCCCACCGACCGCGTCCGCGATGGACCGCATAATAATGGACCTTCGCGGTCGCCCGGTCGCCGTCGACGGCGATGCGGAAGTTGAGCACATTGTGGTGGGTGGCGCCGCAGCTCGAATCCGGACCGAGATTGGCGTGCATCGAGGCGATCAGGCTGGCGCGGTTCGGGCTGATCACGCCCGGCCCCAGTGCCTGGGTGTAATCGCCGACGCAGTCTTCCTGGAAGACCTCGTCCATCCGGTCGAAATCCTTGGCGTCGACGATCTCGCAATAGCGGATATAGACCTGCTGGATCGCATCCTTGTCGATCAGTTCGGTAAGCGGCATTCCTCTCCCCTTTCGACCGGGGTTGTGCGCAAAATCGCCGCACATTGGCCAGCGCTAAGCACAGGCGGGATCATCTGGTATGCGCTTGTGCGTCGCCGATTGATACCTGCCGCTGCGCATGGCGGATGTCTTCCTTGTCCGCCGGCCAGCCTCCCGATAGCTTCCCACCACAATCAGAAGCCGGCGTGCGGGGGTGCATGACCGGATCGGCGAACCTGCCGACATCATGCATTTTTTGGAGAGGAAGAGGCCATGGCCGACATGCTGATCAAGAACGGCACCATCGTCGACGGCACCGGCGCCGACCGCCGCCCCGGTGACGTGCGTATCCAGGGCGACCGGATCGTCGAAATCGGACAGAATCTGGCGCCGCGCGAGGGCGAAGAGCAATTCGACGCGACCGGATGCATCGTCTCGCCCGGCTTCATCGAGGCGCACACTCATTATGACGCGACCATGTGGTGGCAGGCGGACCTGGATCCGCTGCCCGGTATCGGTGCGACCACGATCATCACCGGCAATTGCGGCTTCACGGCCGCGCCGATGTCGGACGACAAGGATGCGCAGCTGGAGATGGTGAAGATCTTCTCCTTCTTCGAAGATATCCCGCTCGAGCCCTTCCTCAAGCATGTGCCGTGGGACTGGCGGACCTGGTCGGAATATAAGGCGTCGGTCAAGGAGAAGATCCGGCTGCCGCTCAACAACGCGGCCTATGTCGGCCATATCGCGATCCGCATGGCCTCGATGGGCCTCGATGCGTGGAAGCGCCCGGCCACGGCCGAGGAGCGCAAGGTGATGGCCGCGATGCTCGACGATGCACTGGCCAACGGCGCGCTCGGCTTGTCGACCAACCTGCTCGACCATGACGGCGAGAATCGCCCGATCCCGACGCTGGTGGCCGACGATGCCGAATTCTCGGCGCTGTTCGACGTGCTCGATCGTTATCCGAACTCGACCTTCCAGTGCATCATCGACGTCGCCCTGATGCGCGACACCGGCCCGGCGCAGACCGATCGCATGGCAAAGCTGCTGAAGGGCCGCACTCTGCGCACCCAGCTGACCGGCGCGATCCCGACGGTCGCCTATCAGAAATATCTGCTGCAGCCGATGCGCGACCGTGTCGAGCAGATGCGCAAGGACGGCATCGACGTGTGGCCGGGCTATGCCCATGTGCCGCTGACCGGTCAGCTCAGCCTCTACAAGTCGCTGATCTTCGCCCAGTCGAACGACTATGTCTGGCACGAGGTCGTGCTGGCCGACGGCGCCGAGGCCAAGGAAAAGCTGCTGCGCGACCCGGAATGGCGCGCCCGCGCCCGTGAGAGCTGGGACACGCAATGCTATCCGCAGTCGCCGATGAACAACCCCGGCATGCTGCTGCTGACCAAGCTGGGCTCGGACAATGGCGAAGGCCCCTTCTGCACGCTGCTCGAATATGCCGAGGAACTGGGCCTGCACCGGTCGGACGCGATGGCCGAATGGCTGCTGCGCAACGGCGTGCTGTCGACGGTCCGCATGGCGCCGTTCGACATGGACGACGAGGTGGTCGTCGACATGATCCGCGACCCGAAGACCGTCGGCAACATCACCGACTCGGGCGCGCATCTCCAGATGCTCTGCGGTGGCGGAGAAAACCTCGTCTATCTGACCAAATATGTGCGCGACCAGAAGGCGATCAGCCTGGAGGAAGCGGTGCATTCGATGACGGGCAAACTGGCCAACCACTTCCACCTCACCGACATCGGCGAGGTGAAGACCGGCAAGCGCGCCGATCTGGTCGTATTCGATTTCGCCGAGATCGAGCAGCACGACATGGAAAAGGTCTATGACGTCACCGACGGCAAGGGCGGCATCACCTGGCGCTACACCCGCAAGGCTGCGCCGATGAAGCTGACGCTGGTCAATGGCGAGGCGACCTTCCGCAACGGCGCCTATACCGGCGCCAAGCCCGGCGCTTTCCTGGAGCCGGCCGCCGCGCTCGAGCCGACCGCGATCGCCGCAGAGTGACGGTAAGAGTGGAGTTTGCCCAATGACCAAAATGCTTATTCGTGGCGGCAAGGTGATCGACGGTACCGGCGCCGAGGCCTTCGATGCGGACGTCCGCATCGAAGGCAGCCGCATCGTCGAGGTCGGCGCCGGCCTCGCGCCGCGCGCCGGCGAAGAGACGTTCGATGCCTCGGGCTGCTACGTCACGCCCGGCTTCATCGAGAGCCACACCCATTATGACGCGACGATGTGGTGGCAGCCCGATCTCGATCCGCTGCCGGGCAATGGCGCGACGACGGTCATCCTCGGCAATTGCGGCTTCACCGCTGCCCCCTTGTCGAAGGAGAAGGCCGCGCAGCTGGAGATGATCAAGATCTTCTCCTTCTTCGAGGATATCCCCCTCAAGCCCTTCCTGCAGCATGTGCCGTGGGACTGGGAGACCTGGTCCGAATATAAGGCCTCGATGGCGCGCAACGTCACCGTGCCGACCAACTATTCGGCTTATGTCGGACATATCGCGTTGCGTCTCGCCGCCATGGGCGTCGAAGCCTGGGAACGCGCCGCGACCGCCGACGAGGTTGCCCGCATGGCCGAGCTGCTCGAAGATGCCCTCGCGGCCGGTGCGCTCGGCATGTCGGACAATCTGCACGACCATGACGGCGACGATCGCGCCATTCCGACGTTGCTCGCCGACGATGCCGAGTTCGAGGCTCTGTTCGACGTGATGCAGCGCTATCCGGGCACGACCTATCAGTGCATCATCGATACCTTCATGCGGAAGACGGGGCCGGCGAGCCTCGAACGCCTCGGTCGACTGACCAAGGGTCGCGGCATCCGCATGCAGATCGCGGGTGCGGTGCCGACGCTGGAGTTCCAGAAGGACATTCTTCCGAAGCTCCAGGAGACGCTCGGCCGCCTGCGTGCCGAGGGCGCCGACATCTGGCCGGGCTATGCCCATGTGTCGCCCACGAGCACGCTCAGCCTGATCAAGTCGCTGATCTTCGCCCAGTCGAACGACTATGTCTGGCACGAGGTCGTGCTGGCAGAAACGCATGAGGAAAAGGCGCGGCTGCTGGCCGATGCGGACTGGCGCGCCCGCGCCCGCGAAAGCTGGGATACCAAGGCCTGGCCGCATTCGCCGATGAACAACCCGCAGGATCTCTACCTGCTCGACAGCGAGAATGGCGCCGGCCCGGTCGGCATCACGCTCAAGGACTTCGCCGACAGCCGCGGTCTCCACCGCTCGGATGCGATGGCGCAGTGGATCCTGGAAAACGGCACGCGCTCGACCGTGCACATGGCACCCTTCCCGAAGGATGAGGGGCTGACTGTCGAGCTGATGAACGACCCGCGTTCGGTGGGCAACATCTCCGATGCCGGCGCGCATCTGCAGATGCTGTGCGGCGGCGGCGAGAATATCCTGCTCTTCACCAAATATGTGAAGAAAGACATGATCTCGCTCGAACAGGCGATTCACATCAAGACGGGCAAGCTGGCCAATTTCTTTGGCCTGCACGACACCGGCGAGATCAAGGCCGGCCGTCGTGCCGACGTCGTGGTCTTCAACCTCGACGAGATCGCCTATCGCGACATGGAGAAGCGCTTCGACGTGCCGGATGGCGAGGGTGGCACGACCTGGCGCTTCACCCGTCAGGCTGCGCCGATGCGCCTGACGCTGGTCAATGGCGTGAAGACCTTCGCCGACGGCCAGTACACCGGCAACCGCCCGGGCGAATATCTGGCCCCGACCGAGGCTGCTGCCGAGCAGCGGGCGCTCGAAGCGGCCGAATGAGCGGCATTGAAGGCCGATAGGCCATGAATCCGCGGGCGGGGGCCATGGCTTCCGCCCGTTTTTTTCATGCGTCGCGCAGGGCTGGGTGAGCCGGGGGCCGGTTCCTCAACCGTCGATGATGTGCGGCATGAAGCGGGCCATATTGCCGGTAATGAGCCCATCCTCACGGATACCGACCCCGGCAGCTTCGCCGTCGACGATCCATGATCCGATAACCGGATGATATCCGTCGAATCCGTCCGACCGGAACCTCTGCTGATATAGCAGGCGATCGCCGGCATAATTGCCTCCGGACTGGGCGATCACCTGTCCCGCTTCCACGATCCGGATATTCGCCCCTTCCCGCGAGAGGAAGGGCTTGGCGACATGGCTGTCGCCGATCGCTCCAGCGATGCTCGATGCCGGCAATAAGTTCGGATGACCGGGAAACAGGGTCCACAGAACTTCCAATATAGCCTTGTTGCTCCAGAGCATCTTCCAGATCGGCTCGATCCACAGGGTCGTCGGCAGGTTCCGGACGATGTCGGGCCCGTAGCGCTCGTCGACAATCCATTCCCATGGATAGAGCTTGAAGATCGTGGTGATCAGATAGTCGTCGAGGTCGACGATGCGGCCGTCCTCGTCGGTCCCGATATCGCCGATCAGGATCGCACGCGTGGCTATGCCCGCCTGCTCCGCCAGATCGCGCAGATAGGTCGTGGTGATCGTGTCTTCGTGCGACGGGTCGGCGGCGTGGGTGAACCAGGCCCTGCGGCCCGGCAGGGAGCGGGCCAGCCGGTGCCATCGCGCCAGCAGCTTGTCATGAAGACTGTTGAACTGGTCATGGTCGGGGAAGCACTGCTCCTTCCAGTCCCACTGGACAACCGCCGCTTCGAGCATGCCGGTAGGGGTGTCGCAGTTGAACTCGAACAGCTTTGGTTCGCCCGATCCGTCATAGCCGAAGTCGAAACGGCCAATGTTCAGCGCCGGCGGCCGATCCCGCCAGCTGTCGGCAATCGCCTGGTGGCAATAGTCCGGAATGCCGAAATGCCGCATCATGGTCGGATCGCGGACCACATGCGAACCCGCCTCGACGAACAGGGCATGGACATTTTCGGTTGCTGTCTCGATCCGATCGACGTCGGTCGCGCTCAGTGCATAGTGGACGGATTCGTCCCAATAGAGTGTGTCGCCATTGCTGTGCCAGATCAGTCCGAGTTTCTCGACATGCCTGCGCCAGTCGGCACGGGCTCCGCGGTGGCGACGCTCCATGGGCTCAGGACCAGCCGCCTCCGAAACGCCGCCCGCTGGAGCCGAGCCCGCCGCGCGATACCGCCCTGGATCGGGTCATGTTCACCGAAGATGGCGCCTGATAATAGGATATGCCGGGGCGGCGCTCGAACGATCCGCTGCCGTCCCGTACCGCTCCGGATACGGAATCGAGCAGGAATGGCAGGCGGGCACCGCGGTTGACGTAGAACCATCGCCCGCCGCCATGACCCGAGCTGGCGCTTCCGCTGCTGTCACCCTCGTAACAATTGGGGTCGGCGACCCGGTATCCCCTGCTGTCGACGCAGACCGCCGTGTCGAGATCGGCTACCGGATCTTCCCATTGCGGCTCGGCAGAGGGTGTGAAGGCGGAGACCGCGATGAGCGTGGCTGCGACCGAGGAGGTCAGGGCGACATTCTTGTCCATGGTCGGTGCTCAGGGAACCATGCAGGCAGCTTGCAGGATACCCATGCCCAGGCCGATGCCGCCGACGAATATCCCGGACGCGGTGCAGCCTTCGCTGATCCGGTCCTCGATCGCGCGGAACAGCAGGCGGGCTATGGCGAAGAAGACGAGCGCCTGAATGAGCGCCGCGACCGCCCCCCACAGAAGCATGTCAACCGGGCTGACCGAATGCGCGATCACGAGTGCGACGGGAATGGCGAAGCCGAGGAAGGTCCCGACGAGTTGCAGCGCGGCGGCGCTGTTGCCCTGGCGGATCAGCGCGAATTCGGCATGGGGGGTGATCCTGACATAGAGCACCAGAAATGCGAGCGCGAGCCCGAGCGCGCCGGCAAAATAGGCCAGAAAATGCGGCAGAGCCGCGATGAAATAGCTCAGCATGATATCCCCTTGCCCGCCGAAGCTAACAAGCCGGGGGACCGTACAAAAGCGGAATTGCGACGGCGAGAGGCGGTTGATTGCTCCAGATCGGAGCGATGCCGCCGGGGGGCATGCAGAAAGGGCGCCGCCGATTGCCCGGCGACGCCCTCCCTGACGAAAATCGGATCGACGATTATTCGGCGGCGGTGGCCATCGCGTGGTCGTCATTGGCGCCGCGCGGATCTTCGCTGACGGCGGTCGTCCAGGCCCACTCGCCGGGGGGCGGCGGGTTGGTGATGCCATATTCCTCGCGGATGTCCTGCACCTGCCAGTCGAGATAGTCGCGGAAGGGGATCAGGAAAAGCGGATGCTTCCAGGCGCGGCCCTGGGCGGCGCCGATGTCCTCGGCGTCGAGCTCGACCTTGAAGGCCTCCGGATAGAAGAGGCCGCTCTTCATCGTCGTCTTCGCCTTCAGATAGGTGCTGACCCGATTGAAGAAGGCGGCGAGTTCCGGCGTAAAATATTTGTAGAGCGCGCGTGAGTTGGCGGCGAGCAGCGCGATCTCACCGGCGTGGTTCGTCTCGAACCCGGTGATCATATGCTCGATGTCGTGGGTGTGGGTCCGCTCCTTCATGTAGAAATCGAAATCGGTCTTGATTTCCATTCCCTGATAGAAGTGATCCATATTGTAGCCGCTGTTGACCACGAAGTCGTGGATCACCGAGCGCAGCGTGCCGGGCTTCGGATCCTTGAGCTCGTCCATCGTGAACAGCGAAATCTTGCGGCCCTCGAGCCAGGCCTTGAACTCGGGCAGGCGCGCCTTCTCTTCCTCGAACAGCTGGAAGATGCGCGGCCAGTTCTCAAGCTCCATCAGGATCTTGACGACGTTGGGGATATAGGCGGTGTTGGGCAGCTCGGGGCCGTTTCGGCGCAGCATTTCCTGCGCGATCAGCGTGCGGAGCTCCGCATGGTTGAGATAGGGCGACGAACTGATCAGCGTCGAGCTCTGCGTCGTGATCTGCGGGCCGCTGCCATTATAATAAGCGAAGTCGGCGTCGCTCACTTTCGCTGCGATATTGTCTTCCATGTCCGCTCTCCTGCTTGAGCCCCTCGCGGGGCAGCCTCTCCGTTGGCATAAAGCTATTTCGGAACCTATTTCACTTATATCGATGCGGCAAGGGAAATGCGCCGGGAAGATGGCAGTCCGGGACGATTGTCCTTAGCTTTTGCGTAGCAAAGAGGGTGATTCGGAGCGAAATATGGAAAATGAGCGCGAGGCGATCCGCAATCAGCTGGCGCGATTCGCCCGCATCCTCGACTCGCGCGCTTGGGACTCGGTCGGCGAAGTCTTCGCGGACGAGGTCCGTTTCCATTATGGGGATGGCCGGGAACAAGGCGGAATCGCAGCGATGCGCGAGCAGTTTCGTGCCTTTCTGGATGGATGCGGGCCGTCGCAGCATCTGCTCGGCAGCATCGCGATCGAACCCGACGGCGAGGGCTATCTGAGCCGCACCTATGTCCAGGCGCGACATCAGGGGCGGCGCGAGCGGGCAGACCGGATCTTCGACACCCATGGCGACTATGTCGACCGCTGGCGCCGGATCGACGGCGCGTGGAAGATCGTGCGCCGCGACGTCGCCTGGTCGATGCATATCGGTGATCCGACCGTGCTTGGGCCGGGCGACTGACCCTCGCTGATTGACTCCCGGCCGGGTCGGCCTTCAGGGCCGGATCGAGGCGCCGCCGTCGACCGCGAGTACCTGGCCATTGATCCATTCGCCGTCGGGCGAAAAGAGCATCGCGACCATCGCGGCGATGTCCTCGCTCTCGCCCAGACGCCAGTGGCGGTGCGCGGCAAGAACCTGCTGCTGAAATTCGACGGGCATATTCTGCTTGATCTGGGCGGTCATCACCATGCCGGGCGCGATCGCATTGGCGCGCACGCCTTCCTTGCCCCAGCGGCTGGCGATGTGGCGGACGAGCGCGTTCACCGCTGCCTTGGTCATTGCGTAGGCGACCCGCTCGGGCTCGCCCATATGCGCCGCCGAGGAGGATGTGACGACGAAGGCGCCGCGATTGGCGACGAGATGGGGAAGGGCGTGGCGCGCGCAGGACAGTACGCCGCGCATGTTGACCGCCACCGTATCGTCGAAGGTTTCGAGCGACAGGGTGATGGCATCGCCATCCTCGCGGATCGCCTTCATGTTCGCGGCGTTCGCATGCATGAAGTCGAGCCGGCCGAAATGCTCGACCGCCCTGGCGACGAGCGCGGCGACCGAGGCATCGTCGGCCTGATCATAGGCCATGCCGATCACCTTGTGGCCATCGGCGGCCATCGCTTCCGCATCGGCGCGGGCGGCATCGCCGTCGAGGTCGCCCAGCAACACGCCGGCACCTTCCTGCGCCAGCCGCAAGGCGGTCGCGGTTCCGATTCCGCCCGCCCCCGCGACGATCGCAACCTTGCCTTCCAGCCTTCGCATCATGCCCATTCCGCCATGCCGATGATCGCCGGGTGCGACCATGCCGGCGGTTGCGCCGGAGGCAGGCTATCGCGGCCATCCAGCGTGCGAACATCGAGCCGCTGGTCGTGCGGCCATTGCATCGAATAGGCGATCTTGCCGGTCCGCTCGCTGGCCGGCAGGTGGCACATGTCGAGGACGGTCGTGGCAATATAGGCGACGTCTTCGGTGGGATAATCGCTCGGGATCAACTGGTCGGCACCGGGCGTGCGGATCGCCGTCGACGGCGCGACCACATTGACCGCTATGTTCCAGTCGAGAAGCTCGGCGGCCAGCCCCTGGCTGAATCGGTTCAGCGCGGCCTTGGTCGCGGCATAGACGGTGTCCCCGCTGGCCTTCGCATAATCGGCATAGGGCCTGAGCGGCGGCATCGCCGTGACCGAGCCGATATTGACGATCCAGCCCGCGCCCGCGGCCTTCATCGCCGGGATCGCCGCGCGGCTGAGCACGAAGGGGGCTTCGAGATAATGGACGAAGGTCCGCCGGAAGGTGTCGTCGCTCATCGCGTCGACGCGGGCATAGTCGGCGAATCCCGCATTGTTGATGAGGATGTCGATCCCGCCGGCTGCCGCGATCGTCCGTTCGATCAGCGCATTCCGTTGGGATTCATCCTCCAGGTCGGCTGCCAGCGCGATCGCATGGCCCCCGGCTGCCTCGATGAGGGCAAGGGTCTCGTTCAGCGTCCCGTCGACCTGCTGGTCTGCCCCGAACCGCTTCTGAACGGCTGGGGCGCCGACCGAGCGCGCGGTGACGACCACCGTCGCGCCGGCCGACGCCAGCCTTTGTGCGACCGCCCGGCCGATGCCGCGGCTGGCACCAGTGACCAGCGCGACACGACCGGAAAGCTGCGGTTGCAGCATCTTAGAAGGCGAAGCCCAATTCGACGCCGTAGGTGCGACCGCGATCATAGGTGCCCACCAGCGACAGCACCGGTGCACCGAAGGACACATATTGCTTGTCGAGCAGGTTCTGACCGAAGGCCGAAACCGAGAAGCTCGAGCTGCCGATGGGCACGTTCATCAGGCCGACGCGGCCGTCGACGAGCCAGTAGCCGGGCTGCTTGTTCTCATTTTCCAGCACGACCTGTCCGGTCAGGTTCCGGAACGGGGTGGCCGTGAGGAAATAGCTGCTCCGATAGCGGCCTTCGACACGCGCCTGGAGGTGGCTGCCGTTCGAGAATTCAGGCGCATCATATTGCGCTGAAATCCGTCCGGTCCACCTCGAGTTATAGGGGGTCCGCGCCACGCTGGCGACGTCCACGCCGTTCAGGATGAACGTCTTGTACTCGAGGTCGGCGTAACCGATGTTGCCGCTGAGCACGAGGCCGCGAACCGGGATGACGTCGGCCTCGATCTCGAAGCCCTTGATCTTCGCCTTGCCCGCATTGTCGAAGAACTGGCGGCCATTGATGAAGTTCTGCGTCTGCAGGTCCTTATAGTCGCTGTAGAAGGCGGCGGCATTCAGACGGACGCGGTTGTCGAACATCTGCGTCTTGGCGCCCAGCTCGTAGGCGACCAGCGATTCCGGCTTGTACGGAATGCCGCTGAGAATGCCGCCTGCGACATAGCCGCTCGAGATCTTGCCGTAGACGGTGGAGTCGTCGGTCGGCCGCCAGGTGACGATGCCGGTATAGTTCAGCTTGTTGAACGACACCGAATATTTGCCGACGCCGAGCGCGCCGCCCTGGGCGTTGGAGATCGCGTTGATGTTCAGCTTGCGATCGTCGATCGTGTAGCGGAGACCACCGGTGATATCGATCCGATCGCCCAGATGAACGGTCAGCTGGCCGTAACCGGCGATCGAGTCGTTGATCGACAACGTATCGGTCAGGCCGCTGCCGAAGACCGCATCGAGCGGGCTCGGGACGACCGTGCCATTGGGGGTCGGCGACAGAATGCCCAGCACGTCGGTCGCGGGCGACCGCTCGTGGAAGTAGAAGGCACCCGCCGTCAGCTCATAGTTCTCGCCGTCCAGCTGGATCTGGAACTCCTGGCTGAACTGCTTCTGGCTGGTGTCACGCGAGGTGAGCAGCGAGAAGAAATAGTCGTTCGGGCCGGGAAGATTGGCGGGGTTGAAGAGCGCTCCCTGGATCTGCGCAGGCGTGAGGCCCGGCGTAATGAGCGCACCCAATTGGCCGAAGGTGAACCGCAGACCGCCGCTGGCGGCGAGGTCGTACACGTTCGGATCCTGCTTGAATTTGCGATAGGCGGTGATGCTCTTCAGTGTGACGAGATCGTTCGGCTTGACTGCCAGCGTCAAGCTGTGACCCTGCGTAACGACATGCTCCGCGCTGGTCGCGTTGGCGACCGACTTGAGCCGCGCGTTCGGCGAAAGGTTGGTGATGCCGCCGAAGAAGGGCTGGAGGTTGACGATCGGCTGCAGCAGCGCGCCCGACTGATCGGGGATCACGCCGAAGCTCTGCATCGCACGGCCCACCGTGCGCGAGTCGGTGTAATCGAAGCGATAGTCGGCGGTCAGGTTGCCGAACTCGCCGCGGATCGCCAGCTGCCCGCCGTCGATGTTACGGCCGCCAAGCTTGTTGGCGAAGGTCTGGGTGCCAAACTTCGGATCGCGCAGCGACATGTTGAGCGTCCTGCCGCCGAGCAGGTTGGTGTAGTCGCCCGCGATCTCGTCATGGAGATAGGCGAACTTGACCGAGAAGGGGCCGAAGGCGGGCAGGTTGACGACGACCTTGCTGCGGATCTGGTCGTAATTGCCGTAGGAAACGTTGCCGCGAACCTCGAACTCGCCGGTCGGGTCCGCGCTCACGAGACTGATCGCGCCGCTGGTGGCGTTACGACCGAACAATGTACCCTGCGGGCCGCGCAGCACTTCGACGCGCTGGATGTCGGCAAGGTCGAAGATCGAGCCGACGGTACGGCCGATATAGACGCCGTCGAGATAGATACCGACCTTCGGATCGACCGCATTGTTCGAGACGCCCGAAGCGACGCCGCGGATGGCGATCGACGGATTGCTCTGCAGGCCCTGCGTCTGAATCTGAAGGCTGGGCGCCAGGCCCGCGAGATTCTTGACGTTGGTGACACGCAGCGTGTCGAGCTGCTCGCTGCTGATCGCGGTGACGGCCACGGGAACCTTCTGCAGGCTCTCGGCGCGGCGCTGAGCGGTCACGACGATCTCTTCGAGGCCCGCCATATCCGATTCGGACGCCTGCGGCGCGGTGTCCTGCGCGACGGCTGCGGTGGCAAGAAGGGAAACGCCGGCAAGCGCCAGCGCGGTGGTGGTGAATCGCATGAAATCCTCTCCTGAGTCGACGCTGTATTTTTCTCCGGCGTCGTGCCCGTTTCGGGTTCGCGCCACCGGCTCGGTACGTCTGGATGGCGCGCAGCCTGTTGCCGCCGCGCCGCCCTTAAAGGCTCAGCTCGCCCTGTCCTTACATCTCGGCATGTCCCCCGCTCTCCTTTTCGACTTGCGCTGGATATTTGTCTATCGTTTACGCAAGTGAGGAATGTATCGACAGATTGACCGCCAATCCAGTCAAATCTGGACCGTAGTCGACGAATTCGAACGATAATTTGGATGAGGAGCATGGAGATGGGCGAGGCGATGGCCGGCAAGGTCGTCATCGTGACCGGTGGCAGCGATGGAATTGGCCGCGCAACTGCGGTGGAACTCGCTCGAAACGCTGCGCATGTCGTCATTTGTGCGCGGCGTGAGAATGTTCTCGCGGAGGCACATGCCGAGGTGCAAGCCGCAGGCTCGGTCGAGTCGCACATTCTGGATGTCGGCGATGCGCCCGCCTTTGCCGGATTGATCGCGGATGTCGCGAAGCGGCACGGTCGCCTCGACGGCCTCGTCAACAACGCCATGGCGGTCAGCTACAAGGATGTGCTCGATCTGACTCTCGACGACTGGCGGCATGATTTCCGTGTGAATGCCGAGGCGGTGTTCGTCGGTACGCAGGCCGCAATGCGCATCATGCTGCCGCAGGGTTGGGGATCGATCGTCAACATCTCCTCGCTCAACGGCCTGCGCGCGATGCCGGGGATGGCGAGCTATTCGGCGTCCAAGGCCGCGCTGGTCCATTTCAGCGCAGTTGCGGCGGCCGAAGCGGCGCCGCACGGGGTGCGCGTGAACGTCGTCGCGCCCGGACAAGTGATGACGCCTGCGACACGTGCTTTCGCCGCCGCCGACCCCGACCGCAACGCGCGCGTCTCGGAAACCATTCCGATGCGTCGTGGCGGCGAGCCCGAGGAGATTGCGCGCGTCGTCCGCTTCCTGCTGTCGGACGAAGCCTCCTTCGTCACCGGCGCCTGCCTGCCGGTCGACGGTGGCAAGCTCCAGCAGCTCTACGTCCCAGCCTGATCCATTGGCCAGCCTGATCTCCTGGCCGGCCTGATATCAGGGGCGGATCAGCGGGCGCATCGACCGGGCGACGGCCAGCACGCAGTGCCATTCGCCAGGCAGTGCGGCGGTCCGCCGGTCGTCCTGCGCGATCGCGCGCAACTCGGCGCGGAAGCGCTCGATCGATTCGCGGACGCGCGCCGCCCCGAGTGGTGAAAGCTTGATCGTCTCGGCACCGAAAATCGTTTCCGGGTCGCTGTAGTCGATCGTTACGAACAGCTGTTTCAGGTGGCGTTCGAAATGTCGCCGCATCGGTACGCGTTGCCATGCATGCGCCGGGCTTATCCGCGACCGCACCCGCCCGCCGGGCAGGCGGTCGACGAGGGCCAGACGCTCGAGCTTGGCGAGGTGCCGTTCGACCGTATCGGGCGGAATGTGGAAGCCTTCGGTCGCCTCGCTCGGCGGCCATCCGTTGACGACCAGGAAGAAGATCGTCGACAGATCCTTGTCCTGGGTCAGCGCCTCCTCTTGCGCGAGGGTGAGCTGGTCCTTTTCCTGCTCCGCGGTGCGGCTGCTGTCGGCCAGCTCCCCCAGCGTGGTGTCCGCGAGCCGACACAGCTGCGCCAGCGTGTTGAAGCTAAGGCCGCGGCCGTGGAGCCAGCGTTTGACCGTGGCAGACCCGACCTCCAGCTCCTCGGCCAGCTTCGCCTGGGTCCATCCGGCAGCTCGCAAGGCGCGCCGTAGCGCTGTCAGCAGCGCCGCAGCCTCTCCGTCGGCGGTATCATTTGCTGAGTCGTCCAGCATCTTTCGGTGATCCATTGTGGCAAAGTGAGAGCGACCCGGTGGAGAGGCAAGCATAATCTCTTTTTTGCGACGTCCGGCCGCCTTCGACGCTGTCGGTCGGACTTCCGACCCTCACTGGTCCGGCCGTCGCTCGCGACGGCCGGATCTCTTACATTCAGCTTCAGCGGCCTCCATTCGCCGCGATGTCGATCCCGTTGACGAAGCCCGCACGCGGGTCCGCGAGGAACGCGACGACGTGGGCGATGTCGGCAGGTTCGCCGATCCGGCCTGCGAAGTTCGATATCATCCCGTCCTGAACCTGCGCTGTGATCGTGTCCCAGTCGTCGGCCCAGCCATTGGCTTTCGCCATCTCCTTCAGCCAGCGATCGGGCCCGGTCGAATGGGTCAGGCCCGGGCTGATGCTGTTCGAGGTGATCCCGGTGCGGGCCAGCGCCATGGCGAGGCTGCGGGTGAGCGAGCGGATGGCGAGCTTCGCTGCCTGATAATCGGGGATGATCGCCATAGGGAAATCGGCCGACTCGCTCGACAGCTGGATAAGCCTGCCCCAGCCGGCCTCGCGCATGCCCGGCACGGCAAGCTTCACCAGACGGACGATCGATCCGACGTTGGAGTTGTAGCTGCTGTTCCAGATGTCGGCGTCGGTATCGAGCCAGGCCATGGTCCCGCCGCCCGCCGACTCACCGCCGGCATTGTTGACGAGAATGTCGACGCCACCCATCGCCGCAGCCGCGCCGTCGAACACGGCCTTGGCACCCGCATCGTCGGATAGCGATCCGGTCACGGCATGTACCGGGCCGCCGGCCGCTGCGACGCGCTCGCGCGCCGCCGCCAGTCGCTCTTCGTTGCGGCCATGCAGGCAGACGGCCGCGCCCTCTTCGGCCAGGCGCAGGGCGATGCCCTCGCCCAGACCCGCGCTCGATCCGGTGATCAGTGCGCGCTTGCCCTCGAGCGGCCGCGCCATCAGCTATATTCCAGCTTGATGCGGGTGAGGCGCGTCGCCGCCATCAGCCAGCGCTCGCCGACCTTCACATAGCGGTCGTGATAATGGCCCCAGCCATGCATGCGTCCAGCCGGGAGCACCGGATGGCCTTCGGGAGTCCAGAGCCAGTCTTCCATCGACCAGATCGCCTTGGCTTCGGTCGGGGAGAGGACGTCGATCCGCGGCATATAGCCGAAATGCGCGGTCTTCACCCCGCCCAGGACATAGGCGTTGTTCTGCGCGAAGGCCTTGGGGTCGTGCGACAGCAGGTCCGGATTATGCGGCTCGACCGCCTCGCGCATGTCGGTTTCGGCATCGGGCGTGAAATTGGCGACGAGACCGTCCCAATCCTGTTCGTCGATGCAGCGAAAATATTCGGCCTTGCAGCGCTTCACGCCCTCAATGGCGAGCAAAACGTCGATCGGGTTCATGCGGTCACCTTTTCGCCAAGATAGGCTGCGCGATATTCAGCGAAGTCCTGTTCGACGAGTTCGCGGGTCAGCCCGAAATCCTCGAGCGCATAGCGGTGCGGGGCCCGGTCCTCGCGCTTGTTCGCTTCGACCCATTCGGCCATGCCGGCTTCGATTTCCGGCGTCACTGCGATGCCGGCCTCGGCCAGCACGCGCTTGCCTTCTTCGACCGGCTTAGTCGTCGTGTCGGTGTAGCGGACGTCGATGAAATTGTCGGGGCCCACCTTGGCGCGCACCGACATGAACAGGTCGAGCAGTTCCGCCAGACGCTTTTCCCAGAAGGCACCGATGCGCTCGCGGTCGACGGTCGACCCCATATGATAGAGCGTCGTCATCATCGAACAGTAGGACGGCACCGTCTGCACAGGATCGCGATGTGTCATCACGATCTTGGCCTCGGGGAAGGTGTCGAGCACGCCGTCGAGCGCCATCAGGTGGCCGGGGGTCTTGAGCACCCATTTTGCGCCGCGCCGCGCCGGATCCTGCCATTGCAGCGACTGCAGAATTTCCTTCAGATCGACATAGCAGCGGGTGCGGCTGTTCTCGACAAGCCAGCGGGCGTAGCTCGGTACGTGGTACATCCCCTCGATCATCGTCGACGAGAAGAGCAGGCCGAGGATGATCAGTTCCTCGTCTGACTGGTCGATGCTCATCGGGTGGATCGACATCAGCTCGGGCGCATGTTCGAGCATATAGGCCAGATACTGTTTGGCCGCCTCGCGCCGCGCGTCGGGCTGGCCGCGCTCCTCGCCGGGGAAGGGGGCGTAGTTCTGCGCCTCCCACCATTTCACCCCGGTCATGCCGGGTGCGGACGACAGCATCCGGTGCAGCATCGTGCTGCCGGTGCGCGGCAGGCCGACGACGACGGCGGCTATGTCGACCTTCTCGTCGAGAATCTCGGGGTGGCGCTTGATGAGGTCGACATGGCGCAGGCGGTTGATCAGCGCGGTGACGATCATCGCCTCCGCCCCGCCGACGCCGACCTCGGTCAGTTCGGCCTCGCTGTTCAGGACGGGTATCAGTGCATCGAGATTCTCGAAGATCCAGGGATCGCCGAAGTCCGACAGGCCGGTCGCTTCGATCGCACGGGCCGCCAGCGTCGCCCGGTCGCTTACCTTGCTCATTGCATTCCTCTCCAAAAGGCTCAGACGCCGTAGCCGCCGGCGACGGCCAGCTGTTGTCCGGTGGTGTAGCCCGCACGGTTCGATATCAGGAAGGAGACGGCATGGCCGATCTCTTCCGCCTTGCCCCAGCGCCGCAGGGGCAGCTGCGATTGCACTTCCTTGACCCAGGCGTCGTCGAACTGCCCCTGGGCCAGAAGCTCGTGGAACATGCCGGCATCGATGACGCCGACGAGCACGCTGTTCGCGCGAATGCCGTGGCGGCCTTCTTCCTTGGCGATGCCGCGCACCAGCGACTCATTGGCTGCCTTGGGCGCGACCGACAGTCCGTCGCGCGGCGGCCAGTAGAGATCGCCAGCCGATCCGAGATGGACGAAGGACCCGCCGCCCGACGCACGGAAATGCGGGACCAACGCCTGCGCCGCCGAGAAGAAGCCGTGCACCTCGACATCGATCGCCCGCTTCCACTTTTCGAGCGGCGTTTCGGACAGATGGAGCTGATCGACCAGCGGACCGGCGGCCCAGACGAGGCCATGGACGCGGCCATGCTCGGCGATCGCCGCATCGCGCGCGGCATCGAGCGTGGCCGGGTCGGTCGCATCGACCTGATGCAGCGAGACCTTGCGGCCGTGAGAACGAAGCTCCTCGGCCAGCGCCTTGGCCGCGTCCCGCTTGCTGCGGAAGCAGAGCGCCACGTCACTTCCATCGCGCGCGAGCGCGCGCGCCGACGCCGCGCCGAGACCGCCCGTGGCGCCGAGTACCATCGTTGCACCGTCCGGAAAAATCTGATCGCTCACGCGTCCCCTCCTTATGGTAATGGCGGTTCGCATTGCGCCGCTCCATTATCTCTGGGTCACTGAATTGCAGACTGAGACGGCTAAATCAACACGCATAGCTTGACATGGAAGCGTGAAATGCGGAGGCTTGCGTAACAGAGCCGGTCACAAGCCGGTCATATTCGGAGGGGCCACATGGCGAGACTGGCAGGCAAGGTAGCAATCATCAGCGGCGCAGCGCAGGGCATGGGCGCGGCCACTGCGCGACTCTTCGTGGCCGAAGGTGCGAAGGTCGTGATGGGCGACGTGCTCGACGAGAAGGGCCGCGCCGTCGCGGCCGAGCTCGGTGCGGACAATGCGCTCTACCAGCATCTCGACGTGCGCGAGGAGGATCAGTGGGCGGCTATCGTGAAGGCGGCGACAGACCGCTTCGGCAAGCTCGACATCCTGGTCAACAATGCTGCCGTCACGCATTTCGGCGCTGCCGAAGAGCTACGCAAGGAAGATGCCGAGCGGGTGCTGGGCATCAACCTCATCGGCACGATGATGGGCGTGAAGCATGCGGTTCCCGCGCTCAAGGCCAATGGCGGCGGCGTGATCGCGAACATCTCGTCGGTCGACGGCATGCGCGGATGCAACGGCCTGGTTGCCTACACCGCCAGCAAATGGGCGGTGCGCGGCATCTCGAAATCCTATGCCTATGAGTTCGGTCCGCATGGCATCCGCGTCGTGTCGATCCATCCCGGCGGCGTGAACACCGAAATGGGCAATCCGGGGCGCGAGAGCGTCGAGACGGTCAACGCCCGGTCCTTCCGCCGCGTGCCGCTGCAGCGGATCGGCGAGCCCGAGGAAATCGCGCGTGCGACGCTGTTCGTCTGCAGCGACGAGGCAAGCTACATCTCGGGGGCCGAGATCGCCGTCGATGGCGGCTGGACGGCCGGCCATTATGAGCCCGCGCTGCCGGGCTGCCCCGACAGCCTGCGCTGATCGCGATGGCGAGGCTCGACAACAAAGTCGCGATCGTGACCGGCGCCGGACAGGGCGTCGGTCGCGGCATCGCGCTCGCGCTGGCGGCGGATGGGGCGAGCGTCGCCGCCGTCGGCAGGACGCTCGACAAGGTGCAGTCGGTCGCGGCGGAAATCGAGGCCGCCGGTGGCAAGGCGCGCGCCTTTCACTGCGACGTCAAGGACGCCAGCTCGATCGAAGCGCTGGTGGCGGATGTCGCCGGCGCCTTCGGGGGCATCGACATCCTCGTCAACAATGCGCAGGAAGTCCCGCTCGGCCCGCTCAGCGACGTCAGCGACGAAGCCTTCCTCGCCGGGTTCGAATCGGGGCCGCTCGCCACCTTCCGCCTGATGAAGCGGTGTCGCCCGCATCTCGCCAGGTCGGGCGAGGGCGTGATCATCAACCTCGCCACCTCGGCGGCGGTGCGTTGGGACATGAGCGGATACGGCACTTATGCCGCGGTCAAGGAGGCGACCCGCGTCCTGACCCGTGCCGCTGCCGCCGAATGGGGCGTCGAGGGGATTCGCGTGCTGACCGTCGCGCCGCATGCCGACTCGCCGGGCCTCAAGGCCTGGATCGAGGCGCGGCCCGAGGAGGCGGAGGCCTTCTTCCGGACGATACCGCTGCGTCGCATCGGCCGTTGCGAGCAGGATATCGGCCGGGCCGTCTCTGCCCTGTGCGGGCCGGAGTTCGGCTATCTGACCGGCGCTACCGTCCCGCTCGACGGCGGCCAGGCGAATTTCGACTGATCCGATGGGCAGCGCCTTCACCCCGGTGACGATCGGCCCCGTCACGCTCCGCAACCGCTTCATTCGTTCGGGCGCGAACGAGATGATGACCTATCGATCTCGGCCGACCCAGTCGCTGCTCGAGTTCCATCGTCGGCTGGCGGCGGGCGGGGTTGGCATGACGACGCTGGCTTATGTCGCGGTGTCGCCCGATGGGCGGACCTTCGCCAGCCAGGGCGTGCTGAACGCCGACAGCGTCGCCGACTATCGCGCGATCACCGACGCGGTTCACGCCGAAGGCGCGCTCGCCTCGGCCCAGATCACCCATGGCGGCAGCTTCGTGCAGCACAAGGAGCTGTCGACGCCCCGCGCGATGTCGTCTTCGGGCGGCATCGACAAGATGGGCGTGATGATGGGCCGCTTCTTCCAGCGGCAGATGAACCGCCGCGACATGGACCAGGTGCGCGACGAGTTCGTCGCCGCCGCACGCTGTGCGGTCGAAGCAGGCTTCGATGCGGTCGAGTTGCACATGGGGCATGGCTATCTGCTCAACCAATATATCTCGCCGCTGTCGAACAAGCGGCGCGACGATTATGGCGGCACCGCCGAGAAGCGCGCACGCTTTCCCGCCGAGGTGCTTGCAGCCGTGAAACAGGCGGTCGGCGATCGCATAGCTGTGCTGGCCAAGATCAATCTCTACGACGGCGCCAAGGGCGGTGCCACGGTCGAGGACGGAATCGTCACCGCCAGAGCGCTCGAAGCGGCGGGTGCGGACATGCTGGTGCTGTCGGGCGGGCGGAACATCGAGTCGAGCTATGTGATGTTCTCCAGCCCGCTGCCTTATGACGATCTGGCGCTGATGCAGCGCGGCTTCTTCGCCAAGCTGCAGTTCCGCCTGCTCAAGATGGCGACGCCCAAGACGGTGAAATTCTCCGAGCTTTATTTCCTCGATGCGGCACGCCGCGTGCGCGCGGCGGTCAGGTGCAAGCTCGGTTATCTGGGCGGCGTGCTGTCGCTCGATGGCGCGGAAAGGGCACTGGCCGAGAATTTCGACGCGGTCGTGATGGCGCGCTCGCTCGTCCACGATCCGGCGCTGGTGTCGAAGTGGCAGGCCGATGCCGCGCATCGCTCGGCCTGCGACGCCTGCAATCGCTGCGTGGCGGTAATGTACGGCCCGGCCGGCACCTATTGCACCCTGTCGGGCAACGCGATCGATCCCAAGCTCAACATAATATATGCTGGAGAGGAGCTCAACCATGCTGCTTAAGGACAAGGTGATCGTGATCAGCGGCGTCGGCCCCGGGATGGGTCAGTCGCTGGCGAAGATCGCAGCCGCGGAAGGCGCCAAGGTCGGTCTCGGAGCGCGCAACAAGGCGTTCCTCGACGAGGTGGTGGCCGAGATCAAGGCGAAGGGCGGCCAGGCGATCGCGCTCGCCACCGACGTGACCAAGGCCGACCAGTGCCAGGCGCTGGCCAAGGCGACCGCCGAGGCGTTCGGCCGCATCGATGGCCTCGTCAACTCGGCCTATATGCATGGCGAGTGGCTGCCGACCGACATGGCCGATGCCGAGGAATTCGCCGACGTGTTCAACGTCAACTGCGCCGGTGCGTTGCGCATGGCGCAGGCCTGCCTCGACGAGCTCAAGAAGTCCAAGGGCGCGATCGTCAACGTGTCGACCATGTCGACCGTCAATCCCTTCCCGGGCGAGGGCGCCTATTCCGCCGGCAAGGGCGGCATGAATGCGCTGACCCGCCACATGGCAAAGGACTTCGGGCGTCACGGCATCCGCGTCAACGTCACCCGCATGGGCTGGATCGGCGGCGCGCCGGTGTGGGGCCATATCGATCGCGAGGTCGCTGGCGGACGCGACCGCGACGAGGTGGTCGGTGAGATCACCGGCCGCATCCCGCTCGGCATCATCCCGCCCGAGGAGGATTGCGCAAAGGCCGTCCTGTTCATGGTCTCCGACTATTCCAAGGTGGTCAACGGGGCGTCGCTGGACGTCAACGGCGGCCAGTATATGGCGCCATGAGCGCAGGGGTGGATCGGGTCGCGCCGGGCGAGGTCTGGCGCGATTTCTGTCGCCGGCTTGAAAAGGCCGGCGACCTCGTCTTCAACGCCGAGGTTGCCGGCACGCCGATCGATCAGGCGGAGGGCTATCGCTATCTCTCGCGCCTGATGCGGATCGCGCTGGAGATGCATCTGGAGAATTCGGACACCGACTTTCCCGGCTTCTACCAGGCGTCGCACCCGACCGCGAAGATCGGTGCGGATAATCCCGACAATCTCTATCTGAACGCCTCGATCAGCGGCGGGCGGCGCTATCGCATCACCGGCAAGCGCGGCACGGTGCCGATCCTCAGCTTCGGCTCCAAGGCGAACCGCTATGCGGTCGACGGCACCATGGCGTCGACCGGCGAGATCGATTCCGCCGATATGGTGTTCGAAGCCGATGGCAGCTTCGAGATCATCGCGTCGAAGGAGAAAGCGAACGGCAACTGGCTGCCGCTGGCCGACGACACGTCGATGCTGCTGGTTCGCCAGACCTTCCTCGACCGCGACAATGAGCAGCCGGCGACGGTGAAGATCGAGGCGATCGATCCGCCCCGCGCGACGCCCGAGCCGCTGAGCCTGCCCAAGCTGGAGCAGAGCTTCGGCAAGGCGGTGGCCTTCGTCGAGGGAACGGCGAAGACCTTCCTGCACTGGGCCGACCTGTTCAAGAAGGAGCAGCTCAACCAGCTGGCGACGACCGACCAGACGATGTTCTTCAAGGCCGGCGGGGATCCGACGATCTTCTATCTGCACGGCTATTGGAAGCTCGAGCCGGGCGAGGCTCTGGTCATCGAGACGCCGGTGCCCGACTGCACCTTCTGGAACTTCCAGCTCGACAATATCTGGATGGAATCGCTCGATTACCGTTTCCACCGCGTCCATGTGAACAAGCACAGCGCGAAGACCAACCCGGACGGATCGGTGACGATCATCGTCGCCGAGCGCGATCCCGGCCATGGCAATTGGGTGGACACGGCCGGGCACGAACATGGAACGATGCTGCTGCGCTGGACCGGCGCCAAGGAGCATCCGGTCCCGAAGACCAAGGTGGTGAGGTTAGATGGCTGATCTTGAAGAGCGTATCGCAAGGCTGGAGGCGGAAAGCGACATCCGCCGGCTGAAGGCCCGTTATCTCAATGCGTGCGATGCGAAGGACGTGGATGCCATCCGCGCCTGCTTCACCCCCGATGCCGAACTCGATTACCAGCCCGTCGGGAAATTCGGTCCCGACGGGCTGATCGAGGCCTTCACGCAGATTGCGCTGCACAGCCCGATCGTCGACGTGCACCAGATCCACAATGGCGAGATCGAGGTCATCGACGCCGACACCGCAAAGGCGCGCTGGAGCCTGGGTTTCTCGACCTACGACCCGCGCGACGGCAGCTTCCGCCTGATCGGCAGCTTCTATCATGACGAATATGTCCGCACGCCGGAGGGCTGGCGCGTGTCGAAATCCCGGCATGAGCCGCGCACCATCATGGACGGCAAACTGGGTGAGGCCGGCGTGACCGCACGGTCGATCCTCGCATGAGCGGCCTGCGCGAAGAAGCCCGCGCCTGGCTCTCTCGGGCGCTCGACGGTCCCTTTGCCGACATTCGCGGGATCGCGGATCTGTCGAGCGAATATGATCGCCGCAAGCAGTGGGAAATCGCGCTGGGCGAGGCGGGGCTGGGCGCGGTCGGCTGGCCGGTCGAATATGGCGGTCGCGGCGCTACCATCGCCGAGCAGGTCGCGGTCGCCGAGGAATATGCACGCCTGCACGCACCGCCGCGCATCGCCCATGTCGGGGTCGAACTGGCGGGGCCGACGATCATCGCCTTCGGGACCGAGGCGCAGAAGACAAAGTTCCTGCCTGGCATCGTGTCGGGCCGCGAACTTTGGGCGCAGGGCTATTCCGAACCCAATGCCGGGTCCGATCTCGCCAATGTCCGCACAAAGGCACGGCTGGAGGGCGGTCGCTGGGTCATCGACGGCCAGAAGATCTGGACCTCGCTCGGCATGATCGCCGACTGGGCCTTCGTCGTCGCGCGCAGTGAGGAGGGCAGCCGGGGGCCCAAGGGCCTCGTCTATCTGCTCGTGCCGCTCGATCAGCCGGGCATCGTCCGCCGGCCGATCCGCCAGATGACGGGCGAGGCCGAGTTCGCCGAGCTGTTCTTCGATGGCGCGGTGACCGACGCCGACAACATCGTCGGGGCGCCGGGGCAGGGCTGGCAGATCGCCATGGCGACGCTCGGCTTCGAGCGTGGCGTGTCGACCGTCGTCCAGCAGATGCACTTCGCCAACGAACTGACGGCGCTGATCCGCCTCGCCCGCACCAATGGCGCCGATCGTGACCCATCGCTGCGCCGCCGGATCGCAGATGCCTGGATCGGGCTGGAGGTCATGCGCCATGGTCTCGTGCGGACGCTGTCGGACGAGGCGACCGAGGAACTGGGCGAGGAGGCGCTGACCTCTAAGCTCTATTGGTCGCGTTGGCACCGCGATCTCGGCGATCTGGCGATGGATGTTCAGGGCCTCTCGGGCGAGGTGGCGGAGGGCGATCATTATCGCTTCAACCAGCTGACCCATATGCATCTGGCGAGCCGTGCGGACACGATCTACGCCGGCTCGAGCCAGATCCAGCGCAACCTGATCGCAGAACGCGGCCTTGGTCTTCCCAGGGAACCACGTGGAGAGCTTTGACCGACCTTGTCAGGCGGAGCGGAGGATAGCCTCGCTCCGCCTTTTTTCGAATGCCCAATAGATATGTGACAACATTTCATTGACGCGCGAATGTGATGTTGTCACATGGCGCCGCCGGGGGCTGGTCGCATCGGTCCCCGCCGTGCAAGCCGATTGGGGGACATCATGTATTTCGCGTCACGCCGCCGTTATTCGCTCCGCGCCTTTGCAGTTGCCCTGGCTACCGTCAGCGCTCCGGCCTTTGCGGAGGATGCCGGGGGCGACGCCTTTGGTGAGGAGACGGAGCAGCACATCACCGTCAATGGCGTGCGTCAGCCCTATCGTGGCGATTTCACCCTGGCCGAGATTCCGCAGTCCATTGCCAGTATCAAGGCGGAGACGTTGGAGGCGAACGTCATATTGCGGCTCACCGACGCGCTCGACCTCAACGCGTCGGTGTCGCGACAGAATACGCTCGGCGGTCTGTGGGATTCCTTTGCGGTGCGGGGCTTCGCGGGCGACGAGAATCTTCCGACCGGATATCTGGTGAACGGATTCAACGGTGGCCGGGGCTTCGGCGGCCAGCGCGACGTGGCTGGCATCGAGAGCGTCGAGGTTCTGAAGGGGCCTGCGGCGGCGCTGCTGGGGCGGGGCGAGCCGGGCGGCACCGTCAACCTTGTGACGAAGCAGGCCGAGATAGGCCGAAGCTTCGGCACCATGGCGCTCCAATATGGCAGCTTCGACCGCTTTCGCGGCGAAGCCGATGCCAATGTCGCGCTCTCGGGCAATCTGACGGCGCGGTTGATCGGCTATGCGGAAAAGAAGGAGTCCTTCCGCGATACCGTCGAGGAGAAGCGCTGGGGCTTCCTCCCCTCGATCGGCCTTGCGCTCGGCGAGCGCACCCGTCTCACCTATGATTTCGAATGGACCAGGGTCGAGGTGCCATTCGATCGCGGGATCGTCGTCCTCAACAACAATTTCAATACGGTTCCGCGCAGCCGCTTCCTTGGCGAGCCGGGCGACGGCGACACGGTGGCGAGGGCAACAGGCCATCAGTTGCGCCTGCAGCATGAGCTTAGCGACAACTGGAGCCTGCTGGTCGGCGCCAGCCTGCGCGACACGTTGCTGACGGGCACCTCGTCGGACGCGGAACTGGTGCCATCGCGCCAGAAGCTGTTCATCGACGGACAGTCGCTGTCGCGCCAGCGCCGGTCGCGCCGCTATGATTCGCGCCAATGGGTGGTCCGGGCCGAGCTGTCGGGCGAGTTCGAGACCGCGGGTCTCCGGCACCGCGTCCTGATCGGTGCGGATCATGACGTGTTCGAGAATGAACAGGACTTCCGGCGCTTCCGCCCGCCTGTCGTCACCGGCGCGACGACCGACCAGGCGGGCTATGTCATCGATATTCGCAACCCGGTCTATGGTCGCTTCGCTCTCCCCGTGCCCGCCCCGCTCAACGACCGGCTCGATGTCCAGCGTTCGACCGGCATCTTTGTCCAGGACCAGCTGAGCCTGACCGACCGGCTGCAGCTCCGCATCGGCGGGCGCTATGATGATTTCCGCCTGCGCACCGACAATCGTCTGACCGGCATCGACACTCGCCGCAGCAAGGGGCGCTTCAGTCCCCAGGCGGGTATCGTCTATCGCCTATCCGATCCGCTGACGCTCTATGCGGCCTATGGCGAGGGCTTTCGCGCGAACATTGGCACCGATGTCGCGGGACGCATTTTCGACCCCGAGACGAGCCGCTCGATGGAAGCTGGGGTGAAGCTCTCGGCGCTCGGCGGACGCCTTACCGGAACGCTCGCGGTCTTCCAGCTCGAAAAGTCGAACGTGCTCGCCAGCGACACCAACAATCCGGGCTTCTCGGTCGCGATCGGAAAGGCGCGCAGCCGGGGTGTCGAGCTCGACCTGAACGGCCGCCTGCCGGGCGACATCGACCTGCTGCTGAGCTACGCCTATCTCGACGCCGAAGCGCGATCGAGCGTGCGCGACCCGAATTTCTCCTTCCAGATCCGGCCGGGCGATCCCCTCATCAACATTCCGGATCATAGTCTGAACATTCAGTTGTCCAAGCGTTTCGCGATCGCGGGCAGGGAGGCGCAATTGGGTGCTGGCGTTCACTATGTCGGCGAGCGTTCGGGCGAGACGGGGACGGCCTTCACCCTGCCGTCGCACACGCTGTTCCGACTGTTCGGCGATGTGGAGCTTCGTGAAGGCATCGATCTTTTCGCTTCGGTGCAGAATCTGTTCGACACTAAATGGTATGCCAACAGCTATTCGCCCCTGTGGGTGCAGCCGGGCGCTCCCCGCACCGCTACGGTCGGAGTGCGGGCCAGCTTCTGATACGCTGGGCATTTCCGGTTGTTCTCACATTGGCTGCCGCATCTGCGCTATTCGCAACGCAGACGGCGGTCATCGTGACACCTCCGCTCCCGTAGCCGCTGTGGTGATCGGGGGCAGGCGAGCAGCCGGCGGAGCGGCGGACATATGCCTGTTTTGGGCGCCCGGATCGCCCGATGGCGCGCCGGTCATCCGGTCAGACGCCCCCCATCCGGCAAGCCCAGGATCGACTCAGCGCGCCAGATAGCCGCCGTCGACAGCGAGCGGATGGCCGGTGATGAAGCTCGCCTTGTCCGAGGCCAGGAAGACCACCGCGTCGGCGATTTCTTCGGCGCGGCCCATGCGGTTCATCGGATGCATCTGCGCCATGAAGGCCCGGCTCTGGTCGCTCAGGCCCTCGGCCTCGGTCATCGGCGTACTGATTGCGCCGGGGCAGACGCAGTTCACGCGGATGCCCTCGGCGGCATAGCGCATTGCCGCCGAGCGGGTAAGGCCGACGACGGCATGCTTGCTGCCGCAATAGCCGGCCCCGGCCAGGCCGACCATGCCGGCAACCGACGCGGTGTTGACGATCGAGCCGGAGCCCTGCTTAGCCATATGGCGCAGTTCGGCCGCCATGCAGAGCATGACGCCGCGCTGGTTGACCGCGACGACCTTGTCATAGAGGTCCACCGACTCCCAAGGGGTCGTATAATCCTCCAGCGACACGCCGGCATTGTTGAAGGCGATGTCGAGCCGGCCCCATTTGGCGACCACGCCATCGACGGCTGCCTCGACTGCCGCCTGGTCGGTGACATCCAGCGCGATCGAATAGGCCTTGCCGCCGGCCGCCACGATGGTCGCGACGGTTTCGGACGGGTCCTTGAGATCGGCGACCGCCACCTTCGCGCCCTCGGCAGCGAAGGCGATCGCGGTGGCCGCGCCGATCCCGCCCGCGCCGCCCGTGACGAAGGCTATGCGGTTCTCTAGCAATCCTGCCATGGCGTATCCCCTCTTGTTTATCAGACGATTTCGAACAGCCCGGCGGCGCCCATGCCCCCTGCGATGCACATCGACACGACGGCGTAGCGGACGCCGCGACGGCGGCCCTCGATCAGCGCGTGGCCGACGAGGCGCGAACCGGTCATGCCGAACGGGTGGCCCAGCGCGATGCCGCCGCCGTCGACGTTGAGCTTCGCCGGATCGATGCCGAGCTTGTCGCGGCAGTAGAGCAGCTGGCTGGCGAAGGCCTCGTTGATCTCCCACAGGCCGATATCGTCGACCTTGAGGCCGGCGCGGTCGAGCAGCTTCGGAATGGCGAAGACCGGGCCGATGCCCATCTCCTCGGGCGCGCAGGCCGCGACCTGCATGCCGCGATAGATGCCCAGGATCGGCAGGCCTTCCTTCTCGGCGAGCGCGCGCGACATCACGACCTGCGCGGAGGCGCCGTCCGACAGCTGGCTGGCGTTGCCGGCGGTGATGTGGCGGCCTTCCTTGATGATTGCGCCGTCCTTATAGACGGGCTTCAGCGCGGCCAGACCTTCGGCGGTCGTGTCGGCGCGGATGCCTTCGTCACGGTCGAGCACGACGTCCTGATGGCCGGCTGCGGTGCCATCCTTCTCGAACAGCGCCTTGCGCACCGCGATCGGAACGATCTCGTCGGCGAAGCGGCCCTCGGCCAGCGCGGCTGCAGCGCGCTGCTGGCTCTCGGCCGAGAAGGCATCCTGAGCCTCGCGTGAGATCCCATAGCGTTCGGCGACGATCTCGGCGGTCTCGATCATCGGGATATAGGCATGCGGTTCGGCGGCGATCACCGCTTCCGAGCGGTTGCGATAGGTCGAGGCATATTTGGTCAGCGTCAGGCTGATCGATTCCACGCCGCCGGCCACTGCCACGTCTATATCGTCGGCGATGATCGAGCGGGCGGCGAGCGCCACTGCCGTAAGGCCCGACCCGCATTTGCGGTCGAGCGCGAAGCCCGGTGCGTTGCGCAGACCCGAAGTCGCCGCCGTCAGCCGGCCGAGATTATAGCTCTGCGTACCCGACTGCGTGCCGACGCCGAGGAAGATATCCTCGACCCGGTCGGGATCGATCCCCGCCCGCTCGACGGCTGCGCGGACGACATGGCCCGACAGCACGGGGGCCTCGGTGTCGTTGAACGCGCCGCGATAGGCCCGGCCGATGCCGGTACGGGCGGTGGAAACGATAACGGCTTCACGCATTGGGCATACCTTCAAATCCGGTCATGTTGGTCGGGCCGAAAAAGGCCTTCATCGAGACGACCTTGCCAGCCTCGTTGAACTGGAACGTATCGATCACGTCGACCCGCATGCCGGGCTTGGCGAAGCCGACGTTGAATGCGAAGGCGGCGGTGTCGCCCGCAATGCGGACCGGGCCTTCGAGATTGAGCTTGGGCTTGCCCTGCATCGACGCGGTGTAGAAGGCACGGATCGCGTCATGGCCGACATGCGGCGGAGTGCCGACGGGGTCCTCGACGGTGGCGTTCTCGGCGAACAGGCCGACCACCATTTCGGGATCGCAGGCGTCGAACGCCGCGACATAGGTTTCGACCGCACGGACCATATCTGCAGCATTGGGCATGTCAGCTCTCCGGATAATAGCGACTGATGGTGTCGACTGTGCAGGCCGGTTTCTCCGACCCTTCGAGTTCGATGGTAATCCGTACGATCGACTGGATCGAGCCCTTGATCTCCTCGACCTTCACGATCTCGCCGGTGCCGCGAATGCGCGAGCCGACGGGCACGGGGGCGAGGAAGCGGGTGCGGTCCATGCCGACGTTCACGCCGTGGCTGACGCGCTGGACTTCGATCAGCTGCGGCAGGAAGGCGTTGGCGAGGCTCAGCGTCAGATAGCCATGGGCGATCGTCTTGCCGAACGGGCCGGCTGCGGCGCGCTCCGGATCGACATGGATCCACTGGCGGTCCTCGGTCGCCTCGGCGAACTGGTCGATCCGCGACTGTTCGACGACCAGCCAGGGCGTCGGGCCGAGCTGGGTGCCCTCGGCGCCGAGCAGGTCGCGCGGCGAGGCGAAGATGCGGGTATCGGTCATGCGTGCTGGCTCGACACCGACAGAACTTCGCCGGTCATGTAGCTCGACAGGTCCGAGGCGAGGAAGATCATCACGTTCGCCACTTCCCACACCTCGGCGGGACGGCCGAAGGCCTCTCGCTTCGACAATTCGGCGAGCAGTTCGTCGGTCGTGACCTTGGCGAGGAAGGCGTGCATCGCGATCGACGGGGCAACCGCGTTGATCCGCACGCCATGCCGCGCCGCCTCGATCGCGGAGCAGCGCGTGAAGGCCATCACGCCGGCCTTGGCGGCGGCATAGTGCGACTGCCCCTCCTGCGCGCGCCAGCCGAGCACCGAGGCGTTGTTGACGACCGCTCCCTGGCCGCGCTCGTACATGTGCGGCAGGAAGGCGCGGCTCATGCGCATGACCGAGGTCAGGGTGACGTCGATGACGCGGCTCCACTCGTCGTCCTTCATGTCGACGACGCTCGCCGTGCCGCCGAGGCCGGCATTGTTGATCAGCACGTCGACATGGCCGAGTTCGGCGAGCGCCGCATCGCGCAGGGCAAGGACGTCCTCCTCGCGGGTGACGTCGCACAGCTTGACCGCCGGGCGCGTTCCGGTCGCCTCGGCGATCCGGTCGGCGGCCTCGTTGAGGCGGCGTTCGTGGAAGTCGCTCATCAACACCGTGGCGCCCTCTTCCGAGGCGCGCTTCGCGGCCGAGAAGCCGATGCCGGTGCCCGCGGCGGCGGTGACCACGACGGTCTTTCCGGCCAGCAGGTTGCGACCGGGTGGATAGGGGGGAACGCTGCGGCTCATGCGGTGACCTCGTCGATGATGGCGCGGGCGATGGCGTCGCGATGCTCGTCGATGCGATCGAGCAGCGTCGCCGAGGATCGGGCGCGTTTGAAGAAAAGATGGGCGTGATGTTCCCAGGTGTATCCGATGCCGCCGTGGAGCTGGATGCCGTCGGCGGCGCAGCGCAGATAGGCATCGCTGCAATAGGTGCGCGCGCCATGCGCGGCCTTGGCGAAATCCCCGCCGGCGTCGATCGCGCGGGCGGCCCAGTCGGCGGCGGAACGGGCGCTGTCGACCAGCAGCTTCATGTCGGCCATGCGATGCTTCATCGCCTGGAAGGAGCCTATCAGGCGACCGAACTGGACGCGCTGCATCGAATAGGCGACCGTTTCGTCGAGCGTGCGCGCGGCACCCCCGACCTGTTCGGATGCCAGCAGACCGGCGGCAGCGGTCCACGCCTCGCGCAGCGCGGCGCCGGCATTGGCGACAAACTCGCCATCGGCCAGCTCTACGCGATCGAAGCGCACGATCGCCATCGGGCGGGTGAGGTCGAGCGAGACGACCCGATCGACCGTCACGCCTGCCCGATCGGCGGGGATCGCGACCAGCCCGACATCGTCCCAGCCATTGCCGCCGCCGGTGGCGACGACCAGGATCGAGGCGGCGTGGCCGAAGGACACATAATGGGCCTCGCCGCTCAGCCGGCCGTCGACGATGCGCGGGCCGATGCCGTGGGGCAGGGCGCCGCCGCGCGCGTCGCGCAGGGCGAGGGTCGCGACCTCTCCCGAGGCAATCCGCCCGAGCAGCGGCTTGCGCATGTCCGCAGGAAAGGCGCGGGCGATGGTGCCGCCTGCGAGGACGACGCTCTCGAACCAGGGAATTGGCGCGAGCGTCCGGCCGAGTTCTTCGAGGATCAGTGCCTGTTCGATCGCGCCGAGGCCAATGCCGCCATCCTCTTCGGCGATGCCCAGGCCGGCGAAACCAAGCTCCTGTGCGAAGCCCAGCCAGAGCTCCTCGTCCCAGCCGGCTTGGCTGTCGATCGTCTTGCGCAGCCGCTCGAAATCGGCGCGATCGGCGAGATAGTCT
This sequence comes from Rhizorhabdus antheiae, assembly GCF_049889055.1. Lineage (NCBI taxonomy): Bacteria > Pseudomonadati > Pseudomonadota > Alphaproteobacteria > Sphingomonadales > Rhizorhabdaceae > Rhizorhabdus > Rhizorhabdus antheiae. The sequence continues at coordinate 418,952 of NZ_JBLTWO010000001.1, read as the reverse complement.
CGCGCCGCCTCACGAATGGCGATCTGGTCTTCGGTCAGCGTCAGGGCCATCAGCCGGCTCCGTAAACGGGCTTGGCGGGCGCGCGGCCCGCGACGAGCGCTTCGACGACGGCACCGACTTCATCGGCGCGAAGGGCGCGGCCCGGATCGGCCGAGGTCGGCCCGTCGGTCCAGCCCTGAGCGATCCGGATGATGCCGCCGAACGGCTCGAACACCTGCCCGGTCACGCGTGCGGACGCTTCGCTCGCCAGCCAGGCGACGAGCGGCGCGGTGTTTTCGGGCGCATAGGGATCGAAGGCAGCCTCCTGCATCGACGTCATGGTGTCGGCAAAGGCGGTCATCGTCATGCGCGTGCGGGCATTGGGGGCGAGCGCATTGGCGGTGATGCCATAGCGCGCCAGTTCGGTTGCCTGCACCAGCGTCAGGGTGGCGATCCCGGCCTTGGCCGCCGAATAGGCGCTCTGGCCGACGCTGCCCTGGAGACCGGCGCCCGAGGTGGTGTTGACGATGCGTGCGGAGACCGGACGGCCCGCCTTCTGCTCCGCGCGCCAATGGTCGACCGCATGGCGGCTAAGGCAGAAATGGCCGCGCAGATGGACGCGGGTGACCGCGTCCCATTCCTCGGGCGTCGCCGAGACGAACATGCGGTCGCGGACGAAGCCGGCGTTGTTCACCACCGCATGGAGCTTGCCGAAGGCGTCGATCGCCTTGCGCACCGTTTCGCGCGTCGCTTCCCAGTCGGCGACGTCGGCCGTGTCGGCGATTGCCTCGCCGCCGGCCGCGCGGATCTCGTCGACGACCTTCTCGGCAGCGCCCTTGGTTTCGCCGGCTTCGCCATGGGTACCGACGCCCAGATCATTGACGATCACTTTGGCGCCCTCGGCGGCAAGCCCGAGCGCATAGGCGCGGCCCAGGCCGCCCCCGGCACCCGTGACGATCACGACCCGTCCTTCGCAAATCCCCATTAGCGTCTTCCTCTCAATTGGCGCGCGACAGGCGCACGGCACGGGCGCCACCCGCAGGGCGGCGGCGATCCGGTTCGGGCGCGGTCAGCGCTTCGCATTCGGTCAGTTCGGCGAGCGAGCGACGGGCGAGGCGGACATATTCGCCATCCTCCTCCATCCGCCACATCACCTTGTCGGCATCGATCGTCCGCACCGCCTGCGCCGGATTGCCGGCCAGCAGCGTGCGCTCGGCCGCCCGCATCCCCGATTTCACCAGGCTGAGCGCCGCGACGAGCGACTCGTCACCGATCTCCGCGCCGTCGAGGACGACTGCGTTCATCCCCACCAGCACATGTCGCCCCAGCGTGCAGCCGTGCAGGATCGCGCCATGTGCGACGGTGCAGCCATAGCCGACGATGCAGTCGGTCTCGGCCGAACTGTGCAGCGTGGCATTGTCCTGGATCGAGGCATTGCCCTCGACCATTATGCGTCCGAAATCCCCCCGCAGCGACGCGCCCGGGCCGATATAGCAGCCCGGACCGACGATCACGTCGCCGATCAGCGACGCGGTGGGATGGAGGAAGGCGCCGGGGTCGACCACCGGCACCGATCCCTCGAACGCATAGACCGGCATCACCCCAGCCGTTCGATGATGGTGACGTTGGCGAGGCCGCCGCCCTCGCACATCGTCTGCAGGCCGAAGCGGCCGCCGCGACGCTCGAGCTCGTAGAGCAGGGTCGTCATCAGCTTGGCACCGGTCGCGCCGAGCGGATGGCCGAGCGCAATGGCGCCGCCATTGACGTTGACCTTCGACAGGTCAGCGCCGAGATCCTTGGCCCAGGCCAGCGCGACGCTGGCAAAGGCCTCGTTGATCTCGACCAGGTCGATGTCCGACAACTTGAGCCCTGTCTTTTCGAGCGCATGGCGCGTGGCGGGAATCGGCGCGGTGAGCATCATGATGGGGCTGTCGCCGCGCACCGTCAGATGATGGATGCGCGCGCGCGGCTTCAGGCCATGGTCCTTCACGGCCTGCTCGCTCGCGATCAGCACGGCTGCGGCACCATCGGCGATCTGGCTCGATACGCCGGCGGTGATCCGGCCGCCCTCGCGGACCGGCTTGAGGTTGGCGAGGCCCGCGAGCGTGGTGCCCCGGCGAACCGTCTCGTCAGCGGCCAGACCGCCGACTGCGACGGTCTCCGCAGCGAAGCGGCCGCTGTCGATCGCGTCTTCGGCGCGGCGGTTGCTCTCGGCGGCGAACACTTCCATGTCCTCGCGGCTGATGTCCCACTGCTGCGCGATCTTCTCGGCGGCGTAGATCTGGTTGACCTCTTCCTGGCCATAGCGGGCGGCCCAGGCAGGCGAGGTGGAGAAGGGAGTCTCGAAGCCGAAGGCCTGGCCGGCGATCATCGCGGCCGAGATCGGGATCGCATTCATGTTCTGCACGCCGCCCGCGACGATCAGGTCCTGCGTGCCCGACAGCACCGCCTGTGCCGCGAAGTGGATCGCCTGCTGCGACGAGCCGCACTGGCGGTCGATGGTGACGCCCGGCACTGCTTCGGGATAGCCGGCGGCGAGCCAGCAACTGCGGCCCATATTGCCGGCCTGCGGACCGATGGCGTCGACGCAGCCCCAGATCACGTCGTCCACCGCGTTCGGATCGATGCCGGTGCGCTTGACGATCTCCTGGATCGGGATCGCGCCCAGATCGGCCGGATGCCAGCCCGCGAGCGTGCCCTTCTTCTTGCCGGTCGGGGTCCGGATCGCATCGACGATATAGGCTTCAGCCATGGTGCAGCTCGCTTTCGAAAGTCATGTCGGGCCCGATCGCCATGCCGCCGTCGATCACGGCCGCCTCGATCCGGCGCTGGTGGAAGGCGCGATCGCCCCAGGCGCCGGCGAGCGCCCAGCAGCGCTTCATCCAGAAATGGAGATCGACCTCATAGGTATAGCCCATCGCGCCATGGACCTGGATCGCGGTCTCGGCGCTCAGCATCGCCGCGTCGGTCGCCGCGATCTTGGCGTGACTGACGTGGATCGGCGTCCGCGCATGCTCGTTCTGCGCCGCGAAGGCCGCGCGCAGGACGACGGGGCGGGCGAATTCCAGCTTGACCGCAACGGTCGCCAGATGATGCTTGATCGCCTGGAACTGGCCGATCTGCTGGCCGAACTGCTCGCGCGTCTTGGCATAGTCGGTCGCGAGGTCGAGCATCCGCTCGGCAGCGCCTATCAGCTGTGCAGCCGAGATCAGCGCGGCCCGGTCGAGCAGCGCGTCATCCTCGGGGCTCGGAGGGGCCGCGAACAGGCGGCGGAGCGGATCGACCGTTTCCATCGGCGTGCCGGCCTCCGGGGCCGGCTTGGCGATACCGCCCGCATAGAGCAGGCCCGCCTGGTCGAGATCGGCAATCCACGGATTGATCGGGTGGCCCAGCGCCACCTTGAGGCTGCCTGCCGCGACGTCGGCCTGCTGTGTTTCGTCGAGCAGCGGCACGGCCACGAGGGCGCTGTCGGCGAGCGGCTCGGAGACGTTGGCGCGGCCGAGCTCGATCGCGATCAGCGCGGCTTCGACCAGCCCCATGCCGAGGCCGCCCTGGGCTTCGGGCACGAGCAGACCGGTCAGGCCCATGCCGACGAGGCCGTCCCAGATGGCGGGATCGCGATTGCCGTCGGCGTCGAGGCGGCGCAGCACCTCGGGGCCATGTTCGCCGCTCAGATAGTCGCGGATCGCCTCGCGGAGGTCGATCTGGTCCTGGGTAAGACGGAAATCCATGTGGCCGTCCCCCTCAGCGCGGCAGGCCGAGCAGGCGCTCGGCGATGATGTTGCGCTGGATCTCGTTCGATCCCGCGTAGATCGGACCGGAGAGCGAGAAGATATAGCCCTCCAGCCAGCTATTCTCGCTGCCATTGGCGAGCGAGCGCAGTTCGGCCCCGGCGCCGAGCAGGCTCATCGCCGCGCGATGCGCCGCCCGGTCGAGCTCCGACCAGAAGATCTTGTTGAGACTGGCTTCCGCGCCAATATGCCCGCCCGCCATGACCGTCGCCGCGACCGAATAGGTGTTGAGCGTATAGGCCTCGGCATCCTGCCAGGCCTGCAGTACGGCCTCGCGCGCCTGGGGCGACGCGGTGTCGCGATGCTGACGATAGAGCTCGACGAGCCGCTTCGCCATCGCCTGGAAGCGGGCGGGCGAGCGCAGCATCAGGCCGCGTTCGAAGCCGGCGGTCGCCATGGCGACGTTCCAGCCTTCGCCTTCGCCCGCGATGCGGTTCGCCACCGGCACGCACACTTCGTCGAAGAAGAGCTCGGCGAAGCCCGGCTCGCCATGCAGCTGGCGGATCGGGCGGCGGGTGACGCCCGGGCTGTTGAGGTCGAACAGGATGAAGGACAGGCCCTTGTGCCGCTTCGAGTCCGGATCGGTCCGGAACAGGCCGAAGCCCCAATCGGCGAAGGAGGCGCGGCTCGACCAGGTCTTCTGGCCGGTGACGACATAGTGGTCGCCGTCACGGACCGCGACAGTGCGGATCGCCGCCATGTCGGATCCGGCATTGGGTTCGGACCAGGCCTGCGCCCACATCAGTTCGCCCTTCGCCATCGGCGTCAGGAAGCGGGCCTTCTGCTCATCGGTGCCATATTCCATGATCGTCGGGCCGAGCAGGAATATGCCGTTCTGGTTCGCGCGCAGCGGTGCGCCCGCGCCCCAATATTCCTCTTCGAAGATCAGCCAGCGGATCAGGTCGAGTCCGCGCCCGCCATAGGCTTCGGGCCAGGTGACCATGCCCCAATTGCCCGAGGCTAGCTTGCGCTCCCACTCGACATGCTGGTCATAGCCTTCGCGGCCTTCGAGCGTCTTGAGCGGCTGCGCGGGCACATGGGCGCGCATCCAGGCGCGGACTTCGGCGCGGAACGCCTGCTGTTCGGTCGTGTAGGTCAGGTCCATGGTCAGAAGGTCGCCGCCTTGCCGGTCTCGACGAAGGCGTCGCGCGCCTTCTGCGAGTCCTCGTGCATGTACATTTCCAGGGTGAAGCCCTGCTCGAAGCGATAGCCATGGTCGACGTCGCGCGGCTCTAGGCCGTTGAGCGCCTCCTTGGCGATCACCAGCGCCTTGCGGCTTTTCGACGCGACGACCGCGCAGAAGGCGCGCGCCTCCTCAACCAGCGCCTCGCGCGGCACGACCTTCTCGACCGCGCCCAGGCGATGCATCTCGGCGGCGGGGATGTTTCCGCCGGTGAAGAAGGCCGCGCGCACCTTGTGCAGCGGCAGCATGCGCGACAGATGGCTGGCGCCGCCCATAGCGCCGCGATCGACCTCGGGCAGCGAGAAATAGGCGTCTTCGGCGGCAAAGATCGTGTCCGACGCACCGCAAATGCCGATGCCGCCGCCGATCACGAATTTGTGGACGGCGACCACCACCGGCACCTCGCAGTCGCGGACCGCCTTGAAGGTCAGGTAATTGCCCCGGTTAAGGACGGTGATCCGCTCGGGATGGGCCTGCATCTCCTTGATGTCGACGCCGCCGCAGAAGCCGCGCGCGGTTTCGGCGGCGCGGATCAGGACGACGTTGACCTCCGGGTTGCGGCCGGCCTCGGTCACCATCGCGGGGATGCTGTTCCAGGTGGTGCTGTCGAAGGCGTTGACCGGGGGAACGTCGAAGACGATCTCGGCGATCCGGTCCTTGATGGTGGTCGTGATCGGCATCAGCGGGCTCCGGAGGAGAGGGAGGCGAGCGCGGCCAGTCTCTGGTGCGCTTCGGCCATGGTGGATTCGATAAGCTGTTCGCAGGTCGGCAGGTCGCCGAGCCGACCGGCGACGACGCCCGTCGCCATCAGCCCGCCATCGGCATCGCCGTCGACCACCGCGCGCTGGATCAGCATCGGCGCAGCGGCGGCCATCATCGCCTGGGGCAGGCTGAGCCCGCCATGGCTGGTCATGCCCTTGGCGGCCTTGAGCATGTCGGCATAGCTCGCTTTGGTCTGGCGCTTCATCTGCAGGCCGCTTTCCACCGCGCGGCGCCACAGGCCGATCCCGCTCGATCGCTCGATCCGGTCGAGCGCCTGGTTGCGGATCATCCGCTGCGGCAGGCCGTCGACCTTGGTCGAGACGGTAATGTCGTCAGTCCCGGCCTTGACGTAGCGCGCCTTCACATTGTCGGGCGGCGCGCTTTCCTGGGTCATCAGGAAACGCGTACCCATCGCGATGCCCGCCGCCCCGAAGGCGAGCGCCGCAGCGAGGCCGCGACCGTCACCGAAGCCGCCCGCCGCGATCACCGGCACCTGCACGGCGTCAAGCACCTGCGGCAGCAGGATCGTCGTCGGCACCGAGCCGGTGTGGCCGCCGCCTTCGCCGCCCTGCACGGTGACCATGTCGACGCCCATCTGCACCATCTTCTGGGCATGTTTGGCGGCGCCGATCGTCGGCATGCAGAGGATGCCGGCTTCCTTGAAGCGGGCGATCATCTTCGCGTCGGGACCGCGCCCGAAGCTTACCGCCCGGACCTGCGGCGCGTTCTCCAGGATCGCCTCGACGATTTCGGCCGCGCCCGGCTGGAAGGAGTGGAAGTTGACGCCGAACGGCTTGTCGGTCCCGGCGCGCACCTCGGCAATCGCCTTGCGCGCCTCGTCAGGCGTCATCACCGCCGCCGCGAGGAAGCCGAAGGCGCCCGCGTTCGAGGTCGCGATGACGAGCGGCGGCGTGGCGACCCAGCCCATCGCCGTCTGGACGATGGGGTAACGGCAGCCGAGCAAGCGGGTGAGGGGGGTGTCGATCGGATCAGCCATGGCTCACCGCTTCAGGATGACCGAGGAGCCATGCCCGAACAGCCCCTGGTTGGCGGTGATGCCGACCTTCGCCCCTTCGACCTGGCGTTCGCCGGCCTCGCCGCGCAGCTGCCAGGTCAGTTCGCACACCTGCGCGATCGCCTGAGCTGGAACCGCCTCGCCGAAACAGGCGAGACCGCCCGACGGGTTGATCGGCATGCGCCCGCCGATGCGGGTTGCGCCGTCGCGGGTCAGCCCGGCGGCCTCGCCACGCGCGCAGAGGCCCAGATCCTCGATCCAGTCGAGTTCGAGCGCGGTCGACAGGTCATAGACCTCGGCGACCGACACGTCCTCGGGACCCATGCCCGCTTCGGCATAGGCCTTGGCGGGCAGGGCGGCACGGAAGCTGTGCGCTTCCGCGACCACGGCGCTGTCGGTCGCGAGATCGGGCATCTCGATGATCGCCGACGCGAAGGTGGGCGTGACCGTGGAGATGGCCGCGATCTTCGGCGCGTCAATCTTGCCGATCTTGCGGGCGAAGGCAGCGCTGGCGACGATCAGCGCCGCGCCACCGTCGGAGGTCGCGCAGACGTCCATCAGGCGCAGCGGATTGGCGACCATCGGCGAGGCCGCGACGTCTTCCATCGTGAACGCCTTGCGATAGCGCGCCCGTTCATTGGTCAGGCCATGCTGCGCATTCTTAATCTTCACCCGCGCGAAGTCGTCCTGCGTGTCGCCGTAGATTTCCATGCGGCGACGAGCATAGAGCGCGAAATAGGTCGGATTGGTGATGCCGACGCGGAAGCGCACCCAGTCGGGATCGTCCGGACGCTCGCCCTTTGCCGGAGCAAGGAATCCCTTGGGTGTGGTGTCGGCGCCGATCACGAGGGCCACGTCCGCCTGTCCGCTGAGGATGCGCGAGCGCGCAGCCGTCAGCGCCTGCGATCCGCTGGCGCAGGCGGCATAGCTGGTCTGGACCTCGGCACCCTGCCAGCCCAGCGCCTGGGCGAAGGTCGCGCCCGCCACATAGCCCGGATAGCCGCAGCGCATCGTGGCGGCGCCCGACACGAACTGCACGTCGCGCCAGTCGATGCCCGCATCGCGCAGCGCTTCCTGCGCGGCGGCGACGCCATAGCCGACGAAATTGCGACCCCATTTGCCCCAGGGGTGCATGCCGGCGCCGATGATGACGACATCCTCGCTCATCGCGCGTCCTCCATCGGCTTCCATTTCCAGACGAGCTTGCCCTTCGGGTCGACCGCGTCGGGGATCGTCTCGACGACCAGTTCCATCGGCAGGCCGGCGCGCAGCGCGTCGACGCCGACGCCTTCGACCACCTGCCCCAGCACGATCATCTTCTCGCGGTCGAGTTCGACTGCGGCGATGGCGTAGGGGATGAAAGGATCGGCCGCGATATAGGGTTCGGGCGGGGTATAGCAGGCGTCGGTGAACGACCACAGCTTGCCCGTCCGCGACAGCTCCACCGTCTCGAACTGCGTGCTCTCGCAGGCCGGGTTGCGGCAGAACGTCTCCAGCTTCGGAAAATAATAGGTGCCGCAGGCCGAGCAGCGGCTGCCGATCAGATGCGGTTCGGGGCCGGTGGTGAACCAGCCCGGCAGGACGGGATCGGCTTCGCTCATCCGCGCGTCCCCGAAGGATTGCCCTTGATCACGGTCGCGCGGATATTGTGCGGATCGAGCCGGGCGATGATCTCCAGCTGTTCGGCGGTCGGGGCGGGCGTGGTCGGCGGGGTGCCGTCGACGATCAGGTCGAACCCGGTCGCGGCCTTGACCTCGTCGACGGTCACGCCGTGGTGCAGTGACACGAGCCGGATTGCATGGTCGGGGCCGCCGAAGTCCATGACGCAGAGATTGGTGACGATGAAGCGGAGGTCGACCCCGCTGAAATCGGCACCGGCGAGCCGCCGCGCGGGGTTGTAGCCGACGCTGGAGACCGAATCGACTTCGCCGGGCACGAAGATGCGGGTCGAGTGGGCGGGCACGAACATCGAGTTGATGTGGTGGATCGTGTTGCCCGGAAAGCCGCGCGCGCCCAGCATCTGGACCTTCGGCTTCTCGAAGCTGCCGCCGATATAGGACAGGTTCATCTGCCCGAAGCGGTCGATCTGGATCGGCGAAACCACCGCATGGCGTTTTCCGGTCCACACCGCGCTGTCGAAATAGCGCGAGAAGGGCAGATAGCCGGAGGACTTGCGGTCCTCATAGTCGCGCGGGCCGATCGGCACCGGGTCCTCGACGAGATAGGCTTCGCCGTCGGTCATCAGCAGTTCGGGCGCGTGGGTGCTCTTGGCGAGGCTCGCGCCGAGGCGCGGGACCGGGCCGATGCCGGTGGCGACGATCTCGCCATTGTCCCGATAGAGTTCGGAGCAGGCGACGATCAGCAGTTCGGCGAGTGTATGGTCTGGCGCGGTCATCGCGTCGTCCTCAGAAGATCGGGAAGGGCAGCTTGGAGATCGCTTCGATCCCACCGGCCTGCGCAAGATAATGGGCCTCGTCAGGGCCGACCTTTTCGTCGCGATAGCGATCCCAGCCGCCCTCTTCGGCGGCGCTGGCGGCATAGGCCTTCAGCGCGGCCATGTCCCAGCCATAGGATGGCGGCATCGAGGTCGGATGCGCGCCGCCCGGCGCCTCGACGACATGCTGGACGAAGCAGCGCTCGAACAGATTGGCCTTGGCGTCTTCCGGATAGCTGTGGTCGAGCCGGTCGACGACCTCCTCGGCGGAAATCGCGACTTCTTTGGCCGCCTTGGCGAACCAGTCGTCATAATATGTGTCGGGGCCGAGAGCCTGGCTGTTGCCCATGCGGTCGGCGCGGTGGACGTGGATCAGCGCGAAATCGAGCGGGATGGCGGGCATCGCCAGCAGAACCTCTCCGTCGTCATAGGGAGAGGCGACCGTCTTGAAGCCGCCCTGCTCGAACACGTCGGTGCCCAGGCCGACGCGTGTCGGCAGGAAGGGCAGGCGCAGCGCTGCAGCCTTCAGACCCCATTGAAGCATGCCCTCGTCGAGCTCGAGCACCTCGAGCCCGCCGGCTTCGCGCGCCTTGCGGAAATAGGGTTCGAGCGGGATCGCGTCGAGCGACACGAAGCCGTAGATCACTTTGCGCACCTTGCCCGCCGCCAGCAGCATGCCCACTTCGGGGCCGCCATAGGTGACGATGGTCAGGTCTTTCAGATCGCTGCGGAGCAGGGCGCGCACCAGCGCCATCGGCTTGCGGCGCGGGCCCCAGCCGCCGATGCCGATCGTCATCCCGTCGCGGAGCTTGCCGATGACGGCGTCGGCAGATGTTCTCTTGTCGAAAGTCTTGGTCGTCACGCTCCGAAATCCCATTTGTGGCCCCAAAGGTCCTCTTTGATAGTGAAGGTCGGGGTCACGGTGGTCCAGTCAACGGTCTGTTCACCGCCACAGCCGAATTCGATGTCGAATCCGGATGGCGTCCGCATGTAGAAGCTGATCATCTTGTCGTTGGTGTGCCGCCCCAGCGTGGACGAGATGTGCACGCCGGCGGCCAGTGCGCGGTCGAGCGCCAGGCCGACATCGTCGATCGAGGGCACCTCGACCATCGTGTGGATCAGGCCCGACGGGGCGGGAAACTCGCCGACGGCCACCGTGTGGTGGCGCGGGCCGCTGGCATGCATGAAGGATATGCCCAGGCCAGTTTCGGGGCCGCCGGGGAAATGCACGCGCATCTCGTCGCTGTCGCCGAAGCCGAGCAGCTCCTTGTAGAAGCGGCGGGTGTCGTCATAGCAGCTGGTCGGCACGACCACATGGCCGAAGCCCATCTCACCGGTGACGAAACCGGGCACGCCGACGGGCGACACGAAGGGCGTACCCGCCACTACATTGCCCCAGACCAGTTCGATCCGGTTGCCGGCCGGATCGGCGAGCGAGGCGATGCCCCGCACATGGCGGTCGGCGGCCAGAGCGGCGTCCCCGCGCTCCACGGCGACCCCGGCCTTGTCGAGCTTGTCCAGAACGGCGGCCCAGGCCTCCTCCGAGGGGCATTCCAGCCCGGCGCAGAGATATTTCTCCTGCTCGCCCTTCTCGATGCGGAAGCGCCAGGGGCGTCCGTCGAGCCGCAGCATCAGCCGGTCTTCGGTCGAATCGGGCGTGGCGGCAGCCCCCACCACCTGTTCGCCAAATCGGCGCCAGGCCCCGACATCGCGTGTCTCGACGCGAATATAGGCCAGCGATCGTACGGCCATCGTCCTTTCCCCTCCCCGCACCTCTTACTTTCGCGTTCGGGTCTATCGGCGCACCCGCATCCTTTCAAGCACTTTACGTTATGAAAATTCGAATTTGGTACGCACATTGTTAGCGAAAAGGCATAACGCCAGTAGCTCGCGGAAAAGCGGAGCTATGTCGCTTGCGGTGCCCATCGCTCTCGCCTTAATATTGGTAAGCGGTTTCGCACCCTGCGAAAGTGATCGGTCGAAGGGCGGTCGGGCCGCGTCAGGAGGGGATGATGCTGGCCGCGCCCGACAAGGCTGAAACGCAAGTTCGGAAACGCGGGCCGAAGCCGGGTATGCGATCCGGCCGTCAGCAGGGTCAGGTCGTCGCCAGCCGCCAGGATGTGGTCGAGGCGATGCGCGGGTTGCTCCGATCGCGGCCGTTCGACGAGATCCCGGTCGAGGACATACTGGCCGCCTCGGGCGTCAGCCGCGCCACCTTCTATCGCCATTTCAAGTCGCGTCGCGATGTCGCGCTGAGCATCTACGAGGCGACCCTCGAGCGCGCCATGCCGCATTTCCTGCGTCTGGCCGAGGTCGCTACGGGCGGGCTGTCGGCGCGGTGGTGGGCGCATCAGGCGGTCGGCTTTTATCGTGAGGAGGGGCAGATCTCGGTCCTCATCCACGGACTCGCCGCGACCGATCAGGCTTTTCACCAGCGGGCGCGCGACGATCGCCAGCGGCTGATCGAGCGGCTTGCGCCCGAGGTCCGGGCCTTCGGCCGGGCGATCGGCGACACTGCGGAGGCGCGGCGCCAGCGCGCCAGGGCGGACATCTTCTTCATGCTGCTCGACCGTATCAGCGCCGAGGTCACGCTGTTCGCCGAGCTGGCCGATGTCGAGGATTATGAGGCGGTTCTGGCGGAGCAGGTCGCGGCGTTCGTTATCGATAATTGACAATATAAAATGTATTGTCGATTAAATGCGTAGCCGATTCGGTCAACGAAAACGCAAAGCGAAAATAGGAGGGGCGTGATGAAGGCGGTGCGCATCCACGGCGCGGGCGATGTTCGCGTCGACGAGATCGAGGAGCCCCGGCCCGGGCCTCGGGACGTGATCGTCCGCGTCCGGCGCTGCGGCCTGTGTGGCTCGGATCTCGGCTATATCAAGGTGGGCGGGGTCGCGGCCCCGGCCGAGGCGCCCTTCGGGATCGGTCACGAACTGTCCGGCGTCGTCGAGGCGGTGGGCGCCGACGTGACGGGCATCGCGCCCGGCCAGCGCGTCGTCGTCAACCCGATGGGCGATGGCAATGGAATCGGTGCTGGCCTGCCCGAGGGCGCTTTCGCACCTTTGTTGCGCGTGTCGAATGCCACGGTCGGTGGGGCGATCCACCCCATTCCGGATCATGTCGACTGGGATGCGGCCGCGCTCGCCGAACCGCTCGGCGTCGCGCTTCATGCCGTCCATCGCGCGGGCGCCACGCCGGAGGACAAGGTTGCGGTGTTTGGCGTGGGGCCGATCGGCCTTGGCATCGTCTTCTTCCTGAAGCGGTCGGGCGTCGCCTCCGTGGTCGCCATAGACCGGTCCCGGCAGCGTCTCGAACGCGCGAAGCGGCTGGGCGCGGACCATGTCATCGACGCCGGCCAGGAGGATGTCGCCGCCGCGCTGGGTGAGCTCCACGGCCGCGCCGATCTCTTCGGCTGGCCGACGGTCGGCAGCAGCCTGTGGTTCGAATCCTCCGGGGCGCCCTCGGTGCTGCCCTCGATCGTCGGCATGGCGCCGTTCCATGCGCGCGCGGTGATGGTTGCGGTCCACCACGAGCCGATCGCGATCGACTGGAAGATGGCGCTCGGCAAGGAGATGAGCTTCATCACCTCCATGGCCTATCCGGACGAGTTTCCGGAGGTGATCGCGGCGATTTCCGAGCCCGGCTTCGATGCCGACGCCTTCATCAGCCACCGCATTCCGCTCAGCCGCTTCGACGAGGCACTCGCGGTCGCGCGCGATGCGGAATTGTCGGCGAAGGTCATGGTGGCCTGCGATGCCTGAGGACATCCGGATCGACGATCTCGCCAATCCCCGCCTCACCCCGCTCCAGCAGCAGGCGATCGAGGCCTGTCCACCCGTGCTGATGGAGATGGACGCGGTGCTGGCGGCGGCCCGGGCCGCGACCGGCCTGTCCGATTTCGGGCCCGACGACTTCCGTTCGCGCCTGGCGCTGTGGCTGCGCAGCTATGACGAGGACCGCGACCTGACCACGCTCGGACGCGCGACCCTGTTCGGGGAATGCGTACGCTATGCCTCGGCCCGGCTGCGCATTGAGGATCTGATCCGCCGCCATCCGGAGATCGAGCAGGTCGAGATCGACCGGCCGATCATGGTCGCGGGCCTGCCCCGGTCGGGGACGACCCATCTGGTCAACATTCTCGCCGCCGACCCGCGCCTGCGCTCGACGCCGCTGTGGGAGACGATGGAGCCGATCCCCGGACCCGGCGATGTTGGCGATCCCGACCCGCGCCATGTCCGCACCGCACAGATGTGGGGGGCGTTCGAAGCGATGCTGCCGCTGATGCCGGCGATGCACGAAATGGCGCCCGATCATGTTCATGAGGATATCGAGCTCCAGGGCCCCGACTTTTCCTCCTATCTGCCCGAATGGCTGAGCCGTCCGGTGGCCTGGCGCGACCAGTATCTGGCGACCGACCAGACCCCGCATTATGCCTATGCCAAACGGGTGATGCAGGCGCTGACCTGGCTCAAGGGGCCCAATCGCTGGGTCGTTAAGTCGCCGCCGCACATGGAGAATCTGCCCGCTCTGATCGCGGTGCATCCGAAGGCGATCGTCCCGGTCACGCACCGCGATCCTGTTGCGGTGCTCCAGTCGGCGATCACGATGATCGCCTATGGCGACCGGACGCGGCGCGTGCGGCAGGACCTGCCCGCCCTCGCCGCCTGGTGGACCGACCGGATCGAGGTACTGCTGCGCCGCTGCGTCCGCGATCGTGATGCGATACCTTCGGGGCAGTCGATCGACATCCTCTTCCACGACTATATGGCCGACCAGAAGGCGACGGTGCGGCGCGTCTATGCGCTGGCGGACCTGGAGATGACGCCCGAGGCCGAAGCGCGGATCGACCATTTCCTCGCCGCGAACCCGCGCAACAAACATGGCCGGGTGGTCTATGACCTGATCGGCGATTTCGGGGTCGATGTCGGCGCGCTCCGGGAGCGCTTCGCCTTCTATTATGATCGCTTCCCGGTGCGCCGCGAAGCCGTGCTCGGAGAGACATCATGACCGCCGCAGAGCGCCTGCTGACCGGCCGCGCCTTCGAGGACTATCTCGAAACCGTGCGGATGGCCGCGCGCACGGTGGAGCGGTTCGGCAGCGAGGTCGACGAACTCGACCGTGCCGAATGGTACCGTTTCGTCACCCGGCTGATGCGCAACGGGTTCGAGCGCTTCGTCGAGAATTGCGAGCCCGAGCGGCCGCGTCTGCGCGATGCGCCGTGGCGGCAGGCGATCAACTTCCAGTCGCCCGACCAGGATCATCTGCTCGCCGAGTTCGTCGATGGGCGCCACGACTATGTGATCCGCGGCAATCGCGGCACCATCCCCTATTTCGTCATGGCGAGCTGGACTGCGCCGCAGCCGAAGCATCCGGGCGAGCAGGACTGGGCGGCGCAGGGCGTCGGCGGCCTCAAGGCTTTCGATCCCGCGACGCTGACCACGACCGGCTTCCTGCAGAGCGATACGATCCCCTTCGATGCCAATGGCGACTTCGAAGTGTTCGTCGGGCGCGAGCGTCCCGCAGACGGGCGCCCCTGGCTGCCGATCACCGATGGCTGCGTCGGCCTGCTGGTGCGCACGGTTTATCATCTGCGCGAGGAGACGGTCGCCCCGCGCATGACGATCCACCGCGCCGACGGCGCCGCGCCGCGGCCGATCGCGCCGTCCGACATGGCCGATGCGCTCGCCAAGTCGGGGCAGGTCGTGCTCGGCTATGCCGAACTGGTGCGCCGCTGGTGGCAGGACAATCTCGGCAAGCGGCCGAACCGCATCCGCTTCAGCCGGGCGGTCTATCTGTCGAACGGCGGCGTTCCCGATCGCCACCATGGCTTCGGCACCTGGCAATGCGGGCGCGACGAAGCGCTGGTGCTGCGCTTCACGCCGACGCCCTGCGACTACTGGATCTTCCAGCTGTGCAACATCTGGCAGGAAAATCTCGACAATTATGAGGATGGCGGCGGCCATATCCAGAAATACCGCGCCACTTACGAGCGGGACGGATCGGTGCTGATCGTCATCGCCTCGGGCGATGCGGGCATCGGCGGCAATGCGATCGATCCCTATGGCCATGCCCATGGGGGGATGAGCCTGCGCCTGATCAAGACGCAGGGCGAGCCGCCGCCGGTGTCGCTGTGGCGCGTGCCGCTGGCGCGGCTGCGCGCCGAGGGGCGAGCCCTGCTCGACAGTATGCCGCCGATCCAGAGCGGCGAGATCACCGACTGAATGACAGACAAAAGAGGGGAGAGGGACATGAGCTGGAGCGATCTGCGCTTCGACTATGCCGGCGCAAAAGTGCTGGTGACCGGGGGCACGAGCGGTATCGGCGCGGCGATCGCGCGCGCCTATGCCGATGCGGGGGCCGAGGTCGTCATCACCGGCACGCGCGGCGGGCCGGGCGATTATGACGAGGATCTGTCGCGCTTCGACTATCGCCAGCTCGACGTCGAGGACGGCGCGCAGATCGATGCCGTGGCGGCGGGCTTCGACCGGCTCGACATCCTCGTCAACAATGCCGGCCTCGCGCTCGGCTCGCTCGGCCTCGACGAATGGGATCCTGCGATTTTCGAGCGGTCGATCACGATGCACCTGACCTCGGCCTTCCGCATGGCGCATGGCTGCCGCGCGGCCTTGGCGCGGGGCGAACGTCCGGGCGGCTCCTCGATCATCGGCATCGCCTCGATGACCTCCTATTTCGGCATAGGGATGATCCCCGGCTATGGCTCGGCCAAGACGGGGCTCCTCGGCCTCACCCGCGTGCTCGCGACCGAGTGGGCGAGCCAGCGCATAAGGGTGAACGCGGTCGCGGCGGGCCTCACCCGCAGCCGCATGACGGCGGGGACCTTCGATGCGCCCGAATGGACTGCGCCGACCTTGAGCCGAACGCCCTTGGGGCGCCTCGGCGAGCCAGTGGACATAGCGGGGGCGGTGCTGTTCCTGTCGAGTTCGGCCGCCTCATGGATCACCGGGCAGGTGCTGCCGATCGACGGCGGCTTCACGGTGGCGGGATGAGCCTGGACCAGTTGCTGCTCGCGGCAGGCACTGTGCAGGCGGTGCCCTTTTTCGATCGGCTTGCGCCGGCACGCGATGCGGGCTTTGCCGGCATATCGATCTTCGCGGCGGACCTGGAGCAGTTGGAGCAGCGGGGCGTATCGCATCGCGAGGTCTGCGACCGGGTGGCCGATGCCGGCCTGTTCATCCACGAGGTGGAGATCGTCGGTAGCTGGCTTCCGGGCCCGCCCACCAAGGCCAATCCCGGCTGGCTCGCCGCGCTGTTGCAACGCTCGACGCCCGAACGGCTGATCGACCTTGCCGAGGCGGTCGGTGCTCGGGGCGTCAGCGTCGGCGAATTGCAGGGCGTTGCCTGGACCGTCGACGAGGGCGTCGAGGCCTTTGCCGCGATCTGCGACAGGGCGGCCCCTGCGGGACTGCACGTCGCGCTGGAATATGTGCCGACCGGGACCATTCCCGATCTCGCCACCGCCTGGGATCTCGTCAGGCTTGCCGGACGCGATAATGGTGGCCTTCTGGTCGACAGCTGGCACCAGTTCCGCAGCAGTTCGAGCCTCCACCTGCTGGCAGCGCTGCCGGCCGGGGCGATCAAGAGCGTCCAGATCTGCGATGCGCCCGCAACTGCCTCGGACGATCTCGACAGCGAGATGATCCAGGGCCGCCTCCTGCCGAGCGATGGGGGCCTCGACCTCCAGGGCTTCGTCGCGGCGCTCCGCGCGACCGGCACGACCGCGCCCTGCTCGGTCGAGGTCTTTTCCGCAACGCTGGCAACGCGACCTGTCGACGAGATCGCCCGGCTCTGCGCCGACAAGGCAAGACTGATCCTGAAAGGAGCCTGACATGGCCGATGCATATGGTGCCGTCGTCGTTGGAACGGGCTTCGGCCTGTTCACCCATGTCCGCGCTTTGCGCGAGGCGGGGTTCGAGGTGCGCGCGATCGTCGGGCAGAATCGTGCCCGCACGGCCGAACGGGCCGCGCCCCTCGGCATTCCGCTCGCGACCGACAGCCTCGCCGAGGCACTGGTCGATCCCCGCACCGTGCTGGTCACCGTGGCGACCCCGCCGCACGCCCATTACCAGGTGGTGATGGATGCGGTGGCCGCCGGGCGCCATGTGGTGTGCGAGAAACCTTTTGCGCGCGATGCGGCCCAGGCCCGCGAGATGCGTGATGCGGCGGAGAAGGCGGGTGTCGTCCATATGCTCGGTGCGGAGTTCCGGTTCGATGCGGCGCAGGCACTGCTGCGGCGTGTAGTGCAGGACGGCGCGATCGGCGAGCCGCGCCAGTTCCTGCGCATCTATCATCAGCCGGGGCTGCAGGACCCCACCGAAAAACTCAGCGACTGGTGGGAGGATGCCGGTCAGGGCGGCGGCTTCCTCGGCGCCTTCGGGACGCATATGATCGACCAGGTGGTCAACATGCTCGGCCCGATCCGCCGTCTGTCCTGCACCTTGCAGACGCTTGCGCCGGGACGCCCGCACATGACGGCGGACGACAGCTATGTCGTCGAGTTCGAATGCGAAAGCGGCGCACGGGGGACGCTGATGGCGGCGATGGCGGCGCCCGGCCCGCTGGTGATGGCGACCAAGGTCGTCGGCACCCGGGGCGGTGCGTGGATCCAGTCGGGTGCGGCGTTCGGTGACCCCGAAGAGGTATGGGTGTCCGATGCCGCCGGTGCGCGGCGGATCGACATGCCCGCCGATCTGGCGCTGCCCCCGCCCGAACCTTTCCCGATCGCCGACCTGATCCAGACCGAGCAGGACCGCTGGCACACGATGGGCTTCGACGTGATCCCCTATGCGCGGCTCTTTTCGGAAATGCGCCGCCGGATCGCGGGAGAGGCCGTGACCGATCGCGAGCAGGCGGGCAGTTTCGACGATGCCCTTGTCAACCAGACGGTCCTCGATGCGGCACGCCGCTCTGCGCAGCGCGGGCAATGGGTTGATGTGGAGTGACAATCGATACGCATAATGCATTGATGGAGGGATGATTACTCTCTAATGCGCAAAGCAAATCGATAAAAGGCGAGGTATATGCTTCCCGACTTGCTGACGATGGGTGGACTTCTCGATGCGGCCGCCACGCGCTGGCCCGACCGCCCCTATCTGAAGGAGGAGGATGGGCGCACGCTGAGCTTCTCGGCGTTCCGGGAGGCGGCGCGGCGCGTTTCGGGCGCGCTGCTCGCACGCGGTGGCCGCAAGGGGGACCGCATCGCGATCTGGGCTCCGAATAGCGGCACCTGGGCGATCGTGGCAGCCGGCGCGACGCAGATCGGCCTGCAACTGATCCCGCTGAACACCCGCTTCAAGGGTGCCGAGGCTGAGGACATATTGGGTCGCGGCAAGGTGCGCTGGCTGTTCACCGTGCGCGACTTTCTCGGGTTCGACTATGCCGGGATGCTGGCGGGCCGCGATCTGCCCGATCTGGAAGAGACGGTGTTCCTCGATGAGGGGTTCGATGCGTGGCTCGGCGCTGTCGTCGGTGCCGACGACGCGGCCCTATCCGCCGCCATCGCTGCGGTCGGCCCCGATGATATCGTCGACGTCCTGTTCACCTCGGGCACGACCGGCCGTCCGAAGGGCGTCCTCAGCAGCCACTCGCAGAATCTGCGCACCTTCCAGGGTTGGGCCGATGCGGTCGGTCTGCGCGAAGGCGATCATTATCTGATTGTGAATCCCTTCTTCCACACCTTCGGCTACAAGGCCGGCTGGGTCGTCTCGCTGCAGCAGGGCGCGACCATGTTCCCCGTTGCGCAGTTCGGCGCCGCGAAGGTGCTCGCGACGATCGCGCAGGAGAAGATCACCGTCCTGCCGGGACCGCCGACCATCTTCCAGTCGCTGCTCGACGAAGCCGGGCGCAAGCCCGACGATACCGCCAGCCTTCGTCTCGCCGTCACCGGCGCCGCCAGCGTGCCGCCGATCCTGATCCGGCGCATGCATGACGAACTCGGCATCGCCGAGGTGCTGACCGCCTATGGTCTCACCGAAAGCTCGGGCTGCGTCAGCGCGACCCAGGCGGGCGATCCGGTCGAACTGGTCGCGTCGAGTTGCGGCCGGCCGATCCCCGGCGTCGAGGTGCGTCTGGTCGATGCCGACGATCGCGACGTTGCGACCGGGGAGCCCGGCGAACTGCTCGTGCGCGGGTTCAACGTGATGAAGGGCTATCTCGACGATCCCAAGGCGACCGCCGAGACGATCGACGCCGACGGCTGGCTGCGGACGGGCGACATCGCCACGCAGGACGAGCGCGGCTATCTGCGCATCACCGACCGCGCCAAGGACCTGTTCATCTGCGGCGGCTTCAATTGCTACCCGGCCGAGATCGAGGCGCGCCTGCTCGAACATCCCGAAGTCGCGCGCGTCGCCGTGGTGGGCCGTCCGGATGAGCGGATGGGTGAGGTCGGTCACGCTGTGATCGTGCCAAAGCCAGGCGCGGCGCGCGACGACAAGGCGCTCATCAGCTGGTGCCGCGAGCAGATGGCCAACTACAAGGTTCCGCGCACGGTCGAATGGGTCGATGAATTGCCCGTCAACGCCTCCGGCAAGGTCCAGCGCTTCCTGCTGAAATAGGCTTTGGATCCGGGACAAGGAAAAGGGCGGCCTGACACGCGATCGGACCGCCCTTATCTGTTCTTGCGCCGATCAGGCGACCTGCTTGGCCGGATCGCGCTTGTCGACCACGGTGTGGCGGCCGTTGACGCGCTTCTGGAACTCGGGTGCCTGGGCGATCGGGTTGTAGAACTGGCGGTACCAGATGCGGCACTTGTCGGTCGGACCGTCGCCGCGCACCATAAGCGGGGCGAAGCAGGGGCGCTTGTGGCTCCAGATTTCGAAATCCTGCGCGAAGGCGAGGCGGCTCGCCTCCTGATAGGCGCGGGCCATCGGGATGTCGGCCTCGGTCGCCTCGCGGCCCATGTCGACCATCAGCGCGTGCCAGACCTGGATCTTGCCGTCCTCGACCGGCGTGTGCGCGATCAGCATATGCGTCGGGAAGGTGCCGCGCATGAAGGACTGGAGGATCGCCGGGCCGGTATACCAGGTATCGAGCTCGAGCAGGCCCTCGCCCTCCTGCACCAGCGTGCGGTGCCCGGCGCCGAACATCTGCCACTGCACATGATCGTCGAACTCGTTGTAGAAATATTCGATGTCGCGCGAGCCGTGGATCGGCACGAAATGGGCGAAGTCGGTCATATTGTCGACGACCTCGATCGGATGCTGCGGCAGCTCGCCCAGATCGTCGATCACCCAGCGGACCCAGTTGGGATTGTCCCACGCCTCGAACGGCGGGAGCTCATGGTCGGGGGCGTTGCCCTCGGCATCGTGCCACATCCAGATGATGCCGGCGCGCTCGACCACCGGCCAGGTCTGGATCTGCGCAGCGGCCGGCGGTTTCTGATCCGAATAGGGGATGTGGTTGCAGCGGCCGTCGGGGCCGAAGCGCCAGCCATGGAAGGGGCAGCGGATCGACTCGCCCTCGATGCGCTCATTGTCGAGCACGATGTAGCTGGTCTCGTTCTTGCCGAGATGCGCGCCCATGTGCGGGCAATAGGCATCGACGAGGTGCGGCGTACCGCTCTCGCCGCGATAGAGGACCATGTCGCGGGCGAAGAAGCGCACCGGCATCGGCGCGGTGCCGAGCTTGGTCGCATCGGCGATCATGTGCCAGCCGCGCGCGAAGGTGTGCGAGCCGAGGCGATATTCGGCGGTGGTTGCCATCGATCTACTCTCCTGTGTCGACATGGCCGTCGAAAGCCATTTGCCCGAAGAATATCATGCAATGTTCGACTGGAAGCCGCACTCCGCCTGTGCAAAGATGCACGGCATGGCGATCGAATGGGACGATGTCCGCGTGTTCCAGTCGGCGGTACGTGCCGGCGACTATAGCACGGCCGCGCGCAAGCTCGACATGGACCGCACCACGGTCGGCCGCCGCTTCGCCCGGCTCGAACGTGCCACGGGCCGTTCGCTGTGGGAGCAGACCGCTACCGGCTACCGTCCGACCGAGGCGGGGCGTGCGGTGCTGCGCGCGGCGGCGGCGATGGAGCGGGCGATGGCGCGACTCGACCATGATCTCGCGCCCGAAGGCGAACGCATCGGCGGGCCGGTGCGCGTCGCTGGCACGGCGGGGCTGGCGTCGCTGCTGCTGCCGGCCTTCGTCCCCTTTCTCGACCGGTATCCGGCCATCTCGCTCGAAGTCGTCGGCGCACGCGATGCGCTTGCCGCCATTCAGCAGCGCCAGGCCGATATCGGCTTTGCGATCGCCCGTACCAAGCCGCGCGACCTGTCGGGCCAGCGGGTGTCGTCCTTCGTCCAGACGCCCTTCGCCCGGCGCGGCACCAAGTCCGCGCGGCAGGTCGTCTGGGGCCATTCGATGATGCTCGCCAACCCGCAGCCCTGGGCGCGGCTCAATGCCGCACCCGAGGGGAGCAATTGCGTCGAGGTCGACAGCCTGTCGGCCCTGCATGATGCGGTCGGGGCAGGCTTGGGTCGCGGTTGGTTGTGGGACCGGCTGGGCGAGGCCGACGACCGGCTCGAACGCCTGGCCGATGCTGCCCCGCCGGCGGCTTCGGCCGACATCTGGATCGTGTACCGTGCAGACCTGGCCGTAGAGCCGGCGGTCGCGGCCCTGATCGACGCGGCGCCCGAGATCGTCGCGCGGTTCATCGAGGAGAGATGATGTGGCCGACTGGACGCATCACCATGCCCGGATCAACGGCATCGCCATGCATTGGGTGGAGCAGGGGGAGGGACCGGCGATCGTCCTCTGCCACGGCTTCCCCCATATCTGGCTGAGCTGGCGGCACCAGATCCCGGTGCTCGCTGCGGCGGGATGGCGGGTGATCGTTCCCGATATGCGCGGCATGGGCCAGACCGAAGGCCCGGAGCACCACAGTCATTATGATGTCCACGCGATCGTCGGCGACCTGACCGGCCTGCTCGATCATCTGGGGCTCGAGGAGGCGGTGTTCGCCGGGCTCGATTTCGGGGTCTTTGCGATCTACGATCTGGCCTATCTCCACCCGCAGCGCGTCCGCGCGATCATCGCGCTGGAGAATCCGGCCTATCCGGACACGCCGGACAAGGCGCCGCTCGCCGAGGCGGCCGAATGGGCGCAGGAGCATTTCGTCCACATCGACTATTTCCGGCCGGTCGGTCCCGCCGATGCGGCGCTGAACGCTGCGCCGCGCGAGTTTCTGCGCAAGGTGCTCTTCGCGCTGTCGGGCGACTTCCACTATCTCGACGTATGGAAGAACCCGCGGGGCATGGCCTATCTCGACGCGCTGCCCGAAACGCCGCCGCTGCCCTGGGCGTGGTTCTCCGAATGGGAGCTCGAATGGTACACCGCCGACTATGCCCGGAGCGGTTTTACCGGCGGGCTGAACTGGTATCGGGCGATGGACCTGCGCTGGTCGCAGCGCGCGGCCTGGCGGCACCGGCCGATCGACCGGCCCTTCTTCTTCATCGGCAGCGAGAATGACGTCGACCTGGAAGCCTGGCATGGGGATGACCCGCTGGGCGCCATCCCCCGCCAATATTCCGACGTCCGTCGCATCGAGATGCTGCCCAAGGCCGGCCACCTCATCCAGCTCGAACGGGCGGATGAGGTCAGCCGGCTGATGCGGGAGTTCGTCGAAAGCCTCTGATTACTCGGCGGCTTCGGCCTGCACGGTGAAGGGCAGGCAGACCTCGTCGAAGCCGAGGACATGGGCGACGCGGCCGAGACCCACCCAGGCGGCGACCGAATTGGCCAGGTCGGCGATCTCCGCATCGGAAAAGGCGGCGCGGGCCTTGGCCCAATATTCTTCGTCGCTGGCGAGCGACTTGGGCTCGGTCCCGAAGCGCTCGGCGAACTCGATCGCCAGCCGTTCGCGGTCGCTGTAGATCGGCGAGGTGCGCCATTCGGTCACGGCAGCGTAAAAGGCCTCGTCGGGGGCAGGGCCATTGTCGACCACCGTGCCGCGCGTGCCCGTGCCCGAGAACATGCCGCCCAGATCGCGCGCCGCGCGGAACTGCTGGCAGATGGTGCAGCCGTTGATCTCGGCGGTCCGCGCGCGGGCGCCCTCGAACTCGCGCAGCGACAGCTTGGAATGGCGATAGACCGCGAAACTGAAGGCCCCGCCGGCCTTCATGATTTCGGGCGCGAGATTCTCGGTGGCATAGCCATAGGGATCATGGGCCTGGGCTGCCGGAACGTCGATGCGCATGCTGGACTCTCCTCTTCATCCTCGTGCGATTTCGGGCGTCTTTCGTCCGGGCCGTCCTCGCGACGTCGTGCGCGACTCCTCCGGACCCTCTTATTCGCCCGCGCAGACTATAGCATCTTGCGGCCCTGTCCAACTTCGATGCTACGAAGGGCGGCAGGAAGAGCAGGATAAGGATCAGATATGCGAGACGAACTCGCGATCCGGGAACGCAGAATATCGGTCGGCGACGGGCTGAACCTCAACGTCATGGAGGCGGGCGATGGCCCCTTGATGCTGATGATCCACGGTTTTCCGGGGCTCGCCTATAGCTGGCGTCACCAGTTGCTGCCCTTCGCGCGCGCCGGCTTCCGGGCCGTTGCCATCGACAGCCTGGGCTATGGGGCGAGCGATCGCCCGGCCGATCCGACGCTGTACGACTCCGCGCACATGCAGAGCTATCTGACGGCACTGCTCGACCATTATGGCGCACGCGACGCCGTCGTCATCGGGCAGGATTTCGGGGCGCAATATGCCTGGAACATGGCGGTACGGTCACCCGAGCGGGTGCGGGCGCTGATCGCCACCATCCCCTATGATTATGACCTTGCGGGACGCGCCATGCTGGGTGGCCGGCCCCGCCAGGCGGAGGGGGAGGGGCCGCGACCCGACATGGCGTCGCCCGACCATCCGCCGTCGCTGCGCTTTGCGGAGATGGCGAAGGCGCATTTCGTCCACTTCCACTATTTCCAGACGGTCGGCCCTGCCGACCTCGAACTGGGCGGCGCGCTCGCCGATTATCTGCGGCGCAGCTTCCACGCGCTCAGCGCATCGGGCGACCTGTGGGCGTGGAAAGCGCTGCCGTCGGAGGGCACCGGCTATCTCGATGCGCTGCCAGCGGCGCCGGACCTGCCCTGGTCCTGGCTCAGCGCCGGGGAGTTCGCCGAATATGTGCAGCGCTACGATCACCAAGACATCGACCGGCGGATGATCGGGGGACTCAACTCCTATCGGACGGCGGACGCCAATTGGGAGATCGGCCGGGCCTGGGCCGATGTCGACGTCACCGTGCCGACGCTCATGCTCTACGGTGCCGCCGATCCGTCCTTCGGCTTCTTCCCCGACTGGGAGGCGCGGCTCCGCCGCCGGGTTCCGGGGCTGGTCGACATCGTCGCGATCGAAGGGGCCGGGCATCTTGTCCAGCAAGAGGCACCCGAGGCGTTCAACGCGGCCGTGCTGCGTTTTCTGGACAGATTGTCGTGAGCCGCCGCTTCGCCGGGCATCTGGGGGTGCGGGGGCCGGATGCGCCCTTGCTGCAACATATGAGCGGCTCAGCCGATCCGATCGAGCAGATCCGCCTGATGGCGGAACTCGGTTTTTCCGGGGTGTTCGACAATTACCTGCTGCTGCGGGAGGAGGCGCAACAGGCGAGGATCGGCGCCGAGCTTCGGCGCCTGGGCATGAACATGGGCTCCTTCGTTCATGATCCACTACGCTGGGACCAGCCGGCCTGGATCGACGGGACGGCGCTCGCCTCGCTCGACCGGACGATCGCCGCCGCTGCGCGCAGCGGGGCCGCTTCGGTCACGTGCATCACGGCGGGGTG
This sequence comes from Rhizorhabdus antheiae, assembly GCF_049889055.1. Classification (NCBI taxonomy): domain Bacteria; kingdom Pseudomonadati; phylum Pseudomonadota; class Alphaproteobacteria; order Sphingomonadales; family Rhizorhabdaceae; genus Rhizorhabdus; species Rhizorhabdus antheiae. Next base: position 393,994 of record NZ_JBLTWO010000001.1, on the reverse strand, counting down.
CGGCGATCCGGCCGCCGATCGGCAGGCCATGGCGGACATGCTGCGCCGCGCCGCAGACCGCCTGCCGCCCGACAGCCCCATGCTCTGCGTCGAGGCGACTCATCCCGCTTTCGCGCCGGGCCTGTTGAACGAGCAGGTCGAGGACGCGCTGGAGGTCGTTCGGATGGCCGATCATCCCAAGGTGCGGCTTGCGCTCGATCTCGGTCATGGCGCGCTGCATGGGCGCGATCCGGTCGAACTGATCGGTCTCGCGGCCGGCCTGATCGGCAACGTGCAGCTTGCGGACATCCCCGGCCGCGTCGAGCCGGGGGCGGGCAGCCTCGACTGGCAGGGAATTTTCGCGGCGCTCGATGCGGCCGGCTATGCGGGATTGCTCGAACTGGAATGCGAACCCTCGGAAAAGGAAGAGGCCGGCGAGCGCGCGATGATCGCGCGGCTCGCCGGCCTCGGTCTTGGCCGGGCGGCTTAGAAGGAGAAGCCGACGTCGATGCCGTAGGTCGCCGGATCGCCGTAGGAGATCGCCTGGTTCGGATAGCCGGTGAGGATCGAGCCCGATCCGATCACGAAACCGGGATAGCGCTTGTCGAACACATTCTTGCCCCACAGCGCGATCGAGATGTTGCGGCCATCGCCGCGATCGATCGTGTAGGACAGGCGCGCATCGACGATGCCAAAGCTGTCGTTGACCGGCGCATCGCGGCCGAAGGGCACCGACGGGCCCGCGCCCGCCGTGGTGTAGACCTTGTCCTTCCAGGTATAGTCGGCGTGCGCGGCGAGCGTGCCGTCGCCGATCGTCGCGATCGTCCAGTCACCCGACAGGCGTACGCTGTGCTTGGGCGTGAAGGGCAGGACGAAATATCCGGTGATGTCGTCGCCGACCTGCACTGGCGAGGTGGGGTTGACGGCCGGATCGAAGATCGAGCTGGCCGGTGCCCGCACGCTCTTGATGGTTGCATCGGTATAGGCATAGCTCGCCGTCAGTGTCAGGCCGCTGATCGGAACGGCGGTCAGATCGGCTTCGAGGCCCTTCACCGTGGCGCGACCGACGTTGAAGGTGTCGGCGAGCGAGGCGTCGACCGGATCGGCCGAAATGTCGAGCTGCAGATTCTTATATTTGGCGAGGAAGCCGGCGAGGTTGAAGCGCAGGCGCCGGTCGAGCAGGTCGGTCTTGATGCCCGCCTCCCAACTGGTCACAGTCTCCGGGTTGAAGGTCCGGGTGAAGGTCGGCGAGGCCTCGTTCGAGCCACCCGCCTTGTAGCCCGTAACGACCTTCGCATAGAGCGAGACATTGTCCGCCGGACGATAGGACAGTGTCAGCGCCGGGTTGAACTTATTGTTCTTCACATTGGTCGCGCCGACCACCGATCCGAGCGGCACGGTGAAGCCTGCTCCGTTGAAGCCGCGGAAGACGAGCGGGGAGGTTTGCCCGATGAAGAAATTCTGCGTCCGGACACGATCGGCCGTGCGCTTGTCGCTGGTGTAGCGACCACCCACCGTCACGTCGAACTTGCCCTCGGCGAAATCGGGGGTCCAGGTGAGCTGGCCGAAGATCGCCTTGGAGGTCGACCTGGCGTTGGTCAGGCGGTCGACCAGCACCAGCTGGTTCGGGGTACCCGTTCCGATGTCGGCGTTGAGCAGATGGTCCGACTTCTCACGGAAATAATAGACGCCGACGACATATTTGAACTGGTCGAAATTGCCGACTGCCTGGAATTCCTGCGTGTAGGTCTTCGACCCGATCTTGTCGTAACTGAAGAAGGGCGCGAGGAAGGCCTCGACATAATCCTGATAGGTCTTGACCCGGATATTGCGGTAACTGCTCAGCGAACGCAGCGTCAGGCCATCGGTCGCCTGCCATTCCCCGACCAGCGTCTGCCCGTCCGACTTGACATGGCTGTAGGGCAGATAGACCGGCCGATAGGTCCGCTCCACGTCCGAGCTGTAGCCGGGGAAGAGGAAGGGTGCGAAAGCGTTTTCGGTGACATAGCGGACGGGCGTGGTGCGCTGGTCGCTATAGTCGGCCGCATAATCGACGGTGACCGTGTCGGTCGGTTCCCAGCGTATGGCGCCACGCACGGCATATTTCCGATCGGCCTGGAAGTCGTTCGCGTTCGGCACGCCGGCCGTGTTGCTGGCGTTCTTCGCCCAGCCGTCACGGTTCGAATAAAGGCCGGTCAGCTTCACCTTGAAGTCGCCGAACTGCGGCAGATCGACATTGGCGAGGACGCGCCGATAGCCATAATTGCCGACCGAGGCGAGGCCGCGAATGCCGAGTTCGCCGCTCGGCTTGCGGCTGATGATGTTGACCGCGCCGCCCGTGGTGTTGCGGCCGTAGAGCGTGCCCTGCGGACCGCGCAGCACCTCGACCCGCTCCACGTCTGCAAGGTCGAAGGTCGATGCCTGGGGACGAGACTGATAGATGCCGTCGACATAGAGGCCGACGCCACCATCCTTGGTGATCAGGTTGGGATCGCCGATGCCCTGGCCGCGCATGAACAGCACCAGCGTCGTGGACGAGCTGGGATAGGGTGCGAAATAGAGGCTGGGTGCCGCCTGCACGACGCCGCGCAGATCGGTGATTCCCGATGCCTGGAGCGCATTGGCGGTCAGCGCGGTGATCGCGATGGGGGTGCGTTGCAGATTCTCGGCGCGGCGCTCGGCGGTGACGACGATATCCTCGAGGCCGTCATTGCTGACCGCCTCGTCAGCGGCGGGCGCGGTCTGCGCGTGCAGCGGCGCGAGCGCGGCGGCTGCGAGAGCGATCACGGACGCGCGAAGGAACTTGGATGCGATGGTCAATTTCCCCTCCCTTGGGTGGCTTATATTGTTCGCGAATAGTGGCAGAATATGCCGCATAAATCAACGCTCTGCGTAGAACATCCTTTGATCTGCTACGCAGAGCGCCAATGGCCTGAAATCGGGTCAGGAGAGGAAGTCGAACCGTGGCTGCGCGCGCTCGGCGATCATCTTGTGCCGCTGTTCGAGCATCGGGTCCAGTGCCTCGGGCTGGGGCACGATCCAGTAATCGCCGCGCTCGATCGCATCGAAAACAGCCGCGGCGAAGGGCTCGGGGTCCATGCCATAGTGGCGGATCATCCCGCGCAGCGCATCGACGAATTTCTGCGTGGCCGGATGGATGTCGCCGCTGAACGGATCGTCGAAGATCGCGGAGCGGACTGGCCCGGGGGCAAGCAGGCTGACCGCGATCGGCGCGCCCAGCATGTCGAGCTCACCCTTCAGCGATTCCGTGATCGACACGACGGCGAATTTGGTCGCGCTATAGGGCGCCATCAGCGGGCTGGGATTGAAGCCGCCGACCGAAGCGGTGTTGATGATCCGCGCCGGGACATTTGCCTTGAGCATGCGCGGCACGAAGCTGCGGATGCCGTTGAGCACCCCGCCGACATTGACCGCCAGCGATGCGTCCCAGCGGGCCGGTTCGATTTCCCAGCTGAAGCCGGTCGCCATGATCCCGGCATTGTTGAACAGGAGGTCGACCCGACCGAAGCGCCCAAAGGCGATGTCGGCCAGCCGGTCGACCGCCGCACGGTCGGTCACGTCGGTCGGCACGGCCAGCGCGTCGGGCAGTTTGGCGGTCGCAGCCGCCAAAGCATCGGCGTCGCGATCGGCGAGGATCAGGCGGAGGCCCCGCCGGGCGGCTTCGCGGGCCAGGCCGAGGCCTATCCCGCTCGCCGCACCGGTGATGACCGCATTGGTGGCGGTGGAGATCATGCCGCTATCAGAAGCTGATCTTGAACTCGACCGACACGCGGCGCGGTTCGCTGTAGAATTTGCCGCCGAAGCCGAGCGAGCCGAAGTCGATGCCGTAAAGAACCTGGTCCTCGTTGAGGAGGTTCTCGCCGACCAGCGACAATTCGCCTTTTGCCGCGCTGCCGAGGGCGATGTCGCTGAGCGCGATGCGGGCGTCGACGGTGTTGGTCGCGGGCGAGTCGACCTGCTGCTGGAACGGGTTTACCGCGTCGTTCGGATAGAAATAGACGTGGCTGCGATAGGCATAGGAGACCCGGGCCGACAACGTGCCGATCGCCATGGGTTCGAACACATAGTCGACTGCCAGGTTCGAGTTGAACTTCGCCACATTGGGGAAGCGCGCCGTGCTGGCGATGTCGCTGACGGTATTGGTGTTGGGATTGAGGAAGAGGAAGCTCTTATATTTGGGATCGGTGTAGCCCATCGATGCCGACAGAGTCAGGCCGCGGGCGGGCAGTGCCGTGATTTCCAATTCGACGCCCTTGAATTCGGCCTTGCCGGCATTGACCAGCAGGGTCGACGCGCCGCCACTGCCCGCCGCGAACTGCGGGACCTGAAGGTCGTCATATTTGCTCAGGAAGGCCGCGCCGTTGATGCGCAGGCGGCGGTTGAACAGGTCAAGCTTGGCGCCTGCTTCGTATGACACCAGCTTTTCCGGCGCGAAGCTGTTGAGCCGATCGGCGCGCGGATTGAAGCCGCCCGATTTGTATCCGGTCGACAGCTTTGCGTAGACCAGAGCGTCGGGGCTCAGCTGATAGCTGGCTGACCCAAGGAATGAGGTGTTGGTGTATTTCACGCTTCCGCGCGGCGGACCGACGACGCTGGAGACGCCGTTCGACAGATTCTGCAGGAAGATGCTCTTGCGATCCTCGGTATAGCGGATGCCGCCCGTCAGCTCGAACCGCTCGTCGAGTGACTGCGGCTTCCAGCTTACCTCGCCGAAGGCGGCATAGGATTTGGAGACCTGCGAATAGCGCGCGATCGGCGAGAGGTTGAAGCCGATCAGGTCGATGCCCTGGCCCACCAGCGCGTCCTGCACCGCCGTGGGGAAGCCGAGGAAGGGCAGGGCGAAGGGCGACAACACCAGAGTCAGGTTCTGGTTGTTGTCCTCCGATACTTTCTCGCGGAAATAATAGGCGCCGAGCACATAGCTGAAGTCGCCGGCCTTGCCGAGCAGTTGGAGCTCCTCGGAGAACTGCTTCTGCTTCTGCGGACTGTTATAGCCATTATAGGGCGTGACCGACTGGACCGAGGTCAGCGTCGGCGAGGTAAAGTCGAGGACCAGGCCCTTGAGGTCGCCCTGCCCGCTGAGGCCGAGGACATTTTCGAGCAGCAGCTTGCGATAGCCGGTGATCGACTTGATCGTGATCGCGTCCGACGCTTCGTAGGACAGGGTCAGCGTGTGGCCCTGGCTGCGCGTGTGCGAGGTGTAGGTGTTGCCGGGGCCGCCCGGCTGCTGAAGCCCGCTGTTCAGGCGGGTGTCGGCGCCAACGAACTGCAGCGCGGCCCCTCCCAGGCTCTGCGAGCGGCTGTAGTAGGTCCGGGCGTCGGGGCTCAGCGCCACCGTCTGGAAGAAGCCGGGCGCACCGGTGCGGTCGTCATAGTCGAAGCCATAGTCGACCTGGAGCGGGCCGAAGTCACCCGACAGGGCGACCGTGAAGGCGTCGATGTTGAGCGAACCCGGATCCTTGCTGCGCGGCGTCAGGAAGTTGTCGAAATAGCCGTCGCGCTGGCGATGATAATAGCTGAACGCCGTCGAGATGCCGGAATCGCCAAGCTCGCCGGTGTCGACCCGCCCGCGTCCGAACCAGTTGTTGCGGGTGCCGTAGCCGCCGCGCAGGGTGGCGCCGAAAACGTCGGACGGCTTCTTCGACACGATCTGGATCGCCCCGCCGGTAGTGTTGCGGCCGAACAATGTGCCCTGCGGCCCGCGCAGCACCTCGATCCGCTCGATGTCGACGAGATCGAAGATCGAGCCGGCGCTGCGCGCGACATAGACGCCGTCGAGATAGATGCCGACGGCGGTGTCGAGGCCGAGCGAAGGATCGGTCTGGCCGATACCGCGAATGTTTATCGACGCGGCGGAGAGCGACGAGGATTGCTGGCTGATCACAAGGTTCGGCGCGACCTGCCCGAGTTTGTCGACCGCCTGGATGTTGATCCTTTCGATGGCGCGGCTGTCGAGCGCGGTGATCGAGATCGGCGTCTTCTGCAGCGACTCGGACTGGCGACGCGCAGTGACAACGATGTCCTGGATGCCTTCGCTCGCGCCGTCCTCGACCGGGTTGGTCTGGGCCTGAGCGGAAATGGCGGAAAAGGCCAGCGCGATGACGGCGCAGCGCGTGGCGAAACGAACCTTATGATGCGACATTCTACGTCCCCTCGGTTCCCGGATCATGGTCCGGTGCTTCTGTATCGTGGCGACGCATAAGTCTCGAAAATGACCCAAGTCAATCCGGAATGCGTATCTCAAAATTACAAACAATGCGCAAATTGTGACATTTTTGTCAGAATGCGCCGCAGCATTCGTTTGCGCTGGTGTTTTGAGGCTTGCGTAGCTGCGTAAAGACAAGCTGGCCGCTGATACGCATAGATGTGTTCCTGCTGGTTATGCCGCTCGCCCTCGGCTAGGCTGACTTCGCCCGGCACCAGACCGATGGAGAGGCTATATGCGACGCGCCCGGACTGACGGCGAGCTCCGCACCGATCGGACGCGGGTGCACGTCTATACCTATCGCTATGAGCGGCCGTCGCGCGACACGCGGGCGCCGGGACGCGATCTTGTCGTTTTGTGCGAAAACCCGGCGCGGGGTTCGGCCGGCATCTTCCGTTCGGCGGACGCGAGCAGCTCGGTCCTGCCGCTGGGGGGCATGATGGTCATCCCGGCCGGCGCGGCGATCAGCGCGACGGGACCGGGCGGGGATCGGCGTCTCTCGGTATGCAGTTCGGCCGTCGGCTGGCTGCCCGAGGACTTCGACCCGACCGACCGGCGTCAGCTGGCGCTCTGCGGCGACGTGCGGGACGTGCGCGTACGCACGGCGATGGAACGCATGGCGGCCGAGGCGCTGTCCCCCGGTTTCGGATCGGATGTGCTGATCGATGCGCTGGCGACGACACTGGCGGTCGATCTGGCCCGCTATTTCCGGCGTTCGACGAGCGATGCCGACAGCGTGCGCGGCAAGCTTGCGGCATGGCAGCTGCGCCGGATCGAGGATCGTGTCGCGGCATCCTCGGGCGAGCGGCTGACCATCGCCGAACTGGCCGAACTCGCCGAGGTCAGCCCCAGCCATTTCGCCCGCGTGTTCCGCGCGACGACCGGACGCACCGTCCATCGCTTCGTCGAGGAAATCCGGCTGTCCCGCGCGCAGGCCATGCTGCGCGAGACCGACATGCCGCTGAAGCAGATTGCGGCCACGCTGGGGTTCAGCGGCGCGAGCAGCTTCACGCTGGCCTTCCGCAAGGCGACAGGGACGACGCCGGGCCGTTTTCGCTCGGAAATGACGATCGACTGATCTGCGCGGATCGGAATATCGGCGCCGCGATACATACAGGCGCGCCTGTCGCAGCGTCCTCTCCGCCGTGATTATGTCCACCGAGGAGAAGGGACGCGCGTGACCATAAAGACAGACGCAGGCCGCAGGATCAGGATCGGTGGCGGATCGGCCTATTTCGCCGACAGCGCGCTGGGCGTGCCGCAACTGCTGGCCGCCGGCGGTCTGGACTATATCATTTTCGATTATCTGGCCGAGGCGAGCATGGGCATGTTCGGCCGCTCGCGCCAGGCGACACCACCCACACTCTACCCGCCTGATTTCCTGACGGTCCATGTCGGGCCGCATCTGCATGAGATCGCGCGGCAGGGGGTGAAGATCATCGCCAATGCCGGTGCGCTCGATCCGCTCGGCCTAGCCCGGGCCGTCGAAGAGAAGATCGCGGCCGAGGGGCTTTCGCTGAAGGTCGCGGCGGTGACCGGCGACGAGCTCATCGACCGGGTCGAAGATCTGCGCGCCTCGGGCGTGTGCGACATGTTCACCGGTGCGGCTTTCCCCGATAAGGTGCTCACCGCCAACGCCTATCTGGGCGCCTTTCCGATCGCTTCGGCGCTGGCTCGCGGCGCCGACATCGTGATCACCGGGCGCGTGGTCGATTCCGCGATCGTGCTCGGTGCGCTGGTTTACGAATATGGCTGGCAAGCCGACGATTATGCGATGCTCGCGGCGGGGACGCTGGCCGGTCATCTGCTCGAATGCAGCACCCAGGTCACGGGCGGCACCTTCACCGACTGGGACGCGGTGGAGGGCTGGGAGTTGATCGGCTTTCCGATCGGGGAGGTCGCCCCGGACGGCAGCATGATCCTGACCAAGCCCGAGGGAACCGGCGGACTGGTCTCGGTCGGAACGGTTGCCGAGCAGCTGCTCTACGAGGTCAGCAATCCGGCCGACTATGTGGTCGCGGACGTCTCCTGCGACTTCAGCGAGGTCCGCCTAGAGCAGGTTGGGCCCGACCGGGTGCATGTCAGCGGCGCGCGCGGGCGGCCGCCAACGCCGTGGCTCAAGGCCAGTGTCACCTTCGACATGGGCTGGCGGACCACCGGGCTCACCCCGATCATCGGCGAGAGCGCGGGCGCCAAGGCGCGGCGTCAGGGGCAGGCGCTGATCGAACGCGGCCGGAGCCTGCTGCGCGCGCGCAACCTGCCGGACTTCAGCGGCACCTCGGTCGTCGTGATCGGCGAGGAGGCCAGCTACGGCCCGCATGCCCGCATCTCCGGCGCGCGCGAGGTGGTGCTCAAGCTGACGGTCGACCACCCCATGATCGAGGGCGCGGGCCTGTTCGCGCGCGAGCAGGCCTCGGGCATCACGACGATGTCGGTCGGCACCAGCATCAACCTCGCGACCACCGTCCAGCCGCTCACCGGGCTGTTCGGCTTTCTGCTGCCGCGCGAAACGGTGAAGCCTTTGGTGACGATGGGCGGCGATAGCTGGCCTGTCCCGATCGCTCCCGGCCGGACGAGCGAGATCGCTGCGCCGGCCATCGTTGTCGCCGTGCCCGAGGAGGACATGGTGAGGGTCGACCTGATCGACCTCGCCTGGGGAAGAAGTGGCGACAAGGGCAGCCTGTTCAACGTCGCGGTGATCGCGCGCAACCCCGACTGGATCGGCTGGATCGCCGCCGCGATGACGCCCGAGACAGTGGGCAAATGGTATCGCCACTTCTCGCCTGACGGCAGCCTGCCTCGGGTCGACCGCTATGCGGTTCCCGGTTTCTCGGCGCTGAACTTCGTCGTCCATAGCTGCCTGGGCGGCGGCATATTGAGCGGTGCCGGGCTCGATCCGGCCGCCAAGAGCATGGCGCAGCTGATCATGCGCTTTCCCGTCGCAGTGCCGCGCTCGCTCGCGGCGACCCTCCATGCGGAGACATTGGCATGAACGATTACAGCTATCTTATGAAAGGGATCGTGCCGCTGTCGACCGACAGCAGCACGCTGATCAGCTCGTCCAAATATCTCAACGATGCCCGCCTGCGCGATTGGGTGTCGACGCACATGCTGCGGCGGAACGGCCCCGACGTGCCGACGCCGTCCGACTCGATCCAGCTCGTTCTTCTGCTCCGGCAGATCCAGAACATCGACCATATCAACGCGCTGTTCGCCGAGGAGCGGAAGAAGAACCCGGCGCTGAATGCCTGGTTCGAGGAAGGCTATGCCTCTACCTTCCAGCGCGACGACCTCGCCCAATATGCGCCGGGAACGGTCGGCAATATCTTCTATCGCCAGCTGGTCGACAATGATCTCCAGGTCGACATCGTGCCGCCGGTCAAGGCGCGCAACGACTATGAATATTTCAACTTCCGCGCCGGACAGCAGCATGACCTCGAGCATATCCTCGGCGGCGGCGGCTTCGATTTCATCGGCGAGGTCGTGCCTTATTATATGCGCCTCGCGAACCTGTTCGTGCATCTGAGCCCCGAACTTGCTGGCGAACTGTCGGTCTTCTCCATCCTCGGATCGACGCGGATCATCACCCGCGCGGTGCTCCATTATCCGCAGACCTGGCTGACTGTCCTCGACGCAGTCGAGCGCGGTGCCAAGGTCGGGCGCAAGTCCGACCCGATCTTCCTGATGCGCTATGAGGAGGTCTTCCACATGACCCCGGAGGATGCGCGCGAGCATCTCGGCATACGCGGCGTCCGTCTCGCGGACACTGCAGCGGCATCGGCCGAATGGAACTGACCGCGATCCGGCTGGAGGGCGCGGACGGCATCGCGCTGGCGGCCGATGTCGCCGGGCCGGCGGATGGCCAGCCCGTCATCCTGCTGCATGGCGGCGGTCAGACGCGCGGATCCTGGCGCAACGCGGTCGCGGCCTTGGCGCGCGCCGGCTATCGCGCGCTCGCGGTCGACCAGCGCGGCCATGGCGAGAGCGGCTGGTCGGAGGATGGCGACTATCTGCTCGACCGCTTCGGTGAGGATCTGCGCCGCGTGATCGGTAGCCTCGACGCTCCGCCTATCCTCGTCGGCGCATCGCTCGGCGGGCTGGCGTCGCTGCTGGCGGCGGGCGAGGCCCCGCAGGCCGAAGTCGCGGGGATCGTGCTGGTCGATATCGTGCCCTGGATGGAGAAGAAGGGCGGCGAGCAGGTCGTCGGCTTCATGCGCGGCACCGATAGCGGCTTCGACACGCTCGACGAGGCTGCCGACGCGATCGCCGCCTATCTGCCTCACCGCCCGCGTCCCGATCGGCTCGATGGCCTGTCGCGCAACCTGCGCCAGCGCGCCGACGGGCGCTGGTACTGGCATTGGGATCCCGCCTTCGTCCGGCCCAACGCCAAATGGGACATGGACGACATCAACCGGCGCCTGTCCGCCGCCGCGCAGGCGGTGAACAGCCCGCTGATGCTGGTCCACGGCACGGCGAGCGAGATCGTGTCCGAGGCGGGTGCGGCGCGCTTTCGCGAGATGCTGCCCGATGCGCAGGTCGTGCCGATCGCGGGTGCGCATCACATGGTCGCCGGCGACGACAATGACGCCTTCCTCGGCGCCCTCCTGACCTTTCTCGATACGCTGCCGGAGCCCATTGCATGAAGGATTTCGTCGTCCCCAGCCGCGAGGAGAGCATGGCGCGGCTGATGCGCGGCTATCAGCGCGTTGCCGGCTTCGCGCGCGACATGGATTACAGTGTCGCCGACCGGCTCGAGGAACGCGCCGTAGATGCGGCCGACACGCCATTCATCCTGTTCGAAGAGCAGTCGATCAGCTTCGCCGAGATGAACCGCCGCGCGAACCGCGTCGCCCATGCGGCATCGGCAGTCGGCCTCAAGAAGGGCGATGTCGTCGCTCTGCTGATGCTCAACCGGCCCGAATTCCTGATGGTCTGGCTGGGCCTGTCGAAGATCGGCGTGGTCACCGCGCTGCTCAATACGAGCGCGACGGGGGACGTCCTTGCCCATGCGCTGCGCCAGGTCGAGGCCAAGGGGCTGATCGTCGGCTCGGAGCTGGTCGAGACCGTCGCTCGCATGCCGGCCGAAAGTCTACCGGCGCTGCTGTTCGAACAGTCGGAGACGGGGGCGGATCGAAGCGCACAGGGCTGGCGCGATCTCGACGCGGACATGGCGGCGGCATTCGATGCCAATCCCCCGCGCAGCGCGCGGGCGGGCGTCGTGATGGCCGATCCGCTCTACCTGATCTTCACCTCGGGCACGACCGGCCTGCCCAAGGCGGCGCGGATGAGCCACATGCGCTTCCTGAACGCCGGTGAGATGATGACCGGCCTGATGGAGTTCGGCGCCGGGGACGTCTTCTATTGCGTGCTGCCGCTCTATCACGGAGCCGGCGGCATGGTGGTGCCTTCGGTGGCGCTGGCCACCGGCCGGCCCTTCGTGCTCCGCCGCAAGTTCAGCCGCTTGGGCTTCTGGCAGGATGTGCGGCGGCATCGCATCACCGCGACCTATTATATCGGCGAGATCGTCCGCTATCTGATGGCGTCGCCGCCATCGCCCGACGACCGTAACCACAGCCTGCGGGTGATGACCGGGGCGGGCCTGAAGCCCGATGTCTGGACCGCCTTTTCCGATCGCTTCGGGGTCGAGACGATCATCGAAGGGCTGGGATCGACCGAGGCCAATTACGGGATCACCAATGTCGATTGCCGACCGGGTTCGGTCGGGCGGCTGCCCTATCCCAAGGCGACCAACATCCGCATCCTCAAATGGGACGTCGCGGCGGGTGAGCATGTCCGCGACGCCGATGGCGCCTATGTAGAGGCCGGGCCGCACGAGGTCGGCGAACTGGTCGCCGAGGTGCTCGACGGCACCGGCGTCGGTGGCTTCTTCGAAGGCTATACCTCGGCAGAGGCGACCGAAGCGAAGCTGCTGCGCAACCTGTTCCGCGAGGGCGACCGCTGGTTCCGCTCGGGCGATCTCGTGCGCTTCGACGAGGACGACTATTTCTTCTTCGTCGACCGGGTCGGCGACACCTATCGCTGGAAGAGCGAGAATGTCTCCACCGCCGAGGTCGAGACTGTGTTGTCGGGCTTCCCCGGTCCGTCGATCGTCAACGTCTATGGCGTTGCGGTGCCGGGGACCGAGGGGCGCGCCGGCATGGTCGCGCTGACCTATCCTGAGGGCGAGGCTTTCGAGCCAGAGGCTTTCTACGCCTTCGCGGCCGAGCGGCTGGCCAGCTATGCGATGCCGCTGTTCGTCAGGCTGTCCGACACTGCCGACATGACCACCACCTTCAAGCTGCGCAAGGTCGATCTGCAGCGCGAAGGCTATGATCCCGGGGCCGCAAAGGGCGATCCGCTCTACGTCGCCGACCCCCAGGCCCGCACCTATGTGCCGCTGACGCCCGATGCGTTGGCGCGGCTCGACATCCCTCCCTTTGCAGGAGCATCCCCCCATGCACGTTGAGTTCACGCCCGACCAGCAGGCGCTGCGGGCCGAGTTCCGCGCCTATCTCGACAGGCTGATGACGCCCGAGGTGCGCGCCGCCACGGTCAACGCCGAAAGCGGCCCCGTCTATCGACAGATCATCCGCAAGATGGGCGCCGACGGCTGGCTGACCCCCGGTTGGCCGGTCGAATATGGCGGACGCGGCCTCGATCCGCTCACCCAGAAGATCCTGCTCGAGGAACTGGTGCTGGCGGAGGCGCCATTTCCTTTCGTCACCGTCAACACCGTCGGTCCGGCGCTGATGCGGCTGGGGACCGAAAAGCAGAAGCGCGACATCCTGCCGCGCATCGCCAGCGGCGACCTCATCTTCGCGATCGGCTATTCTGAGCCGGGCGCCGGCACCGACCTCGCCGCGCTCAAGACCAAGGCCGTGCGCGACGGTGACGACTATGTGATCAACGGGCAGAAGATCTTCACCAGCGGCGCCGAGGGGGCGGACTATGTCTTCCTCGCGGTGCGGACCGATCCCGATGCGCCTCCGCACAAGGGGATCACCATCCTGATGATGGACACGTCGCTGCCCGGTTTCTCGGTCTCCCCGATCTGGACCGTCGGCGGCTTCCGCACCAACGTCACCTACTATGAGGACGTCCGCGTCCCCGCCGACATGGTGATCGGCGAAGTGAATGGCGGCTGGCGGCTGATCGCCGAGCAGCTCAACCATGAACGCATTGGCCTCGCCGCGCTCACCTATACCGGCAATGGCTGCTTCGACGAGGTCGTGGCCTGGGCGCGCGAGACGCCGTCGGGCGGGGGCCGCCTGATCGACGTGCCCTGGGTCCAGTCGGCGCTCGGCGAATCCTACGCGCTGTTGCGCGCGGTCGGGGTGATGGGGAACCGCGTCGCAGCCGAAGTGGCGCAGGGCTCGACCCGGGCCGATCTCGCCTCGGGCCTCAAGGTGTTCGGCACCGAGGCGATGATCAAGGTCATGCGCCTGCTGCTCGACGTGCTCGGCCCGGTCGGGCTGATCCGCGACGGATCGCCCGGCGCGGTGCTGCGCGGGCGGATCGAGCGCGAATATCGCAAATGCCAGATCAACACCTTCGGCGGCGGCACCGCCGAGGTGCTGCGCGACATGGTGGCGCAGATCGGGCTCGGCATGCCCCGGGGGGCGCGTTGATGAGCGATCTGCTCGAACAGGCCCGTCAGTGGGTCGGCCGCCCTGCCAACAAACCCGCCGTGGCGCGCGACGCAGTGAACCTGCCGATGATCCGCCGCTGGTGCGAAGCGATGGGCGACACCAACCCCATCTATCTCGACGAGGCCGCCGCGATCGCCGCCGGCCACCCCGGCATCGTTGCGCCGCCTGCCATGCTCGACGTATGGGCGATGGCGCCTTATCGTCCCGGCGGGCGGACCGCGGAGGAGAATATGGCGGTCCTCGCGCTGTTCGACGCGGCGGGCTACACCGGCGTGGTCGCGACCAATGTCCGGCAGGATTATCATCGCTATCTTCGGATCGGCGACGTGGTCACCTCCACCCCGACCGTGGCGGACGTGTCCGACGAGAAGCGCACCGCACTCGGTATCGGGCATTTCGTGACGCTGGCCTATGACTTCACCGTCGAGGGTGAGCCGGTCGGCCGGATGACCTTCCGCGTGCTCAAGTTCAAGCCGAACCTGGCCCAGCCCAAGGCCGCCGCACCTGCCGATGGCGAAGGCAAGGCCTGGCCGCATCCGCGCCCCGCGATCACCCATGACAATGCCTTCTTCTGGGAAGGGATCGCCCAGCGCAAATTGCTGTTCCAGTCGTGCGAGGGCCGTCTGCGCCATCCGCCGGGGCCGATGGATCCAGTGTCGGGTTCGCTCGATTTCGAGATCGTCGAGGCCAGCGGGCGCGGCACGATCCACAGCTTCGTGGTCATGCACCAACCGCGCCTGCCGGGTTACGACTATCCCTTGCCGATCGTCCTCGTCGAACTTGAGGAAGGCGTCCGCATGGTCGCCAACATGATCGACGCCAAGCCCGAGGACATCGCGATCGGCCGCCCGGTCGTCGCCGATTTCGTCAAAGTCGAACCCGGCTATCTGCTCCCCGCCTTCCGTTTCGCCTGAGGACTTCATGGATTTCACCCTTTCCGAAGACCAGATGGCCCTGCGCGATCTGGCGGCCCGCATCCTCGACGACGCCACCGGCGACGACGCGCTGCGCGCCTTCGCCGGCAGCGGCCGGACCTATGACGACAAGCTGTGGAAGACCCTCGCCGAGGCCGGGCTGCTCGGGCTCGGCCTGTCCGAGGCCGCGGGCGGCATGGGGCTCGGCATGATCGACCTCGGCCTGCTGCTGGAGGAGCAGGGGCGCACGCTCGCTCCCATTCCATTGATCCCGACCCTGCTCGCCGGATGGGTGCTCGATGCCCATGGCACCGTCGGCCAGTGGGCGTGGCTGCCGCGCCTGCTGTCGGGCGAGGCGCTGCTGAGCGTCGCGATCGACGAGGTCGGCGGCGTCGATCCGACCGCGCCGGCTGTCACTGCGACAGCCGATGGCAATGGCTGGCGCCTCGACGGCGTCAAGGTCGCGGTGCCCTATGGCGAACAGGCGCAGGCGCTGCTCGTCACCGCGCGGACCGATAGCGGACCGGCGCTGTTCCTCGTCGAGCGGAACGCGAAGGGGCTCAAGATCGAGGGGCAGCGATCCACCAATGGCGAGCCGCAGGCGATGGTCAGCTTCGCGGGCACGCCGTTGTCCGGCAATGCGATCGTCGGGACCGTGGAGGAGGGTGGGGCGATCGTCACCGCGCTCGTCCAGCGCGCGCAGGTCGCCTTGTCGCTGCGCCAGGTCGGCGTCGCTACCGAGGCGCTCAAGCGCACCGCTGCCTATTCGAGCGCGCGCATCCAGTTCGGCAAGCCGCTCGGTTCGATGCAGGCGGTGCAGCAGCGCGCCGCCGACGCTTTCATCGACGTCGAGGCGATGCGGTCGACCGCGCTGCTCGCGGCCTGGCAGATCGATCAGGGCCGCCCGCAGGCAGCGGACATTGCCACCGCCAAATATTGGGCGGCGATCGGGGGGCATCGCGTCGTCCACAGCGCGCAGCATCTCCACGGCGGCATGGGTGCCGACGTGACCTATCCGATCCACCGCTATTTCCTCGATGCCGTCGCGATCGGCGAAACGCTGGGCGGCGCCCAGCCGATGCTCGCCGCGATCGGCGCAGCGGTGGCTTCGGGCCAGACGGAGGCACTCGCATGACGACCATCGCCGTGGGGCAGGCGCTGCCCGAACTCGCCATCCCGATCACCGCTTCGGCGATCGTCGCAGGCGCCATCGCGACCAATGATTATGAGAATGTCCATCATGACAAGGCGGCCGCGCAGGCGACCGGGGTGCCCGACATCTTCATGAACATCCTGACCACCAATGGTCTGGTGCAGCGCTATGTGTCCGACTGGAGCGGCCCTTCGGCGCGCGTCGCCTCGGTCGAGATCCGGCTCGGCGCGCCCAATTTCGTCGGCGACACGATGCGGTTGACGGGCGAAGTCGCCCGGGTGGAAGGCCGCGAGGTCGACGTCAAGGTCAGCGGGCGCAACCAGATCGGCGAGCATGTCTCCGCCACGGTCACGCTGCACATGGGAGCCGAGGCATGAGCGGACTGGCGGGCAAGGCGGCGATCGTCGGAATCGGCGCCACTGAGTTCTCCAAGAACAGCGGCCGCTCCGAACTGCGGCTGGCGGTCGAGGCGATCCTGAGCGCGCTCGAGGACGCCGGCATCGACCGCGCCGAGGTCGACGGTCTCAGCACGTACACGATGGACAATAATCCGGAGATCGAGGTCTTCCGGAACATCGGCGGCCGGCAGCTGAAATTCTTCAGCCGCATCCATTATGGCGGTGGAGCGGCCTGCGCCCCGATCATGCAGGCCGCGATGGCGGTCGCGACCGGCGTGGCCGAGGTCGTGGTCTGCTACCGCGCGATGAACGAGCGGTCGCAATATCGCTTCGGCACCGGCTACACCCCGCCGCCCGTGCCCAATGCCGAGTCCGCCCATTATGGCTATTATGTCCCGTTCGGACTGATCTCGCCGGCGTCCTGGGTGGCGATGTCTGCGCAGCGCTACATGTACGAGACGGGCGCCACGTCGGAGGATTTCGGCCGCGTGTCGGTCGCCTGCCGCCGTCATGCCGCGAACAACCCCGCGGCCTGGTTCTACCAGCAGCCGATCAGCCTGGAGGATCATCAGGCGTCGCGCTGGATCGTCGAGCCGCTCCACCTGCTCGACTGCTGTCAGGAGTCGGATGGGGCGGTCGCGATCGTCGTGACGAGCGCCGCGCGCGCGGCAAAGCTGAAGCAGCCGCCCGCGATCATCCGTGCGGCGGCGCAGGGGGCGTCTGACGACCAGCAGATGATGACCAGCTATTATCGGCAGGACATCGCGCGGCTGTCGGAAATGGACCTCGTCGCCGAGCAGCTCTACGCGCAGGCGGGGATGGGGCCGGGCGATATCCGGACCGCGACCCTGTACGATCACTTCTCGCCCTTCGTGCTGCCGCAACTCGAGGCGTTCGGCTTCGCCGGGCGCGGGCAGGCGCGGCACTTCATCGCCAGGGAAGGGATCGAAATCGGCGGCCGCCTGCCGGTCAACACCAATGGCGGGCAGCTGGGCGAGGCCTATATCCACGGCATGAACGGGATCGCCGAGGCAGTGCGGCAGGTGCGCGGTACGTCGGTCAACCAGGTGGCCGGTCCCGGCCATGTGCTGGTGACGGCGGGGACAGGGGTGCCGACGAGCGGGCTGATATTGTCGGAAGCCTGAAAAAAAGGGGGCGCCGTCGATTCCCCCGAACCGACGGCGCCGCCCGCCCTCACATCGCGGTTGCGCCCCCGTCCACGACGAGAGGGTGACCCGTCACGAAGCTCGCGGCTTCGGAGCTGAGGAACAGCACGGCCGAGGCTATTTCTTCGGGCTGTGCGAAGCGACCGAGCGGGGTCATCTGCTCGATCACGGCCTTGATCTGGGGGTTGTTGTCGAACTTCTCGGTCATCGGCGTGCGCACCACGCCGGGGCAGACCGCGTTCACGCGGATGCCGTCCTTGGCGAAGGCGAGCGCCGCCGAGCGCGTGAGCCCGACCACGCCATGCTTCGATCCGACATAGCCGGGCTGCGGCGAGCCGACGATGCCGTTGATCGACGCGGTGTTGACGATCGCGCCGCCGCCGCCCTGCTTGAGCATCTGCCGCACCTCGTGGCGGATGCAGGAGGCGACGCCGGTCAGGTTGATGGCGATCGACTTGTTAAAGGCCTCCGCATTGTCCCAGATGTCGGCGTCGAAATTGACGCCCGCATTGTTGAACGCGATGTCCAGGCGGCCATAGGCAGCGACGGTGCCCTCGACGAGCGTAGCGACCGCCTGTTCGTCGGACACGTCGGTTGCGATGAAGCTCGCCTCGCCACCGGCCTGCTTGATCGTCGCGACGGTCTGGTCGCCGCCGGGGCCCGGCAGGTCCGCCACGACGACTTTCGCGCCTTCACGGGCAAAGGCGATCGCGGTGGCGCGGCCGATGCCGCCGCCGGCACCCGTGACGAGCGCGACCTTGCCCTCGAACTGTCCTGACATTGTTCATTCTCTCCTATTTTTCTTGCGGGGCCGCGTCTCAGGCGGCCTTGTCGTACCAGGTGATCAGGTGGCTGATATCGCTGCAGTCTTCGAGCTTGCGGCCGACCTTGCCCAGATGATGCACGGTGATCTGCATCGCATCGGTCAGCGGCTGGACCACCTCCATGATGCGGTCATATTCGGTGCGGGCGATCTTCCACCTGCCGTCGACGCGGCGATAGCGGTCGCGATAGATGGCGGTGCCGGTCGTGACGTCCTTGCGGTCGAGCGAGATGAAGATGTCCTCGAGATACCAGATGCCCTCGGCCTCGTCGTCGCCGATCAGGGTGATGTCGGGCATGTGGCCATGGTGCATGGCGACTGCGCTCGCATTGAAGCTGTTCATCAGGAAGTCGACCATCTTGGCCGCGCCTTCGAGCTGCACGAAATAGCCGCCGCCGCGATATTCGACCGAGACGTCGTCGGTGAAGAGCGTCTCCAGAACCGCCTGATCGGCCGTGTCGATCGACCGGAAGTAGCGATGCTTTACCGTGCGGATATCCTCAAGGTCCGACAGTTGCTGTAGCGTATAGGCCACGAACCCCTCCATTTGCGTAATCTGCGCTTATATTGTGTGCGCAGAAGCTAAAGCAGGATCGCGCGCTTGGCTAGAGGCAGAAAGCGCCGGCGGAAGCGTCCTGCGCCCCCGCCGGAACATCCTGTCGTCAGGCGTCGAAATTGGTCCCGCAGCTGAGCTCGCGATGCGCTTCCATCGCCGCGCGCACCTCGTCCATGCGCGCGCAGACGGCGGCATAGGCGTCGGGGCCGGCGATCAGCTGGCGCGGCGGGGAGGACATGTCGGCGACCGCGGCGACCAGCGCCGCCAGCTTGGCCGGATCGCCGGGCTGGCGTCCGTCGACCGATTTCACCAGCTGCATCCGGGCGTGGACGCCGTCGTCATAATCGGCGACCCCCGACTCGCCCGTCTTGAGCGAGCGGCCGGAGAAGTCCGTCCGGAACATGCCCGCCGCGATCGAGCAGACGCGGATGCCGAGACCCTCCACCTCGCGCGACAGCGCCTCGGAAATCGCCTCCAGCGCGAATTTCGAGCCCGAATAATAGCCGGTCGCCGGATTGCTGATACGACCGGCGAGCGAGGAGATCTGGATGATGTGCCCCGCCCGGCGCGCGCGCATGCCGGGCAGCACCGCCTGCATCATCCGGATCGCACCGAACAGGTTGACCTCGTACATCGCCTTCACGGCGGCCTCGTCACCCTCCTCGATCGAGGCGACATAGCCATAGCCGGCATTGTTCACGAGGACGTCGATCGCGCCGAAGCGCTTTTCCGTCTCCGCGACGGCCGCCTCGACCTGTGCCGGGTCAGCCACGTCCAGCGGCAGGGCGATGGCGCGGTCGGGATAGGCGGCGACGAGATCCTCCACGTCGCTGGTTTTCCGCGCTGTCACGGCGACGCGGTCGCCGATCGACAGGGCGTGGGTGGCGATGGCCCGGCCGATGCCGGTCGAGCATCCGGTGATGATCCAGCTGCGCATGCCGCTCACTCCGCGATCCGCCAGGCATAAGAGGCGGCTCGCTCCTGCTGCTGCTGGCGGCGCTCCTCAGGCGTGACCCATTTCGTGCCTGCCGGCAGCTCGTCGCGCAGGCGGTCGAGCTTCACCACGCGACTGCGCGCGCCGAAGCCTTCGGCCGGCCGGCCACTGGCGAACTCGGCCCAGCGCAGGGTGAGCAGGCCTTCGGGCATGTCGCAGGGGTCGAGCCAGTTCCACACGCCGGGATCGCGCTCCGAGACCACGAATGTCAGGCTGTCCTGGTCGTCGCGTACCGCCTGCGTCAGGTTCAGGCTCGACGTCCGGTGCATGATGTCGTTGGTCGTGCCCCAGATATTGGTGATGGGCGCGAGGAAATAGTCGGCACCGCCCAGCCCGATTTCGATCACCAGCGCCTCGTCGGGCTTCAGGTCGAAATGGCCCATGATGTAGATCTGGTTGCGCAGCGCGCCGTCGCTGTCGCGGTCGATCGTGAAGTCGAAGCCGTTGGCGGCCTTGGTGGTCGCCTGTGCGTTCCAGCGCATCGTGCTGTCGACGTTGCGGATGAGCATCGCCTGCGCGTCGGCCACCTTCTGGTCGAAGCTGCGTTCGGGCGTTTTCGGCGCGCCGCCCAGCCGCTCGATCGTCAACATATTGGGTCGTTCGCGCGCCCAGTCTGCCACGACGTCGCGGATGTAGAATTCGACCGCCTCGGGCGAAGAGCGGATATGGTTCGCCCGGTCGCGCTTCTCGTCGGCGTCGACGAAGATCTCGAAATTGCCCTCATCGTCGAGGACGAGCGACTTGCCGTCGAGCACGTCGACCGTGCCCATATGCGCGTTCCACAGGGTGAAATAATTCTCGGTCAGGCGCGGATCGGGGACGCTGCCGCGGATCACATAGCGCTCGGCCCCGTCGATCGGGATCACGCGATAGACCGAATCGGGATTGTCGATGCCCCAGCGGGTGCCGGGAATGTCGAGGTCGCCCAGCTTGTGCGGCAGGCGTGTGATCGTGACGACCGCCGGCCGCTGCGGATCGGTGTTGAGCGACCAGAGGATCGCGCCGAAGGCGACCTCCGGATAGGCCCATTCGAACGCCCTGCGCATGGCCGGAGAGGGCTGCGCCTTGTCGAGCCAGTAGGCGCGGCGGTCCTCGATGGTCTGCTGCATGCGCGGGTCGGCCTGGACGGCAAGCGCCTCGCGCTCGAAACGGGCCTGTTCTTCGGTGGCAATCGGGTTCACGCTGTGGCTCCTCTCTCTGGGTTCTTACGCTAAGGCGTAGCGCGAGACGCGCAACCGCTACGCAGATGGAGCCAGGGACGGATATGCGTTAAAGCGACGCGTAGAGAAGAGCCGGAGGAGCGGATGGACGGCCACTATCGCAGCGTCGTCGAAATGGCCTTGCCGGATTTGCGGGTCGAACGGCTGGTGCAGGATCGCAGCGGCCCGTTCGAGCGCTGCCACGAACTCGACGAGCCCTCGATCGTCTATATGACGCGAACCGGGGAGGAGGCCGCTATCGGCTGCTTCGGAGAGCCGCGTTCGCATCGCAGCTTCACCCGCTTCGGATCGGCGATCGTCGTGCCGGCGCAGGTTCCGCTCCACGTACGCTCGCATGGCTTCAGCGGGCGCGAGATGATCGTCGTGCGCTTCGACCGCGACCGTTTTGCCGAACTCACCGGGCTCCGCGCGGGGCTGGAGGATGCGTTGCTCGCTTCCTGCGTCGACGTGCGGGCGGCGGGCATTGCCGCGACGCTCGATCGGCTGAGCATCGAGATGGCGCGGCCCTCGATCGCGCGCGAGACGATCGTGGCGGGGCTGGGGATGGTGCTGCTCGGCGAGCTGGCGCGGCATTTCGACGAGATTCGCCAGTCGGGAGGACCGCGTGGCGGCCTTGCCGACTGGCAGCTCCGCCGGATCGAGGCGCGGCTGGAGGATGATGAACGCCTGCCGCCCGATCTGGGGGAACTCGCCGATCTCTGCGGGATCAGCCGCCGCCACCTGATGCGCGCCTGGAAGGCCAGCATGGGCGGCACGGTGATGGAGCGGGTCGAGCAGTTCACCTTCGACCGAGCCCGCCGGATGCTGGAGGAGCGTCATGACCTGCCGGTGAAGACGATCGCCGGGGCATGCGGCTTTGCCGGGCAGGCGGCCTTTTCGACCGCCTTCCGTCGCCGCTTCGGGATCAGCCCTATGACGTGGCGGCAGCGCCACCGCGCGGGGCGTCCGCAGTGACGAGCGGATCGCGGTCCAGCCGTTCGCCACGCGTCTCGGGCATCAGCAGCCAGATCAGCGGTATGGCGAGATAGGCGGCGAAGCCGAGCAGCGTGACCGCCGGACCGATCGACCCCATCGCCGCGCTGACCGCGCCCAGCAGCCAGGGGGCGATCACCACGCCCCAGCGCCCGATCAGATTGTGGCACCAGCCATTGGCGGCGGCGCGCAGGTGGGTCGGGAACAGCTCCGAATTGAGCGTGTAGCTCGCCACCCACACGCCGAGCGCGACCTGCACGCCGAGGAAACCGCCCGCAACCGCCCACCAGCCCTGCGCCGAATAGCAGAACTGGGTCAGTCCCCCGAGCGCGGCCATGAACAGGGTGATCGTCCAGCGGCGTCCGATCCGGTCCATCAACCAGCCGACCGCGAGATAGCCGAAGAAGCAGGCGACCAGCCCGACGGGTGCGATCGCCGCGAAATCGGACGGCGCCCAGTTGCGCTCGCGCACCGCATAGAGGGTGAAGAACAGGCTGCCGACCGAGGTCGCGAAATTGACCAGGAACCAGAGCAGGCTCATCGCCGCGAAGCGGATGCGCAGGCCCGGCACCATCAACTGGCGCAGCTCGTCGAGCGGTGACAGGCGCGGCGCGGAGCGCGCGCGGGCGTCGAGCCAGACCGGGGTCTCGCGCAGCTTGAACAGCAGCAACGGCACCATCAGCAGCGGGAGGGCGCCGATCAGGAACAGCATGCGCCAGCCGAGGCTGGTTTCCAGTGCGGGCGCCAGCACCAGGAAAGGCAGGGCAGCGCCGAGGCTGCCGAAGGCGCCGAGCAGCCCGTTGGCGCGTCCGCGCGTCGCAGGCGGCAGCGTCTCGCTGACGATCAGATAGGCGGTGGCGATCTGCGTGACGAGCAGCGCCCGGGTCGCCATCTGGACCGCCGTATATTGGCCGACGCTGCCGACCAGGACGGTGGCGAGGGAACCGAGCGAGAAGCCGGCCGCCGCGAGGATCAGGATCGGGCGGCGCCCGAAGCGGTCGCCGAGGCGGACGAGCGCCCAGGCGGCGATCGAGCCCAGGGCGATGAGGCCGAGCGCGCCGCCCAACGCAGCGGTCGTCGTGGCGAAATCCTTGGCAAGATAGGGCAGGACGACCGCAGTCGCGCTGACGTCGAACCCCTCGAACATGACCACGACCGCCAGCATCGCCAGCAGGCCGACATGCTGCCGGGTCAGCTTTTCGTCCGTGGTGCCTTGGTTCATGCAGGGTCCAGTTCGAACAGGGATACGGGGCTTTCGACCACGCCCACCTGGGCGACATAGCGTTGCGCACGCAGCTGCAGCAGATGGTATCTGCCAGAGCTCACCTCGCCCCGGAAGGCAGGGTCGAAGATCGGCGCCCCGGTCGTCCGGCTGTTCGCGCTGCCCGTCATGCTCTTGCCGAACAGCGTGTCCTGCGGCCCGCGCAGCACCTCGACCTGCGCCGGATGGTAGAGCTCGAAGGCGGGCTGGACAAAGGCATTAACCGGCCATGGCGCGGATGCGAGCATGGCCAAAGCGATGGTTCGACGCATGATGATTTCCTCCCCTCGGGACCCGCATTTTAGTTTCTTGTGCGGGCGGTGTAACTCCGCATATGGTAATATGAATTATGAGAATATGTGTATCTGCGTAAAGTTTTGAGAGGATGACGAATGTGCGCGAGGGGGACATGAACCGGCTCCATGGGCGTCGCGCCGTGGTCACTGGCGGAGCGCAGGGCATCGGTCGGGCGATCGCCGAGCGGCTGGCCGCCGAGGGCGCCACGGTCGCGGTGATCGACCGGGAGCAAGCTGCCGCTGCTGCGGTCTTCGGCGATACCGCCGGGCATATCGGTCTCGGCTGCGATGTCTCGGAAAGCGCCTCGGTCGATGCGGCGATGGCCGAAGTCGCCCGGCGCCTGGGCGGGATCGACATATTGGTATGCAATGCCGGCATCGGCCGAGGCCCCGACGACGGCAGCGAGCAGATGTATGCGGGTGCAGCCGAGCGCGCGGGCCAGATTGCGCGCGGTGAGACGCCGACCGCGCATCCCGACCAGAGCATCCACATGTCCGACGCGGGCTGGCTCGCGGTGACGGGCGTCAACATCAACGGGGCCTTCTTTTGTTGCCGCGCCGCGCTGCGCGACATGGCCGCGCGCAACGCGTCCGGGTCGATCGTGCTGATCGCCTCGACCTCCGCCGCATCGGGCGAGGGTCCGATCCACTATGTCACCAGCAAGGCCGCGATCGTCGGGCTTGCGCGGGGGCTCGCGCGCGAGGTCGCCAGCCGGAACATCCGCGTCAACGCGGTCCACCCCGGCCCGACCGACACGCCGATCATGGCCAATGTGCCCGACTCGGTGCGCGCCGATCTGGCGCGGGCGGTGCCGCTCGGCCGGATGGCGCAGCCCGAGGAGATCGCGGCGGCGGTCGCCTTCCTCGCCAGCGACGATGCCAGCTTCGTGACCGGATCGGTCGTAGCGGCCAATGGAGGCAGCTATTTCTGCTGACGCGCCCGCGCGCGTGGCGCTGTTCCAGCCCTTCGTCTCGCGCAACCTGTCGCTGCCGAACCGCATCGTCATGTCGCCGATGGGCCGCGCCCATGCGCAGGGCGGGCGGCCTCATGCAGACTATGCCGGCTATTTCAGGCGGCGTATCGAAGGCGGCGTATCGCTCGCGATCACCGGCGCGGCGGCGGTCGGCCATGACCTGGCCGACTATGACGGGACCGGTCCGCTCTTCTATGGCGACGGGCCGCTCGATGGTTGGAGCCATGTGCTCGATGCGGTCCACGAAGCGGGCGGCAAGCTGATGCCCCAACTGTGGCACACGGGAGCCGCGCGCCATGTCGATGCTTTTGCCGACAGGTCCGCGATAGGCCCGTCGGGCTACACCGTCGCCGATCTCGACGCCGGCCGAGGGCCGAGCGTGCAAGCCATGACCGAGGCCGACATGACAGCCGTGGCACGCGCGTTCGCCGACTCGGCTGCCGCAGCGAAGATGCGCGGCTTCGACGGTGTCGAGGTCCATGCGGGCCATGGCTTTCTCCTCGACCAGTATCTGTGGCCGCAGACCAATCGCCGACGCGACGATTATGGCGGCAGCGCCGCCAATCGCGCGCGCTTCCCTGCCGAGGTGATCGCCGCCTGCCGTGCGGCCACCGGTCCCGATTTCCCGATCCTCGTTCGCATCTCGCAGTTCAAGATCGACGCTTATGACGCACGGATCGCTGAGACGCCCGAGGAACTGGGCGATCTGCTGCGCCCGCTCGCGGCGGCCGGGGCGGATATCCTGCACTGCTCGCAACGCGAAGCGTGGGAGCCCGCTTTCGAGGGTAGCCCGCTCAATCTGGCCGGTTGGGCCAGGCGGCTGACCGGACTGCCGACGATCGCGGTCGGTTCGGTGGGGCTGGCTGGGCTGTTCACCGAGGAGGAAGCCGCAACCCCCGGCGCGGCCTTCCCTGGTGTCTCGCTCGATCGGCTGGACGAGGTGGCGGCGATGCTGGCGCGCGGCGAGTTCGATCTTTTGTCGGTGGGCCGCTCGCTGCTCGCCGACGCGCAATGGGCCAACAAGGTGCGGGAGGGTCGTGATGGCGAACTTCAAGCGCTCGATCTCGCGGCTCTCACCACGCTGACATGAGGAGGGGATGATGAAGCGTTTCGAGGGTCTGGTGGTGCTGGTGACTGGGGCCGCCTCGGGCATCGGCAAGGCGACGGCGCTGCGGCTGTCGGAAGAAGGGGCGAGCCTGTTCTGCGTCGACATCAATGGACCGGGAGCTGCTGCCACGGCCGAAGGCTGTGGCAATGCAGCCTCGCTACAGGTCGACGTGTCCGATCCTGCGGCCTGTGATGCGGCGGTGGCAGAAGCCAAGGCGCGCTTCGGGCGGCTCGACGGTCTCGCCAATGTCGCGGGTGTTGGCAGCTTCGGCCATGCGGCAGCGACCAGCAATGCCGAATGGCAGCGCGTCATCGGCATCAACCTGACCGGCGTGTTCCAGATGACGCGCGCTGCGCTTCCTGTGATCGAGGCGCAGGGCGGGGCGATCGTCAACATCGCCAGCGCGGCGGGGCTGGTCGCGACGCCCTATGCGGCGGCCTATTCGGCGTCGAAGAGCGGGGTGGTCGGGCTGACCCGCTCGGTCGCGGCGGAATATGCGCGGCGCGGCGTCCGCGTGAACGCAATCTGCCCCGGTGCGGTCGACACGCCGCTGATCGCCGGTGGCTTCGACGCGATCGAGGGTGTCGACCTCGACCTGTTCGCGCGGATGACGCCGCTGATCGGACCGGTAGCCCAGCCCGAGGACGTCGCGGCGGCGGTGGCCTTTCTGCTGTCGAGCGACGCGCGCTTCGTGACCGGCACGACGCTGGCCGTGGACGGCGGACAGACCGCGATCTGAAGCGGGGACCGGCTCAGCCCTGCAGCTGGGCCGGGTCCGTCTCGCACGGGATGACCTCGATGAGGCGGCTCACGCGCCATCCTGGCGGAAGGGTGGGCAGGCCGCTGTCGAAGCGCAGGATCGCGTCGCAGGGCGAAGGGCGCTCGTCGAGCGGCGAGAGCAGGTCGAGCCCCGCATCCGCCGCGCGCGCAGCCTCGGTGAGCGCTGCGGTGTCACCGCCGTCCAAGACCAGCAGTGCGAGGGTGCCGGCACTGTCGCTGCCCGTCGCGACCGGGTCGGCGCGCACGGCGAGGATGTTCGGCTGGTCGAGGAAATTCCGCTCGTCGGTGCGCATCGTGTCCCCGACCTCGCCCGCCATCAGCTCGCCGATCTTCTCGAGCGACCCCACCCAGAATTCGGAGATGCAGTCGAAGCCCGGCTCGATCGCCTGATCGACCAGATGGTTGCGGCGATAGCGCCGGAACGGAAAGAGCGGGACCGCGAGGACGGCGTGCCGGGTTTCGTAATAGGTCCGGAAGTCGGCGCGCGAAATGTCGGCGCGGCGCGGCATGAAACCGATCGTCTTCGCGGTCGGTCCGCTCATGGAAGCAGCCCCGCCGGCGCGTTGAACGACCAGCATTTCTGCTCGCGCCGGTGCTTGATCCGCCAGCCGTCGGCGGTGCGAACCAGTTCGTCATTATACCAGAGGCCAATGAAGAAGACTCGCTCCTCGCCCTCGTGGTTCATGACCATCGGGTTGAACAGGATCGTCTTGGTCCGGGCGCTGTCGCCGTCGATGTCGATGCGCGTCGTGGTCGACAGATGCTGGAAGGCGGGGAAGGTCGGCATGGCCTGCGCCAGATAGGCCTTGGTTTCCGACAGACTGCCCTTGGCGCCGCCGAGGTCGGTATAGTCGATCACAGCGTCGGCGGTGAACACGCGGTCGAGCCCATCCCAGTCCTGCTCGTCGATCGCATAGGCATAGCGCGTGATGAGATCCTGGATCTCGAGCCGGTCAGACATTTCCTGAAGCGACAGCATCCCTCGTCCTTTCCGTCGCTCATGATGGCGACATTGGGTCAAAGGATGCGCGAAGCGCGAATGGCTTGCAATCCAAAATGCTCAATGCGTAAACTGTGGCCAATAAGCATTCGCAAAGAGATTCGAGGGGATGTCGCGTGTCGAAGCTGCTGCGCACGCCGGTCGAGCGTTTCGCAAGCCTGCCCGGCTTCGCCTTCGAGCCGCATCATGTCGACGTCGCCGACCGCGATCTCGGGCCCTTGCGCATGCATTATGTCGACGAGGGCGATGCGATCCATGGCACCGTCCTGATGCTCCATGGCGAACCGAGCTGGAGCTTTCTCTATCGCAAGCTGATCGGGCCGGTCGCGGCTGCGGGCTGGCGGGCGGTGGCGCCCGACCATGTCGGCTTCGGTCGCTCGGACAAGCCCGCCGACCGCACCATCTTCAGCTATGATCGGTTCGTCGGCTGGATGCGGGACTTCATCGAGCAGCTCGACCTGCAGCGGATCGTGCTGGTGATCCAGGACTGGGGCGGTCCGATCGGGCTGCGCCTGCTGGCGGAGATGCCCGACCGCTTCATCGGCGTGCTGGCCACCAACACGCTGCTGCCGACCGCCGAGGAACCGCCGCGCGGTGTCGCCGGCTGGCCTGGGCCGATCATCGAGCCGTGGATCGAACTGTGCCGAACCAGCGACGATCTGCCGGTCAGCGAGATCGTCGCGGCGACCTGCGTCCACCGGCCCGCACCCGAGATACTGGCGGCCTATGACGCTCCTTTCCCCGATGCCGGCTACAAGGCGGCGGCGCTCGCGATCACGACGCTGATCCCGGCGCGGCCCGACAGCGACGGCATCGCGCAGAACAAGGCGGCCTGGGCGGTGCTCGAACGCTTCGACCGGCCCTTCGCGACGGCGTTCAGCGATGGCGATCCGTCGACGGCTGCCTGGGAGCAGGTCTTTCGCGACCGCATACCCGGCGCGGCGCGGGCGCCGCATGTCCGGATCGAGGGGGCGGGACATTTCGTGCAGGAAGAGCAGGGTGAGGCGCTGGCAGCGGCGCTCGTCGATTTCCTGCGCCAGTTGGAGGACTGAATGGAAAAGCTGATCTACGCATTGTGGCGCGATGCCGACACGTCCCGTGCGGCGTTCAACGAGCGGCTGCTGGGCGAGGTCGCCGAGGCTATCGCCCCGCATGTCCGCGCTCTGCGCATCAATGTGCAGGACGATGCGCTTCCCCGGGGCAGCAATCCTGTGTTCGTCGTCACGCAGCCGCAGATGGAGGCGGCGGTGCAGGTCTGGGTCGATACCGCCTTCCCGCCCGCGCGGGCTCCGATCGAAGCGGCGCTGGCTCAGCTGTCGAACCGCGTCGAAGGCTGGCTGGTCGCGGAGT
This sequence comes from Rhizorhabdus antheiae, assembly GCF_049889055.1. Lineage (NCBI taxonomy): Bacteria > Pseudomonadati > Pseudomonadota > Alphaproteobacteria > Sphingomonadales > Rhizorhabdaceae > Rhizorhabdus > Rhizorhabdus antheiae. The sequence goes on along the minus strand of NZ_JBLTWO010000001.1, from coordinate 365,175 downwards.
CGACCCCGCTGCCGAACCGCGCTCATCCTCCGGGCAAGCCGACCGAAGGCTTTTCGCAGGTCGTGTTCATCGAGAAACCCGACCATCTCGATCATGAGACCTGGCGCCGCAACTGGCAGGACGGGCACACCGAAACCGCGATCGTGACGCAGAGCAATTTCGAATATGTGCAGAATCTGGTTGTCCGTCCGGTGACGCCCGGCGCCGGCCCCTATGCGGCGGTGGTCGAGGAATGTTTCCCGCTCGCCGCGATCCACGACAAGCAGCTTTACTATGACGCGGCCGGTGATCAGGCGAAGCTGGAAGCCAATGAAAAGCGCATGATGGACAGCTGCGCCAATTTCATCGGGGCCAAGGGCTGCGACTGCATCCCGATGCGGCAATATGAGATGAAGACGCTCGCCTGAAGGGCTGGCCTATCCAAGGAGAGTAGATGTGAGCGACAACCTCGACCTTCCGGACTATCCGGCCGACAGCACCGTGCGATCGGAGACGGTGACGATCGATGCCCCGGCCTCGGTCGTGTGGGAGATTCTGACCGACCTGCCCAATTACGGCAAGTGGAACCCCTTCTGCATCGGTGCGGAATCGACGCTGGAGATAGGCGATCCGATCCACATGACGCTGCTCAACTACACCATGCCGGGGGAGACCGCGCCGAACGTCGAATATGTCTGTGCCAAGATCCCCGAGCGGCTGATTTCCTGGGAGCTGCTCGATAATCCGATGTGGCCCTATCCGGCGCGGCGTGACCAGATCATCGAGGCCGATGGCCCGGAGCGTTGCCGATACTGGTCGACCGACGCCTTCTTCGGCGAGAACGGCATCCATGTGATGCGCTTCTGCGGCCCGTGGGTGAAGCGGGCGTTCGACGACACGGCGCGCGCGCTGAAGGCGCGGGCCGAGGCGATCCACGCGGCGCGCAAGGCTGCGGCATGACGCTGCGGCTCGAAGATATCGAGTTGATCCGTCAGCTGAAATATCGCTATTCGCGCGGGATCGACACCGGCGACATGGAGACGGTGGCATCGCTCTTCGCTGAGGATGCGACGATCGACTATCGCGGCGGCAGCTATCATGTCCAGCTCAAGGGGCGCGACGCGATCGTCGACATATTGCGGGGCATGTTCGGCCCGCATTTCGTGGGCTCGCACACGATGCACATGCCCGAGATCGAGGTGATCGACGAGGAGAATGCGACCGGTATCTGGACGCTGCTCGACTATGCGCTGAACCTGGCGGAAGGGAACAAGACGACGGTCGGCTCGGCGATCTACCGCGACCGCTATGTCAAGCGCGACGGCCGTTGGCTGATCGCGCACAGCGAATATGACCGGGTCTATGAGCGTGTCTATCATGACCCGGCGCCTGGACTGACCGCGCATTTCCTCGCGACCAAGGCCGCATCATGACGCCCGATCCCGCACGGCTCCAGGAACTGCTCGACCGCGAGGAGATACGAACGCTCATCCATGCCTATTGCAACGCGGCCGATCGCCACGACCAGGACAAGATGCGCAGCCTCTATCATGAGGATGCGATCGACGAGCATGGGCATATGTCGAAGGGGCCGGCGATGGACTTCATCGACAAGCTGCCCGAGATTCAGGCGCCGATGGAAATTCTCCATCACAACGTCACCACGATCAACCTGGCGATCGACGGGGACCGTGCCGAGGGCGAGGTCTATCTGCTTGCGCTGCACCGGGTGATGGGGCCGGATGGCCCGTTCGATGTGCTCGTGGGTGGCCGCTATTTCGACAAATATGAGCGGCGAGACGGGCGCTGGAAATTCGCGCACCGTGCGATCGTCGCCGATTGGGCCAATATCCACAGTCCTTCGATCGTCGACCTGACCCACCCTTTCCTCGAAGGGGCCTATATCGGCAAGCCGGGTCCGGCCGACCCGTCCTATGCCTTTTTCCAGATGCTGAAACGGGGAGCCCAAGCATGAGCCGGGTCAAGTCCATTGCGTTGCTGCGCCGTCGCGCCGATCTCGGACGCGACGCCTTCATCGACTATTATGAGACCCGCCACGTGCCGCTGATCCGGTCGCTGTTGCCGGGCATCGTCGAATATCGGCGGAACTTCACCCTGTTCGACGGCGCCTATGTCAACGAGGGTGCGGCACCGTTCGACTTCGATGTCGTCACCGAGCTCTGGTTCGAGAGCCGCACCGCCTATGACGCGGCGATGGCGAAGGTCGCCGATCCGGAAATCGGCCAGCGGATTGCCGAGGACGAGGAGAATTTCCTCGACCGTAGCGGGACGCGGATGTTCCTGGTCGAAGAGAAGATCAGCTCGATCTAGCGCGGGCGTTGCGCTTTCCCCTCCACCGCCTTCGGCGGTCCCCCTCCCCGTTCCGGGGAGGAATGTCTTGAGTTCCTCCCCGGAACGGGGAGGGGGACCATGCGCAGCATGGTGGAGGGGAAGTCGCCGCCTCCGCTCTCAATCCACCAGCACGCAGTAGCGGAAGTCGTGCTTGATGAAATTCTGCCCCAGGCTGTAGCGCACGCGGCGGACGCCGGGGATCTTGTCGATCGTCTGGTGGAGGAAGTCGGTCAGCTGGCTGCCATTCTCCACCAGCGTCATCGCCAGCACGTCGGCGCGGCCGAGCATCGTCGAGACGAAGCCGATCTCCGGCAGTGACGCGAGCCGTTCGGCCAGCGCCTGGATGTCGCCCGCCGTGTCCGCCTCGATCCACAGATAGGCGAGGAAGGGGTTCTTCAGGCGGTTGGCGTTGGTGACGGCGGCGACGCGGATGACCTTGTTGTCGAGCAGCCGCTTGAGGCGCGAGCGGATCGTGCCCTCGGTCAGGCCGAATTCGCGGCCGATCTCGCGATTGCTGACGCGGGCATCGCGGCTCAGCCGGTCGATGATCTTGTGGTCGAGGTCGTCGAGCGGGATGCGGGTCATAGCGGTGCCCATTCGGGGTTATACTTCAGGATCTTCATCGACAGGCCGGGGAACAGGCGTTCGACGCCATCGATATGGGCAATCACGTCGGTCAGCAGCCGGTCGAGTTCCTCGATATTGTCGGCCACGACCTGTGCCTCGAGATCGTACATGCCGATCGTCACATTGACCGTGATGACATTTTCCAGTTCGGCGAGTTCCGCGCCGACGGCGGCCGCCGAGCGGCCCTTCACCTGGACGCCGACCGCGGCGATGGCGTTGAAGCCCATCGCGGTCAGGTCGCGCATGGCAACGACGCGTACGGCGTTGGTCGATTCCAGCTTGCGCAGCCGGGTCCGAACGGTTGCCTCGTTGACGTCGATCAGGCGGGCGAGGTCGCGATTCGCGATGCGGCCGGACTGGCGCAAAGCTGCGATGATCTTTTCGTCGATCGGTTCGAGCACGGCGGGGGGCGGCGGCGTAGCCTGACGCACTGATGCCGTCTCTTCACCAGCGGTCTTCTTCTTGGTCGTCGGTTTCTTCGTTGCCACAAGCCTGTCCCTGCCGTGGGTCCGGAGCCCGCCAAAGGGCGATACTCCGGGACCACATTGTAAAACTCCTTAGCGAACGATTGCGGGGTGGGGAAGGCGCGGAGCGCCCAGCATCTCACGGAAAGACGGGGGCTGCTTGCCGCCGGCGTCCTGTATCGCGAAGCGTGTCCCCAGTTCCGCACCGATGAAGGTCTGTCCCGACATGTCCATCCGCTCGGGGGCGGAATGGATGGCGGCGATCAGCTTGCCGGTGAACTCCGGTGTCTCGGCGTTGGCCATGATCGCCTCATATTGGTCGGGACGTTCCTCGATCGCCTTGTCGGTGCGCTCGGTCTTGAGCGGGCCCATCCAGATCGACACGGCGGCGACGTCATGGTCGCGCAGGTCGACGCCCATGTCGGCGGCGAACTTGTCCACGCCGGCCTTCTGCGCGCCATAGGCCGGCCCATGCATGTAGCAGGTGGAGCCGAAGGAGGAGGTGAAGGCGATCACGCCGCCGCCGGTGCGGATCATCAGCGGCGCCGCGTGGAAGCTGGCGACATAGCCCGAGCGCAGGCCGACATCGAGGATGTCGACGAGGCTCAGCGGCCGTTCCCAGAAGCCGCCCGGCTGGATCAGCGCATCGTCGATGATGGCGGCGTTGTTGACCAGGATGTCGAGCCGTCCTTCGTCGCGTTCGACCCGGTCGAACAGCGCCTTGACCTCGTCGTCCTTGCGATGGTCGACCGCGACCGCCACGCCGCGCCCGCCGAGGCGGTCGATCGCGGCCGCAGTCGCCCCGACCGTGCCGGGCAGCGCGGCTGTGCCTTCCTGCGTCGTCCGGCCTGTCACATAGACGGCATAGCCGGCCTCGCCCAGCGCGCGGGCGATGCCTGCGCCCGCGCCGCGGCTGGCGCCGGTGACGACGGCCACCTTGCGATTGTCGTTGCTCATGCCGATTGCTCCTTCACGATATCCAGAAAGGGTGGTCGCTCGCCGCCGCCATGGACTTCGAGCGCAGCGCCGGTGACGTAGGACGAAGCCGGCGAGGCCAGGAAAAGCGCGGCGGCGGCGATCTCGTCGGCGCGGCCCAGGCGGCGGGCGCCGATATTGTGCGCAATGGCGGCCTGGGTCGCGGTATCGCCATAGGTCGCCTCGGTCGCCTCGGTCTCGATATAGCCAACGACGATCGCATTGACCCGGATATCGGGCCCCCATTCATGGGCGAGGCTGCGGCCCAGCGCGATCAGCCCGGCCTTGGCGGCGGAATAGGCGGCGGTGCCCGGCGACGGCCGCATCGCCGACACGCTGGCGATGTTGATGATCGAGCCGCCGGTCTTGACCATATGCGGATAGGCGGCCTGCGACATATAGATCGGCGCCATCAGGTTGAGGCCGACGACCTTTTCGGCCAGGCGCGGCGAACTCGTTCCGAGCGCGGCGTCGGGCGAACCGCCGGCATTGTTGACGAGGATGTCGAGGCGGCCATGGCGGGCGACGATGTCGTCGACCATCGCCTTGACCGCGTCCGGGTCGCGCACATCGCAGGCGAGAGCCTCGATGCCTTCGATCGAGCCGCTGTTCCGCCCGCAGACCACGACCTTGGCACCCGCACCGGCCAGCCTGCGCGCTATGGCGAGACCGATCCCGCGCGTACCGCCGGTGACGAGGGCGACCTTGCCCGCGATGCCGTGAATGTCGTCCATCAAATTCCTCTCAGACATTGGCCCGCGCCGCGTGCCGTGCGGCGCGGCGGCCGGAAAAGAAGCAGTCGGCGAAGGACAGCCCGCTGACATAGGTCTGCGAGGCTAGGCCCACCGCCGTGCGCCCGGCGGCATAAAGCCCGGCGATGGGCTTGCCCGCCCGGTCGAGCACCTGGCCGCTTTCCTCGGCGACGCGCAGGCCGCCGAAGGTGATCACGGGCAGGGGCAGGAAGCGGCTGTCGATCGATATGTCCATTGCGTAGAAGGGGCCGCGCTCGATCGGGTGCATGTCGACCGCCTCCTTGCCGAACGGGTCCTGCGCCTCGCCGCGCGCGGCAGCATTATAGGCGGCGACGGTCCGGGCAAGCCCTGCTGCGTCGACGCCGATGCGCCGGGCCAGTGCGTCGAGCGTATCGGCCTTGCGCGCATTGAACAGCAGGTTGATCAGCGTGACGTCGCGCTGGAAGGGTACCAGCTTGGGATCGCGCGCCTGGCGGAAGGCGGCCTCCCGCAGGTTCTTGTCGTAGATCAGCCAAGCGATCCCGCCGCGATGGTCGACGATATGCTCGCCCATCGTCGCGCCATAGACCGTCTCGTCGACGAAACGTTCGCCTGCGCGGTCGACCGCGATCGCCTGTGCCCAGGCCTTGGGCGGATTGATGAAGCGCCAGGCGCTGACCTTGTCCATCAATGCGGTGGCACCGCCCGCGCTCATGCCGAGCAATATGCCCGAGCCCTGGTCGCCGAGCGTCCCGTTGGGCATGCCGCTGGCATAGGCCGGGGCATAACGACCGACCATCTGGGGGTTCATGATGAAGCCGCCGGCGCTCAACACCACGCCTTCGCGCGCGCGGATCAGGCGCGAGAAACGGGCCTTGGCCTCGATCTCGCCGGCCTTGCGCAGATAATGATTGCCGAGCGCGATGGTGATCGCTGCGAGTGGAATGCTGGGCGGAAGTGCTGCGAGAAGGGCATTGGCGCGCGCGATATATCTGGCGAAGCGTTGCGCCTCGGGTGACCCTTCGGGGATCGACAGGATACGCGCGCCGACCACGCGCCCCTCTCGGTCGACCACCAATTGCCGAGCCTCGCTGTAGCGGTGGAAGACGAGGCCTAGGCGCAGAGCGGACTCGGTCATCGGCCCGGTGATGAACTTGCCGAGGCCCCAGGCCTTCTTGCCGTCGCGGCCAAAGGCACGGTGCCCGCGTGCGGCGGGCTTCGCCTTCGCCCGATAGCTCGCCACCAGCGAATTGTCGGGGTGGTAGAGGAAACGGTCGAGCGGCGGATAGGAGCATTTCTCCTTCCACACCGAGGCGGCGAGCTTGCCGCCGTGGCGCAGGATCCAGTCGACCGTCTCGGGGCTCTGCTCGACGAAGCGGCGCAGCGTTTCGTCGCTGACGACCTTGCCGGCCTCGATCCGCAAATAGTCGAGCATCGCCTCCGGGCTGTCTTCCTCGCCCGCCTCGCGCTGGATCGCGGTGCCGCCGCCGGCATAGAAGACACCGCCATTGGCGGCGGTCGATCCGCCACAGGCGTAGCGGTCGACGGCGGTGACCGACAGACCGCGCTCCATCCCCTCCAGCGCCGCCGCCAGGCCGGCTCCGCCGAGGCCGACGACGAGCAGGTCGGTGCTCTCGTCCCAGGCGACGGTGTCGACATCCTCGACCAACAACGGCTGTTCGACCGGAACGCCGACATCGGCCGCCGGCGGGAAGGGGGCGTTCATCGGAAGCTGTAGCTGAGCTGGCCGAGGATTTCACGCGGGCGCCCCTGCCGCGCGGCGATCGCAGCCGTATAGTTGGCCGTGCCCACGATATAGTCGCGGTCGAACAGGTTGGTCGCGATCAGCTGCGCCTTCCACACATCGTCTGGGCTGGTCCAGCCGATCCGCGCATTGACGATGCCATAGCCGCGCTGCTGCTCGGCATAGCCCGCCACCGCACCGACGCCGTCATTCGCGGCGGTGAAGTAGATGCGGCTCTGGACATGGGCGTCGGCGCCGACGGTCAGCTTGCCGGCGTCGTTCAGATCGAAAGCATAGGTCGCGCCGAAGGTTGCGGACCATGTCGGCGCATTGTTGAGGCGCTTCCCCTTGGCGTCGAAGGACCCGAAGGTGCTGACGAAGGCATTGGGGTAACGCTGATACTCGGCATCGAGCCAGGCGACATTGGCTGTCAGTTCCAGCGCTCGTACGGGCTTGGCTACGATCTCCGCCTCGATCCCCTTCACGCGCGCCGTGGCCGCGTTCTGCGTCCTGGCGCCGAAGGAGGCGCCGACCTGGACGAAGCTCTGCACCTGCAGATCGGTATAGTCATAATAGAAGCCCGTCAGGTTGAGGCGCAGCCGACGGTCGAGCATGTCGCTCTTCAGGCCGACTTCGTAGGACCAGAGTTTTTCGGGGCCATAGCCGGCGGCGGCGTCGACGGCATTGTTGCTGCCATAGTCATAGCCGCCGCTCTTGAAGCCGCGCGTCGCCGATGCGTAGATCAGGATCTGCTCGCTCGGCTTGAAGTTGATCCCGAATTTGGGCGTCAGCGCATCATCGTTGCGACGGGTGTCGATGGTGAAGGGGTTAGGCAGACCGGGCACGCCCGACAGGACGAACCCCTGCGCCGCGACGCGCGGATCGGGATCGGTCGAGGCCGTGAAATAATCGGTGATGCGATAGATCTTCCGCTCGCGCGTATAGCGCAGGCCCGCGACGAAGGAGAGCGCGTCGGTCAGCTTATACTCGCCCTGCGCGAAGCCCGCATAGGAGCGTGCCTTCAGCAGCGGCCGCTGGATATGCGACGCGCCGAAGGGCAGGATGGCCAGCGTGAGCGGTTCGCGATTGCGCTCCTGGAAATAATAGGCGCCGAGCACCCAGTCGAACCGGTCGCTTTCGCCGACCAGGGTGAACTCCTGGCTGAACTGGTTCTGGCGGATCGGCGCGATCAGGTTGCGCAAAATGTCGAGCGAGCTGGAATCCGAGTCCGTGAGGATCGAGCCCCGGAAGGCCCGCCAGCCGGTCAGCGAGCGCAGGATGAGGCCATCGGACAGCGGCAAGGACAGGTCGCTCGACAGGCCGTAATTCTTCAGCACCGTGAAATTGTCGCGGTTCATCGACACCTTGTCGAAGTCGCCGAGGATCGCGTCGTCGAACGGATTGCCGGTCGGCCGGATCAGCTTGGGATAGCCGGCCATCGCGCCCGACTGGCGCGACCAGTCGCCGCGTATGATCCACTCTCCCTCGCCGATCGGTGCAAGAAGCTGCGCCCGCACACCACGCGATTTGAGATCTTCGACGTCATTGCCGGTCGAGATATTTTCGCGAAAGGCGTCATGGCCGGAGACGTCGACCGCGAGGCTGGCAAGGACCTCGCCCGCGATCGGGCCGCTGATATAGCCCTGTGCTGCATAGCGGTCATAGGTGCCATAGCCGAACTGCGCCTGCGCCTGCAGCGTCGAGGAGGGCTTGCGCGATACGACATTGATCGTGCCGCCGACCGAGTTGCGGCCATAGAGCGTGCCCTGCGGCCCGCGCAGCACCTCGACCCGCTCGACGTCGAGGAAGTCGGTGAGGTAGCTGAGCGGCCGGGCGAGGTAGATGCCGTCGCTGTGGATCGTCGTGCTCGGGTCCGAGCCGATGAACACGATGTTCGACCCGATGCCACGTATAAACAGCTGCGTGTAGCCCGACAGGTCGGAGACCTGGAGCGACGGGACATAGGCTTTCAGGTCCTGAACGTCTCGCACGCCGCGCGAATCGAGCGCTTCGCCGCCCAATACCGTCACCGCGATCGGGGTCGACTGCAGCCGGGTCTCGCCCATGCGAGTGGCGGTTACGACGATGTCGCCGATGCCGGAGTCGTCGGTGGCGGATTGCGCCGAAAGCGGCGAAAATCCCGCTGTGGACAGCACAGCCAGAGAGGCTGCATACAGCCTATGCGCGCGTTTCAAAACGACCCTCCCACTACGTATATGGCGGGTGTCAACCCGCTCCTTCTACCATATGCGTAACACGTGATTGCATGCTTTGCTAGATCGGCAATCGCAGAACTTGGCTCCGATAGTTGACGCTTTGCGTAGAAATCGATAGCTAGGATTACGAATCTGATGAAGGATCGGATGCGGAGAGGCTGGTCAGGAAACGAACATGGCGACGATGCTTAAGAGTGAGGAAGTCGCGATCCCGAGCGCGGAAGATCTGGTCGAGCGGGCGCGTGCAATGATTCCCGTGCTACGCTCGCGCGCGAAGCAGGCGACAGCCGCCCACAGGATCCCCGACGAAACCATCGCCGAGATGAAGGAGGCCGGCTTCTTCCGCATCCTCCAGCCCAAGCGCTGGGGCGGCTATGAAATGCATCCCAACGTCTTCTTCTCGGTGCTGAAGGAGATTGCGCAGGGCTGCATGTCGACGGGCTGGGTCTATGGCGTGGTCGGCTGTCATCCCTATGAGCTGGCGCTCTTTTCGGACAAGGCGCAGGCCGAAGTCTGGGGCGAGGACACCAGCGTGCTGGTTTCCTCCTCCTATCAGCCGGTCGGCAAGGTCGAGCACGCCGAGGGCGGCTTCTATCTGTCGGGCCGCTGGGGTTTCTCTTCGGGATCGCAGCATTGCGACTGGGTGCTGCTCGGCTCGCTGGTGCCGCCGAAGAACGAGGGCGATGCGCCCGACATGCGCACCTTCCTGGTCCCCCGCAAGGATTACCGGATCGAGGAAACATGGGACACCTTCGGCCTCCAGGGCACCGGTAGCCACGATGTCGTGATCGAGCGGGCCTTCATTCCCGACTATCGCACCCACCGCGCGGCGGACGGTTTCCTCTGCACCAATCCCGGCCAGAAGGAGAATGGCGCGCCGCTGTTCAGCCTGCCCTGGGCGCAGATCTTCGTGCGTTCGGTCTCCTCGGCTGCACTCGGCGGTACACGCGCCGCGATCGACGCGGCGATCAAGATCGCCAATGATCGCGTATCGACCAACACCGGCAAGGCGTCGAAGACCGACCCCATCCTGATGGCCGCAATCGCCAAGGCGCATGCGCAGCTGCTCGAGATGGAGGCCACGCTGGAGGCCAGCTTCGACAAGATGATGGCGAAGGCCGATCGCGGCGAGCCGCTCGAAATGTCCGAGCGTGCTCTTTATCGCTACCAGTCTTCGACCGTCGTCCGGCGCTGCGCCGATCTGGTGGACGAGCTCATGCCGCTGCTGGGTGGCCGGGCGATCTATATGTCCAGCCCGATCATTCAGCCCTGGCTCGACATCAATGCGGCGCGTGCGCACGTGGCGAACGACCCCAATAATATGGCGGCGGACCTCGTGGGCACGTTGAACGGGCAGGCACCGTCCTTCCTGTTCCTCTGAGTTTTTTCCCAATCGACTGGAGGGGTTTCAATGACAGTCGAGTTCGTCCGTACGGCCTATAAGGTCGGCGGAGATTATGAGATCAGCATGGCGGAGGCCGGCTCCGGCCCCGCTGTCGTGTTCCTGCACGGCAGCGGGCCGGGGGCCTCCGGTGCTTCCAACTTTCGCCTGAATGCGTCGGAGTTCGTGGCTGCAGGCTATCGCGTGCTGCTGCCCGACCTGATCGGCTATGGTGCGTCGTCGAAGCCCGAAGGAATCGACTATACGCTGCAGCTGTTCACCGACACCGTCCATGACGCGCTGACCCAGGCCGGGGTGACCTCGGCGGTGTGCGTCGGCAATTCGCTGGGCGGCGGCATCGCGATGCAGCTGGCGTTCGATCATCCGGGCTTCGTCGAGAAGCTGGTGATGATGGCGCCGGGCTGTATCGAGGAACTGCCCGTCTATTTCGCCATGCCCGGCATTGCGAAGATGAAGTCGAGCTTCGGCAGTCCCGAATTCTCGCTCGATGATCAGCGGGCGCTTATCACCAACCTCGTCTATGACGCGTCGGTCGTCAGCGACCAGCTCGTCGCCGAGCGCTATGAGGTTGCCCGCACGCAGTCGAAGGACGTGCTGGCCCGCATGCGGACGCCCAATCTGGCCCCGCGCCTGGGCGAACTGACGATGCCGATCCTCGGCTTCTGGGGTCTGCAGGACGATTTCTGCCCGGTCTCGGGGGCGCAGCGCTTTCTCGATGCCTGCCCCGATGCGCGCTTCATGACCTTCAACGGCGTGGGCCATTGGGTCCAGGTTGAGCGGGCTGCGGAGTTCAATCGCTACACGCTGGCCTTCCTCCATGGCTGACACGACAGTCTGGGCCGAGAGGCTCTATCGCGCACTGCGGGACGGCACCACGCTCGCGCCGATCAGCGGTCAGGACCCGAGCCTGACGATCGACGATGCCTATGCGATCTCGCTCGGCATCCTCGAACGGCGCCAGGCCGATGGCGAGCGGGTGGTCGGCAAGAAGATCGGCGTCACCTCCAAGCCCGTGCAGGACATGCTGGGCGTCCACCAGCCCGATTTCGGTTTCCTCACCGATCGGATGTGGATCGACGGTGAGACGATCGACATCGCCGCGACGGGGCTCATCCAGCCCCGCGCCGAAGCCGAGATCGCCTTCATCCTGCGCGAACCGCTGAAAGGGCCGGGCGTGACCGCCGAACAGGTGATCGCCGCGACCGAGAGCATCGCGCCCTGTTTCGAGATCGTCGACAGCCGTATCGCCGAGTGGAAGATCGGCATCGTCGACACCGTCGCCGACAATGCGTCCTGCGGCGTGTTCGTGCTGGGCGAGGCCCGCGCCGATCCCCGCGCGCACGACCTGCCTGCGCTGCACGTCACCGTGACCAAGAATGGCGAACCGCTGTCCGAGGGCTATGGTTCGGCGGTGCAGGGATCCCCGGCGGAAGCGGTGGCATGGCTCGCCAACACGCTCGGCGCTCACGGCGTCACCCTCGAGGCGGGAGACGTCATCCTGTCGGGATCGCTGGTCCCGCTGGCGCCCGCCAAGGCCGGCGACGTCTTCGAGATGGAATTGCACGGCATCGGGCGCTGCGCCGCCCGCTTCGTCTAAGGAACAAATTATGGCACGTCTCAAGGCGGCGATCATCGGGTCGGGCAATATCGGCACCGACCTGATGATGAAGATGATCAAATATCCGCAGAATATGGAGCTGGCGGCGGTGGTCGGCATCGACGCCGCGTCCGAGGGGCTGGCGATGGCGCGCGAGCATGGCATCGCGACCACGCATGAAGGGCTGGAGGGGCTGCGCAAGCTGCCCTGCTATCCGGAGATCGGCATCGTTTTCGACGCGACCTCGGCCTATGCGCACAAGGTGCATGACGAGGCGCTGCGCGCCGACGGCAAGCAGGTTGTCGACCTGACCCCGGCGGCGATCGGTCCGTTCACCGTGCCGCCGGTCAACATGGAAGCGCATCTCGACCAGCCCAACGTCAACATGGTCACCTGCGGCGGCCAGGCGACGATCCCGATGGTCGCGGCAGTCAGCCAGGTGGCGAAGGTCCATTATGCCGAGATCGTCGCATCGGTCTCGTCGCGCTCGGCCGGTCCCGGCACGCGCGCCAATATCGACGAGTTCACCCGCACCACCGCGCGCGCGATCGAAGCGGTCGGCGGTGCCACGCAGGGCAAGGCGATCATCATCCTCAACCCGGCCGAACCGCCGATGATCATGCGCGACACCGTCTTCACCCTGTCGGAAGGCGCGGACGAGGAGACGATCCGCGCCTCGGTCGAGAAGATGGTGGCCGAGGTGCAGAAATATGTGCCCGGCTATCGCCTGAAGCAGCAGGTGCAGTTCGAGCGCTTCGGCGACAACAACAAGCTCCGCATCCCCGGACGCGGCGAGTTCACCGGCATCAAGACCTCGATCTTCCTCGAGGTCGAGGGCGCCGGCGACTATCTGCCCAGCTATTCGGGCAATCTGGACATCATGACCGCTGCCGCGAAGGCGACGGGCGAGCTTCTCGCGAAGCGCCGCCTGGCCGCGATGGCCGCCTGAGGAGAGACGCGAGATGGCGGGATTCGACGTAGAGGCCGGCAACAAGCTCTACATCCAGGACGTGACGCTGCGCGACGGCATGCACGCGATCCGGCACATGTACGGGATCGACCATGTCCGCGCGATCGCCAAGGCGCTCGACGCCGCCGGCGTCGACGCGATCGAGGTCGCCCATGGCGACGGGCTGTCGGGCGCCAGCTTCAATTATGGCTTCGGCGCGCACACCGACTGGGAATGGCTCGAGGCCGTCGCCGACGTGCTGGAGAAGTCGGTGCTCACCACGCTGATCCTGCCGGGGGTCGGCACGGTCGAGGAACTGAAGCGCGCCTATGATCTGGGCGTGCGATCGGTCCGCGTGGCGACGCACTGCACCGAGGCCGACGTGTCGAAGCAGCATATCGGCATCGCCCGCGACCTGGGTATGGACGTGTCGGGCTTCCTGATGATGAGCCACATGATCGAGCCCGAGGCGCTAGCGCAACAGGCGCTGCTGATGGAGAGCTATGGCGCGCAGTGCGTCTATGTCACCGACAGCGGCGGCGCGCTCGATATGGACGGCATCCGCGAGCGCTTCGAGGCCTATGACCGGGTGCTCAAGCCCGAGACCGAGCGCGGCATGCACGCGCACCATAATCTCTCGCTCGGCGTCGCCAACTCGATCGTCGCCGCACAGCAAGGTGCCGTTCGCATCGACGCCAGCCTGGCCGGCATGGGCGCGGGCGCCGGCAATGCGCCGCTCGAAGTGTTCGTCGCCGCGGTCGACCGCAAGGGCTGGAACCATGGCTGCGACGTCATGGCGCTGATGGACGCGGCGGAGGATCTGGTTCGTCCGTTGCAGGACCGCCCGGTGCGGGTCGATCGCGAGACGCTCGCGCTCGGCTATGCCGGGGTCTATTCTTCCTTCCTGCGCCATGCGGAGAAAGCGGCGGAGACCTACGGCCTCGACACGCGCGCCATCCTCGTCGAACTCGGCCGCCGGCGGATGGTCGGCGGGCAGGAGGACATGATCGTCGACGTTGCGCTCGACATGCTCAAGGAAAGAGAGACCGCGCAATGACCAGCCCCTCGCTCCATCGGCCGCTTGGCGTGGGCGAGGTCGCCCGGTGGGACATCGAGACCGACGTCGCGGTAATCGGCTTCGGCGCGTCGGGCGCCTGCGCGGCGCTCGAAGCTGCGCGCGGCGGTGCGTCGGTCACGCTGTTCGAGATGGGATCGGGCAGCGGCGGCGCCTCGGCGCTGTCGGGCGGGGAAATCTATATCGGCGGCGGCTCCGACGTGCAGAAGGCAGCCGGCTTCGAGGACAGCCCGGAGGCGCTGGCCGCCTATCTCAAGATGGCGGGCGGGCCGGACGCGGACCATGCCAAGTGCGATCTCTACGCCGCCGAAAGCCTGTCGCATTATGACTGGCTGAAGGCGCAGGGCGTGCCGTACAAGGGCACCTTCGTTCCCGGCAAGATCATCGAGCCGGCGACCGACGACACGCTGATATGGTCGGGCAGCGAGGAAGCCTGGCCCTTCTGCGAGCAGGCCCAGCCGGCGCCGCGCGGCCATGTGATCCAGTTCGAGGGCTGGGGCGGAGGCCGCAAGCTCGTCGACATATTGGAGCGCAACGTGCGCGAGGCCGGGGTCGACGTGCGCGTCGACGCGCGGGTCGTGTCGCTGATCGCCGATGGCCCCGCGATCGTCGGGCTGGTCGTGCGGATCGACAACAAGGACCATTATGTCCGCGCGGGCGCCACCGTGATCTGTACGGGCGGCTTCTGCATGAACCAGGACATGCTCCGCCGCTATGCGCCCGAGGCGATCAAGCTCGCCAACCCGATCGGCGAGAATGACAATGGATCGGGCATATTGATGGGCATGGGCGCCGGCGGCGACGCGATCCACATGGACGAGTTCTTCACCACCTGTCCGTGGATCATGCCCGAAAGCCTGGTGAAGGGGATCTTCGTCAACCGCAACGGACAGCGGTTCATGAACGAGGATTGCTATCATGGCCGCGTCAGCCGCACGATGATCGACCAGCCGGGCGACCGCGTCTGGCTGCTTGTCGACAATGCGATCTTCGCGCGGCCGATCGAACTGGCCCGGATCGACATCGCAGCGGTCGATGAGAGCTGGGAAGAGGTCGAGGCCGAACTGGGCCTTCCCGCCGATACGCTGAGCGCGACGGTCAGGACTTTCAACCGCTATGCGGCCGAGGGGCATGACCCCGTCTGGCACAAGTCAGCCAAATGGCTGAAGGTGCTCGACGAGCCGCCCTATGCCGCGCTCGAGCTCAACTTCTCGACCAGCTATTTCTCCTTCTTCACGCTGGGCGGGCTCTCGACGCTGCCGACGGGCGAAGTGCTCGATCGCGGTGGCGAGCCGGTACCGGGCTTGTTTGCGGCGGGACGCGCGACCTCCGGGCTGCCGCGCTGGGGTCATGGCTATAGCTCGGGCATGAGCCTGGCCGACTGCACCTTCTTCGGGCGCAAGGCGGGTACGTCGGCAGCGGCTTCGGCCAAGGCGTCGCAGCGGGTCGCCGAGCCGGCCTGAGGTCGCTCAGGCGAGCAGCGCGACGCTTTCGAGCACGAGCCGTACGAGATCGGCCTGACCGGTCGTGGCGGTCTTGGCATAGACTCGTTTGGAGTAGTTGCGCGCGGTCTCCAGGGTGAGGCCGAGCAGCGACGCGGCATCGGCGATCGACTCGCCGCGCGACAAGGCGATGGCGAGGCGCGCCTCGCTGTCGGTCAGTCCGTGCAGGGCGGACAACAGCGCGGCGTGGCGGTCGTCGCGTTCACGGGGCAGGCGGACGACCGCGACATAGGCGGGCATGGTCAGCGCCGTCAGCGGGCGATCGGGCATCGGCAGCGCGACCAGTCCGCGTTCGGCATCGTCCTCCAGCGGCACCACTTGCGGTTCGCCATGCGGCTGTGCGGTGAAGGTTTCGATCAGCCGCGCCAGCTTGCGTTCCGCCTCCGCCGTCCCCGCGACGATGCGCGCGCCGCCCGGCGACAGGATCGGCCGGGCATCGGGCGAACTGGCGATCACCGAGCCCTCGGTGCCGAGGACCGCCCAGGCCAGCCCGGCCCGTTTCAGCACATCCTCCCCGACATTGGCGCGCATCCGCTCGCGTTCCAGCGTCGCGAAATTGCGCAGCGCGATGGCGAGATGCGGCTCCAGCGCGGCGAGCACTGCGGCATCGGCGGCGACGAAATTGTCGCGCTCGCGCAGCAGGACTGCCCAGGCGCTCGCGCCGCCAGGCTCGGTCACGCGCATGAAACGGCTGTGGTTGACGCCGATCTGCGACAGATATTCGTGCCGGAAGCGGTCATAGCGCGGGTCGGCCGGGTCGAGCAGTTCGTCGGGCGAATAGACGCGGCCCGGGCGCAGCCGGCCATAGGGAATCGGGTCGAGCCGGGCGAGTTCCTCCAGCTTCTGCGCCTCGGCGCGGATGTTGCGCCCGGCATGAACCTCGGTCGCCTTGTACATCGGCGCCTGGCCCTGCGCGAAGATCAGCGAGACATAGTCGGCCCGCGTGCGGCGGCGGAGGCGTTCGAGGAAGGTCTGCCAGCGCGGCGTCTCATGCATCCCCTCGTGCAGGGCGGTCAGCAATTCCGTTTCGTCGGTGCGCGTAAGAGCCATCAATCTCCCATATGGGAGCTTCGAGCGCGAGTCATCCCTGTAAGATGGCAGGGAACCACAAATGAGGAGGGTGCCGCATGGCTTCCAACCCGATAACCCTGACCCATCTCGAACGCCTCGAGGCCGAATCGATCCACATTATCCGGGAAGTCGTTGCCGAGTGCGAGAAGCCGGTGATGCTCTATTCCGTGGGCAAGGATTCGGCGGTGATGCTGCATCTCGCCCGCAAGGCCTTCTATCCGTCGCCGCCGCCTTTCCCGCTGCTCCATGTCGACACGACCTGGAAGTTCAAGGCGATGTACGAGCTGCGCAACCGCATGGCGGAAGAGAGCGGCATGGAACTGCTCGTCTACCAGAATCCGGAAGCGCAGGAGCGCGGGATCAACCCGTTCGATCACGGCCCGCTCCACACCGACATGTGGAAGACCGAGGGGCTGAAGCAGGCGCTCGATCTCTACGGCTTCGATGCGGCCTTCGGTGGCGCGCGGCGCGACGAGGAGAAGAGCCGCGCCAAGGAGCGCGTGTTCAGCTTCCGCTCGGCCAACCATCGCTGGGATCCGAAGAACCAGCGACCGGAGCTGTGGAATCTCTACAATGCGCGGAAGAACAAGGGTGAGAGCATCCGCGTCTTCCCGATCTCCAACTGGACCGAGCTCGACATCTGGCAATATATCCAGCTGAACGACATCCCCATCGTCCCGCTCTATTTCGCCGAGAAGCGCCCGACCTTCGAATGGGAAGGCCAGCTGTTCATGGCCGACGATATCGAGCGCCTGGAAAAGGTGATGGGCAAACGCCCCGAGATCACCGAACGCTCGATCCGCTTCCGCACGCTCGGCTGCTTCCCGCTGACGGGCGCGGTGGAGAGCGAGGCGAAGACTCTCTCCGAAGTGATCCAGGAAACGCTGCTGACGACGACGTCCGAACGCCAGGGACGCGTGATCGACAAGGATGCCGGCGGCGCCGGCATGGAAAAGAAGAAGCAGGAGGGCTATTTCTGATGAGCACGCTCAACGCCACCTCCGGGGAAAGCGTCTATCAGGTCGAATCCCTGATCGCCGAGGACATCGACGCCTATCTGAAGATCCACCAGCACAAGACGCTGCTGCGCTTCATCACCTGCGGCTCGGTCGACGACGGCAAGTCGACGCTGATCGGCCGCCTGCTTTACGACAGCAAGATGATCTTCGAGGATCAGCTCGCCGCGCTCGAGGCCGACAGCAAGCGCGTCGGCACGCAGGGGCAGGAGATCGACTTTGCGCTGCTCGTCGACGGCCTCGCCGCCGAACGCGAGCAGGGGATCACGATCGACGTCGCCTATCGTTTCTTCGGGACCGAGAAGCGCAAGTTCATCGTCGCCGACACCCCCGGCCATGAACAATATACGCGCAACATGGTCACCGGCGCCTCGACCGCCGACCTCGCCGTCATCCTGATCGATGCGCGCAAGGGCGTGCTGACGCAGACCCGGCGGCACAGCTATCTCGCGCATCTGATCGGCATCCGGCACATCGTGCTGGCGGTCAACAAGATGGATCTGGTCGGCTACGACCAGAAGATCTTCGACGACATCGTCGCCGACTATCGCGCCTTCGCCGATTCGATCGGCATCAGCGCGTTCGTCGCCATGCCGATTTCCGGCTTCAAGGGCGACAACATCACCGGCCTGTCGCCGAACACGCCCTGGTATAGCGGCCCGGCGCTGATGGAGCATCTGGAGACCGTCGAGGTCGACCAGGTGTCGGACCAGGACAAGCCGTTCCGCATGGCGGTGCAGTGGGTCAATCGCCCGAACCTCGATTTCCGGGGCTTCTCGGGCCTGATCGCGACCGGCACCGTCAAGCCCGGCGACAAGATCCGCGTGCTGCCCTCGGGCAAGACCTCGACGGTGGCGCGTGTCGTGACCCTCGACGGCGATCTCGACGCGGGCGTCGCCGGCCAGTCGGTGACGATCACGCTCGAAGACGAGATCGACTGCTCGCGCGGCGACGTCATCGCTGCCGCCGACAATCCCCCACAGGCCGCCGACCAGTTCGAGGCCACGATCGTGTGGATGTCGGACGAGGAGATGCTGCCGGGCCGACCCTATTGGCTCAAGCTCGGCGCGCAGACCGTGTCGGCGAGCATCCAGGCGCCCAAATATCAGGTCAACGTCAACACGATGGAGCATCTGGCGGCGAAGACGCTGGAGCTCAACGCGATCGGCGTGGCCAATCTGTCGACCGACCGCAGCCTGGTGTTCGAGCCCTATGGCGAGAACCACTCGCTGGGCGGCTTCATCCTGATCGACAAGATCACCAATGCGACCGTCGCGGCCGGCATGCTGCACTTCTCGCTGCGTCGTGCGCAGAATGTCCATTGGCAGGCGACCGACATTTCGCGCGAACATCACGCCGCGATGAAGCACCAGAAGCCGGTCGTGCTGTGGTTCACCGGTCTGTCGGGTGCGGGCAAGTCGACCATCGCCAACATCGTCGAGAAGAAGCTGGCGCGGATGAACCGCCACACCTTCCTCCTCGACGGCGACAATGTGCGCCATGGCCTGAACAAGGATCTGGGCTTCACCGATGCCGACCGCGTGGAGAATATCCGCCGGGTGGGCGAGGTCGCCAAGCTGATGACCGACGCCGGCCTGATCGTGATCACCGCCTTCATCTCGCCCTTCCGGGCGGAGCGCGACATGGTGCGCTCGATGATGGCGCCGGGCGAGTTCATCGAGGTCCACATCGACACCCCGCTGTCCGATGCCGAATCCCGCGACGTAAAGGGCCTCTATGCGAAGGCACGCTCGGGCCAGCTGAAGAACTTCACCGGCATCGACAGTCCCTATGAGGCGCCCGAGGACCCTGAGATCCGGATCGACACCACCGCGATGACTGCCGAGGAAGCGGCCGAGGAGATCATACGCAGGCTCATCCCATGAGCGGTGCGATGACCGACGCCGAACTGGCGGCGCACCTCGCCGAGGTCGCGGGCAAGCTGCTGCTCGAAGTGCGGGCCAGCGGCATGTTCCCGGCCAAGGCGCTGGGCAAGGCGGGGGATCAGACCGCCAACCAGTTCCTCTGCCATGCTTTGCGGGCGCAGCGTCCTGACGACGGGCTGCTCTCGGAAGAGGAAAAGGACAATGCCGAGCGGCTGGCGCAGTCGCGGGTGTGGATTGTCGATCCCGTCGACGGCACCCGCGAATATGGCGAGGAGCGCGCCGACTGGGCGGTGCATGTCGGTCTTGCGATCGACGGCGTCGCCACGGTTGGCGCGGTCGCGTTGCCGGGGCTGGACGTCGTGCTGCGGACCGACCGGCCGCAGCCTCTGCCGCCCGCCAACCAGCCGTTGCGGATGCTCGTCAGCCGCACGCGGCCGGCGCGCGAGGCGGTCGAAGTCGCCGAACGGCTCGGCGCCGAACTGGTGGCGATGGGTTCGGCCGGGGCCAAAGCGATGGCGGTGGTGCGCGGCGAGGCCGACATCTACCTCCACACCGGCGGGCAATATGAGTGGGACAGCTGCGCACCGGTGGCGGTCGCCGCCGCTTATGGCCTGTTCTGCTCGCGGGTCGACGGATCGCCGCTGCGCTACAATCAGGAAGATGTCTATCTGCCCGACCTGATCATCTGCCGGCCCGAACTGGCCGAAGCCGTGCTGCGCGAGGCGCGGGCGGTGCAGGCGGGCGAGCCGGCCTGACGAAATCGGTGGCGACCGTCCGGGAAACCGGCGGTCGCCGTCCTATTGCTCCGTGCGGGTGGCGACCCCGTCGACGACGAGGCGCGTGACGCTCTCCACATAGTCGGCGGGCGGCGTCTCGAGGCTGAACAGCGCGCGGTAGAGCAGCGTGCCCACCATCATGTCGAACAGCGTGTCGGAATCGCAGCTTGCCGCGATCAGGCCCGCCGCCTTTCCCTTGCCTACGATCGACGCCATGCGGGCGCGGGCGTCGCACTCGCTGTCATGCTGCAACTCGGCCTGCAACGCGCGGTCGCCCTGCGTCGAGGCGATGACGCCCACCGCCGCCGCGCCAATGTCGGCACGGCGATAGCGCTCGAAAATCTGTCCAGCGAGCAGCGCGATCTGCGCCTTCAGACCGTCCCGGTCGATCACGTCGGGGAAAGGATCGCCGCCCCCGGTGGCGATCTCGTTCGCCAGATGCGCCTTGGTCGGCCAGCGCCGATAGATCATCGAGCGCGGAATGTCGGTCATCTGCGAAATGCTGTCGAAGGCGAGCGCATGATAGCCGCCCTCGGCGAGCAGCGTCCGCGCCGCGTCGATGATCCGCCGGTCGATCTCCGCATCGCGCGGTCGCCCCCGGCTGCGCGTCGTCACCTTCTCGCCCGTCATGTCCATCGCTGCACGCTGCCACGCTGATGCAGGGCAAGTCCAGCGCGCGTCACCGACTCGCTTGCTTTTTTCGGGACACTATGTACCTTTTTTATCGAGAGCCGCCATTCGATGCGAAAAGCACGGGCGGGACAGGAGGGAATGCCATGCTCGATCTGGTGATACGCAATGGCCTGGTCTGTGACGGCAGCGGAGCGCCGGCCTTCAGGGGCGATGTCGCGGTGCGCGACGGCCGCATCGTCGCGGTCGGCGAAATCCAGGGCGAGGCCCGCGAGACGGTCGACGCGGGTGGGCGCGTCATCGCACCCGGCTTCATCGATCCGCACACCCATTATGACGCGCAGCTGGTCTGGGACGGACAGGCGCAGCCCTCGCTCGAACATGGCGTGACCACGGTGATGCCGGGCAATTGCTCGCTCAGCCTGGCCCCGCTCAAGGCCGAGCATCGCGACCTGCTCGGCGCGACCTTCCGCAAGATCGAGGAGATGCCGAAAAACGCCTTCGATGCGGGTCTGACCTGGTCGTGGGAGAGCTTCGCCGACTATCTGGCGGCGATCAAGCCACGCCTCGGCGTCAATGTCGCGCCGCTGGTCGGGCACAGCCTGCTGCGGCTGTGGGTGATGGGGCTCGAAGCGCGCGAGCGGGCGGCGACCGATGCCGAGATCACCCAGATGCGCGCGCTGCTCGCCGAATGCCTCGACGCCGGCGCGGTCGGGATGAGCGGCTCCTGGGTCGATATCGATCACGAGAACCGCCCGGTTCCCGCACGCATGGCCGAACCGGCCGAGCTCGACGCCCTGTGCGCAACGCTCGGCAAGAAGGGCGGCATCCTGCAGATGGTCCCCGAATTCTGGGATGCCGACATGCTCTGCGCGCGGATCGACCTGCTGTCGGACCTGTCGCGCAAGCACAGCATCTCGACGACCTTCTCCCCATTGTTCGACAGTAACGCCTCACCCGAACTGGTCGGCATCGCGCTCGACCGGATCCGTCTGCAGACCGCGCATGGTGCGCGCGTGGTGCCGCAGATGCAGACGCGGCCGATCGACCTGTCCTTCGATCTCGGTGCGCCGATGTCGACCTTCGCGACCCTGCCCGGCTGGTGGGCGATGACGCTGCTGCCGCATGACGAAAAGCTCGCTGTGTTGCGCGATCCGGAGCGGCGGCAGGCGCTGGCGGCGGAGATGGACAATTTCTTCATGCCGATCGGCCTGCAGATCGACTTCGCCGACGCCTATGTGAAGCGGATGGGCACGCCCGATCCGGCGCTGATGGGCCGGCGCGTGGGCGATCTTGCGGAGGAGCGCGGCTGCCATATCGCCGAGGTGATCATCGACATCGCGCTGGCCGATAATCTCGCCACCTCCTACGGGCTCGATGCGATCGGCCATAATGACGATGCCAAGATCGCCAAGATGCTGGCCGACCCATTGATTGGCATCGGCGCGGGTGACGGCGGCGCGCATGTCACCAATTTCGCGACCTATGGCGACACCGGCTATCTGTTCAGCCGCTATGTTCGCGGCTTCGGCGCGATGCCGCTGGAGACCGCGGTGCGCAAGCTGACCCATGACGTGGCGCAGGTCTGGGGCTTGCGCAACCGTGGCCTGTTGCGGCCGGGCTACGCGGCCGACATCGTGCTGTTCGATCCCGCAACGATCGATCGCGGCCCCGAGATCGCGGTCGAGGACCTGCCCGCGCCGGGATTCCGCTATATTCGACGGGCGAGCGGCATCGACCGCGTCTTCGTCAACGGCGTGCAGGCCTATAGCCGCGAGGCCGGCTATGCCCCGGCGCGCGCCGGCCAGATCACCGAAAGGCAGAGTGCATGAGCGTTTCGCTTCCCCCGCGCCGTCGCTTCATCCAGCCGCAGAGCGGCGACGACTGGCCGAGCATCGCCGCGCGGGTGATGCCCGACACGCCGGTCGAGGCGGCGATCGAGCAGCTCAAGAGCTGGAATCTGTTCCTCGTCTTCCGCCCGGCCAGTGTGATCACGCCATCGGATATCTTGTTCATCGAGCCGCCGCAGGCCTCGGCCGGCCAAGCTGGCGGGGCATGAGCGGCAGGACGTGAGCCACGGCGCGGTGATCGAGGCGCTGTGCCTGACCCCGACCCATGACGGGGAGGCGGCGCTGGTCGTGACGCTGCGCTTCGCCAATGGCGGCCGGTCGAACGTGCAGGTCGATGCCGACGGCATGCGCCGGGTGATGGCCCGCGCCGGGGTGAGCAATGCGCTCGATCTGGTCGGTCGGAGCTGGGCCGTGCTCGAAATTGAGGAACCGCCCTTCACGGGCTGGACGGAGAGGAATGACAGGGCATGAACGTCGAAACCAATCTCGCGGCCGACGAAGCCGCCTATCTGATGGGCGCCGTCGAGCCGGTGACGTCGAGCGTGCTGATCAGCAATTCCAAATATCTCAACAGTCCGCTGTTCCGCGATGTCTATGCGCAGATGGGGTTGAAGCGCGACGGTCACGACCTGCCCGATGCCTATCTGATTCCCACTCTGTCGCGCGCGATGGGCGAGGTGGTCGATCCGGTCCGAACGATGGAGTTGCTCGCGGCCGAAAAGGCGCGGCTGCCCGAATTCGCGGCCTGGCTCGACGAGCGCTTCGTCTCCGACTTCACCGCCGAACAGACCGCGCATTGCGCGCCGGGCACGCTGGGTGCGCGCATCCATGCCTTCATCGCGCGAAGCGGCTATCAGATCGATTTCCTGTTCAAGGATGCGCCGCGCAACGATTATGAATTCCTGCTCAAGCGGCGCGCACAGAATCACGACATCGAACATATGGTCACCGGTCTCTGCCCGAGCCAGGTGGGCGAGATCGCGCTGATCGTCGCCAACACGGTCGCCAACGCCAATTATTTCTCGACCGACTTCGCCCATGAGTTGAACCTCTACGGCACGGTGCTGATGTCGACCTCGCTCAGCCGCGCGGGGCTCCATTATCCGAAAGCGCTGCCGTCGCTGCTCGAGGGCTTCGCGCGCGGCCATGCGCTCGGCGCCAAGCAGAAGAAGCCCCTGTTCATGGTCCGCTGGGAGGATCATCTCGACCGCCAGATCGACGATATCCGCGCCGAGTTCGGGTTCGAGGACGGTCCCGAGCCCGGCTATTGGGACTGGATCTTCAAGGTTTTCAAAGGCTGAGCGCTGCAGGACGGGAGAGGAAAGACATGACGACGACCACCGCGCTGAAGGGCCCCGAAGGGCTGTGCCGCAGCTATGGGCAGGCGATGCTAGACAAGGATGGCCGCGCCATCGCCGGCCATTATCTGTTTCCCTATATCTCCTTCACGCTGGGCCATGTGCACAGCTTCGAGGACCGCGCGACCGCCGATGCCGCCTGCACCGATCAGGTCGCCCGTTTCGGCCGCACCGGCGTGGGAACGGACATCCGCCTGATCGACTACAAGGTCGTGCCGGTGTCGGCCGATGCGGCGCTCTGCCATCTGACCTGGGAAGTCTATCCGATCGACGGCACCCCCGGCTGGTCGTGGACCAATGTCTATGGCTATCGCCGCAAGGGCGATGAGGAAGGCTTCGAGTTCAACGTATCGGACAATGAGATCGGCGAACTGCTGAAGCGCTTTCCCGACTTCTACAGTCTCTGATCGCATCGCGCTGCGCGGCCCGGTCAAAGCCGGGCCGCTTGCCGATCCTGTGGGCCATGGCTACGCAAGGTCGATGCCCCGCACGAGCACCAGCCCTGTCGACGAAGTACAGGCTTCACCGCCCAAGCGACTGACGTCGAAGGGGCTCCGGACGCGGTCGGCGATTCTCGATGCGGCCGAGCGCCAATTTTCCGAACGCGGCTTCGAGGGTGTTTCGCTGCGCCAGATCATGGACGAGGCCGGCGTCCAGATGGGGCAGCTCCAGCATTATTTCCCGACCAAGGAAGACGTCTTCGTCGGTGTGCTCGACCGGCGCCTGGCCCAGGTCACGGCGGACTATGTCGCGGCCGTCGAGGAGATGGAGGCCCAGGTCGATGCCGGTCAGGCGGACCTCCGCCTTGTCATCCGCGCCGTGATGTCGGTTTCGCGCGCCTGGCTGTCGGCGGAGGATGCCGGCCTTCATCGCTATCTTCGCATGCTGGCGCTCAGCACGATGAGCTTCGACCAGCCGGACTATGTGCGCAGCCACGGACAATCCTTCCAGCCGCTCAACGAACGCATCATCGGACAGCTGGCGCGGCTTTATCCGCACGCCTTCCCCGAACGCACGCGGGCGGCCTATCATCTGATCGAAGCCAATCTGCTATCGGTCTACGCTAATGTCGACTCGCTGCTCGCGCGGTCCCGCATCGCGCGCTCGCCCGGGGCTATCGCCGATCTCTACGACCATCTTGAGGATTTCCTTGTCGGCGGCATCGACGCAGTCCTGCGTCAGAGCGACCTGCCAAACTAGCTCTTTGCACAGCTGACGCCTTTCCCGGAAATGGTGCAGGTGCACCATAGATTGAGCCAGACCACTCGAAATGGTCGGACTATGGGAGAGAAAGCATGAGGGGATATAAGGGTTTCGCGCGCGCGGCGCTGGTCGGGACGGCTCTTGCGGGCTGGTCTTCGGTCGCGATGGCGCAGTCGCCGGCAGCGGACGAAGCGTCCGCCACCGGTGTCGAGGAGATCGTGGTTACCGCGCAGAAGCGGTCCGAGAATATCCAGAAGGTTCCGATCGCGGTGACCTCGGTCAGCGGCCTGGCGCTGGAGCGCGCCCAGGTGCGCGACGTGCAGGGCCTCGCCAACACCATTCCCAACGTCCAGATCAACAGCTTCTCCAATTCGCCGGATTCGGCCGTGTTCACGATCCGCGGCGTCGGCGTGAACGATGCCGATCCCTATGTCGGCACAACCGTGTCGGTGGTCGTCGACGGCGTGCCGGTCGGCGTGAACACCGCCGCGCTCCTGTCTCTGTTCGACGTCGAGCGGGTCGAGGTGCTGCGCGGTCCGCAGGGCACGCTGTTCGGTGCGAACACCACCGGCGGCGTCGTCAACGTCATCACCAAGCAGCCGACCGGCGAGTTCGGCGGCGAGGCGCAGATCGTCTATGGCAATTACAACCGGATCGACCTGAACGCCGCGATCAACTTCCCGATCAGCGATGCGCTCGCCGGCAAGGTGAGCGTGCTGCACACCGGTTCGGACGGCTTTTTCCGCGCCTATGGTGACAATCGCCGTCTCGGCAAGCGCGACATGACCTCGGTGCGGCCCTATCTGAAATATACGGGCGACGGCTATAATGCGACGCTGATCGGCCAATATGATCGCAGCCGCAACGGATCGCAGACCGGTGTCATCATCGCCGGACCGGGCGAGCTCTTCTACGCTCCGGGTGAGACCGACCAGGGCATCAATTTCCGCCGCGGCCAGAGCCTCGACCAGCCGGATTACAACAACCGCGACAGCTATGCTGTGACGCTGACGCAGAATATCGAAACCGGCATCGGCGAACTCGTCGCGATCAGCAGCTATCGCGAATATGACAATGATCTCTACAGCGACGACGACGCGCAGACGGCCATCCTGCTGCAGACCCGCCGCCAGACCAAGCAGCACCAGCTGTCGCAGGAACTGCGCCTGCACAGCGACATCAATGATCGCATCAAGCTGGTCGCCGGTGCCTTCTACTTCAGTCAGAAATACCGGCTGCTGCAAGGCGGCAAGCTCGACGGCTTCCTGCGCGGCCTCGGCCAGCCGCAGACCCAGCGGCAGAAGAACTGGTCGATCTCCGGCTTCGCGCAGCTTTATGTGCAGCTGACCGATACGGTGCGTCTGCAGGGCGGTATCCGCGTCAGCCATGAGAAGACGACCGCCACCTCGACCACCGCGAACAGTTTCACGACCACGCCGGGCGGCCTGTCGAGCTTCAATGACCCGCTGATCCCCGGCTCGCTGATCTCGGCGAGCGGCGCGAAGTCTTGGGACGACGTCGGCTACAAGATCGGCGTCGACTGGCAGGCGGCACCGTCGGTGCTGCTCTATGGCTATCACGCGCGCGGTTTCAAGTCGGGCGGCTTCACGGGCCGCATCGCGGTCGCGGAGGACATCGGCCCGTTCGATCCCGAACATCTCGACACCTATGAGGTCGGCGCCAAGGCAGACCTGTTCGACCGGCACCTGCGCCTGAACCTGGCGCTGTTCTACAACGATTATAAGAACATGCAGGTCACGCAGAACCTGACCTATCTCGACGGCCGCAACTCGGCGTCGATCCGCAATGCCGGTGGCGCCAAGACCAAGGGCGTCGAGCTGGAGGCGACCCTCGTGCCGGTCGAGGGCATCACCCTCAACGGGTCCGTCGCCTATCTCGACGCCTATTACACCAAGTACGACACTTTCGTCCTGAACGCGGCGGGCCAGACCGTGGCGGTCAGCTATGCCGGCAACCGGCTGATGAATTCCCCCAAGTGGAACACCAATGTCGGCTTCACCATCCAGCAGCCGCTGGGCGGGGGTACCGTCACCGCGACCGGCAATTACAGCTACACCAGCAGCAAGTTTACCGCCTTCACCGGCCGGCCGAGCGAACTCGTCCAGTCGATCGACCTGGCGAACGCCTCGCTGTCCTGGTCGCCCGATGGCGAGCGCTGGACGATCGGCGCGTGGAGCCGCAACCTCTTCAACGAGAAATATTACGGCCAGAAGCTCAATCTGGTCGGGATCGGCACGCTCGCCTCGCTCGGCAACCCGCGCGAATATGGTCTGGATTTCAAGGTCCGCTGGTGACGGCGGAGGGGCCGGCTGCACATCTCCTCGCGGTCGGCCCCGCTTTTTCGAGCAGCAAAGGATGTATCTCATGACCGGCATGCCGATGGAGGTGCGTGTCGCCCTTCAGGACCTGATGACCGCCTATTGCTATGCGGTCGACCGCCTCGAAGATGTGGACGGGCTGCTCGACCTGTTCACCGAGGATGCCGTGCTCGATTTCTCGGCGATCGGCCTGCCGGTGATGAACGGCCATGACGAGATGAAGGCCTTTTTCGACCGCGTCTTCGCCGACATGAGCCACCATGCGCATTACATCACCAATTTCCGCCCGAACGCCTATGACGGTGCGACCGCGTCGATGAGCGCCTATGTGATCGGCCTGGGCCGCGCGAAGGACGGCAACAGCGTCGAGGTGCAGGTGCAGTACCGTTTCGATGCGGTGGAGACGCCCGCTGGCTGGAAGTGCCGCCGCTATTCGATGTTCTCGATGATGCCGCTGCCGGGTTCGCTCGCCGAAATTCACGCGCCCCGCTGATCCTTCGCTGTCACTAGATCACACCGCCTTCCATAATGGGCGAACATCATGAAGGCCGGCGCTGAGCCGGATGAGGAGAGAGACATGGGCAGGGTAGAAGGCAAGGTCGCGATCATTACCGGCGGCGCGTCGGGGCTCGGTGCCGAGGATGCGCGGCTGCTCGCGCGCGAAGGCGCGAAGGTCGTCATCACCGACGTGCAGGACGAACTCGGCGAGCGTATCGCCGCCGAAATCCCCGGTGCGGTCTATCTGCACCAGGACGTCCGCAGCGAGGCGCGCTGGGACGAGGTGATCGCCGAGACGATCGCGCGTTTCGGCAAGCTCGACATCCTCGTCAACAATGCCGGCCTCGTCCGCTTCGGCACGATAGAGGGGCTGAGCTTCGCCGATTACAAGATCCAGGTCGACGTCATGCTCGACGGCACCTTCCTCGGCTGCAAGGCGGCGATCCCGCATATGACCAAGGGCGGCGGCGGATCGATCATCAACATGGCCTCGATCGGCGGCATGATCGGCCTCAGCCAGATCCCCGCCTATGCCGGCGCCAAGGGCGGCATCATCTCGATGAGCCGCTCGATCGCGATCCACTGCCAGGAGCAGGGCTATCGCATCCGCTGCAACTCGATCGCGCCGGGCGGCATCGAAACCCCGATGACCGCACAGGCGGTGGCCGAACTCGACGCCGACAGCGCGGGCATGGAGCAGACCCGCAACCACGGCATGGGCAAGCCGATCGACGTCGCCAACCTGGTCCTGTTTCTCGCGTCGGAGGAATCGCGCCACATCACCGGCACCAACATGGTGATCGATAATGGAGAGACGGTGCGCTGAGGGGGGATGTCCTGAACGGTGCTGCCGCAGGGCGCAGCACCGTTCTGGTCAGGTCAGCACGCCAAGGCGACATTCTTGCAATTGTACAGAAATTGGTACATATAGATTGCAGGAGAATTGCCATGGACGTCATCAGCTATTCCGACACGCGCGCCCACCTCAAGGAGGTGATGGACCGCGTCGTGGCCGATCGCGCGCCCATAGTCGTGTCGCGCCAGAAAGCGGAGTCGGTCGTGATGGTGTCCCTGTCCGATTGGAACGCGATCGAGGAGTCGATGCATCTGCTGTCGACGGAGGCGAACCGCGGTCGTCTGCTGGCGGCAATACAACAGCTGGATAGCGGCAAGGGCGAGGCGCGCGATCTGATCGAGCCATGAAGCTCGTCTTCGCCGATGCGGCCTGGGACGACTATCTTCATTGGCAGGCCAACGCCCCCAATACGCTGCAGCGCGTCAACGACTTGATAAAGGAATGCCAGCGCAGTCCGTTCAAGGGCACCGGTAAGCCCGAGCCCTTGAAGGGGGATCTGAAGGGCTGGTGGTCGCGGCGCATCACGCTCGAGGACCGGCTGGTCTATCGTGTCGCCGGTAGCCCGCCGGACCAGCAGCTGGAAATCGCCCAGTGCCGATTCCACTACTGATGGCCGGCGCTTGCTCTGGTCCAATCCGAAAGCATATAAGCAAAAAAGCGACCCTTTCGGATCGCTTAACTGCCTGGCCTTCTTCCGAAAACTGGAGCGGGCGAAGGGATTCGAACCCTCGACCCCAACCTTGGCAAGGTTGTGCTCTACCCCTGAGCTACGCCCGCTCTGGCGCTGTCCGGCGGGCGATGCCTGCCGTCGAGGCGCGGCTATTAGCCCGGGTGTTTTGACACCGCAAGCCCAATTCTCGAAAAAAATGCAGGCCCTTGGCATTGGCCTCCACCCTCCCACATAAGGGGCCAGATTACGGGCATTGGGAGAATCATCGGTGGCGACCCTGGGAATGAGCGCGGCGGATCGGGAAGCGGTGGAGGCGTTCCGCCGCGACGTCGTCGAGCCATCGATGACCTCGCTCGTCATCCTCGATTTCTGGGCCGAATGGTGCGGGCCCTGCAAGGCGCTGGGGCCGATCCTCGACAAGGTCGCGGCCGACTATGCCGACAAGGGCGTCGCACTGGTCAAGATCAACGTCGACGAGCAGAAGATGATCGCCTCGCAGTTCCGTGTGCAGTCGATCCCGACCGTCTATGCGCTGTTCCAGGGGCAGCTGGTCGCCGATCTGACGCCCGCGCGGACCGAGGGCCAGCTCAAGCAGATGCTCGATCAGATCCTCCGCCAGCTGCCGATTCAGGGCGCTGCCGCGAAGATGCACGAGGATATCGCCCCGCTGATCGCGATGGGCGAGGAGGTGCTGGAGGCGGGCGATATCGAACGAGCGCTGTCGATCTTCGGGCAACTGGCCGAAATGGCGCCCGAGGATGCCGAGGTTCTGGGCGGCATGGCCCGCGCGCTGGTGCAGGCAGGCGAACTGGAAGAGGCAGAGGCGGCTCTCGCGACGCTGCCGGCCGACAAGATGAAGGAAGCGCCCGTTGCGCGCGCCCAGGCGGCAATCGCGCTCGCCCGAGAGGCGCAGCCGGTCGACGATCTCGGCGGGCTGCGCGCGCGGGTCGCAGCCAATCCCGACGATCATGAGGCGCGCTTCGAACTGGCTGGCGGGCTGATGGCGGGCGGCGATCGCGACGGTGCGGCCGACAATCTGCTTGAGATCATCGCCCGCGACCGCGAGTGGAACGAGGGCGCCGCGCGCCAGCGTCTGCTCAAGCTGTTCGAGGTCGTCGGCCTGGAGGACCAGTGGGTCCGCGACCAGCGCCGCCGGCTCTCCGCGATCCTGTTCACCTGATCGGCCGGCGCATGGGCGAGCGTCTCTCCATCTTTCCGCTGGCGGGGGCGCTGCTCTTTCCGCGCGGCCATCTTCCGCTGCACATCTTCGAGCCGCGCTATCGGGCAATGGTGTCCGACTCGCTCGCCCGCGATCGGCGGATCGCGATGATCCAGCCGCGCGGACCCGGCGAGCCGCCGCCCTTGTTCGACGTAGGCTGTGTCGGCCATATCCAGGAGGTGGAGCGGCTCGACGACGGGCGGTTCAACCTGATCCTTGCCGGGCTGACGCGCTTCCGTATCCTGCGCGAGCTCGACGTGGCGACGCCGTTCCGGCAGGTCGAGGCGGATCTCAAGGCGTTCGACGACATTCCATCGCCCGACGCGCTGCCGAGTATCGTCCGCGCCGAGATAGAGCGCGAGGCGCGCCGCTTCGCGGATGCGCGCGGTGTCGCAGTCGACTGGACCGGGGTCAGCCGCCTGGACGACGAGACTTTGGTCAATGCGATCTGTTCGCTTGCGCCGTTCGATGCCGCCTCGAAGCAGGCGCTGCTCGAGGCCGATACGCTCGACGTGCGAGCCGACCTGCTCGCGCAGATACTCGCCTTCTTCCGGCGGGGCGACGATGACGGGGCGACGCTCCAATGAGCGTCGATCCCGAACTGCTCGCCATCCTCGTCTGCCCGGTGACGCGCACCACGCTACGCCATGACGAGGCGCGGCAGGAGCTGATTTCGGACGCGGCGGGCCTGGCCTTCCCGATCCGGGAGGGCGTGCCGGTCATGATCGTCGAGGACGCTCGCCCGCTCTGAACGGATAGGTTTTCGCGCGGTCTTTAGATCGCCAGCCCCTGGAGCAGTTTCGGCAGCTTGCCGGTCTCGCCGCGCGCCTCTGCCATGAAGCGGCCTTTGAGCGGCCCGAGCCGCTGGACGGCACCGAGGCCGATGCGGCGAACTGTGCGGGCCGCTCGTCCCGGTACGCCGAACAGGCGGGTGAGCCCGTCGGTCGAAGCCGCCACCATGAAACTGTCGAGGCTGCGCCAGCGCTGATAGCGGGCGAGCAGCTGGGCGTCGCCCGGATCGAGGCCGAGACGCATGCCCTCGACCAGCACCTCGGTCAGCGCGGCCACGTCGCGATAGCCGAGATTGACGCCCTGGCCCGCGATCGGATGGATGCCATGCGCGGCGTCGCCGACCAGCGCCAGCCGCGTGTCGGTGATGCGGGCGGCGTGGTGGAAGTCGAGCGGATAGGAGGAGCGGGGGGAGGCGAGGCGGAAGTCGCCCAGCAGCCCACCCATGCGCTTCGCGGCCTCGGCCTGCCAGGCGCGATCGGGCAGGCCCAGCATCGCCGGTGCATCCTTGGCCGAGACGGTCCAGACGATGGCCGAGCGATGCTCGCCTTCAGGTCCGTCGACCAGCGGCAGGATCGCGAATGGGCCTGACGGATAGAAGATCTCATAGGCGACATTGCCATGCGGCTTGTCGTGGACGATCCCGGTGATCATCGCGACATGGCCATAGCTCCACCGCGCCACGGTGATGCCCGCCGCCTCGCGCGTCGGCGATTGCCGCCCCTCGGCGCCGATCAGCAGCGCACCTTCGACGACGCGGCCGTCCGACAGCGTCACCGCAACGCCGTCCAGGTCGCGGCGGACGTCGACCGGCCGCAGCGGGCGGAGCAGCGTCAGCCCTTCCGCCGCGCGCGCAGCGGTGTCGAGCGCGATGCGCAGATCGCGATTTTCGAACATATGGCCCAGCGCGCCGTCATCGGCCGGGGGCTCGAACATCAGCGCCTCGGGGCTGAGCCCGTCCTGCACGCTGATCGCATCGATCGCGCAGCCCTTGCCGGCGAGCAGCGGACCGACGCCGATCGAGTCGAGCATGCGCCAGGGCGCGCTGGCGACCGCAGACGCGCGGCCGTCGAAGCCGGCGGCCAGCACCGCCTGCGGGTCGGCCGGGTCGATGACCGCCGCCTTGATGCCATGCTTCGAGAGAGCGATGCCGAGCGTCAGGCCGACCAGCCCTCCGCCCAGGATGATGACGTCCTGCCGTTCCATGATCTCGTCATAGGCCCAAGCTGGGGCGGGCGCCACCACTCCCGTCATGTCCCTTGGGACGGGGCGGCGCGACGAAGCGACGCGCGGCTCGCTTGACCGGGACTCCGCGCTATGGGATTCTCCACTCTGCATATTCATGCGGGCGCCGGTCGTCCCGCCGGCGGATGGAATCATGGCAAGTCGCAGCATCAGGATCGCAGGCGAAGACGAGACGCCGTCGACGCCCCAGCCGACAGGCTGGCGCAACGCGCTCGCGGGCATGGGCCGCCGCGCCGGAAGCCTGCTCGCCGCTCTTGCGTTGATCGCGGGGACGATCGCGCTCGGCTTCGTGCTTGCCAGCTATCATGTCACCGATCCGTCGCTGAACACCGCCGCCGGCGGCCCCCCAAAAAATGTCTTCGGGCCGGTCGGTGCCTGGATCGCCGATCTGGGGCTGAGTCTCTTCGGCCCCGCCATCGTGCTCCTGCTGCCTCTCGGCTTCGTCTGGGGCCTGCGGATGTGGCGCGCGCATCCGGTCGGCCGCTGGGGCCGCTCGATCGCGATCGCCTTGTGTTCCATCGCGCTGATGGGGGTCGGTCTCGCGCTGTTCCGGGGCGGTTCGGTCGCGGGGCTCCCGGCCGGCTATGGCGGAAGCCTCGGCCTCGGCGGTGCGGCGCTGGTCGGCTACGGGCTGGAGCAGATCGCCGATCCGATGGTCGCCAATGGCGTCCGGCTGGGCAGCGCCGCTCTGCTGGCGATTCTCGGCCTGTCGCTCTGGATATGGGGGCTCGGGCTGGAGGCGGACGAGCGCGACTGGCTGCTGCGGCGCGGCGCCCATGCGCGCCGTCCCGCCGAACCCTTCGACATGGACGACGGGGATCCGCCGTTCGACGATACCGACATCAGCACGATCGACCGCGATCCGGTGCCGGTTCGTCCGCCGCGGCATGCGCCGATCGACGAGGATGCCGAGATCGCCCCGCCGCCGGTCATCGCCGACCGCAAGAAGGCGGCCGCGCCTTCCGCCAAGGCGGTCGCGCGCGACCGACAGAGTTCGCTCCCTCTCGGCGATACCTACAAGCTGCCCAGCCTGTCGCTGCTGGCACCGGCGCCGCCCGCGACGAACAAGACGATCGACAAGGCCGCGCTGGAGCGCAACGCCCGCCTGCTGGAAACCGTGCTCGACGACTTCAACGTCAAGGGCCGGATCGTCGAGATCCGCCCCGGTCCCGTCGTCACCATGTACGAGCTGGAGCCCGCCGCCGGCATCAAGGCGAGCCGCGTGATCGCGCTGGCCGACGATATCGCGCGCAACATGTCGGCCATGTCGGCGCGCATCGCGGTCATTCCCGGCCGCACGGTGATCGGTATCGAACTGCCCAATGCCAAGCGCGAGACCGTCTCGCTGTCCGAACTGATCGCGAGCGATGCCTTCGAGGAAGCCGCTTCGGGCCTGGCGCTGGTGCTGGGCAAGAATATCGGTGGCGATCCGGTGATCGCCGATCTCGCACCCATGCCGCATCTGCTGGTCGCGGGCACCACCGGCTCGGGCAAGTCGGTCGGCATCAACTCGATGATCCTGTCGCTGCTCTACCGGCTGACGCCCGATCAGTGCCGGATGATCATGATCGATCCGAAGATGCTCGAACTGAGCATCTATGACGACATTCCCCATCTGCTGTCGCCGGTCGTGACCGAACCGCAAAAGGCGGTGCGCGCGCTCAAATGGGCGGTCGAGCAGATGGAGGACCGCTACCGGATGATGTCCTCGGTCGGGGTGCGCGGCCTCGCCAGCTTCAACGAGCGGGTGCGGGCGGCCAAGGCCAAGGGGCAGCCGCTCGGCCGCCGCATTCAGACCGGCTATGACGCGGAAACCGGCCAGCCGATCTATGAGGAAGAGAAGCTGGAGTTCGATCCGCTGCCGCAGATCGTGGTGATCGTCGACGAGCTTGCCGACCTGATGATGACCGCCGGCAAGGAGGTCGAATTCCTGATCCAGCGGCTCGCGCAGAAGGCGCGTGCGGCGGGCATCCACCTGATCATGGCGACGCAGCGGCCGTCGGTCGACGTCATCACCGGCGTGATCAAGGCGAACCTGCCGACGCGGATCAGCTTCCAGGTTACCAGCAAGATCGACAGCCGCACGATCCTGGGCGAGCAGGGCGCCGAGCAGCTGCTGGGCAAGGGCGACATGCTCTACATGCCCGGCGGCAAGCAGATCGTCCGTGTCCATGGCCCGTTCGTGTCCGACGACGAGGTCCGCGCGGTGGCCGACCATTGGCGGTCGCAGGGCACGCCCGACTATATCCAGGCCGTCACCGAGGAGCCCGAAGATGGCGGCTTCGCGATGGAGGGCGGTCCGACCGGCCCGGACGATCCCGAAACCCAGGCCTATCGCCGCTCGATCCAGCTGGTGGTCGAGAATCGCAAGGCCTCGACCAGCTGGCTCCAGCGGCAGCTGCGCGTCGGCTATAATTCGGCAGCCCGCCTGATCGAGCGGCTGGAAAAGGACGGGATCGTGTCGCAGCCCGATCATGTCGGTCGTCGCGAAGTGCTGGTCGACGTTGCCGATCTGGGGCGCTTCCTGAACTGAGTCGCGCCGCGCCCGGCTGTGATGTCGATCACGGCGGATGGTGCGAATCGGTGCGAGGGAGAGAACATGAAGCTGCTCCCGCTCCTGCTCGGCCTGTCCGCGCTTCCGTCCGCTCTGTCCGCCCAGGGCCTGCCGATCGACTTCGATGTCGATGCAGTCGTTGCCGAACGGGCGCAGCGCGATGCTGAAGCGGCAGCAAGGGGCGATGCCGGCGTGACATCCCGGCCTGTCCGTTTGGGCGAACGCCGGCCCGTACAGGCCGAAGAGGCTTCGTCACCCGCCCTGTCGCCTGAGCCTGCCCAACCCGAGGGCTGAACCGGCCATAGGCCCTCCGCATAATCCCGCTTTGCCTTGTGGCGATCTCTTGCCATAGGCACGCGCCATGACCGATCCGCCGGCACTGCCCATCTGCGTCGCGGCGCTCTATCGCTTCGCGCGCTTCGACGATCCCGAAGCGGTGCGCGTGCCACTGGCCCAGCGCTGCGCGGAGCTGGGCATCAAGGGCACGCTGCTGGTCGCGCGAGAAGGGCTGAACGGAACCATCGCCGGAGCCGATGACGCGATCGCCGCGATCGTCGACCATATTCGCGCGATCCCCGGCTGCGCCGACATCGAGATCAAATATTCGCGTGCGGCGGCGATGCCCTTCCACCGGATGAAGGTCCGGCCGAAGCGCGAGATCGTGACGATGGGGCAGCCCGACATCGATCCGCTCGAAGGGGTCGGTCATTATGTCGAGCCCAAGGAATGGAACGCGCTGATCGCCGATCCCGAGGTGGTCGTGATCGACACGCGCAACGATTATGAGGTGGCGATCGGCAGCTTTGCCGGCGCGATCGATCCGAAGACGCCCAGCTTCCGCGATTTTCCTGCCTGGTTCCGGGCCGAGCGCGAGCGGCTCGCGGGGCAGGGCAAGACGCCGCGCATCGCCATGTTCTGCACCGGCGGCATACGCTGCGAAAAGGCGACCGCCTTCGTGAAGGCCGAGGGGATAGAGGATGTCTATCACCTCAAGGGCGGCATCCTGAAATATCTGGAGACGGTCGATCCCGCCGAAAGCCTGTGGGAAGGCGAATGCTTCGTCTTCGACCAGCGGGTGGCCGTTGGCCATGGCCTCGCCCCCGGCAGCCACAGCCTGTGCTTCGCCTGCCGCCGGCCCGTCAGCCCCGAAGACCGGCAATCCGCGCTCTACGTGGAGGGCGTGTGCTGCCCCGCCTGTCATGATGAGCGCGACGAGGAGCAGCGCCGCCGCTATGCCGAACGCAACCGGCAGGAGCGCCTCGCGGCCCAGCGCGGCATCGCTCATGTCGGCGCCGTCCTGCCCGGTACCGATGACCGCGCTGCCGATCCTCTATAGCTTTCGACGCTGCCCCTATGCGATGCGGGCGCGGATGGCGATGCTCGTATCGGAGCAGCGCTGCGAGATCCGCGAGGTGAAGCTGTCCGCCAAGCCGCCCGAACTGGCGGCGGCATCGGCCAAGGCGACGGTGCCGGTGCTGTGCCTGCCCGACGGCAGAACGCTCGACGAGAGCCTCGACATCATGCGCTGGGCGCTCGGCCGGGCCGATCCCGAAGCCTGGCTCGATCGCGACGACCCTATGCTGATCGCGGCCAATGACGGGCCGTTCAAGCATCATCTCGACCGCTACAAATATCCCGAGCGGCATGGCAGCGACGCGACGCTGCACCGCGCCGAGGGGCTGGCGCTGCTCGATGAGCTGGAGCAGCGCCTTGCCGATCGCCCCTATCTGTGTGGCGATCGGCGGGGGCTGGCCGACATCGCCCTCTTCCCCTTCGTCCGGCAGTTCGCCGAGGTCGACCGCCCGTGGTTCGACGCGCAGCCGCTGCCGGCGACCCGGCACTGGCTCGCCAACCTGCTCGAAAGCGATCTCTTCGCCGCGATCATGGTGCGCCTCGCGCCCTGGAAAGCCGGCGACGCGCCGATCCTCTTCCCCGCCTGATTCAGGGCTTTGCCGCCGGCGCCGGGTCGGGCGGGTTGTGCTTCTCGACGAAGGCGACCGAGGCCTTGAGCATCGCCAGCCGCGTGTCCCCCTTCGATAGCCAATGATCCTCGCCTTCGAGCTTGATGAACTCGTGCGGCTTTCCCGCGCGGGACAGGGCGGACGCCATCTGGCGGCTCTGGTCGAAGGGCACGACGATGTCGTCGACGCCGTGGATCAGCATGATGGGGGCGTCTGCGCGCGCCGCGAAATTGGCCGGAGAAACCTCCTTCATGTCCCGGCCTGTCCCGACCTCGGTGCGCAAGGCGCGTATGACGGTGCGGTTCTGCCCGCTCGCGCGGATATTGGTAGAAAGCATGCGGGCTACGTCTGCGACGCCCGCGACCGAAACTGCGCAGCGGTAAAGCCCCTGTTGTAGCGTGACACCCGCCAGCGCCGCATAGCCGCCATAGCTGGCGCCGACGATGCACACGCGCTTCGGATCGATGATGCCCTGCCGCGCGAGATCGGCGACCCCGTCGGAAATGTCGGTCTGCATCTTGCGGCCCCATTCGCCGCGGCCGGCAAGACGGAAGGCAGAGCCCAGTCCTTCAGACCCCCGGAAATTGGGCTGCAATACTGCATAGCCCCGCGATGCATAGGCCTGCGCCCACCAGTCGAACACGGGGTAGTCGCGCGCGGCGGGGCCACCATGGGGCAGAACGATCAACGGCAGATTCCGCTCGCTCCGCCCTGACGGCAGGGTCAGGACAGCCCCGATCTCGAGGCCATCGCCCGCCTTGTAGCGGATCAACCGCATCGGTCCCACGTCGCCCACATTGATCGCATAGCTGCTGCCGAGCGGTTCGGCGCGCCCCGTCTTGATGTCGACGACCCAGTAGCTCTGAGGGTCGCCCGGCCCGTCGGTACGAACGATCATCTTGTCGAAACTGGTGTTGGCGTCGATCAGGCGCACCGTCGCGTCGGGAAAGGCCCGGCGGGCGGCGGCCATGCGCTTTTCACGCCGCTCGTCGAAAAAATGATCCTCCTGGATATCTGCTTCACGGGTGTAGCCGACGGTCAGCCGGCTTCGGTCGTCGGTGATGAGCTGCCCTGCATATTCGTTCGGCAGCAGCTCGACGGGCGTTCCGCCGGTCAGCGGCACTTCGAAAGCCCTTCGCCGACCCTCGGTATCTTCGTCGATATACATCACGGTGCCTGCGGAGCGCCCCAGGCTGAGCAGCGAGACGTCGCCCAGCGGGGATCGGCCGCTGGCGATCTTCTGACGCTGTCCATTGTAGAGCGTCCAGTCGCCGCGGTCTTCTTCATAGTCGAGATAAGCAGCGAGGCTGCCGTCAGCGGCGACGACCCAGTCGCGCCACGTCGAATCCGATGGCGCCCGGTTCGACACGAGGCGCGCCTTTTGCGTCTCCAGGTCGACCTCGTAGAGTTCCGCCTTGGTGCTCTTGAGCATGAAATCATAGCCGGACCGCTCCAGCGTGATTCCGCCGAAATAGCCGTACCAGCGACCGTCGCGCTCGATCGCCCCGTAATAGCCGCGCACGCCGCCGGTTATACGATCTTCCTTCTCGAAGATCGTCCATGGCGCGCCCTTGCCGAGATTGACGACGATCATGGTGCTGAGTTCGGTCTTGTCGGTCGTGAAGCCGAAGCCGAGGGCATAGGTGCTGGTGGCGTGGATCAGCAGGGTTTCGTTGCCTGCCCAGTGGATCGAGCGCAGCTTGTATTCGCCGACCTCGACCGATGAGAGCAGCTTTCGGTTCGCGTCGGTCACCAGCAACTGGCGCTTGCCCTGGAACATGCCGATCACCGCGATCCGCTCGCCCGATGGCGACATTGCGGTCATCTCCAGCGTCGGCAGCTTGCCATAGACGTCGAGCGGCGGGGCGGCCGTGGCCGGAATACACGCCAGAATCAGAGATACGGCAATCAGCCGCGCGAACCACGAAACGACGATCATTTCTGCCCCCTTAGCAGCCTCATCGATAGCCGTGCGGCTGGCGGCGGCCAGCCCATATTGCTCCGATACGGAGTAATCGGCTCGTTACTCGGCGGCTTCGGGCAGCGAGGCGGCGGTGGTCCAGCCGAGGCGGGGGATGTTGATCGAGCGTTTGCCCGACAGGTCGGTGCGCAGGACGAAGATGCCCTGCTCCTCCATATAGGCGATCAACCGGCGGACGCGACCGAGCGAATGGGTGCCGTAGACCTGCGCCATCACCGTGTCGGACGGCGCCTCCTGCCCGTCGCGCGCGGCGCGGGCGACCAGCAGGAAGGGGGCGAGCATGTCATCGGGCAGCGAGGCGCCGATCGCCAGCGCATCGAGCCAGCCTTCGTCGAGTTCGCCGTACAGGCCGGCGCGCGCCATGGCGAGGCGGCGGCGGAAGCCGGCGAGGTCGAGGCCGGGGCTCGTCAGGCGCTGCATCCGGCAGCGCACGGCAAAATCCTGGAACAGCACCGCAGGCTGACGATAGGTCGCCTCGGGGTCCTCGACCATTTCGCGCAGCACGGCGTCGATCACCGCGTCGCGTTCCTCGTCGGGCATGGCCGGGCCACCCGGCGCGGCCGATGGCGTCAGCACCGGGCCCGAGCGGCTGATCGCGCGGAGAAGGTCGTCGCTGGTGGGGGTGGGGGCCCGCGGTGGCGGCGGCGCGACGGGCAGGTCGTCGCCCGGCGCGAAGAGCAGGCCCTGCAGATCCTCGGGCGGGGCCGAGGGCAGGGGAACCAGCTTGGGGCTGCCGCTGCGCGCCGAGGTCTGCACCGCGCCTACCGTCACTGCGATCGGGCGACGCGACACTGCCGGGCCGAGCGCGAGGAACTGACCGCGCGGCAGGTCGCGGATCGTCTCGGCCTGCCGCCGGTCCATGCCGAGCAGGTCGGCCGCGCGCGCCATGTCGATGTCGAGAAAGGTGCGGCCC
Source organism: Rhizorhabdus antheiae (assembly GCF_049889055.1). Classification (NCBI taxonomy): domain Bacteria; kingdom Pseudomonadati; phylum Pseudomonadota; class Alphaproteobacteria; order Sphingomonadales; family Rhizorhabdaceae; genus Rhizorhabdus; species Rhizorhabdus antheiae. The sequence goes on along the minus strand of NZ_JBLTWO010000001.1, from coordinate 324,747 downwards.
ATCATGAAGTTCGACGCTTCGGCGGCGACATTCTTGGCGAGCTTGGCGAGGCGCTGGGTGGCGATCACGCCGGCCAGGCCGCGCTTGCGGCCGCGGCACATCAAATTGGTCATCGCACCGAGAGATGCGCGGCGCGCCTCGTCGGACACTTCGCCGGCCACGGCCGGGGCAAACAGCTGCGCCTCGTCGACGACGACCAGCGCGGGATACCAATAGTCGCGGGGCGCATCGAACAGCGCCGACAGGAAGGTCGCCGCACAGCGCATCTGCTGCTCGATCTCGAGCTCATCGAGCGCGAGCACGACCGACACGCGATGTTCTCGGATGCGATTGGCGAGGCGGACGATCTCGGCCTCGCTATGGTCGAAGGCCTGGATGACGACATGGCCGAAGCGATCGGCGAGCGTGACGAAATCGCCTTCGGGATCGACCACGACCTGCTGGACGACATTGGCTGATTCTTCGAGCAGCCGGCGCAGCAGATGCGACTTTCCCGAACCCGAATTGCCCTGCACGAGCAGACGGGTCGCGAGCAGCTCCTCAACGTCGAAATGGACCGACTGGCCCGGGCCGCTGGTGCCGATGTCGATTCGTGCGGTCACGTGGGGTGTCTGGCGGATCGGAGGCCCCTTGTTCAAGCCGCCTGCGGCAGAAAGCTGTGGATGACTCGCCTTTGCCGTCCGGTAGCGCATCGTCGGTGGGGATGACGATCCCGGTACCGAGCGCTATATCGGCGCGATGACCGACATCGCAGACCTGACCCGCGTCCCCAGCACCTCGCTGGCGATCGCAGACCAAGACGCCCATGGCTTCGCGCAGGCGATCGGGCGCTCGTTCGAGCGCTTCGGCTTCGCCGTGGTGGCCGATCACGGCATCCCGGCCGAACTGATCGCGCGCGCGGAAGCGGCGGCCAAGGCCTTCTTCGCGCTGCCCGAAGAGGTCAAGCGGGCCTACCATGTCGCGGGCGGTGGCGGTCAGCGCGGCTATACGCCCTTCCGCGTCGAGACCGCCAAGGATTCGACCGAGGCCGACCTCAAGGAGTTCTGGCATGTCGGCCGTGAGCTTCCGGCCGGCCATGCCTATGCCGATCAGATGCCGGCCAATCTCTGGCCTCAGGAGATCGCCGATTTCCGCCAGACCTATCTCGACCTGTTCGCCGCCTTCGAGCGGACCGGTGCCCGGATCCTGTCGGCGATCGCGCTCTATCTCGACCTGCCGGCGGATTATTTTGTCGATGCGGTGCGCGACGGGAATTCGATCCTGCGGCTGCTCCATTATCCGCCGATCGGCCCCGATGCGCCGGGTATCCGGGCCGGCGCGCATGAGGATATCAACACCATCACGCTGCTGCTCGGCGCCGAGGAGGGCGGGCTGCAACTGCTCGATCGCGACGGCCGCTGGCTCGCGGTCGACATCGCGCCGGGCGAACTGGTGGTGAACATCGGCGACATGCTTCAGCGGCTGACCAATGGCCGGCTGCCGTCGACCAGCCACCGTGTGATGAACCCGCCGCCCGAACGGCGCGGCTTCGCGCGCTATTCGATGCCCTTCTTCCTCCATTTCCGGCCCGACTATCTGATCGAGACGCTGCCCCAGACGATCACGGCCGAGCGGCCCAACCGCTTTCCCGAGCCGATCACCGCGAATGATTATCTGCTCGAGCGGCTGCGCGAGATTAAGCTGATCTGATAGCGCGGATTTATTTCGCGACAGGCGCGTGAGAATTCACGCTTTCCCTCGCGGCGGAAGCTGGGTTAGCCTGTTCTCCTACAAGGGGATTCCGGAAATGCGCCTGACCACCAGCCTCACCGCTCTCGCCATCGCGCTCGCGCCGTTCGCGGCGCACGCCGCCGACAGGAAGAAGGACGAGGAGGCGGCTGCCGCGCCCGCACCGGTGCCGCCGCCGACTGTCTCGGTGACGAAGCATAAGGGCGTCTTCGGCGGCCAGTCGATCGCCTACACGGCGACCACCGGCGAAACCTATCTGGACGACAAGGACGGCAAGCCCGCGGCGGCGATCTTCTCGACCGCCTATGTCCGCGACGGGGGCGATCCGAAGACCCGGCCGGTCACCTTCCTCTACAATGGCGGGCCGGGTTCGGGATCGCTCTGGCTGCACATGGGCGCCTTCGGCCCGAAGCGTGTCGTCCTGCCCGACGCGAAGGACGATGGCGCGCCGCCCTATCCGCTGGTCGACAACCCGGAAAGCCTGCTCGACGTCACCGACATGGTGTTCATCGATCCGGTCGGGACCGGCTTCTCGCACACGCTGGGCGGCAAGGATCCCAAGGACTATTGGGGCGTCTCCTCCGACGCCAAATCCATCTCGGACTTCATCCGCAAATGGCTGAGCGAGAATGGCCGATGGGCGTCGCCCAAATATATCGGCGGCGAAAGCTATGGCACCACGCGCTCGGTCGCGCTGATCAACGAGCTGGAAGGCAGCTATAACGACGTCGCGGTCAACGGGATCATCCTGATCTCGACCATCCTCGACTTCGCGGCCCCGGCCGAGGTGCAGGGCAATGAGATGCCCTATATCCTCAACCTGCCCTCGATGACGACGACCGCCTGGTATCATCGCAAGCTGCCCAATCCGGCCGCGACCGTCGCCGAGGCGGCAGCGCAGGCGCGGGCCTTCGCGATCGGGCCTTATGCGGCGGCGCTGCTCAAGGGCAACCAGCTGGGCGCGGAGGAGCGCGCTTCGGTCCGCGCCGAACTGTCGCGTCTGACCGGCCTGTCCGAGCAGTTCCTCGACAACGCCAATCTGCGCGTGACGCCGGGCCGATTCTACAAGGAGCTTCTCCGCGACCGGGGCCTGACCGTTGGCCGGCTCGATTCGCGCTATACCGGCGTCGATTATGACCGCGCGGGCGAGGAGGGGGACAATGATCCCAGCTTCTATGGCATCGACGCGTCCTATACTTCGGCTGTGAACAGCTATCTGCGCGGGGACCTGAAATATACGACCGACCGCCAATATGTGACGATCGGCGGTGTGCGAGGCTGGGACTGGAAGCTGGCGGACCAGGGCGGCCGCGACGGCGAGGTCTATGTCAACGTCGCGCCCTATCTCGGCCGTGCGCTGCGCGAGAATAGCGGGCTGCGCGTGTTCGTCGGCCAGGGCTATTATGACTTCGCGACGCCCTTCTTCGGCGCCGAATATTCGCTGAACCGGCCGGGCTTCGACCCGTCACGGATCCAGTTCCATTATTATGACGCCGGCCACATGATGTATGTGCGGCAGGAAGATCTGCGCAAGCTGAGCGCCGACGTGAAGGCGTTCATCCGCGCGCGCTGATGCGGATCAGCCCCTCCCCGCGGGGAGGGGTCAGCCCCGGCCGCGATAGCCTGTGTGGTGGGAAGAGGCCGATGATAGGGCACACCAACGGCGGGCGTGATGCCGTAATCTGCGAAGTCCCCGTGTGGCTCCAATCGTACATGGATTAGGGATGTGGAATACCGCTTTCGAGCAGATGCTCCGCGAACATCTCGATAACTCCACGCACCATGTTCGAAATTTCTTCCAGAGTTTTGAGAACGCCGTGATTGGAGAACGGCTGCCCTTCGTCAAAGGCTGTCTGGAAGATCAGACTGTCGTGACGGATTTCGAGGCCAACGGGTAAGTTCGCATCCAAAAGAGTCCCATCCTCGACCAATTTTACAGCGTCACTGATCGCGCGCTTGACATAAATCTCGTTCACAAAATCAAGATCAAGCGATGGTTGTATCGCAAGGCCTGCAACAGGGATAATCAAGGTATGCTTATCTAGAATATCAAGATCGTGAAGGCCTCGTAGAAGGGTATTTCCACCATGATATGGTTCAAGGGATCGAATCAGATCAATAGTTTTAACCGAAGATCGATGTATATTTCTGCGTTTACATATTTCGTCGAAGTCATCTTTGTTTTTGCTAAAGGGAAAGTACACATTTTTTGTGTTTCCGCCGTTGGCTCGTACCAGATCAATGGCGAGAAGATCTAACGCTGCTCTGAAGTTATGGATTGCATCGCCGATTATAAGGGAAAAATAGGCGGGTATGAGTTCTCGAATACGGACGATCCTATTGTAGGTCGCGCCATCCGTACTTTCTTGGTTGACAATTATATAGGGTTTCCGATCCCAAAAGGAGAACTCGGCCTCTTGGAAATCTTGAACATGTTTGTTGCCTCGAGCCAGTTTTGCCCTTGCACCAGAAAATAGTTCATAGCTATGGGGGATCGGTGATGCAAAAGGCTGAGCCTTTGCTGAGCTTGAACTGCCTTGACTAGATTTTAGGATAATCTGGACATGTGGCTCTACTGTAGTGTGAGCCTCATTTGAGGCTATGCACTTCCCGCCGGAAAAGATCGTTGCTCCCAGCGCGCTGTATCCCATGCCAATCTTGAAATAGCCTTCTCCGGCAAAAGCCAATGGGCAGCTTTCAAGTTGGAATGTTGGACCGCGCCGATGTTTGATGAACATCAGCAGGGTCGCTTGGGGAGTTGCTTGAATGGACAACTCGACATCTTGGCTCAGCGCAATGTCGGGCAACACATATCTTCGCGCGATCGGGGGCCACGGCCAAGGTGGCGCAACCTCTAAGATGAAGGTGCCTTCACAGGCTTGGTTTGCGGGTCCGCCGTCCATACTGATGAACTCAGACAAACTCGCCGTAGTCGTGTCAACTCGGGAAACAAAACGCGATGCCGACGGCGAGAAGAGTCAGCCAGTCGTTTGGTGCGTGAAGCGCGCTGTGGGTTAGCTGAAACCTCTCGGTCGGAGTTGACGCAGAATCAGCCCCGGCCGCGATAGCCCGCCACGCCCTGGTCGGGCACCCACAGACCCTCGGGCGCGGGGCCCGATTGCCAGAAGACGTCGATCGGGATGCCGCCGCGCGGATACCAGTAGCCGCCGATCCGCAGCCAGTGCGGCTTCATCTCGTCGAACAGCCGCTGGCCGATGCCGACGGTGCAGTCCTCGTGGAAGCCCGCATGGTTGCGGAAGGAGCCGAGGAACAGCTTGAGCGACTTGGATTCGACGATCGTCTCGGCCGGCGCATAGTCGATCACCAGATGCGCGAAATCGGGCTGGCCGGTCACCGGGCAGAGCGAGGTGAACTCAGGCGCGGCGAAGCGCACCATATAGAGCCCCTTGCGCGGGTTCGGGACATAATCGAGGATAGCGTCTTCGGGCGTGGCCGGAAGCGCGCTGGTCTGGCCGAGATGGAGCGGTTTGGACATGGGGCGCCCTTAGCGAAGCGTCGACAGAATCGCCATATCTGTATGAAAATTACAAATATGAGCTGTTGGAACAAATATACTTGCCATACATTATTACGATACGTAACTAAGCGACGCCTCCCCGGGCGTGTCGATTCGTTAAGTGAAGGCGTGGCGCTCTGTCGCGTTGGTTTGAGGAGGTTTTGATGGACATGCTGGTTTCGACCGAATGGCTTGCGGGCGAGCTCGGAGCGAATGATCTCCGCGTCGTCGATGCGACCTATTTCGCGCTCGATGCCGGGCGGGATGCGCAGGGCGAATATGAGGCGCGCCATCTTCCCGGAGCCGTGTTTCTCGACCTCGGCAATCTCAAGGACGACACGTCCAGCCTGCCGTCGATGCTGCCGAGCGCGGAGAAGTTCGCCAGCCGCATGCAGTCGCTGGGCCTCGGCGACGGCAGCCGGATCGTGCTCTACGACAACAGCCCGCATCGTACCGCCGCGCGCGCCTGGTTCATGTTCCGCATGTTCGGCGTCAACCAGGTCGCAATCCTCGACGGCGGTATCGCCAAGTGGATCGCCGAGCGGCGCCCGGTCGAGCAGGGCAAGGTGGCGCTGCGCCATCGCCACTTCACCGTCTGGCGCGACCCCGCCCCGGTGCGCGATCTGGCGCAGATGAAGGCCAATCTTGCGAGCGGTGCCGAACAGGTCGTCGACGCGCGGGGTGCCAAGCGCTTCACCGGCGAGGAAGTCGATCCGCGCGGTCTGGCGGCGGGCCACATCCCCGGTTCGCGAAACCTGCCTTATGAGCGGCTGTTCAATGAGGATGGCACCTTCAAGGACAAGGCTACGCTCCGCGCCGAATTCGACGCCGCCGGCATCGACTGGAACAAGCCGATGATCACCACCTGCGGCTCGGGCATCACCGCTGCGGTCCTCCTGTTCGCCGCTGCTCTGCTCGGCAAGGAAGACGTCGCGCTCTATGACGGCTCGTGGAGCGAGTGGGGCTTGCTCCCGGACACGGAAAAGGCGATCGGTCCTGCGTGAACGCGGAAGACCGGGAAAGACTGAAGACGGGAACCCGGCTGGCGACGGCCGGGCGACCGCATGGCGAGCGCCGGACGATCGTCAACACGCCCGTCTGGCGCGCCTCCACCATATTGTTCGACAGCGTCGCCGAACTGCGCGCCGCCACCCGCAAGCCCGATGACGGACTTTTCTATGGCCGGCGCGGGACGCCCAGCCAATGGTCGTTGGCGGAGGCGCTGACCGGACTCGAGCCGGGTGCTGGTGGGACGCAGCTCTATCCCTCGGGCGTGGCGGCGATCGCGGGCACGTTGCTCGCGCTGCTCGTGCCGGGCGACGAACTGCTGATGGTCGACAGCGCCTATGAACCGACCCGCGCGCTGTGCGGCGGTCTGCTGCGGCGGATGGGCATAAGGACGCGCTTCTACAATCCCGGAATCGGCGCGGGCATCGCAGAGCTGATCGGTCCCGACACCAAGCTGATTTTCCTCGAAAGCCCCGGCAGCCTGACTTTCGAAGTGCAGGACGTGCCGGCGATCGTCACGGTCGCGCGCGACAAGGGCTTGCTCACCGTGATCGACAACACCTGGGCGACCCCGCTGCTGTTCCCGGCGCTGTCGCACGGCGTCGATGTGTCGATCCTCGCCTGCACCAAATATGTGGTCGGCCATTCCGATGCGATGATGGGATCGGCGACCGCGACCCCGGCGCTCTATCCGCGGCTCCGCCAGACCGCGACGGCGCTCGGGCAGAGCGTCAGCGCCGACGACGCCTTTCTGGCCCTGCGCGGGCTGCGCACGCTTGAGGTTCGGCTGCGCCGGCATGAGGAAAGCGCGCTGCGGGTGGCCCGCTGGCTGGCGGAGCAACCGCAGGTCGCGCGCGTCCTGCACCCGGCCCTGCCCGATTGCCCCGGCCATGAATTATGGGCGCGCGATTTTGCGGGCGCCTCGGGGTTGTTCAGTTTCATGCTGCGCGGAGGCGACGAAGCCGCCCGTGCCGCACTGATCGATGGCTTGCGCCATTTCGGTATCGGCTTTTCCTGGGGCGGCTATGAGAGCCTTGCCCTGCCGGTCGATCCGCAGACGCTGCGCACTGCAACGTCCTGGCAGGCCGAAGGGCCGCTCGTGCGGCTGCACATCGGGCTGGAAGACCCCGGGGATCTGATCGAGGATCTGCGCCTGGGACTCGAACGCTTTGCGGCGGCGATAGGCTGAGGGCAGCGCCCGTTCAGATGATGACGGGCGACAGGGTGGAGCGGATGCGGCGGGCGATGTCCTGCAGCGCGGTGTCGAGCGCGGCGACGGCGGCCTGGCTTCCCTGCGGCGAGCGGGTGTCGCTAGCGGCAACGGCGGTCAGACCCATGGCGGCAATCAACTCGGCTTCGCGCAGCAGCGCGTCGATGCGCCGCCGGGCCACTGGATGGGCGCCGGCATAGGCTTCGGTCAGGGTGGAGAGCAGCCCCGACACGCCCTCGCGCGCGGCGATGTCGGTCGAGCGGCCGAGCGTGCGATCGAGCAGTTCGAAACAATGCTGGGCGGTCGCGGGCGTCCCTGCATCGATCCGTATCGCGCGCTCGAACATATGTGTCTCCGACCCCTGGCTGTCGGCGACGATGGGCAGAAATGCTTAATATCCGGTCAACTCTCGGCGCCCCGGTCCTTGCGGAAAGCCGCAATCGGGCGTCAGGCCGTGCCCACCTGCGATCGGCTGGCCTCGACCAGGCGGCGCGTGATGGCGTGGCTGGGCGCGCCGATCAGCGCTTCGGCGGGGCCTTGCTCGACGATCCGGCCGCGATCCATCACGACGATGCGGTGGCACAGGCGGCGTGCGACGGCGAGGTCGTGGGTGATCATCAATATGGCGAGGCCGCGCTCGCGCTGGAGCGTGCCGAGCAGGTCGAGGATCGTGCCCGCCACGAGCACGTCGAGCGCCGAGGTCGCCTCGTCGAGCAGCAGCATCGCCGGATCGGGACCGAGCGCGCGGGCGATCGCGACCCGCTGCGCCTGTCCGCCCGATAGTGCGGAAGGGCGCCGGTCCGCCAAGTCTGGCGACAGGCCGGCTTCGATCAGCACCGCCTCCACGCGTTGGTCGATCGCAGCCCGGTCGAGATCGGGGCGCAGGCGGCGCAGCGGTTCCGCGACGATGTCGCGCACCGTCCACAGCGGATCGAGGCTGGCAACCGGATCCTGAAACACCGGCTGTAACCCCGCCCGGTCGCGCGGACGCATCGCCTTGCGGTCTGGGAGGAGGGCCCCGCGCCAGCGCACCTCGCCTGCGTCTATCGACCCGAGCCGGGCGATGGCGCGCGCGAAGGTCGATTTGCCCGATCCCGAGCCGCCGACGATCGCGACGGCCTCGCCCTCGGCGACGCTGATCGACAGGCCGTCGACCGCTTGCAGGCGACCGCCCCGCCAGCCGGGCTTGCGGAAGGAGACCGAGACGTCGCGCGCCTCGAGCAGCGGCGCGCCGATCGGCTCGAGCGCGGGCGGCGGCTGGTCGAGCCGGGGGCTGGCGGCTACGAGCGCGCGGGCATAGTCGGTCGTCGGGGCGTCGACCACCGACCGGGTCGGGCCGGTCTCGACGATGCGGCCATGCTCCATCACCGCAACCGCATCGGCATGGTCGGATACCGCCGCCAGATCATGGCTGACGAGCAGCAGCGCCATGCCCTCCTCGCGGCAGAGGCGGCTGAGCAGCGCCATGATCTCGGCGCGCAATATCGCGTCGAGCGCGGTGGTCGGCTCGTCCGCCACCAGCAGCTTCGGCCTGTGGGCGATCGCCATCGCGATCAGCGCGCGCTGCCGTTGACCACCCGACAGGCGGTGCGGATATTGGTCGAGCCGTTCGCCCGGCCGGTCGAGCCCGACGCGTTCGAGCGCGGCCTCCATCGCTGCGCGCGAAGGACGGCGGGCGTCGGCCTGGGTCCATGCCTCGCGAAGCTGGGCGCCGATCGTCATATGCGGGGTCAGCGCGGTCAGCGGCTGCTGGAAGACGAAGCCGACCTTATCGCCGCGTATCCGCCGCAGCCGGCGCTCGGGGATGTCGATCAGTTCCTCGCCCGCCAGCAGGAAGGAGCCCGAGGCCCTGCCCACCGACAGGCCGAAGGGCGCGAGGCAGGTCTGGCTCTTGCCCGATCCCGATGCGCCGACCAGCGCAAGGCTGCGTCCGGCCTCCAGCGTGAAGTCGAGGCCATGGACGACCGGACGTCCGGCGATCTCAACCGACAGGTCGCGGGCGACGAGCAGGCTCATCCGACGAACCGGTCGCGCAGGCGCTCGCCGATGCGCGTCAGGCAGAGCAGCAGGGCGACGAGGACGATCGCGGGGAGCAGCATCGCATGGGGCGCGATGTCCATGTCGTCGACCCCGTCCTTGAGCAATATGCCGAGCGAGGTCATCGGCTCCTGCACGCCGAGGCCGAGAAAGGAGAGGAAGCTCTCGATCATCACGACCTGCGGGATGGTCAGCAGCAGATAGGCGATGGCGACCCCGGCGAGATTGGGGAGCATGTGGCGCAGGACGATCGCGACGGGTGGGGTGCCCGCCGCCTCCGCTGCTATCACGAAAGGGCGTTCGCGCAGGGCGAGCATCTGTCCGCGCACGACGCGGGCCATGGTCAGCCACTCGACCGCGCCGATGCCGAGGAAGACGAGCAGGATCGACCGCCCGAACAGCACCATCAGCAGGATGACGACGAACATGAAGGGCAGCGCATAGAGCGCGTCGACGATCCGCATCATCGCCTCGTCGGTGCGTCCGCCTTTCCAGCCGGCGATGGCGCCCCAGCCGACCCCGATCACGAGCGACACCAGCGCCGCCGCCAGCGCGACGCCCAGGGTGACGCGCGTGCCGATCAGCGCGCGGGCGAGCAGGTCGCGGCCGACGCTGTCGGTGCCGAGCAGATGGCCCGGCGACAGCGGTGCGGCGCGGACCGCGTCCCAGTCGATGGCGTCATAGCGCCAGTCGACCAGCCAGGGGCCGACCAGCGCCGCGAGCAGGATCAGCGCGACGATCGCGAGCGGCCCACGCATCAGCCGCGTGTCCGGGGATCGAGCCAGCCATAAGCAAGGTCGGCCAGCAGGTTGAACAGGATGATCAGGCCCGCGTAGAGGGTGACGACGCCCATCACGAGCGGATAGTCGCGATTGAGCGCGCCCTGCACGAAATAGCGGCCCAGGCTGGGCAGGGCGAACACCGTCTCAATCACCACAGCGCCCGTCAGCAGCCCGGCCGCCGCCGGACCCAGATAGGAGGCGACCGGCACCAATGCCGGGCGGAGTGCGTGGACGAGCAGGACATGGCGCTCGCCGAAACCCCGCGCGCGGGCCATGCGGACATGGTCCTGTGCCAGCACCTGGGCGAGGCCGGCCCGCGCCAGCTTGGCGATGGCGCCGGCTGTCGGGAGCGCCAGTGCGACCACCGGCAGGACGAGATGCGGGACATCGCCGTCGCCCCAGCCCGACACAGGCAGCCACCCAGCCCACAGCCCCAACAGCAGGACGAGCAGCGGGCCGACGACGAAGGAGGGAAGGGCGGTGAGCAGCGTGGCGATCAGCATCAGGCTGCGGTCGGTGCGGCTGCCGGGACGGACGGCGGCGGCCATCCCGCTCGAGAGGCCGATCAGCAGCGCGAGGAGCAGCGCGAGGCCGCCCAATGTCAGCGATACGGGCAGTCCGCGCGCGATCAGGTCGGTAACGGTGAAGTCGCGATAGACGAGCGACGGCCCGAAATCGCCATGGAGGAGGCGCCAGACATAGGTCCCGACCTGGACGTGCAGCGGCTCGTTCAGGCCATAAGCCGCCATCAGCGCTTCGCGCGTCTGCGGGTCGAGCGGGCGTTCGCCGTCGAAGGGACCGCCGGGCGCGAGGCGCATCAGCAGGAAGGACAGGATGATGACGGCGGCGAGCGTCGGCAATGCCGTCAACAGGCGTCGCCGGATCAACTCCAGCATATCAGGATCGCGGGCCGGACGGGAGCGACCCGGCCGGAGCCGGGTCATCCCCGATCAGAAGAGGCGGTCGGGCGGTCAGTTGCCGAGCGTGACGCTGGCCGTGTCGTTAGTCGTCGCGGCCGCAGCGAGAATGGTGCGCGTGGTGTTGCCCTTGTCGACGGTCGACTGGCTGATCTCACCGACCGAGGAGCGAATGCCGGGTTCGGGCACGGTCTTGGTCAGGCCGATGATGTCCTTCTCGGTCTGGCTCTTGGGCGCCTGGGTGTTGCCGAACAGCGCCGACAGCGCCTGCTGGCTCGAATCGGCTTCCTGCGGACGCGAGGCGCCCGGCTTCGGCGGGACCAGCGCGAAATCGGGCGGAATGGTGAGCGGCGCGCGCTTCGACACCGCGAAGGCGTCGAGGCTGGACGAGCGGCCGGCCATCACGCCGGGGCGGTCTCCGCGGCTGCACGCCGCCAGCAGGGTCATCGCGACCAGTGCCGAACCCAGAAGCAACTTAGACCGCATCGATATTCTCCGAACCGTCCCGGGACTCACGCGCGAACAGCGCGCGGGCGACCAGGATCACTACACCAATGGTAATCGCGGCGTCCGCGACATTGAAGACCAAAAAGGGATGCCAGTCGCCGATATGCGGATCGAGGAAGTCGGCGACATAGCCGAGCCGTGTCCGATCCGCGATATTCCCCACCGCACCGCCGAGCACCAGGCCCAGCGCCGCCACGTCGACCCGGGCGGTTTCACGCCATAGCCAGACGATCACGCCGACCGCGATGGCCGAGGTCAGCCCGACCAGGATCCAGCGCTCGGCATTCGATCCGGCAACGAGGAAGCCCATCGAGATTCCGTAATTCTCGACCCAGCGCAGGTCGAAGAAGGGCATGATCGGGATCAGCCCCCGCTGCGGCAGAGCGAGCGGACCCATGATCAGCCATTTGCTGATCTGGTCCGCGAGCAGTATGAGGACGGCGACGATGAGCCCGAAGGCCCGATGGCGTCGCCCGAGGGCGTCAGCCATGGACCACCGACTCGCACCGGTCGCACAGCGCGCCTTCGGTCGTGACCTCGGGCAAATGGCGCCAGCAGCGGCCGCATTTTTCCTTTTCGGTCTTACTGACGGACAGCTCAAGCCAGTTGGATGTCACGCTTGCATCACCGGAGGGGGCGGAGGCCTCGACGTCGATTTTCGCTATGATCGCGATCTCCGCGAAATCGACCGACCGCAGCAGTTCGACATCGGCCGGATCATCGAAACGGCCGGCGACCTCTGCCTCGAGGCTCGATCGAATGACTTTGTCGCGGCGCAGGGGCTCGATTTCGGCCGTGACCATCGTGCGGATGAAGCGCAGTCGATTCCAGCGCACCCGCAGGTCCTCGTCATGCCAGCCGGCCTCGACCTCGGGCCAGGTAAGCAGATGGACCGACCCGGCATCGGGATAGCGCGTCGTCCACACTTCCTCGGCGGTGAAGCAGAGGATCGGCGCCGCATAGCGGACCAGCGCGTGGAACAGGATGTCGAGGACGGTGCGATAGGCCCGGCGCTTCAGGTCCGACGAGGCATCGCAGTAGAGCGAGTCCTTGCGGATATCAAAGAAGAAGGCCGACAGGTCGTTGTTCGCGAAATCGCTGAGCGCGCGGGCATAGCGGTTGAACTCGAACGCCGCGGTCGCCTCGCGCAGCTCGGCGTCGAGCGACGCGAGCAGGTTGAGGACATAGCGCTCCAGCTCGGGCATGTCGGCCGGGGCGACCCGCTCGGACTCGTCGAAGCCTTCGAGCGCGCCGAGCAGATAGCGGAAGGTGTTGCGCAGCTTGCGATAGGCGTCCGAGGTGCCGGCGAGGATCTCCTTGCCGATGCGGACATCCTCGAAATAGTCGGTCGAGGCGACCCACAGGCGCAAGATGTCGGCGCCGCTCTCGTTGATGATCTTGAGCGGGTCGACGACGTTGCCGACGCTCTTCGACATCTTGCGGCCCTGCCCGTCGAGCGCGAAGCCGTGGGTCAGCACCGCGTCATAGGGCGCGCGACCGCGCGTGCCGGAGCTTTCGAGCAGCGACGACTGGAACCAGCCGCGATGCTGGTCCGAACCTTCGAGATAGAGGTTGGCGCGGGTGCCGGCGCCGTAGCGCGCCTCGACCGTGAAGACGTGGGTGCAGCCCGAATCGAACCAGACGTCGAGGATGTCGTTGACCGGCTCATAATCGGCGGCGTCATAGTCGGCGCCGAGCAGCTGCTGGTGATCGGCGGTGAACCAGGCATCGGCACCGCCGGCCTTGAACGCCTCGACGATGCGCGCGTTGACCGCCGTGTCGCGCAGATAGTCACCGCTCTTGCGGTCGACATAGAGCGCGATCGGCACGCCCCAGGCGCGCTGGCGGCTGATAACCCAGTCGGGGCGGCCGGCGACCATCGCATGGATGCGGTTGCGCGCCTTCTCGGGCACCCACCGCGTCCGCTCGATCGCATCGAGCGCAGTTTCGCGGAGCGTGGCGCCGTTGCCGCCTGCCCCTCCACCATGCTGCGCATGGTCCCCCTCCCCGTCCCGGGGAGGAACTGTCGTCGTCGCATCCTCATTCCTCCCCGGAACGGGGAGGGGGACCGGCGAAGCCGGTGGAGGGGAAGCGCCGACGCTGCGATCCATCGGGATGAACCATTGCGGGGTGCAGCGGAAGATAACCTTGGCCTTGGAGCGCCAGCTGTGCGGGTAGCTGTGCTTGAAGTCGGCGCTGGCGGCGAGCAGCGCGCCGGTTTCGCGCAGGTCGGTGCAGATCGGGCCATCGGGTGCGGTGAACTTGGCGTTGATCACCGAGCCCTGTCCGCCCAGCCACGCCCAGTCGGCGCGGTACTTGCCGTCGCCCTCGACCGCGAACACCGGCTCGATGCCATGCGCCTTGCACAGGAAGAAGTCGTCCTCGCCATGGTCGGGCGCCATGTGGACGAGGCCGGTACCCGCATCGGTCGTGACGAACTCGCCGGGAAGCAGCGGACGCGGCTTGGCGAAGAAGCCGCCGAGCTTGTGCATCGGGTGACGGGCGATGGTGCCGGCGAGATCGGAGCCAGTATATTCACGCCGCACCGTATGCTTGATGGCGGAAGGTGTGGACGAAACTCGCTCGGCCTTCGTGTCCTTGATCTGGTTGAGCAGTCGGCCAATCACTGTTTCGACGAGATTCGATGCAACCAGCATGCGTATGCTATTCAGCGGATGATCGATGTCGATAACTGTGGTGTGCTGCTCATCGACCGGATCAGCAACGCATACCTGCAAATCTAGGACAGCGTATTTGACCTCCGGCCCGTAGGCGAGCGCCTGGTTGACCGGGATCGTCCAGGGCGTCGTCGTCCAGATCACCGCATGCGCGCCGATCAGTTCGGGGATCGGGCTCTCGACGATCTCGAACGCCACGTCGATCTGGGTTGAGACGATGTCCTCATATTCGACTTCGGCGTCGGCCAGCGCGGTCTTTTCGACCGGGGACCACATCACCGGCTTGGCGCCGCGATAGAGCTGGCCGCTCTCGGCGAACTTGAGCAGTTCGCCGACGATCGCCGCCTCGGCGTCGTATTTCATCGTCAGATAGGGATCGTCCCAGTCGCCGTCGACGCCCAGGCGCTTGAACTGCTCGCGCTGCACCGACACCCATTTCTCGGCATAGGCGCGGCACTCGGCGCGGAACTGGACAGGGTCGACCTCGTCCTTGTTCAGCTTCTTGGCGCGATAGGCTTCCTCGACCTTCCACTCGATCGGCAGGCCGTGGCAGTCCCAGCCGGGGACATAGGGTGCGTCCTTGCCGAGCAGCGACTGGCTGCGGACGATAATGTCCTTCAGCACCTTGTTCATCGCATGGCCCATGTGGATGTCGCCATTGGCGTAGGGCGGGCCGTCGTGGAGGATGAAGCGTTCGCTGCCCGCGCGCGCCTTGCGCAACGTCCCGTACAAATCCTCCGCCGCCCAGCGGGCGAGGATCGCCGGTTCCTTCTGGGCGAGGCCGGCCTTCATCGGGAAGTCGGTCTTCGGCAGGAAGACGGTGTTGCGATAGTCGGGTGCTGCGTCGGTCATTCGAAGATCTGTTCCACAGGCCGCCGGTCAGGCGCGGCGCCGAGACGGTCTCGGCGGCGTCGGACAGGTTCGGGGTTTGCGGGCAGGCCCTACGCGACCGGGCTGGACGCGGCAAGTATCCGCTTGGCTTCGGCGCAGTCGCGATCCATCTGCTCGGTCAGCGCCTCGAGGCTGTCGAACTTCGCCTCGGGCCGGATATAGGCGATCAGCTCGATCTCGATCGCCTGGTCGTAGAGGCTTTCGGCGAAGTCGAAGAAGAAGACCTCGAGCAGTTCCTTGGGCGGGTCGAAGGTCGGGCGGATGCCGACATTGGCGGCGCCGTCGATCACGCGTCCGTCGGGCAGGCGCCCCCGCACCGCATAGATGCCATAGCGCGGGCGCAGATAGCGATCGAGCGCGATGTTCGCGGTCGGATAGCCGATCGTGCGGCCGACCTTGTCGCCATGCTGGACGGTCCCGGCGATGCGGAAGGGGCGGGTGAGCAGGCGCGCGGCCTCCTGCGGATCGCCCTCGGTCAGCGCGGCGCGGATGCGGCTAGACGAGATCGAGCCCTTGTCGTCGCTGACCGGGCCGATCGCGGCGGTGGTCATGCCGTGGCGCGCGCCGATCTCGGACAGGATGGCGACATTGCCCGAGCGGCCCTTGCCGAAGGTGAAGTCCTCGCCGGTCACGACATGCGCGGCGCCCGCGCGGCCGATCAGCAGGTCCGAAACGAACTGCTCGGGCGTGAGACTGGCGAGTGCCCCGTCGAAGCGGAACACCAGCATCGCGTCGGCACCCGCCTCGGCGAACAGCCCGGCGCGCTGCTCGAGCGTGGTCAGCCGGAAGGGCGGGGCATCGGGGTGGAAGAAGCGGACGGGGTGCGGATCGAAGCTGGCGACGAGCACCGGACGTCCGGTCGCGCGGCCATGCGCGATCGCCGCGCCGACGACCGCCTGATGCCCCCTGTGGAAGCCGTCGAAATTGCCCAGGGCCACCACGCCCCCGCGCAGATGCGCTGGCACGGGGCGGTCGCATGTCAGTCGCTCCATGGGCCGCCTATAGAAAGGGGTGGACGCCCGCGCAATCAGCGCCTGACCAACGTCACGAAAGTGTATGCCGGCCGCCCGTCCTCGGCGGGATGCGCCTCACGCGCGGCCTCGGTCCAGAGGACCGGATCGAAGGGCGGGACCACCGTATCGCCGTCCGGCTCCAGCTCGACCTCGGTCAGCTCGATCCGGTCGGCACGGTCGAGGGTCAGCGCATAGATTTCGGCGCCGCCGACGACCGAGAGGCGCGGGGCCTCCCCGGCGGCGGCGATCGCCTCGTCTACGCTGTGCACCGTCTCGGCACCCTCGGCCTGCCAGGCGCGGTCGCGCGTCAGCACGATATGGCGTCGGCCCGGCAGCAGGCCGGGCAGGCTCTCGAAGGTCCTGCGGCCCATCAGCATCGGCGCGCCCTGGGTCAGCGCCTTGAACCGGCGCAGGTCGGCCGGCAGCCGCCACGGCAGGTCGCCGTCGCGGCCGATCACGCCGTTCAGCGCACGAGCCAGCACGAAGACGATCTCCGGTCGGCCCGACTGGTCTGCCCTGCTCAAACCGCCACCGGCGCGGCGATGTGCGGGTGCGGGTCATAGCCCTCGATCACGAAGTCCTCGAGCGCATAGTCGAACATGCTCGCGGGCTTGCGCGCCAGCTTGAGCGTCGGGAAGGCGCGCGGCTCGCGCGACAGCTGTTCCTCGACCAGATGGCCGTGGTTCGAATAGACATGGGTGTCGGCCCCCATCCACACGATCTCGCCCGGCTCCAGATCCGCCTGCTGCGCCAGCATCCGCACCAGCAGCGCCGCTTCGAAGATGTTGAACGGAAAGCCCAGGCCCAGGTCGCAGGAGCGCTGGTAGAGGATGCCCGACAGGCGTCCGTTCGCGACATGATATTGATAGGTCATGTGGCAGGGCGGCAGCGCCATGCCCGGCAGTTCGGGTACGTTCCAGCCGGTGAAGATCAGCCGACGGGAGCCGGGGTTGGTGCGCAGCGCCTCGACCAGTTCGGCGATCTGGTTGATGCCCTGGTCCTCGCGGCGGAAGAGCCCGTCGCCGGCGGGGGTGTAGCGCGGCCAGTCGACCCACTGCTTGCCATAGACCGGCCCCAGGTCGCCCCATTGTGCGGCGAAGGCGGGGTCGTCGATGATGCGCTGCTCGAACGCGTCGCGGTCGATCGTCTCGCCGGTGGCGCGGCGATATTTATCCAGCGGCCAGTCGGTCCAGATATGCACCTTCTGCTGCACCAGCGGGCGGATATTGGTGTCGCCGGAGAGGAACCACAGCAGTTCCTTGATCGCCGATTTCCAGAAGATCTTCTTGGTCGTGATCAGCGGGACCGTGCCGTCCGACAGATCGAAGCGCATCGTGACCCCGAACAGCGCGCGGGTGCCGACCCCCGTCCGGTCGGTGCGTTCGTCGCCCTCCGCCCAGGCGCGCGCCATGGCGTCGAGATATTGTCGTTCGGGATGTTCGGTCATGAAGCAGCGGTAGCCCCTTCCACCCCTCCCTTTCAAGGGAGGGGCAAGGCGGAGTCCCACGGGACGAACGGGGAGGCTCGCTGCGCTCGCCACCCACCCCCTTCCCCTCCCTTGAAAGGGAGGGGTGGGATGTCCAGGGGGCACTGGCGTTCGGACCGTCCGCTCGCTACATCGCGCCGATATGGCCAAGCTCAAGATCGCTTCCTGGAACATCAACTCGGTCCGCGCGCGCATCGACATCGTCCGCCAGTTCCTGGAGGAACAGCAGATCGACATCTTGTGCCTGCAGGAAACCAAGGTCCGCGACGACGTCTTCCCGTTCGAGATGTTTCGCAAGCTCGGCTACGCGCATTTCGAGATCAACGGCCAGCCGATGCACCATGGCGTGGCGATCATCTCGAAGGTGCCGCTGCACGACAATGGCCGGCACGACTGGCAGGACAATGGCGAGGCGCGCCATATCGGCGTGCGGCTCGACTGCGGCATCCGGCTGGAGAATGTCTATATCCCCGCCGGCGGCGACATTCCCGACCGCGAGGTGAACCCGAAATTCGGTCAGAAGCTCGACTTCCTCGGCCGCATGATCCGTTGGTCGGAAGAGCTGCGTGAGCCGACGCTGCTGGTGGGCGACTTCAACATCGCCCCGCTCGAATGCGATGTGTGGAGTCACAAGCAGCTGCTCGACGTGGTCAGCCACACACCGATCGAGGTCGAGACGCTGGCGCGGCTGCAGGCGAGCCACGACTGGGTCGATCTCGGCCGGACATTCGTGCCGCCGCCCGAGCGGCTCTACACCTGGTGGAGCTACCGCGCGCAGGATTGGGCGGCGTCCGATCGCGGACGGCGGCTCGACCATATGTGGGCCAGCCCCTCGGTCGCGCAGCAGGCGACCAACCATTATGTGTGCGAACCCTGCCGGTCTTGGCTGCGCCCGTCCGATCACATCCCTCTGGTGACCGAGTTCGAATTTTGAACGCTGCAAGAGAAGCCGCGCGCGCGATCGACGCGCTGAAGCGGGGCTGGCCGGTTGGCGTCAGCGCCGAGGACGGACGCGTCGTGGTGCTCGCGATCGAGACCGCCAACGATGTCTCGCTCGCCAGTTTCGACGAGGGGCGCCCAGCCGACGTGCTGCTCTCCGCCGCGCGCGCCGCGACGCTCAACCTCGCCAACCAGCGCGAGGCGGCGAGCCCGGCCTGCCCGGCGCTGATCGAGCGGGTGCCGTGGATCGACCTGCCGACCGCGATCGCGCTCGCCGATCCGGTGCGCGACATGGCGACGCCGCTGAAGGGACCGTTCCGCGCCAAGGGCGTGACCGCACCCGCCGCCTGTGCTGCGGCGCTCCGCCTCGCCCGGCTGGCGGGTCTTTTGCCTGCGTTGTTCGTGCGCGCCGATGGCCCGGTCGAGGCCGAGCTCGCCGCCGCGTCGCTCGACGAATATGAGGATCCCGCGCATCTGGTGATCGCCTCGCAGGCGCGGCTGCCGGTCGCGGCCAGCGAGCGGGCCGAGATCGTCGCCTTCCGCCATGTCGCCGATGCGGCCGAGCATGTCGCGCTGATCATCGGCACGCCCGACGGCACGCCGCCGCTCGTCCGCCTGCACAGCGAATGCCTGACCGGCGACGTGCTGGGATCGCTCAAATGCGACTGCGGTCCGCAGTTGAACGGTGCGCTCAAGGCGATGACCGAGGCCAGCTGGGGGATATTGCTCTATCTGCGGCAGGAAGGGCGCGGCATCGGCCTGATCAACAAGCTGCGCGCTTATGCGCTGCAGGATCAGGGCTTCGACACGGTCGACGCCAATTTGCGGCTGGGCTTCGGCGTCGACGAGCGTGACTTCCGCGTTGCCGCGCGGATGCTGTCGCTGCTCGGGCAGGTGAAGGTCCGGCTGCTGACCAACAATCCGCAAAAGGTCGCGGGGCTCGAAGCGGCGGGCATCGCGGTGGCCGAGCGCGTCCCCCACAAGATGGGCGAGAACCCGCATAACAGCGCCTATCTGGCGACCAAGCGCGACCGCACCGGTCACGTCCTGTGAGCGATATCCAGTCGTGACCGATATCCGGGTCGATGTCGCGGCGCTGACGCTGACCGGCCCGGACGGCGTGGCCATCCCCTGCGCGATCGGCCGGTCTGGCGCCTGCCCCGCCGACGAGAAGCGCGAGGGCGACGGCATGACCCCGCTCGGTCGCTGGCCGATCCGGTCGATCCTGTTCCGCAAGGGAGCCGCCGCGCCGGTACCGGGTCTGCGCCTGCCCTGGCGCTGGATCGGCCCCGACGATGGCTGGTCGGACGGAATTGAAGACCCCGAATATAACCGCCCCGTCCGCCACCCGCACGCGCACTCGGCCGAGCGGCTGATCCGCGAGGACGGCGCCTATGACGTCATCGTCGTGCTGGGCCATAATGACGCGCCGCCCGTGCCGGGCAGGGGCAGCGCGATCTTCCTCCATTGCAGCGAGGGCCGCCCGACCGCCGGCTGCGTCGCGGTCGAGAAGCCGGCGCTGCTCGCGCTGTTGCCGCTGCTGGCGCCCGGCGACGCTGTCGAGATCGCCTGACCGGCGGCGTCAGCGCTTGGCAGGGCGGACCGCCGTCACCTCCAGCTCGACCAGGAATTGCGGTGCGACCAGATTGGCGACCTGAAAGGTCGACCGCGCCACCGTGTCGGGATTGTCGGCCGATCCGAAAAACTCGCGGAAGCCGGCGTTGAAGCCGGCGAAGTCGATCTTGCCCAGCTTGGGATCGGCGGCGAGGAAGGCCTGCATCTTCACCACGTCGCGGATCGCATAGCCCTTCGATTCGAGCAGCGCCTTGATCTTGCGCAGCGTGCTGACGGTCTGCGTCCTGGTGTCGCCGAAATCCTCGACTGTCTCCTTGCGGGCGGGATCGATCGGGTCGGCGAGCTGGCCCGAAAGGTAGAAGGTCTCATAACCGCCGGGGATGATCACGCCCTTCAGGATCAGGCCGGGCTTGCCGTCGGGGCCGGGGCTGGCGATCCGCTCGACCGGGGCGACCGACTGGGCGGCGGCGGGTGAGGCGAGCGCGGACAGGAGAAGGGCAGCGGTCAGGGCAGGGCGCATGGCATGTCCTCGATGCGGTTGGCGTCGGGGTCCGAGGCTAGGCATGGGAAGCGTCAGCGCAAGCGAATTGCGACATTGCCGCCGTCCGGTCAGCGTGCGGCGCGAATCCGGGCCTCGCACTGGCCGACGATGTCGCGCAATTCGCCGAGCGTCTGGTCGAGCGCCTCGCGCTGCGCCTGCAATGCGTCCACGCGCTCGTTGACGCGGGCGAGCAGGCGCTTGGTCTGTTCGAGGTGCAGCGGATCGGCGTCGTAGAGATCGAGGAACTCCTTGATCTCGCGCAGCGAGAAGCCGAGCCGCTTGCCGCGCAGGATCAGCAGGAGCCGGGCGACCTCGCGCCGGGAATAGACGCGCATCGTGCCGACGCGCTGCGGGTCGAGCAGGCCCTTGTCCTCGTAGAAGCGGATCGCGCGGGTGGTCATCCCCAGTTCGTCGGCGACGTCCTGGATGGTCTGGAGCGCGTCGCGCTCACTCTTCGCCGTCACCCCCTGGTCCATATCCTTCAGCCCGCCGCTTTCTTCGCTTCCTCGGCCACCAGCTCCTTCTTGGACAGCTTGCCGATCAGCGTCTTGGGCAGGCTCTGGCGGATTTCGATCTCGCGGGGAAGCTCGATTTTGGATAGGCGCGTCTTCAGGAACTCGGCGATCTCGCCGGTCGACGCCGTCTGGTCCGGACGCAGCACGACGAAGGCCTTGGGCGCCTGCCCGCGATAGTCGTCCTTCACTCCGATCACCACCGCCTCCAGGATCGCCGGATGCTCGTAGAGCGCTTCCTCGATCATACGCGGGTAGACGTTGTAGCCGCCGCAAATGATGACGTCCTTGATCCGGTCGACCAGGAACAGATATCCGTCCTCGTCGAGATAGCCGACGTCGCCGGTGCGGATCGCCCCGTCGACGAAGACCTTGTCGGTCTCCCCGGGCTTGTTCCAATAGCCCTTCATCACCTGCGGACCGCGCGCGCAGACCTCGCCGCGCTCGCCCTGCGGCAGTATCTTGTGTGGATCGTCGAGGCTGCGGATCTCCAGCACGGTGCCGGGGAAGGGCGGGCCTGCGCTGTTGTCCTTCACCACGCCGGTAATCGGGTTGCAGGTCAGGATCGGCGAGGTTTCCGACAGGCCATAGCCCTCGACCACGCGCGCACCGGTCACCCGCTCGAACTCCTGACGCACATCGAACGGCAGCGGGGCGCCGCCCGAGACGACGAAATCGAGATCGTCGAAATGGACGGTCTGCGTCGTCGCAGCCTTGTTGAGCGCGGTCAGCATCGTCGGCACCGCCAGCAGTTTGGTCGGGCGGGTCCGCTTGGCGGTCTTGAGGAACTGTTTGAGCTCGAAGCGCGGCAGCAGGATCATCTCGGCGGCTGTGTCGACGCTGAAATTGAGCACGGTGGTCAGCGCGAAGACGTGGAACATCGGCAGCACGCCCATGATCCGGTCATTGGCCTCCGCGCCATGGCCGACATGCAGCGTCATTTGCCGGCTGTTGGCGGTCAGATTGGCGTGGGTCAGCATCGCGCCCTTGGGTACGCCGGTCGTGCCGCCGGTATATTGCAGCACGGCAACGTCGTCGGGATCGATCGCGACGGGCTTGAATGCGGCGGGGTTCGCCGCCGTCAGCTCGCGAAACGCGATGTGCCGTGCATCGGAGGGCCAGCGCGCGATCTCGGCGCGCTTGAAGAGGCGATAGAGCAGCGAGGTGAAGGGCGGCAATATGTCCGCGAGCGGGCAGACGATGATCTTCTCGAGGCCGCTTTCCTCGGCGACGGCGGCCACCTTGGCATGGATCGACGCGACATCGATGACCGCCATGACCGTAGTGCCCGAATCGCGGATTTGATGGCGCAGTTCATGCTCGACATAGAGCGGGTTGAAATTGACGACCGTCGCGCCGCATCGGAGCGCCGCGAAATAGAGGATCACGAAATAGGGCGTGTTGGGCAGGCACAGGCCGAAGCGCACGTCGGGCCCGACGCCCATCGCCTGGAGGCCGGCGGCGGCCCGGTCGACGAGCGCGCCGATCTCGGCATAGGTCCAGTGCCGCCCGAGGAAGTCGATCGCCCGGCGCGCGCCATGATCGCGCACGGCGCCGTCGATGAGGTCGGTCAGCAACCGGGGCGGAATCGGCGGAGACGCTGGCACGCCTCCGCCGTCCGGAAGTGCGGCACCGCGACCGGAGGGAAGGGGGTCAGTCGCGGTGTCGCGGGAAGTCATCTCGATGCTGCTCCAGATCAGAAGGTCATGCGTCCGCCGACGGCGAGGATGATCGCCTTGGCACCGGTCAGGCTTCCGTTCGGGCGGATGATCGTCTGTGCGGCAGTGCCGACATAGAAGCCGCCGGGCCGATCGATCGACGAGTTCTTGAAGTCGACATAGTTGGCCGCCGCGTCGAGCGTGATCGAGTCGCTGATCGCATAGGAGGTGCCGGCCGCGAAGTTGATGCGGCTGGCATCCGGCACGCGCGCGTCACGCGATCCGTTCTGCGTCGGGGTCTGGTCCCACTGCACGCCGCCACGCACCGTCCACTTCGGGTTGACGACGTAATCGACGCCGCCCGCGACGCTCCAGCTGTTCTTGTAATTCTGGTCGAGCGCGGCATTGACCGGCGCACCCAGATCGATCGCGTCGAACTTGTTCCAGCCCGCGCGGACGACCTGGCCGTTGAGCGTCAACGCATCGCTGACATGGACGCGCGCGCTGGCAATCGCCTGCCAGGGAGTGCGGAACGTGGCGGAGATGCCTTCGATCCGGCCATTCTGTCCGGCGAGCGGGCCGAGCAGACCGGCGGTGGTGATGCTGCCCTTCAGCTTATGCTTGACCGAGGACTTGTAGGAGAAGCCGAGGTCGATCAGCGGGCTGGGGTGCAGCTGTACGCCGGCCGACCAGCCGAGATCCCAGCCGTCGCCGCGCAGAGTCTGGTGGCCGTCGGGCAGGGCCGGGGAAAGGTTGGGCAGGAAGTTCGACAGCGACGCCTTGCTATATTCGACGTTCAAGCCAACGCCGATGCCGATGATCGGCGAGGGCGCATAGGCGATCGTCGGCTGAATATCGATCGTCGTCAGCTTGGTCTTGTCGGCCGTATAACGCGCCCAGCTCGTATTCTCGTAATTGGTCGCGAAGCTGTACGGCGCGGTCAGCGCAACGCCGACGGACCATTTGTCGTTCAGCTTGTAGCCGATCGCGCCCGAGGGCAGGAAACCCTTGTTGAGCGGGTCCTTGGACACCTGATTTCCGGTGATGCCGGCCGGTGCCTGACCCGGGCGGATGATTACCGAACTGTTATTGCGCACATCGCCCTTGGGCAGGATGGCGCTGAAGCCGCCATAGAGCGTGTTCTTTTCGTTGCCGGCGATCGCGGCCGGATTCCACCAGAGATTCTGCGCGCCCTGGTCGGCGGCTTCGCCGGAGAAGGCGCGGCCGGCCGCGACGACCGACTGCTCCTGGAGGTAGAAGGCGGCGGCGTTGGCGGTACCCGCTGCGAACAGCGCGGCGGCGGTCGATGCGCCTGCCAGGGCTGCGCGGCGGATGATGCTGTGGGACATGAAAACTTCCTCTCTAAACGATACAGGCGCGCGGATCAGCGCACGCGGGTCCAGGTCTGGTTCTTGCAGAGCGGCACGAAGATGCAGCCCCGGAGCTTCAGGGTGTTGGCGTCGATGGGGGTGATGCGGGCGGAATAGGTCTTGCCGTCTTCACCATTGTAGATGGTGCCGCCGTCCCAGAGACCGTCCTTGTAGGAAAAGCCGCTCAGCATCTGCATCCCTTTGATCGGGCGATTGCGGAGCTTCGGATCCTTGTTGTTGACGTCCATCAGATTCGGATTGGTCGCGAGACCGTCAGACGTGACGATCTTGCCGCAGATCGAGGGGCCGCAACGGGCGATCTCGATGATGCCGCCGCGGGTTTCTGTCCGCCAGCGGCCGACCACGACGTCGGGGTTGCCGACGGCTGCGGCCGCCAGTGCCATTAAGGTGATGCTCATGCGCTTTCGTCATCCTCCTGACGCCCGATGCTGCGATCAGGTCGTTCCCTATGGTGCAGCATGGATTGCACAAAAAAAGATTGACGTATAGGGGAGACTTCATACCTTTAAGAGAAATCGTCCGCGGCTGTTGTAAAAATGCCGCGCCTAGGGAGATGGTTCCATGCCGACTGCCGTCATCGCGGGCTATGCGCGCTCGCCTTTCCACCTTGCCAACAAGGGCGATCTTGCCCGCGTCCGCCCCGACGATCTCGCCGCCCAGGTGATTCGCGGACTGATAGTGAAGACCGGTGTGAAGGCCGAGGACATCGAGGACATCGTTCTGGGCTGCGCCTTCCCCGAAGCGGAACAGGGGCTCAACGTCGCGCGGCTGATAGGCCTGCTGGCGGATCTCCCGCTCAAGGTCGGCGGAATGACGGTCAATCGCTTCTGCGGCTCGTCGATGAGCTCGATCCACATTGCTGCAGGCCAGATCGCGATCGGCGCGGGCGACGTCTTCGTCTGCGCGGGCGTCGAGAGCATGAGCCGCGTGCCGATGATGGGCTACAACCCGCTGCCCAGCCCCGAGCTCGCGAAGAAGCGACCCGGCGCCTATATCTCGATGGGCGAGACCGCCGAAAATGTCGCGACCCAATATCAGGTCTCGCGTCAGGCGCAGGAGGCGTTCGCGGTCCAGAGTCAGAAGAAGGCCGCCGCCGCCCGTGAGGCCGGTCGCCTGAGCGACGAGATCGTCCCGATCAAGACGAAGAAGGGCGTCGTCGACACCGACGGCACTATCCGTCCGGAAACCACCGCCGAGGCTCTGGCGGGCCTCAAGCCGGCTTTCGACGCCAATGGCTCGGTCACCGCCGGCACTTCCTCGCCATTGACCGACGGTGCGTCCGCCGTGCTCGTGACCAGCGAGGACTATGCCCGGGCCAATGGCCTTACCATCCTCGCCCGCATCAAGAGCGTTGCCGTGTCGGGCTGCGAGCCCGAGATCATGGGCATCGGCCCCGTCTCGGCGTCGCGCAAGGCGCTCGAACGCGCCGCGCTGACGGCGGCCGACATGGACGTGGTCGAGCTCAACGAGGCCTTTGCCAGCCAGGCGCTCGCCTGCAGCAACGAGCTTGGGGTGAAGCCGGAGGCGGTCAACATCGATGGTGGCGCGATCGCGCTCGGCCACCCGCTCGGAGCGACCGGCGCGCGCATCGTCGGCAAGGCGGCGGCGCTGCTCAAGCGCGAGGGCGGCAAATATGCGCTTGCGACCCAGTGCATCGGCGGCGGTCAGGGCATCGCCACCGTGCTGGAAGCGATCTGACCATGGGCGCGGACAGCAAGGATCCGATCCGCAAGGTTTGCGTGATCGGCGCGGGCACCATGGGCGCCGGCATCGCAGCGCAGGTCGCCAATGCCGGCGTGCCCGTGCTGCTTCTCGACATCCTGCCGAAGGACGGGGACAACCGGAACGCGATTGCAGAGGGTGCAGTCGCGCGCATGCTCAAGACCGATCCCGCACCCTTCATGTCGAAGGCGGCCGCGAAGCTGGTCGAGACCGGCAACATCGAGGACGACCTCGCCAAGGTCGCCGAGTGCGACTGGGTGATCGAGGCGATCATCGAGCGGCTCGACCTGAAGCAGGCGCTCTACGCGAAGCTCGAAGAGGTGCGGAAGCCCGGTACGGCGGTGTCGTCCAATACCTCGACCATCCCGCTGGAAAAGCTGATCGACGGTCGTTCGGACGCCTTCGCGGCGGACTTCCTGATTACCCATTTCTTCAATCCGCCGCGCTACATGCGGCTGGTCGAGGTGGTGACCGGTCCGCGCACGCAGGAAGCGACGGCGGCGCGGGTCAGCGACTTCATCGACCGCGCGCTGGGCAAGCGGGTCGTGCCCGCGCACGACCGGCCCGGCTTCATCGCCAACCGTATCGGCAGCTACTGGCTGCAGGTCGCCTATAATGCGACCGTCGATCTCGGCCTGACGATCGAGGAAGCCGATGCGATCGGCGGCCGTCCGATGGGCGTGCCGAAGACGGGCATTTTCGGGCTGCTCGATCTGGTCGGCATCGACCTGATGCCGTTGCTGCTCAAGAGCTTCACCTCGACGCTGCCCGAGGGCGATCCCTATCTGGCGACCGTCCGGCCGCTCACGCTGGTCGAGAAGATGATCGCGGAGGGCTATACCGGTCGCAAGGGCAAGGGTGGCTTCTATCGCCTCAACCGCGAGGTCGGGAAGCGCAAGGAAGTGATCGACCTCGCGACCGGCGCCTATCGTCCGGCGATCAAGGCAGAGGTCCCTCGCGCCAAGCTGCCCCAGCTGGTGGCGATGCCGGGCACTACCGGCGCCTTTGCCTGGACCGTGCTGAGCCAGGTGCTGAGCTATGCCGCCAGCCTCGTCGGGGAGATCGCGGACGACATCGTCGCGATCGATGATGCGATGAAGCTCGGCTATAACTGGAAATTCGGGCCGTTCGATCTGATCGACCAGCTGGGCGCGGCGGCTTTCGCCAAGCGGCTCGCGGAAGAAGGCAAGCCGGTGCCGGCGATCCTCGCTACTGTGGGCGATCGCAGCTTCTATCGGGTCGAGGGTGGCAAGCGCCAATATCTCGGAACCGACGGCGACTATCATGACGTCATTCGGCCGGACGGCGTCCTGCTCCTCGAGGACGTGAAACTCGCGAGCAAGCCGATCCTGAAGAACGGTTCGGCGGCGGTCTGGGATATCGGTGACGGCGTTGCCTGCTTCGAATTCACCTCGAAGATGAACGCGCTCGATGGCGAGACGCTCAAGCTGCTGGGCCAGGCGGTCGAGCATGTCGCCAAGGGCATGAAGGCGCTGGTCGTCTATAATGAGGGCGGCAATTTCTCCGCCGGTGCCAATCTCGGCCTCGCCCTCTTCGCGGTGAATATCGCCGCCTGGGGCGAGATCGAGAAACTGGTGAGCGGCGGGCAGCAGGCCTATAAGGCGCTGAAATATGCGCCCTTCCCGGTGGTGTCGGCGCCGGCGGGCCTCGCGCTTGGCGGCGGCTGCGAGATATTGCTCCATTCCGACGCGATCCAGGCCCATGCCGAAAGCTATATCGGCCTGGTCGAATGCGGCGTGGGTCTCGTCCCCGGCTGGGGTGGCTGCGGCGAGTATATCGACCGCTGGCAGCGGTCTGGGCTGTTGCCCAAGGGACCGATGCCGGCCGTCGCCAAGGCATTCGAGACGATCTCGACCGCGACGGTGGCCAAGTCGGCGGCCGAGGCGAAGGAGCTCCAGTTCCTGCGCAAGGATGACGGCATCACGATGAACCGCGATCGTCTCCTCGCCGACGCCAAGGCGCGCGCGCTGGCGATGGTCGACGGCTATCAGCCACCCAAGCCGCCCGAGTTCCGCCTGCCCGGACCCAGCGGGCGCGTCGCACTCGGCATGGCCGCCGAGGGCTTCCACAAGCGCGGCATGGCCACCGACTATGATATGGTCGTGTCGGACGCCCTGGCGACGGTGCTCACCGGCGGCGAGGCGGACCTCGTCGACGTGGTGACCGAGGAGCAGATGCTCGCGCTCGAGAAGGACGCGTTCATGAAGCGGGTGCGCGATCCCCGCACCATGGCACGGGTCGAGACGATGCTCGAAACCGGCAAACCGCTGCGGAACTGATAAGGATGCGCATCTCCCTCATTCTTCCCCGGAACGGGGAGGGCAGCCGCCGGAGGCGGTGGAGGGGCATGCGCGACATTGGGATTTCCCCTTCACCATGCTGCGCATGGTCCCCCTTCCCGTGCCGGGGAGGAATTGGAGGCACTGAGGAGCAAGACGATGCAAGTCTATGAAGCGCCGCTACGCGACATGCGTTTCCTGATCCACGAACTGTTCGGCAAGGACGAATATGGCGCGCTGCCGGCCCATGCCGAATTCACGCCCGACCTCGTCGATGCAGTGCTCGAGGAAGCGGCGCGTCTGGCGAAGGATGTGCTGCTGCCGCTGAACGCCAGTGGAGACGAGGAAGGGTGCCTGTGGGAAAATGGGGTCGTGCGGACACCCAAGGGTTTCAAGGAAGCCTATGACCAGTTCCGCGACGGCGGCTGGTGCGCGCTCGCCTCGGACCCGAAATGGGGTGGCCAGGGCCTGCCCGAGACGGTCAACAAGGCGGTCGAGGAGATGATCAGCTCGGCAAACATCTCGTTCGGCCTTTATCCGGGCCTCACCCATGGTGCGGCTTCCGCGATCATCGGCCATGCGTCGGAGGATCTGCAGCAGCGCTATCTGCCCAACATGGTCGCAGGCGTGTGGTCCGGCACGATGTGCCTGACCGAGCCGCATTGCGGCACCGACCTCGGCATGCTGCGCACCAAGGCGGTTCCGCAGGACGATGGCAGCTATCTGATCACCGGCAACAAGATCTTCATATCGGCCGGTGACCATGACCTGACCGAAAATGTGATCCACCTCGTCCTCGCCCGCCTGCCCGACGCGCCCAAGGGCGTGAAGGGAATCAGCCTGTTCCTGGTGCCGAAATTCCTGCCGAAGGACGACGGCAGCGTCGGTCCGCGCAACGGCGTCCAGTGCACGGGCATCGAGCACAAGATGGGCCTGAAGGCTTCGGCCACCTGCCAGATGAGCTTCGACGATGCCAAGGGCTGGCTGGTCGGCGAGCCGCATAAGGGCCTCGCGGCGATGTTCACCATGATGAACACCGAGCGCGTTTCGGTCGGCACCCAGGGCCTCGGCGTCGGCACCGCGGCCTATCAGAGCGCGGTCGCCTATGCGAAGGACCGCGTCCAGGGTCGCTCGTTGTCGGGCACCAAGCGCCCCGATCTGTCGGCCGATCCGATCATCGTCCACCCCGATGTGCGCCGCATGCTGATGACGATGCGCGCCTATACCGAAGGGTGCCGCGCGCTGCAGATGTGGGTCGCGCGCGCGCTCGACGCCGAGCGTCATTCGCCCGATCCCGAGCTGCGCCAGCGCGCCGAGGACATGACCGCGCTGATGACCCCGGTGGTCAAGGCTCTGCTCACCGATCTCGGCCATGAGGCCTCGCAGATCGCGATCCAGGTCTATGGCGGCCATGGTTACATCCGCGAGCATGGCGTCGAGCAATATGCGCGCGATGCCCGCATCACGATGATTTACGAGGGCACCAACGGCATCCAGGCGCTCGACCTCGTCGGTCGCAAGATGCCGACCCATGCCGGCCGCTATCTGCGTTCCTTCTTCCACCCGGTGTCCGAGTTCATCGAGAAGAACAAGGCGGTGCCGGGGATGGAGAAGATGGTCGACGCGCTGGAAAAGTCCTTCGGGGCGCTCCAGCTTGCGACGGCGACGATCGCCCAGAAGGGGATGGCCGATCCCGAGGAAGCCGGTGCCGCCGCGACCGATTATCTGCGGCTGCTCGGTCTGGTCGCCATCGCCTATCTCTTCGCGCGCTCGGCCAAGATCGCGGGCATGAAGAAGATGATGGGGCAGGACCCGGATGGCTTCTACGCCAACAAGATCACGACGGTACGCTTCTTCTACGAACGCATCCTGCCGCAGGTCGCGGGGCTGCTCACCGCGATCAAGGCGGGCAAGCGGTCGACGATGGAGCTTCCCGAAGAAGCTTTCTGATCGACACTCCGGAACAGCAGACATGAAAAGGGGCGCCGAGGAGCGCCCCTTTTTTGTTCGATTTTTCGAGCGTCAGCGGCGCGGCGGTCCGCGGCGGGGACCGCCCCGGCCCTGTGGCGGACGCGGCGGACCGCCCGGGCGCCGATTGTCGCGCGGTGGCCCACGGCGTTCGGGCGGCGGAGCATCGCCCGCCGGCTCGATCACCACGCTCTCGTCCTCGCCGGCCGTGCGCTTCACCGCCGACATGAATTTGGAGACGAGCGCCCGGGGAATCTCGAAGCGGGTTTCGTTCGGGAAGATGCGGATCGCGCCGACGTCGCGCTTGGTGATGTGGCCACGGCGGCAGATCAGCGGCAGCAGCCAGCGCGGGTCGGCACTGCTGTCGCGACCGGCGTTGATGCGGAACCAGCTGACATCCTCGAAGCCGGGGCGGGGCCCCTGCTCGCGAGCGGCTTGCGGCGCGGGGCTGGCATCGGCCAGTTCCTCGGGCGCCGGCAGACTTTGCCGCTGGGCGCGAACGAAGGCGGCTGCGATATCCTCGGCGGACCGCGATTCGAGCAGCTTGCGGGCGACCTCACGATCCTCGTCGGCGATCTCGATCGCAGACAGGCTTTCGATCAGCCGTTCGTCGTCGCGCGCGTGGATGTCCTCGGCGCTCGGCACCTTGTCCCAGTTCACCTGGACATTGGCACCGCGCAGCAGCCGCTCGGCATGGCGCCGGCGGGTATAGGGGACGACGAGAACGCAGGTGCCTTTGCGGCCAGCGCGGCCGGTGCGGCCCGAGCGGTGCTGGAGCGTCTCTGCGTCGATCGGCAGTTCGGCGTGGATCACCAGTTCGAGGCCGGGCAAGTCGATGCCGCGCGCGGCCACGTCGGTTGCCACGCAGACGCGGGCCCGCCGATCGCGCAGCGCCTGCAGCGCATGGTTGCGCTCGTTCTGGCTGAGTTCGCCCGACAAGGTCACGGCAGCGAAACCGCGCTCGGTCAGTGCGGCCGACAGGCGGCGGACATTTTCGCGCGTGGCGCAGAAGATCATCGCGCCCTTGGCTTCGTGGAAGCGCAGGATGTTGACCACGGCATGCTCGATGTCGCCGGGGGCGACCGCGACGGCGCGATAATCGATGTCGGCATGACGCTCGCGCTCGCCGGTCGTCTCGATCCGCAGCGCGTCGCGCTGGTAGCGCTTTGCCATCATGGCGATCGGCTTGGGCATCGTCGCGGAGAAGAGCAGCGTGCGCCGCTCGGGCGGGGTCATGTCGAGGATTTCCTCGAGATCCTCGCGGAAGCCCAGGTCGAGCATCTCGTCGGCTTCGTCGAGGATTACCGCGCGGAGCGAGCCGGGCTGCAGCGCGCCGCGCTCGAGATGGTCGCGCAGGCGGCCGGGCGTGCCGACGACGATGTGGCAGCCATAGCTGAGCTGGCGCTGCTCCACGCGCACGTTCATGCCGCCGACGCAGCTGACGACGCGGGCGCCGAGCTTGGCATAGAGCCACTGGAGCTCGCGCTGTACCTGGAGCGCCAGTTCGCGGGTGGGCGCGATGATCAGGGCGAGGGGCTCGCCGGGCCGGGGCAGGGCGGCTTCGCCCCGCAGCAGAGTTTCGGCGATGGCGAGGCCGTAGGCCACCGTCTTGCCGGAGCCGGTCTGGGCGGAGACGAGAAGGTCGCGGTCATTGGCTTCGGCGGCGATCACCTGGGCCTGAACGGGAGTCGGCGCGGTGTAGCCACGCTCTTCAATGGCCTCGGCAACGGGCCGCGGCAGGGTCGAAAAAGGCATAGTATATCCGATATGTCTTGGTCGCGCCTGCTGTACGCGGCGGGACTTCGCCGCTCCTATAGTCCGACAGCCCGTTCAAGGCCAGCAGGGATAAACACGGCAAAGCGCAGCTCCGATCGGCTGTGACCTCCGGGCCGCAACGGAAGACATGACGCGTGCCCTTCGTAGGGCATCCGACGGCCGGAATGAGCGCCGAAAGCTGCGTGCAAACGTCTCGTGAAACGAGCCGTCCCGTCGACGCGTCGATTCATCGACGCGTGCAGCGAGGGTTCAGGGAGACGTGCGTTGGCTGGGGGCATGAAGGGCGAACATCCATGACGCGGCCGGTCACGGTCATGCAGAGAGAGGCGGGGCCGCCGCTGTCGCAGGCAATCGGCGTCGCGCGCCTCATCTGCATCCTGGGCATCGTTTATGTCCACGCCTGGACCGGCATCGGCGGCGAGCAGATGTCGCGGCTGGCCGAGACGACGCAGGGCGTGGTGCGCTGGTCGGTGGTCGAATTGTTTGGCCGTGCCTCGGTGCCGCTGCTGACGATGGTGTCGGGCTGGCTGGTGACGGCGTCGATTGCGAAGCGCGGGCCGGGGTCGTTTCTCTCGGGCAAGGCGAGGGGCGTGCTGGCGCCGATGCTGCTGTGGAACGCGATCGCGCTCGTCGTCGTGATGAGCGCGTCGAGGGCCGGGTGGATCATCGGGCCGATGTCGGGCGATATCCTGTTCTTCGCGAATAATCTGATGAGCCTGACTGGCGCGGCCGACATCAATGTGCAGATGACCTTCCTGCGCGATCTGTTCCTGTGCATGGCTGCGGCGCCTCTGTTGGTGAGGCTCTCCAGCCGCTCGCTGCTCCTTCTTATGGCGGCGACGGCGATCTGGGTGATCGGCGGCTGGCAGCTTTATCTGTTGCTCCGTCCGTCGATCCTGATCTTCTTCATCGCCGGCTTGCTGACGCGCCGCCATGGCCTGGCCGAAGCGGCGGCACGTCTCGCGCCCTGGCAGGCGGCTCTGCCCTTTCTTCTGATCGCGCCGGTCAAGATCGGCCTGTCGGTCGCGATGGACGGGCGCGGCGGACTCGACCTTCATCTGCTCGCTGCCGTCGATCTGGTCATGCGCGCGGCGGTGGCGCTGCTCGTCTGGCGGCTTGCCATCGGCCTCGCCCGGCGGCCGATCGGCGCGCAATTGCTCAGCCTCGAGCGCTATGCCTTCTTCCTGTTCTGTTCGCACCTGCTGTTCATGTGGCTGATCGTGCCGCAGCTGGGTGCGCTGACCGGACCGATGGGCGAGCCCGGCTGGCTGGGCCTGTTCCTGATCATGCCGCTGCTCGCGCTGGTCTTTGCGATCGGGCTCGCCAAGGCGGTCGAGACGCTGTCGCCTGCCGCCGCCGACCTGCTGAGCGGCGGACGGCTGGGCCGCGGTCAAACCGCCAGGCCCGCCGCGCGGCCGCTCGCCCACGCCCACTGAAAATTATAGCCGCCCAGCCAGCCGGTCACGTCGACTGCCTCGCCGATGAAGTGAAGGCCCGGCGCTTTCTTCGCCGCCAGCGTGCGTTGATCGAGACCATTGGTCGAGACACCGCCGATCGTCACCTCGGCCTTGGCGAAACCTTCCGAGCCATTGGGGGTAAACGGCCAGCCGTTGAGCGTGCGGCCGGCCTCGGCCAGCTGCTGATCACGCTGGCCATGCAGCGGCCCTGAGAGATTGAGCCGGTCGGCGAGCGCATCGGCGAGCCGGTCGGGCAGCTTCTCCCGCAGCAGCGTACGCGGCTCGGCCTTGGGGCGGACGCGCTTGCCCTCGGTCAGCAACTGCGCGGCATCGCAGTCGGGCAGCAGGTCGAGCCGGATCGTGTCGCCGTGGCGCCAATAGCTGCTGATCTGGAGGATGGCGGGGCCCGACAGGCCGCGATGGGTGAACAGCGAGGCTTCACGGAAGGCGGTCTTGCCCAATCGCGCGACACTGTCGACCGCGACTCCGGACAGGCTCTCGAACAGGCGATCTCCCGCGCCGAGGGTCAGCGGGACCAGCGCGGGGCGCGGCTCGACGACCTTGAGTCCGAACTGTCGCGCGACGTCATAGGCGAAGCCGGTCGCGCCCATCTTCGGGATCGAGGGGCCGCCCGTGGCGATCACAAGTGCGCTCGCCTGATGCAGCCCACCCGACGTGTCCACCGCGAAGCGACCATCGGCGTGGGAGATCGAGCGCACCAGCGTGGAAAGGCGTGTCTCCACGCCGCCGCGCGCGCATTCCTCCTCCAGCATCGCCACGATCTGCCGGGCCGATCCATCGCAGAAGAGCTGGCCGAGCGTCTTTTCGTGCCAGGCGATGCCATGGGCATCGACCATCGCGATGAAGTCCGAGGGGCGATAGCGCGACAGCGCCGAGCGGGCGAAATGCGGATTGGCGGACAGGAAGCGGTCGTGCCGGTCGGCTTCGATATTGGTGAAGTTGCAGCGACCACCGCCCGAAATCAGGATCTTGGCGCCAGCCCGGTCGAGATGGTCGAGCAGCAGCACCCGCTTGCCCTGCTGCCCCGCCGTCAGCGCGCACATCATGCCCGCCGCTCCCGCGCCGATGATGATGACGTCGTAATCCTGCTCTGGCATCGCCTGCTTTCGATCCGGCCCGACCCGCCAAGAGGGCGTGATGCGGCGCTGGGGCTTATGTAGGTCGCCGAAGGCTGCTATCGGCCCGCGCCATCATGAGCAAGCCGAACCGCCCCGACCGCCGCACCTTCGCGATCATCTCGCATCCCGACGCCGGCAAGACCACGCTGACCGAAAAGCTCCTCTATTTCGGCGGCGCGATCCACCTGGCCGGCGAGGTGAAGGCGCGCGGCCAGACCCGCCGCGCCCGGTCCGACTGGATGAAGATCGAGCAGCAGCGCGGCATTTCGGTCACCTCGTCGGTGATGACCTTCGAGCGCGACGGCATCACCTTCAACCTGCTCGACACGCCGGGCCACGAGGACTTCTCGGAGGACACTTATCGCACGCTGACCGCCGTCGACTCGGCGGTGATGGTGATCGACGCGGCCAAGGGCATCGAGCCGCAGACCCGCAAGCTGTTCGAGGTCTGCCGGCTGCGCTCGGTCCCGATCATCACCTTCATCAACAAGGTCGACCGCGAGGGCCGTCCGCCGTTCGAACTGCTCGACGAAGTGGCCGACGCACTGGCGCTCGACGTCGCGCCGATGAGCTGGCCTGCCGGCATGGGCGGCACCTTCGAAGGAATCTACGATCTGGCCCGCGACCGGCTGCACCGGCCTGCGGACGACGCCACCGGCGCGTTCGAGGGCGATTCGGTCTCGGTTTCGGGCCTCGGCGACTCGCAGCTGGACGATCTGCTGTCGGCCGAAGCGGTCGCGCTGCTGCGCGAAGAGGCCGAGCTGGCCCAGGCCGGCTATGCACCGTTCGATGAGGAGGCCTATCTCCATGGCGACCTGACCCCGGTCTATTTCGGCTCCGCGCTCAAGGATTTCGGCGTCGAGCAGCTGATCGACGCGCTCGCCGACTTCGCGCCCAGCCCGCGCCCGCAGCCGGGCGAGCCGCGCGACGTCGATCCCGGCGAGCCCAATGTCGCCGGCTTCGTGTTCAAGGTGCAGGCAAACATGAATCCGCAGCACCGCGACCGCGTCGCCTTCATGCGGCTTTGCTCGGGCAAGTTCCGGCGCGGCATGAAGCTGAACCAGGTCGGCACCGGCAAGGTCATCGCGGTGCACAGCCCGATCCTGTTCTTCGCGCAGAACCGGGAGCTGGCCGAGGAGGCCTTTCCCGGCGACATCATCGGTATACCCAACCACGGCACGCTGCGCGTCGGCGACACGCTGACCGAAGGCGAGGCGATCCGTTTCACCGGCCTGCCGAACTTCGCGCCGGAAATCCTCCGCCGCGTGAAGCTCGCCGACCCGACCAAGACCAAGCAGCTGCGCAACGCGCTCAACGACATGGCCGAGGAGGGAATCATGCAGGTCTTCCACCCGCAGATCGGTTCGCAGCTGGTCGTCGGCGTGGTCGGGCAGCTGCAGCTCGACGTGCTCATCTCGCGTCTTCAGGCGGAATATAAGGTCGAGGCCAGCTTCGAGCCTTCGCCCTATGACACCGCGCGCTGGGTCACCTCGGACGATCCCAAGGCGCTCGACGAGTTCATGGGGCTGCACCGCTCGGCGATGGCCAGCGACCGCGACGAGGCGCCGGTGTTCATGGCCAAGGATGCGTGGGAACTGAACTATATCCAGGGCAAGTTCCCGGCGCTGCACTTCTCGGCTACCAAGGACCGGCGCTGATCGGCTGACCTGTCGGGGCGGCGCGACCGGGGAGACGCGCCTTGCTTCGTTTGCTGACCACGCTGTGCCTGTCGTTCCTCATCTCGATAATGCCCGCACGAGCGGCCGTGATCGATGCCGCAACGCTCGCCCAGGTCGACGCCATCTTCAGCCGCTGGGCGCTCGACGCCCATGTGCCCGGCATGGCCTATGGCGTGGTGGCCGATGGCCGGCTGGTCCATTTCGGGGGACTGGGTGTCCAGGACCTCGACCGCAGCACGCCGGTCGACCGGCGGACGTTGTTCCGGATCGCCTCGATGAGCAAGGCGTTCACCGCGCTTGCCATCCTCAAGCTGCGCGACGAAGGCCGGCTGTCTCTCGATCGCCCCGCCGAGACCTATGTGCCGGAACTGCGCGGATGGACCTATCCGACAAAGGATGCCCGCCGGCTGACTGTCCGCGACCTGCTCAACCACAGCGCCGGTTTCGTCGACGACAATCCGTGGGGCGACCGGCAGCAGTCATTGCCCGAGGCCGATTTCACGGCGATGCTCCGTGCGGGCGTCCCCTTCTCACGGGTGCCGGGTAGCGCCATGGAATATTCGAACTTCGGCTATGCCACGCTCGGCCGGATCGTCTCCAACGTCTCGGGCAAGCGCTATCAGGACTATATCGGTGACACC
Organism: Rhizorhabdus antheiae; assembly: GCF_049889055.1. NCBI lineage: Bacteria > Pseudomonadati > Pseudomonadota > Alphaproteobacteria > Sphingomonadales > Rhizorhabdaceae > Rhizorhabdus > Rhizorhabdus antheiae. The sequence continues at coordinate 287,675 of NZ_JBLTWO010000001.1, read as the reverse complement.
CTGCTGCGCCCGCTCGGCATGGCATCGACGACGTATGACATAGCCAAGTCTCCCCTCGACCGGCGCGCGATCGGCTATCGCTGGGAGGATGATCGCTGGGTGCGCGAACCCGATCTCGCCGACGGTGCCTTCGGCGCGATGGGCGGCATGGAAACCAGCGCGGAGGACTATGTCCGCTGGATATCCTTTCTCCTGTCGGCCTGGCCGGCCCGTGACGATGCCGATGCGGGGCCCGTCTCGCGGGCGACGGTGCGGTCGATCGTCGAAGGGTCGAACTTTGCGACGGGCACCATGCGGGCGGCGGCGATCGGCGGCGCGCCCTGCCGGCAGGCGGGCGCCTATGCGATGGGCTGGCGCGTGATCGACGATTGCGACCTGGGCCGGGTGGTGACACACACCGGCGGCTATCCCGGCTATGGGTCGGTGGTCATGCTGATGCCGGACAAGGGCGTCGCGATCTTCGCCTTTGCCAATCGCACCTATGCCGCACCCTATGTGCCGGCGTTCAGGGCAGCGCTCGCGCTCCACTCTGCCGGGGCGATCGTCGATCGGGCGATCCCGGTCAGCGCCGGGGTGAACGAAGCCTATGCTGCCGTGGGGCGGATCTGGGCTTCGGGCGACGTGCTGACGGCGCGCGACCGTCTGGCGATGAATTTCCTTCTCGACCGCGACGCAGCGCATTGGAAGGCCGACCTCGCCCGATTGCGGACTGCGGTCGGCGCCTGTGACACCAGCGCGACGCCCAGCCCGCAGACCGCAATGGGAGCGCGCTTCCAATGGACCTGCGAACATGGCCGCATCGAAGGCAGCCTGCTGCTCGCGCCGACGCCACGCAGCTCGATCCAGGAACTCAAGCTGGCAGTGGCCCAGCCCTAGGCGCCAACACCGCGTTCCCGGGCCGCGAGGCGAGAAGCATCAGCAGCGCGGCGGGCGAGCCGAAGACCAGCGCCATCGTCGACAAGGCGAGGTCGAGGCGCTCGGTGCCGAACAGCGTGTCGGTCAGTAGTCCGACCAGCACCGAGCCGAAGGCCCCCCCGGTCAGGTTCACCAGCGCCATGTAGAGACCGGTATATCGGCCGCGTAGCGCGGGCGGTACGATCGTCACGAGCAGGATGAACACGGCGGTCACGGAGAGCGCGCTGACGAAGAGGTTGACGAAAGCCATCACCACAGCGCCGCTGACGGTCGGCATCAGCGGTCCAACGATCGTCGTCAGGCTGAGCACGCTCATTGCCGCAAAGCAAAGATGATAGGCGGCCTTGTCGCCCGTGCGTCGCTTCAAAAAGCGGTGGCAGGGGTGGGCGACCAGGCAGCCGCCGACGCCGGCGAACAGGAAGGCCGGGCCGTAGGTCGACGCGACCATGGCCGGCGTCATGTCGTGCGACCGCATCAGCATCGCCGGATACCAGTTGAGCAGCCCGTAATTGTTCATCGACCAGGCGACGATGCTCAGCGCAAGCAGCGTCAGCGGCCGCCGGTTCGCGCGGGCAAAGGTCAGGGCATCGCCGCCGGACGCCTTGTGCGCGGCTGCGGAAGGCGCACCGTCTTTCACCGACGTCCACAGCAGCAGCGCCAGCCCCACGCCGGGTAGCGCGAGCAACAGGAAGACGAGACGCCACGGCTCGGCCTCGCCCAAAATGGGGAGGTGATAGGGACCGCCTGCGGCGAACCGTGCGAGCAGTTTCGCCCCCGCCATCATCGCAAGGCCGCCGCCGACATAGAGGCCGGTGGTGAACAGCCCGATCGGTTTCTGCAGCCGGTCCTGCGCGAAGCGCGCGGAGATGATGCCGATCGCCGCCGGGTTGAGGCCGGCCTCGCCGACGCCCACGAACATGCGCGCGACGAACAGCGTGATGAATCCTGTTGCGATCCCGCTCGCTGCGGTCGCGAGCGACCAGGTCAGGATGCAGAGCGACAGGATCGCGATGCGCCGGCCCCGGTCGAGCAACCTGCCGATGAAGACGCCGCCGAAGACGTAAAGAAGGGCAAAGGCGGCCCCCGTCACCGCCCCCACCTGCCAGTCGGCGAGCGCCAGGCTGGCCTTGATCGGTTCGGCGAGGAAGCTGAGGATCACCCGGTCGACATAGCCGAGCACCGAGGTCGCGAAGAGGATTGCGACGACATACCAGTCATAGGCCGACGGAGCCGATGCGCGATTGTCCGTCACAGGCTGAAGCTCGGCCATCGCAATCTCTCTCCACCGGTGCCCTTGATGCGGCTTTCTGGAGCTTCGCTTCCCGTCCTTTGACACCGGCAGGGAGAGGATGACGGTCCGCTGTCCAAGTCTAGCGGATCGGACTTGATCGGGCGACAATCACATCCGTGCTGATCGCGGCCGCGTGGGCGGAAAGAAAAGCCGAACCGTACGTTCTTCCGACGTCACGATCGAAGGAACTGCGTGTGCGTCTATATTCCGTCCTCCTGCTCTCCGCCGCCCTGACCGCTCCCGTGGCGCTGCCCGCCCAGACGGCGAAGCCGGAGCAGCGCATATTGGGCGCGCAGGTGCTCCTCGACCGGCTGGGCTTCGGCCCCGGCGTGATCGACGGCGCCGGCGGCAGCAGCTTGGCGAAAGCCCTAAGCGGATGGCAGCAGGCCAAGGGCCTGACCGTCACCGGCAAACTCGACGAAGCCACGGTCAAGAGCTTCGAGCCGTTCCGCGAGATGCCGACCGTGATCGAGGTCAAGCTGACCCCCGAGATATTGGAGGGACCCTTCGTCGGCCCAATCCCACCGAAGGTGTCGCAGCAGGCGAAGATGAAAAGCCTCGGCTATTCCGACGCCATGGAGAAGCTGGCCGAGCGCTACCACACGACCCGGCAGACGCTGATCGCGCTCAACTCGCCCGGTACGAAGCTGGTCGCGGGCACGGTCATCCGGGTGCCCAATGTCATTCCTCCGGCGCAGGCCTTCCCGGAAGACATCAACCCCGGCTGGCGCAAGACGCTGTGGACGCTCAACGTCGGTTCGGACCAGCCCGAGGTGGCCAAGGTCGTGGTCGACAAGTCGGACGGCGTGCTGCGCGCCTTCGACGCGGCGGACAAACTCGTCGCGCAATTCCCGGCGACCATGGGCAGCAAGCATGACCCGCTGCCGATCGGCAGCTGGAAGATCCAGGGGCGGGCCTACAACCCTCCGTTCCACTATAACCCCAAGCTGTTCTGGGACGCCGACAGCAAGGACCAGAAGGCGCTCCTTCCGCCCGGGCCCAACGGCCCCGTGGGTGTCGTGTGGATCGACCTCGACAAGAAGCATTATGGCATCCACGGCACGCCCAGGCCCGAGAATATCGGCCGCACCGAAAGCCATGGCTGCATTCGCCTGACCAACTGGGACGCGGCGCGGCTCGCGGTGATGGTCAAGCCGGGCACGCCGGCGATCTTCCAGGAGTAACCCGCCGATGATCCGCAAGCTCGCGATCGTCCTGGCGGTGGTGGTTCTCGGCTATGTCGGCTGGGTCCTCATACTCAATCTGCCGGATCGAAGCGAACCTCCGGAAACCGCCCCGGCTGCCAAGCAGCCTGTCACTGTCGCCGTCCGTCAGGCTTCACCTTCCCCAGCGCCGCAACGCTCCTCGACCGGCCTTTTCATTCCGGTCGAGGGCGTGACGGCGGACCAATTGGCGGACACATTCGATGATGCGCGGGGAGACGGGCGGGTGCACGACGCGATCGACATCATGGCACCGCGCGGCACGCCGGTGATCGCAGCCGCCGCCGGGACGGTGGAAAAGCTCTTCGACAGCAAATTGGGCGGCCGCACCATTTATGTCCGCCGCACTGGCGGCCAATGGATCGATTATTATGCCCATCTCGACAGCTATGCGCCGGGATTGGCCGAAGGGCAGCGTGTCGCGCAGGGGCAGCGGATCGCGACGGTTGGCTCCACCGGCGACGCCAGCGAGGACGCACCGCATCTCCACTTCGCGGTCAATGTCATGGCCCCCGGCGAAGGCTGGTGGCAGGGCAAGGCGATCAATCCTTATCCGCTGCTCGTCGACCGTAACTGACGCGGCGGCGGGCCTCATCGGTCGAATCGTAAAGAAGCGTGTCCGGTGGATCGACAAATGCCGGGCATCTGCCAATATCGGAGATATGAGTTTGTACCGATCCATGTTCGCTTTCTTGGCGGCGTTGCTTTTGTCCGGGGCCGCGCAGGCCGCCGACAAGCTGGTCGTCGCTTTCGGCGACAGCCTGACGGCTGGCTACCGTCTGCCACCGGGGCAGGGATTCGTGCCGCAGCTGGAGGCAGCACTGCGGCGATCGGGCACCGCGGCGCGCGTGCAGAATGCCGGCGTGTCGGGCGATACGACTGCGCAGGGCAAGGCGCGCCTCGCCTGGGTCCTGTCGGCGGCCAAGGCAAAACCGGATCTGGTGATCGTGGAGCTGGGCGCCAATGACATGCTGCGCGGGCTCGATCCTGCCAAGGCTGAAGCCAATCTCGATGCGATTTTGACCGAGCTGGGTCGGCGGCGCATCCCCGTGTTGCTCGCCGGCATGGTGGCCGCGCCCAACCTCGGCCCGGATTATGCGGGAAAGTTCAACCCTATGTATCGACGGCTGGCGGCGAAGCACATGGTGAAGCTCTATCCGTTCTTTCTCCAGGGTGTGGTGGGCGACCGATCGTTGCACATCGGGGATGCGATTCACCCGAATGCGCGCGGAGTCGGCGTGATCGTGCGGGGCATCCTGCCGCATGTGAAGTCGGCATTGGCGAAGGGATGATCAGTGGCGTTGCAGCCTGAGCGATACGGCCTTAAGCTTGCAACCGTAACGGAGCGGGGGAGTGCTTCGATGGAGTGGACCGCCGCAGCTGTTGGCCAGAGGCTGATCGCCAGTCCGCGAGGCGATATCGAGGATGGCGACCGCGACCTGTTTCTCGAAAATCTGCGGCAGGCCGTGTCCGAGGCGGTGGCGCGCTCGGTCCCGCTGATCATCGATCTGGCGGCGGTCGGCCATATGTCGGCATCCGCGCTCATGGCACTGACGATCGCGCGCAAGGATGCGGTCGCCGGCGGCGTCAAGATCATCCTCGCGCGGCCGGGGGCGGCCCTGCGGAAGATATTGGAGATCAGCCGCTATCAGCTCATCTTCGACATCATCGAGGATCCGAACGACGGGGGAGAGTAAGCGTTGGGGGGGATGTTGGTCCGCTTTTGGGGGACGCGCGGTTCGCTGCCGGTCGCACCGCGTGCGGCAGCGATCGAGGCGAAGATCGCCCATGCGCTGATGCGGGCGCAGGGCCGGGCCTTTGCCGACGAGGCCGAGGCGCGGCGTTTCGTGACCGAGGAACTCAGCTTCGGGGAAGGGCGTACCTATGGCGGCGCCACGACCTGCCTTGAAATCGAAGGGGCCGACGAGAGCTTCTTTGTGCTCGACATGGGTTCGGGGTTGCGTGAGCTGGGCAACGACGCCTTCCGCCGCTTCGGACAGGGGCGCGCCCGCAAGTTCAACTTCTTCATGTCCCACCTCCACTGGGACCACATCATGGGCTTTCCCTTCTTCGGACCGGCCTTCGATCCGAACACCCATATCGTCATCCATTCGGGGCATGCCGATTGCGAGGAGGCGCTGCGCCGGCAGCAGGAGGAGATCAGCTTTCCGGTCGCCTTCGACTGGCTGCGTGCGAAGATCGAATTCCGCGTCCTGACGCCAGGCGAGCGGTACACGGTCGACGGCGTCGACGTCGAACTCATGCCGCAGGATCACAGCCATGTGTCCTATGCCTGGAAATTCCACCGCGGCGGCAAGACCTTCGTCTTCTCGACCGATGCCGAGCACCGCATGGACGATCTGGACGACCAGCGCGCCTTCGAGGGCTTCTTCCGCGACGCCGATCTGGTCGTCTGCGACACCATGTATTCGCTGGCGGAGAGCATCACGCTGAAGGCGGACTGGGGCCATTCGTCCAATGTGATGGCGGTCAATCTCTGCCACGGTGCCGGTGCGCGCAAGCTCGCTTTGTTCCACCATGAGCCGACCAGCAGCGACCGCGATATCGATGCGCTGCTGGAGGAGACGATCCAATATGAGGCGCTGAGCCGCAAGGACCGGCAGCCGCTCGAAGTCGTCTGCTCCTATGACGGGCTCGAACTGCAGGTCTGATTTCAGGCACTTCGATTTCGCGCGACCCGCGCTCGACAGCCGGGGACCGCGCGGATAGAGCCGCGCGATGCATGGCTGGATCATTATCGACAAGCCGGTCGGCCCCGGATCGACCCAGATCGTCTCGGCGGTAAAGCGCGCGCTGCGCGTCGGTGGTTATGGCAAGTACAAGGTCGGCCATGGGGGTACGCTAGACCCGCTGGCGTCCGGGGTGCTGCCGGTCGCGCTGGGCGAGGCGACCAAATTGTCGGGGCGGATGCTCGACGCCGACAAGGCCTATGACTTCACCATCGGTTTCGGGATCCAGACCGACACGCTCGATGCTGAAGGCGTGATGGCGGAGACGTCGGACGTCCGACCGACCCGCGCCGACATCGAGGCGGTCCTCGACCGCTTTCGTGGGCCGATCGACCAGGTGCCGCCGGTCTATTCCGCGCTCAAGATCGATGGCGAGCGTGCCTATGATCGTGCCCGCGCCGGCGAGACCGTCGAGATGAAGACCCGCGCGGTTACGATCCACCGGCTGGAGCTGGTTTCGGCCGCGCCGATCGGCGAGGGCGATGGTCTCGCCGAGGCTACCTTCTCCTGCGTGGTGTCGAAGGGAACCTATGTTCGCAGCCTGGCGCGAGACATCGCGCGGGCGGCGGGAACGGTCGGCCATGTCACCATGCTCCGCCGCACCAAGGCCGGTCCGTTCACGCTCGATCCGGCGATTCCGCTGGACAAGCTGGAGGAACTTGCTAAGGCCCGGCACCTTGAACAGATACTCTTGCCGCTGACGGCGGGGCTGGACGACATCCCGGCTCTTCCCGTCACCCCCGATCAGGCAAGGGCGCTCCGCGAGGGGCGCAAGTTGGTCGGGATCGCCGCACCTTCCGGCCTCAATCTTGCGATAGACGGCGACATGCCCGTTGCGCTGGTGGAGGTCGAGGACCGCGAGGTCCGCGTCGTGCGGGGTTTCAATCTGATGTCGAAGGAAGAAGAATGACCGTTACCGCCGAGCGCAAGACCGCGATCATTGCCGACAACGCCCGTGCCGATGGCGACACCGGCAGCCCCGAGGTCCAGGTCGCGATCCTGACCGAGCGCATCACCAATCTGACCGAGCATTTCAAGACCCACGCGAAGGACAATCACTCGCGCCGCGGTCTGCTGATGCTGGTCAACAAGCGCCGCAGCCTTCTCGACTATCTCAAGCGGAAGGACGTCGACCGGTACACTGCCCTCATCGGCAAGCTGAACCTGCGCAAGTAAGCAAGTTTCGGAACGGCCCCGGTTTCCGGGGCCGTTCTCTTTCCGGCCAGGAGCAATTCGGTTCCGGGCAGGACGGCGGGCAGACGATCCCGCCATGGCAGGTCGAAGTCGGCCTGCCCCTCGGGTGATGCGGAGCGGGGCTCCGGTCGCCCTCATAGGCCCCGGGCGCATAGGGCGTTCGGAGACAAGGAAGCCACATGTTCGATACGAAGAAAGTTGAAATCCAGTGGGGCGGCCAGACCCTCACGCTGGAAACGGGCCGCGTTGCCCGCCAGGCCGACGGCGCGGTGCTCGCGACCCTCGGCGAGACCGTCGTCCTCTGCGCCGTGACCGCGGCGCGCAGCGTCAAGGAAGGGCAGGACTTCTTCCCGCTGACCGTTCATTATCAGGAGAAGTATTTCTCGTCGGGTCGCATTCCCGGCGGCTTCTTCAAGCGCGAGCGTGGCGCGACCGAGAAGGAGACGCTGGTCTCCCGCCTCATCGACCGCCCGATCCGTCCGCTCTTTCCGGAAGGCTTCTACAACGAGATCAACGTCATCGCTCAGGTGCTGAGCTATGACGGCGAGAACGAGCCCGACATCCTCGCGATGATCGCCGCCTCGGCCGCCCTCACCATCTCGGGTGTTCCCTTCATGGGCCCGATCGGCGCCGCCCGCGTCGGCTACAAGGATGGCGAATATCTGCTGAACCCGACCGACACGCAGGTCGCCGAGGGCGAACTCGACCTGGTCGTCGCAGCTACCCATGACGCCGTCATGATGGTCGAATCCGAAGCCAAGGAGCTGTCAGAAGAGGTCATGCTGGGCGCCGTGATGTTCGCGCACAAGGCGTGCAAGGACGTCATCAAGGCGATCATCAAGCTGGCCGAGAAGTCGGCCAAGGAACCTTGGGAAATGGCCCCGCAGGCCGATCTCTCGGCCGCCAAGACCAAGCTCAAGAAGCTGATCGGCAAGGACATCGAGGCAGCCTACAAGCTGACCAACAAGTCCGAGCGTTCGAACGCGCTGAACGCGGCCCGCGCCAAGGCGAAGGAAGCCTTTGCAGAGGCGACTCCGCAGGACCAGATGGCGGCGATGAAGCTCGTCAAGAAGCTGGAAGCCGAGATCGTCCGCACGGCGATCCTGAAGGAAGGCCGCCGCATCGACGGCCGCGACACCCGCACGGTCCGTCCGATCGTCGCGGAAGCGCACTTCCTGCCGCGCGCTCATGGTTCGGCGCTGTTCACCCGTGGCGAGACGCAGAGCATTTCGACCTGCACCCTCGGCACCAAGGATGCAGAGCAGATGATCGATGGCCTGAACGGCCTGCGCTACGAGCATTTCATGCTGCACTACAACTTCCCGCCCTATTCGGTCGGTGAAGTCGGTCGCTTCGGCGCGCCGGGCCGCCGCGAAGTCGGCCATGGCAAGCTGGCATGGCGCGCGCTGCACGGCGTGCTGCCGACCAAGGAAGAGTTCCCCTACACGATCCGTCTGACCTCGGACATCACCGAGTCGAACGGCTCGTCGTCGATGGCGACGGTGTGCGGTGGCAGCCTCGCGATGATGGATGCCGGCGTGCCGATCAAGCGGCCGGTTTCGGGCATCGCCATGGGCCTGATCCTGGAAGGCAAGGAATTCGCGGTTCTCAGCGACATCCTGGGCGACGAGGATCATCTCGGCGACATGGACTTCAAGGTGGCGGGCACGTCCGAAGGCATCACCACGATGCAGATGGACATCAAGATCGCCGGCATCACCGAGGAGATCTTCACCGCCGCCCTGCATCAGGCCAAGGAAGGCCGCGCGCATATCCTGGGTGAGATGGCCAAGGCCCTCGACCACACCCGGACCGAGTTGTCGGCGCACGCGCCGCGGATCGAGACGATGTCGGTTCCCAAGGACAAGATCCGCGACATCATCGGCACCGGTGGCAAGATCATCCGTGAGATCGTCGCCACCACCGGTGCGAAGGTCGACATCGACGATGACGGCACCGTCAAGATTTCGTCGTCCGACACCGCGCAGATCGAAGCCGCAAAGAACTGGATCATCGGCATCGTCGCCGAGCCGGAAGTGGGCAAGATCTACAACGGCAAGGTCGTCAACCTCGTCGACTTCGGTGCGTTCGTCAACTTCATGGGCGGCAAGGACGGTCTCGTCCACGTCTCCGAGATCAAGAACGAGCGGGTCGAGAAGGTCGCCGACGTTCTGTCCGAAGGCCAGGAAGTCAAGGTCAAGGTTCTCGAGATCGACAATCGCGGCAAGGTCCGCCTGTCGATGCGCGTCGTCGACCAGGAGACCGGCGAGGAACTGCCCGACACGCGTCCGCCCCGCGAGGAGCGCCCGCGTGGCGAGCGCAGCGACCGTGGTGACCGGGGCGATCGTGGCCCGCGCCGTGACGGCGATCGCCGCCGCGAAGGTGGTGGCGGCGACCGTGGCCCGCGCCGCGACCGTGGTCCGCGCCGCGAGCGTTCGGAAGGTGGCAGCGAGGGCGGCGATCCCGAGTTCGCACCGGCCTTCCTGACCCGCGACGACGATTGATCGCACGGTTCTGCTGAAATGGGAGAGGGGGGCCTCGCGGCTCCCCTTTTTCGTTGAGACTGGGGGCTAAGCCTTGGCGCTATTCAAGCATGTTGCCCGATAGCGGCCAACATGCGTAGTAGGCAGGCGGGAATTTCGACGGAGAAATGGCCTTGAAGGACGACAGCGCGTCCTTTCTCGAACGGTTGCCACTCGGTCGAAATCGACCGGTGCTGCGCTATGGGGCCGTGCTGGCCATCTGCGCTCTGTGCTTCGTCATTCGCTGGGTGGCCGATCCCGTCATGCCGGCGGGCTATCCCTTCGTCACCTTCTTTCCCGGCGTCATCCTGTCGACTTTCCTGTTCGGCATAGCGCCAGGGGTGCTCGCGGCCGTGCTGTGCGGTTTCGCATCCTGGTATTGCTTCATTCCCCCGACCTTCTCGGCGAAATTCTCCGGCGGGGTCATGTTCGCCATGGCCTTCTATGCGCTGGTCGTGCTGATCGACGTCGCCCTTATCGACTGGCTGCAGCGGATGAATCGGCGACTGGCGGCGGAACGGGAGCGCAGTCGCAAGCTGGCCGAGCGGGGTGAGGTGCTGTTTCGCGAGTTGCAGCACCGCGTCTCGAACAATCTTCAGGTCGTCAGCGGGCTCATCGCGCTTCAGAAGAAGAGCATCAGCGATGAAGCGGCGCGGGCCGCACTCGATGAAGCGTCACGCCGGCTTGGCCTCATCGGGCGCATCCATCGGCAACTCTATGATCCCCATGGCGATCAGTTGCACATTCGCGACTTTCTCGACCAGCTGGGCCCGGATCTGATCGATGCCAGCGGCAAGCCGGGAATCTGCTGTCAGGTGCTCGTAGAGGAGGACTTCGCGCTCGAGCCGGATGCTGCCGTGCCGATGGCCCTGATCATTGCCGAAGCGGTGAGCAACGCGCTCGAACATGGCTTCGGCGACCGTGAGCAAGGGTGCGTCGAGATCACCGCGCAACGGACGACCGACGGTATGTTGGAAGTGCGCGTGACGGATGACGGCGCGGGCCTTCCGACGGGCTTCAGTCTGGAGCAGACGAACAGTCTTGGCCTTAAACTGGCTCAGGCGCTCGCGCGTCAGCTCGGCGGAAGTTTCGACCTGTTCGCCGGGCGCGTGACCACGGCCTTGCTCAAACTGCCCCAGGGCGACCCCGCCTGACGCACGGGCGGGCCTGTCCGACCCGTTCTCAATCGATCAGGGCGCCCCGACGCAGGCCCATCTGTTCGGCATAATGGCGGCGGCACAGGGCGACATAGCGCTCATTGCCGCCCACTTCGATCTGTTCGCCCTGCTTGACCGGATAGCCCTGGTCGTCGATCCGCAGGTTCATCGTCGCCTTGCGTCCGCACGCGCAGATCGCTTTGAGTTCGACCAGTGTGTCGGCGATGGCGAGCAGCGCCGCGCTGCCGGGGAAGAGCTTCGCCTGAAAGTCGGTGCGCAGCCCATAGGCGACCACGGGAATGTTGAGTTCGTCGCATACCGCCGCAAGCTGAAAGACCTGCGCGCGCGTCAGCCACTGCGCTTCGTCGACCAGAACCGCATGGACCGGGCTTTCAGCCAGCTCGATCCCGACCTCCTCGAACAAATCGGTGTCCTCGTCGATCGCGGTGGCATGGGCGGCCAGGCCGATCCGCGAGGTGATCTTGCCCGGCTCGAAGCGATCGTCGAAGGCGGCGGTGAACAGCAAGGTCCGCATCCCGCGCTCGCGATAGTTGAAATCGGCCTGCAGCAGGGTCGCCGATTTGCCGGCGTTCATCGCGGCATAATAGAAATAAAGCTTCGCCATGTCCCCATCCTAGCGCGCCCGTTCCCTGCGGCAATCACATGGACCGTCCAACCCCAACAGCGGCGACAGTAGCGCGGATTGCGGCGGCGCAAAGAGTCTTTGCTGGCCGCCGGCAGGCTTTGCGTGGATAGGGCGGAGTATGATCACGGCTCCAGGAGAGAAACCTCCCACATTCTCGCCCCGGCGGCATGTGCTGCTCTCGCGCATGGTGAGGGATCGGGCGACCAACGACCGCGCCCTGGCCGGGCTGGGGGCTGTCATCGGGATCGCAGCCCTCGCCTGGATGCTGCACCGGCTGATCGGCACGGGCCATGGCCCGCTGCTGATCGCGCCTGTCGGGGCGGCGGCGGTGCTCGTCTTCGCGGTCCCGGCGAGCCCGCTGGCACAGCCATGGGCGCTGTTCGGGGGCAATATTCTGTCCGCGCTGGTCGGGGTCACCGTGGCGCGGCTGGGGCTCGATCCCTGGTGGGCGGCAGGGCTGGCAGTGGGCGGCGCGATCTGCGCCATGGCGCTGCTGCGCTGCCTTCATCCGCCGGGTGGGGCCGTGGCCCTGACGGCGGTGCTCGGCGGCCCGGCGGTGGCGGCCAGTGGTTATGGCTTTGTCGCGATGCCGGTGGCGATAGGAACGGCGCTGCTGTTCCTGACTGCGTGGTGCTACCATCGCTTTTCAGGACATAGCTATCCGCACGCAGCGCCCTCAGCGCCCGTCGTGATGCACAATCTTCTGGAGTTCGGTCGCGACGATCTGATCGCTGCGATCGACGACTATCCCGACATTCTCGACGTCAATGTCGACGATCTCGAGCAGCTGCTCCATGCGGCCGAGCAGCGCGCGCTGAACCGCAGGCGTGGGGCGCGATAACAGGCCTACCTAGAGCGAAATCCGTTCCGATTGCATCGGACGGATCGCTCTAGATTATTGTTTTACCGCGTTTTCCGAGTCACCAGATGATTCCATCTGGTTCGAAAACGCTCTAGCCGTCAATCCTCGCTTTGATCGTCGTCCCGTTCCAGATCGCGGGCGACGGTGGGAGCGCGCAGCAGGCTGTCGATGTGGCTGCCTTCGTCGAAGCTCTCGTCGGCGAGGAATTTCAGCTTGGCCGCATATTTGGTGTTCACGCGGCGCGCGACCTCGCTCTGGAGGAAGGCGGTGTTGGTACGGAGCGCCTTGATCACGGCCTCCTCGTCGGTGCCCAGCAGGGGCTTCACGAAGACGGTGGCGTGGCGCAGGTCGGGCGACATGCGCACTTCGGTGACAGAAACCATATGCCGGGCAAGGATATCGTCATGAACCTCGCCGCGGGTCAATATTTCGGACAGCGCATGGCGCACCTGCTCGCCGACGCGGAGCAGGCGGACCGAACGGCCTTCTTGGGTCTCGTTGCGACGCATGGGTGAACCTTTCCGTGCAATGCTACGCAGCTACCGTCAGGCGAAGGGCCGGGCGCGGCATGACCACGCCCGGCCCCTGGCTTTGACGTCCAGCGGCGAAATGCTCGTCAGAGCGTCCGCGCGCGTTCCTCGACCTCGAAGGTCTCGACGATGTCGCCCGGCTTGATATCGGTCGTGGCTTCCAGCGTGATGCCGCATTCCAGACCGGCGCGAACTTCCGGCACGTCGTCCTTGAAGCGACGCAGCGACGAGATCGAGCCGTTGTAGATGATGACGTCGTCGCGCAGGATGCGGGCGCGCAGCTTCTGGCGGATATAACCCTCCAGAACCAGCAGGCCGGCTGCCTTGCCATGCTTGCCTGCCGAGAAGACCTCACGGATTTCGGCGCGGCCGACGACATGCTCCAGATATTCCGGACCGAGCTGGCCGGCCATGGCGGCGCGGATCTCGTCGAGAAGATCGTATATGACGTCGTAATATTTGAGGGCGACGCCGTCGCGCGTAGCGATCTCGCGGGCCTTCGCATTGGCGCGGACATTGAAGCCGATGATCGGCGCGCGCGATGCGGCCGCCAGCGTGACATCGCTCTCGGTGATGCCGCCGACCCCGGCGTGCAGGATGCGCACCTGAATGAGATCGGTCGAGATCTTGTTGAGCGATCCGACAATGGCTTCGACCGAGCCCTGGGCATCGGCCTTGACCACGACCGGATATTGCTGGGCCTTCTGTTCGCGCAGCGCCGAGAACATCGATTCCAGGCTGGCCGGAGCTGCCGTGGTGCGCTTCTGCTGGATGACGCTGGCGCGATAGGCCGCGACCTCGCGGGCGCGGGCTTCGTTCTCGACGACCGACAACTGGTCGCCGGCGCTGGGCACGCCCGACAGGCCGAGAATTTCGACCGGCTGGGACGGACCCGCCTCCTTCACATTGCGCCCCTTGTCGTCGATCAGCGCGCGCACCTTGCCGCTCTCGGCGCCGACGACGAAGATGTCGCCGACCTTGAGCGTGCCGCGTCCGACCAGGATCGTGGCGACGGCGCCACGGCCCTTGTCGAGGGTCGCCTCGACGACCGTGCCCTCTGCGGCGCGGTCTGGGTTGGCCTTGAGCTCGAGCACTTCGGACTGAAGCTCGATCTTGTCGATCAGTTCGTCCAGACCGGTCTTCTTGAGCGCGGAGACCTCGACTTCCTGGACGTCGCCGCCCATGCTCTCGACCTGCACGTCATGCTGCAGCAATGCCTCGCGAACGCGCTGCGGGTTGGAGCCCGGCTTGTCCATCTTGTTGATCGCGATGATCATCGGAACGCCCGCCGCGCGGGTGTGGCTGATCGCCTCGATCGTCTGCGGACGCAGGCCGTCGTCCCCGGCGACCACGATCACCACGATGTCGGTGATGTTGGCGCCGCGGGCACGCATGTCGCTGAAGGCTTCGTGGCCTGGCGTGTCGAGGAAGGTGATCTTGTTGCCGCTCTTCACCTGCACCTGATAGGCGCCGATATGCTGGGTGATGCCGCCGGCCTCGCCCGAAGCGACATCGGTGCCGCGCAGAGCGTCGAGCAGGCTGGTCTTGCCATGATCGACATGGCCCATGATCGTAACGACCGGCGGGCGCGTCACCAGCGTATCTTCCGAATCCACGTCGTCGGAGGTTACGAGGTCGACGTCGGAATCCGACACGCGCTTGATGTTGTGGCCGAACTCGGTGACCAGCAGCTCGGCGGTGTCCTGGTCGATCGACTGGTTCACCGTGACGGGCATGCCCATCTTGAACAGCGCCTTGACCAGATCCGCGCCGCGCTCGGCCATACGGTTGGCGAGTTCGCCAACGGTGATCGTCTCGGGCACCGCGACGTCGCGCACCTGCTTCTGCTGGACGGTGCCCGCCTGGTGGGCGCGCTTGTCCTTTTCACGCGCACGCTTCAGTGCGGCGAGCGAACGCGCGCGGGCGCCGCTATCGTCGTCGAGCGCACGGGTGACGGTGAGCTTGCCCGACTGGCGGCGGTCGTCGCCCTTACGGTCGCGCTGCTGAGGACGCGGCGGTTCCGGACGCTTGGCCGGGGAAACCGGCGTAAAGCGGCGGGGCGGCGGCGCGTTGCTGGCGGGGCGCTCTGCAGGCGCTGCTGCTGCGGGAGCGTCAGCAGCCGGCTCTTCCGCAACCGCAGGGGCGGGAGCCGGTTCCGCAGCGGCGTCGGTCGAAGCCGGAACGGGAGCCTTCCCGGCTTCCTCCTCGGTGCGGCGGTTTTCCTCGGCGCGGCGACGCTCTTCCTCTGTCGCCTCAGCCTTGGCCCGCTCCTCGCGGCGGCGCGTTTCCTCGAGCGCAGCCATGCGGGCCTCTTCAGCCTCGCGCAGCAGCCGCTCCTGCATTTCACGGCGTTCCAGCGGCGTCATGGCGCGCGTGATCGGGGCGGGTGCGGGGCGGGCGGCCGGCGGCGGAGCGACGGGACGGGGCGGGGGCGGCGTTTCCGCAGCGGGCGCACGCGCCGGCGCCTGCGGCGCAGGAGCGGGTGCTGCTGCCTCTTCGACCAGAGGTTCGGCTTCGCCCGGCCGACCGAGCACGCGGCGGCGCTTCACCTCGACCACAACGGTGTTCGAACGGCCATGGCTGAAGCTCTGCTTCACCTGACCCGTCTCCACCGTGCGCTTGAGGCCCAGCGGCGCGCGCATTCCCAGTTTCGGCTTGTCGTTATCGCTCATCTGGTAACCGAACCCTTCACTTCGAACTTCAAAATTCCGTAGCGCGGATGGACCCTGCGGATAGCTTCCGCAAGGCTGTAGCGCTTTCCGAACGTCCAATGAAACCGCACCAGCGGCTCAAAGCGTCTGCGACGCGCGCGGCGGATGCCGGCACAGTCACACCAATATGTACCACATTGTCGCGCCCAAGCGCCATCGACAATATGGTGCGATCCGCCGGAATTACTACCCCGCGCAGGTCTTCACCCTCGGCGTCGAGCCCGACGCGAAAGGCTTGATCGAGTTTCCGATTGCCGTCTTCGGACGCGTCCGAGGCGTGGATAAGCAGCCCCAGCTGGCCGCGTCGCGCGGCTTCGCCGATCCGGTCGCTGCCGGTCAGTACCGCGCCGGACCGCATTTCCAGACCCAGCCGGTCGAGCGCAGCCCGCAGCAGGCCGTCTTCGATCAGAGCGGGCAATTCTGGCGCTATGGTGATCTCGCCGGTCTTGAACGCCCGCGACAGTGCGCCCTTGAGCTTGCCCTTGGCGAGCGCTGTCTCGAGCGTGGGCCGGTCGACGCCGATCCAGGCCCCGCGGCCGGGCGCCTTTGCCCGCAGGTCGGGCAGCACCAGACCATCCGGCGAGAGGGCAAGGCGAATCAGGGTGTCGCGCGGATCGCGCTCGCCCGACAAAATGCATTTGCGCTCAGGCGCGGTCTTGCTGCCCCCGCCGGTACGGCGAGGTGCGTCGGTATCGACGATTAGCGGAGCATGGTCATCGTGGGCCATTCGCAGAAGCGACCTCCTGCGCTGGACTTGCCGGGCGATCGGCAATGAGAACGCCGCCTGCGCCATAATTCTCCGTCGACACTTCGGTGATGGTCACCTGCACCGCGCTCGCCGGCTTGCCGAGATGCGCGCCAAGGCTGGCCGTCACGTCTGCGACGATGGCGGCTTTCTGGACGCGGCTGGCTGTGCCGGCGATGCGGATGTCGACGAAGGGCATGGGCGATCAGGCCTCGTCGGTGAACCAGTGGGCGCGGGCGGCCATGATGATCTCATTGCCCTGATCCTCGCTCAGGCCATATTCGGCCAGAACGCCACCCTTATTGCCTTCCTCGTTACCTCCGCGATCGCTCCGGTCGCCGCGGTCGTTCTGGCGGCGGCGCTGGTCGGCGCGCTTCTTCTGGATGAGCTCGTCGGTGGCGAGATCCGCCAGATCGTCGAGCGTCCTGATCCCTGCCTTGCCCAGCGTGACCAGCATCGCTTCGGTCAGATAGGGCAGCTCGGCCAGCGCATCCTCGACGCCAAGCGTGCGGCGCTCTTCGCGGGCGGCGGCTTCGCGGCGCTCCAGCGCTTCCTGCGCGCGGCTCTGCAGCTCGGCACCCAGCTCCTCGTCGAAGCCCTCGATCGAGGCGAGTTCGTCGAGTTCGACATAGGCGACCTCTTCCAGCGCGCCGAAGCCTTCGGCGACCAGCAGCTGGGCAAGCGTCTCGTCGACGTCGAGCTCGTTCTGGAACATCTCGGAGTTCTGGATGAACTCCTTCTGGCGCTTCTCGCTGGCGTCGGCCTCGGTCAGAATGTCGATCGCCTTGCCCGTCAGCTGGCTGGCGAGGCGGACATTCTGGCCACGGCGGCCGATGGCGAGGCTCAGCTGGTCGTCGGGAACCACCACTTCGATGCGCTCTTCCTCTTCGTCGATGACGACGCGCGAGACCTGGGCAGGCTGCAGCGCGTTGACGACGAAGGTGGCGGTGTCGGGCGACCAGGGGATGATGTCGATCTTCTCGCCCTGCATTTCCTGCACGACGGCCTGCACGCGGCTGCCCTTCATGCCGACGCAGGCACCGACCGGGTCGATCGAACCGTCATGGCTGATCACGCCGATCTTGGCGCGGCTGCCCGGATCGCGGGCGGCGGCCTTGATCTCGATGATGCCGTCGTAGATTTCGGGCACTTCCTGCGCGAACAGCTTCTTCATGAAGTCGGGGTGTGCGCGGCTCAGGAAGATCTGCGGCCCGCGATTTTCGCGGCGGACGCTCAGGATCAGGCTGCGGACGCGGTCACCGACGCGGACGACTTCGCGCGGGATCTGCTGATCGCGGCGGATGACGCCTTCGGCGCGGCCCAGATCGACCACGACATGGCCGAACTCGACCCGCTTGACGACACCGGTGATGATCTCGCCGGCGCGGTCCTTGAACTCGTCATATTGACGCTCGCGTTCGGCATCGCGGACCTTCTGGAAGATTACCTGCTTCGCGGCCTGCGCGGCGATGCGGCCGAATTCGATCGGGGGCAGCGGGTCGACGATGAAATCGCCGATGGCCGCACCCTTTTGCAGCTTCTGCGCGTCGGGCACCGACACCTGCTTGAAGAAGTCGTCGACCTGCTCGACCACCTCGACGACGCGCCACAGGCGCATGTCGCCGGTCTTGGAGTCGATCTTGGCGCGAATGTCATTCTCGGCGCCGTAGCGCGCGCGGGCGGCGCGCTGGATCGCGTCCTCCATCGCCTCGATCACGATTTCGCGATCGATCAGCTTTTCCCGGGCGACGGCATCGGCAATCGCGAGAAGCTCTGCCCGGTTCGCGGAAATGGCGGTGGCCATGACGACTTATCCTTCCAGTTGAATCTTGTCCGCGCCCTCGGTCGAGAGCGGCGCGGTGGCCTTGATGAGAGCATCGGTCAGGATCAGCTTCGCGCCGGCGATCTGCGCCAGCGGCACCGCGACCTCACCCACTTTGTTTACATCCAGCGTGACCGAGTCGCCATCGCTGACAACGATCCGGCCGTCGAACTGCTTGCGGCCGTTGAGTGGCGACGACAGCTTGACCCGTGCATCGAATCCCGCCCAGTCGATCCAGTCCTGAACCCGGGTGAGCGGACGATCTATGCCGGGGGAGCTGACCTCCAGACGATAGGCTTCCTCGATCGGGTCGAGCTCGTCGAACTTCTCGGAAATACGCCGTGAAAGGGCCTCGCAGTCGGAAATATCCAGCTGACGGGTGTCGGGCCGCTCCGCCATGATCTGCAGTGTCGGATCGCTCTTGCCGCCAAAAAAGGCGACACGCACGAGTTCGAGACCCAGGGCCTTTGCCTCGGGTTCGATCAACGTCTTCAGCTCGGCGATGTCCGCCATCCATGCTCCTGTTCGAAACGCAGCCGGCCTTGCGCCGGGTGCTTCCGCATCCGGCCTCGGCAGAGTTTCCAATGTCGAGAGGTGACAGGGGTATAGGCCAAAGCGGCGGGCGCGGCAATATGCGACGTCCGGGACAGAAAAAATCCCGACGCTGCGTCGGTTCGTCGCATCGTTAGCCATTCGCTAACCCCGTAAACCTACGGACGGAAGCGAGATTTCCGACCGATGTCGCGCGTCCAGCGATTCGCGGCGTAGGCGGCTGTTTCCGGAGATCCGATGCGTATTGTCGAACTCGATGTCCTTCGCCAGCGCGGGATGAAGCTCATCAGCTGGAGCGGCGTGGCCTTCACCGTGCTGCTGGCGCTGGCGATGGCCGCGGGATTTCTGACGCCGTTGCCGATGGCCATCCTCCTGTCGGCTGCCCTCAATGTGCTGCCGATGCGCGCGGCGCTGCAGGGCAAACATGATGCGCGGAGCCGAATGGCCGTCGGGGTGCTCGCGGCCGCGCAGCCCGCGATCCTGGTCTATAGCCTGTCCGGCCATCAGTGGCAGATGGACATGCACATGTATTTCTTCGTCGCGCTCGCCAGCCTGACCATATTATGTGACTGGCGGCCGATCCTACTCGCCTCCGGGCTCGTCGCGGTACACCACCTCGTCCTCGACTTTCTCGCGCCGCAATGGGTGTTTTACGGCGGCGGCGATCTGATGCGGGTGTTTGTCCATGGCGCGGCGGTCGTGCTGCAATGCGCCCTGCTCAGCCATATCGGCATGCAACTGGGCGACTTGCTGATCCGTCAGGGACAGGCCCGCCACGAGAGCGAGCGGCTGGCACGCGAAGCGGAAGCTGCTGCGGCCGAGGCGCGGGCGGCGCAGGAGGCGGCAGAGCGCGCGCTGGCGGCGGTCGCAGCGGCCGATTTGCGCACGGCGGCCGAACGGCGGCGCCGCGAGGAGCGCGAGCAGGAGATGCAGGAGGCGCGGCGGCAGGAGCTGGTCGCGCTGGCCGGCGAGTTCGAATCCTCGGTCCATGGTGTCGTCACCTCGCTGGGCGCGGCTGCCCTGCAGCTTGAGAGCGCCGCTGGCGCGCTCAGCGATCTGGCCAATGACAGCAGCGAGCAGAGCGCCGCCGTCGCACTGCAGGCCGCGCGCGCGTCGGATGCGGCGCGGACCGTCGCGCAGAGCGTCGGCGACCTTTCCCATTCGATCTCCGGCATCGCCGCGAGCGTGGACCAGCAGGCTCAGCTGAGCGCGCGGGCGCGGGCGAACTCGGCCACCGGCGACAAGGCGGTCCGGTCGCTGTCCGCGCGGGCAACCGACATAGGAGAGTTCACCGGCAAGATTCAGGCGATCGCGTCGAACACCAATTTGCTCGCGCTCAATGCGACGATCGAGGCGGCTCGCGCCGGCGAGGCGGGGCAGGGGTTCGCGGTGGTCGCGACCGAGGTCAAGAGCCTCGCCACCCAGGCGTCACGCGCGACCGAGGAAATCAGTGCGCTGATCGACCGCGTCCATGCCGGCGCGCGCGTGGCGGAAAGCTCGCTCGGGGATGTGCTCGACGTGGTCGAAGATCTCAGTGTCGCCGCTACGCGCATTCGTGAGATGCTGTCGGCGCAGCGCGACACCGCTCAACTGCTCGAAGCCAATGCGCGCCACACGGCTGAGGATGCCGACGCAATGGCTGCCCGCGTCAACCATGTCGCAGCGGTGGCCAGCGAAGCGGGACAATTGTCGGGTCAGGTGCGGGGCGCAGCCGGCAATCTGCTCGATCAGTCGCGCCAACTGCAGCGCGTAACCGAACGCTTCGTATCGCAGCTGCGCACCGCCTGATCCGGGCCGAAGGCCGGGCGGCGGATCAGGCCGCCAGCCGCATCTCCATCCGGTCCCAGATCTCGAGCAGCGCCTGGGTCAGTTCGCGCATCATCGACTCGCTGTGCGCCGGACCCGGCGTGAAGCGCAGCCGCTCGGTACCGCGCGGCACGGTCGGATAATTGATCGGCTGCACATAGACGCCATATTCGGCGAGGAGGATGTCGGAGATCTTCTTGGCCTTGACCGGATCGCCGACCATCAGCGGAACGATGTGAGTCGAAGTCTGCATCACCGGAAGACCGGCGTCGGCGAACATCGTCTTGAGCGTAGCCGCCGCCGCCTGCTGTCCGTCGCGCTCCTCCGAGGAGGCCTTGAGATGGCGGACGCTGGCGAGGGCACCTGCGACCAGCACCGGCGACAGCGAGGTCGTGAAGATGAAGCCCGGCGCATAGCTGCGGATCACGTCGATGATCATCTGATCCGCCGCGATATAGCCACCCATCACGCCGAACGCTTTGCCCAGCGTGCCTTCGATCACGGTGATGCGGCTGGCGGCTTCGTCGCGGTCAGAAATGCCACCGCCGCGTGGGCCGTACATGCCGACGGCATGGACTTCGTCCAGATAGGTCAGCGCGTTATATTTGTCGGCGAGGTCGCAGATCGCGTGAAGCGGAGCAACGTCGCCGTCCATCGAGTAGACGCTTTCGAAAGCGATCAGCTTGGGCGCATCGGGATCCTCGGCGGCCAGCAGTTCTTCGAGATGGGGGAGGTCGTTGTGGCGGAAGACCCGCTTCTCGCAGCCCGAATTGCGGATGCCCGCAATCATCGAGGCATGGTTGAGTTCATCCGAGAAGATGATGCAGCCCGGCAGGACCTTCGCCAGGGTCGACAGCGTCGCCTCGTTCGAGACATAGCCCGAGGTGAAGAGCAGCGCGCCTTCCTTGCCGTGCAGGTCGGCCAGCTCGGCTTCGAGATCGACGTGATAATGGGTATTGCCGCCTATGTTGCGGGTGCCGCCCGATCCGGCACCGACATCATGCAACGCCTCTTCCATCGCGGCGATCACCGAGGGATGCTGTCCCATGGCGAGATAGTCGTTCGAGCACCAGACGGTGACCGGCTTCGGTCCGTTATGGCCTGCGAAGCAGCGCGCATTCGGGAACATGCCCTTGTTGCGCAGGATATCGATGAATACGCGGTAGCGGCCTTCCGCATGCAGACGGTCGATCGCCTGGGTGAATACGCGCTGATAATCCAAGAGCCCTGCTCCCCAGCGCCCCGGCCTTCGCCAAAGGGCTAATCACGCTGCCTTTTACGGTGATGGGCGAGCAAATACCAGTGCGAACAATTCCTAATATTCCCGATCACAGAGGCGCGCATTCTCGATCACAGGATCGAGATGCGGTCGAGCCCCCGATCGGCCAGCGCCGAGCGCAACGCCGCCGATGGCTCGATCGGTGCGGTGAACACCGCCTCGCCCGAGGGTGTATCGGGCCAGGCCTGCCCCTCCGTCAGATGCGCGACCCGCCGGGCAATGCCGGGTCCGCCGTCGACGAAGCGCAGCGGGCGCGGCGCGGCGGCCGCGAGTTCCTCGGCCACCAGCGGGAAATGGGTGCAGGCCAGCACGATCGTATCGATCCGGTCGCCGCCGGGCTGGTCGAGCAGTTCCGCCAGCACCGCCCGATAGTCGGCGGGATCGGTTGGCTCGCCGCGCAGCTTGGCTTCGGCCAGTTGCACCAGCTTCGCCGATCCGTGGCGCAGGACCAGACAGTCCGAAGCGAAGCGGGCCGACAGGTCGTCGACATAGGGCTGGCGCACGGTTGCATCGGTGCCGAGCACGCCGAAGGCCCGGCTCAGCGACTGCTCCGCCGCGGGCTTGATCGCGGGCACCGTGCCGACGACCGGAAGATCGAGCGCCGATCGGACCGCCGCAAGCGCGATGGTGGAGGCAGTGTTGCAGGCGATCGTGACGAGGCGCGGGCGATAGCGTTCGACCAGCCGGCCGAGCAGTGCGGGAACGCGCGCCGCGATCTCTGCCTCGCTCCTTATGCCATAGGGAAAGCCGCCATTGTCGGCGACATAGACATAGGAAGCCTGCGGGAGGAGCGCGCGGGTCGGGGCGAGCACGGACAGTCCGCCCACCCCGGAATCGAACATGAGGATCGGGCGTTCATCGGCCATCGCGCTCCACTTAAGGGGCGCGGCCGGCCATCGCAACGGGGTAAGCCCGCCGCATCGGTTGCGCCGTCACCCTCATCGACTATGCTGCGCACAAACCATGTGGGGGAACAGGTTCCTAGATGTTTTCGACGACGACCTTGCTGCTGCTGTTGGGCGGCTATCTTCTCGGCTCCATCCCGTTCGGCGTCGTGCTGACGCGGCTGGGCGGCGCCGGCGATCTCCGCCAGATCGGTTCGGGCAACATCGGCGCCACCAACGTGCTGCGCACCGGTCGCAAGGGACTGGCGGCAGCGACCCTCCTGCTCGACGGCGGCAAGGGCGCGGTTGCGGTGCTGATCGCTGCTGCGATCCAGCCGGAGGCAGCTCTATGGGCTGGCGGGGCAGCCTTTCTGGGGCATCTCTATCCGGTCTGGCTGAAATTCGCCGGCGGCAAGGGCGTCGCGACGATGCTCGGCGTTTCGCTCGCCATCTGGTGGCCGGCGGGTCTGGCTTTCGCGCTGGTGTGGCTCGCCATGCTCGCGGTCAGCCGGCGGTCCTCGGTCGGTGGCCTTTCGGGCGCGGTCGCAGCGCCGATCGCAGCTGCGGTAGGCGGTCAGTCGGACGCGGTGCTGGTGATGCTCGCCATGACGCTGCTGGTGGTGTGGAAGCATCGCGGCAATATCGCCCGTCTGCTCGACGGCACCGAGCCCAAGGTCGGGAGGAGCTGATCTGTCCGGCGGGTTCGACCACGACGAGCGGCTGGCCCGTCTTCGCCTGATCCGGACACCGCGCGTCGGCCCGGTCGCGCATGCCCAGTTGATTGCCCGTTTCGGCAACGCTCTCGCCGCGATCGAGGCGCTGCCCGATCTCGTCCGGCGCAATGGCGGTGCGATGCCGCCGATCGCCGATGCGGCTTCTGCCCTGCGCGAGATGGAGCAGGTCGAGCGGATCGGGGCCCGGCAGCTGTTTCGCGGCGAGCCGCTCTATCCGGCCTGGCTCGATCGCTGCGATGGTGCGCCCGCCATGCTGGTCCTTCGCGGCGATCCGGCCCTGCTCCAGCGCCGCGCGGTGGCGATGGTGGGCGCACGCAATGCCAGCGGGGCCGCGATGCGCTTCGCCCGGATGCTGGCGCATGAACTTTCGTCCAGGGGATGGCTGGTCGTCTCGGGGCTTGCGCGGGGAATCGACACGGCGGCGCATGTCGGGTCGCTCGAGCAGGGTACCGCCGCCGTGATCGCCGGTGGCATCGACATCGTCTATCCGCCCGAGAATGACCGTCTCCAGGCGGAGATCGCCGAGCGCGGCCTGCTGATCGCCGAACAGCCGCCCGGCGTCGAGCCGCGTGCGCGGCACTTTCCGCACCGCAACCGGATCATCGCGGGCCTCGCCGAGGGGACCGTAGTGGTGGAGGCCGCCCCCAAGTCGGGATCGCTGATCACCGCGCGCCTCGCCGGAGAGTTCGGCCGTGAGGTGATGGCGGTGCCGGGTTCGCCGCTCGATCCGCGCGCGCAGGGCTGTAATCTGCTGATCCGCGAGGGCGCGACGCTGGTGCAGTCGGCCGACGACATCATCGAGTCGCTGTCGCCGATCGGTGGCGTGTCGGTGCCGCCTTTGCCATTGTTCGCGTCGAGCCCCCCACGGGAGATCGCCGACGGGGATCGCGACGCGGTGCTGGGACTGCTCGGCCCGGTCCCGCTGCCGGTCGATGAGCTCATCCGCCTGTGCGGCGCCCCGGCGCCTGCGGTTCAGGTGGTGCTGCTCGATCTGGAACTGGCCGGTCGGCTCGAACGCCATGCCGGGGGCAAGGTCAGCCTGACCGCGTGACAGTTCCGGGATGCCCACCCTTGACGAGGGGCGAAGCGTCTAGCCACCTTCGTACGTGTACGCGTGCGTAGGCCACCAGTCTATGCGCTCCGAAAAGGAATGCCTGTAACCGCCATGAAGCTCGTCGTCGTAGAATCGCCCGCCAAGGCCAAGACCATCGAAAAATATCTCGGTCCGGGTCACCGCGTCCTCGCCTCCTACGGACATGTCCGCGATCTTCCGGCCAAGGATGGCTCTGTCGATCCAGACAATGGCTTCGAGATGGAATGGGAGGCCTATGCCGACAAGACGCGGCAGCTGAAGGCGATCGCCGACGAGGCGAAGAACGCCGATGTCCTGATCCTCGCGACCGACCCCGATCGCGAGGGCGAGGCGATCAGCTGGCATGTGAAGGAGGTGCTCGGCAAGCGCCGCGCCCTGCCGAAGACCGTCCAGCGCGTGACGTTCAACGCGATCACCAAGCCTGCCGTCACCGAGGCGATGGCCAATCCCCGCGAACTCGACGAGGATCTGATCGACGCCTATCGGGCGCGCCGCGCGCTCGATTATCTGGTCGGGTTCACGCTGTCGCCGGTGCTGTGGCGCAAATTGCCCGGCGCCAAGTCCGCCGGACGCGTGCAGTCGGTGGCGCTGCGTCTTGTCGTCGACCGCGAGCGCGAGATCGAGCTTTTCCGCCCGCAGGAATATTGGTCGATCACCGCTGACATGGAGCATGACGGCATCCCCTTCATCGCGCGCCTCGTGCGCTGGAAGGGGCAGAAGATCGACCGGCTGACGATCGGCAACGGCAAGGACGCCGGCGCCGCCAAGGCCGATGTCGAGGCGGGGCGCTTCTCGGTCGCAACGGTCGAGACCAAGCCGCTGACCCGCAACCCGCCGCCGCCTTTCACGACCTCGACCCTCCAGCAGGAGGCCGCGCGAAAGCTCGGCTTCTCGGCCAGCCACACGATGCGGCTGGCGCAGGCGCTCTACGAGGATGGCGCGATCACCTACATGCGGACCGACGGCGTCCAGATGGACGGCAGCGCCATCACCGCTGCGCGCGGCGCGATCGCCAATCGCTATGATGCGTCCTACGTGCCCGACAAGCCGCGCCAGTATACCGCCAAGGCGAAGAATGCGCAGGAAGCGCATGAAGCGATCCGCCCGACCGACTTCTCGCGCGATCGTGCCGGCAGCGGCGACCATGGCCGGCTCTACGATCTGATCTTCAAGCGCGCGCTCGCCAGCCAGATGGCGTCGGCGCGGCTGGAGCGGACCACGGTCGACATGACCGACGGCACCGGCCAGCACGCGATCCGCGCGACTGGCCAGGTCGTCCTCTTTCCCGGCTATCTGGCGCTTTACGAGGAAGGTCGCGACGACGAGGCCGATGACGAGAGCCGCCGCCTGCCCCGCATGAAGGAGGGCGATGCGCCGGCCAAGAAGAAGGTCAATTCGGAGCAGCATTTCACCCAGCCGCCGCCGCGCTATTCGGAAGCGAGCCTGGTCAAGAAGATGGAGGAGCTCGGCATCGGGCGCCCCTCCACCTATGCCTCGATCCTGCAGACGCTCAAGGACCGCGAATATGTGACGGTCGAGAAGAACCGCTTTCAGCCGAGCGAGAGCGGGCGGCTGGTGACCAGCTTTCTCGAGCGCTTCTTCGAGCGCTATGTCAGCTACGACTATACCGCCCATCTCGAGGAGAGCCTCGACGACGTCTCGGGCGGTCGCGCCGGCTGGCAGGCGGTGCTGGAGGCCTTCTGGAAGGACTTCAAGCCGAAGACCGTCGAGGTGATGGACCAGAAGCCGTCCGAGGTGACGGCCGCGCTGGACGAGTTCCTGGCGCCCTATCTGTTCCCGGAAAAGGAAGATGGCGGCGATCCCCGCCAATGTCCGGCGTGCGATGCGGGCCGGCTGTCGCTGCGCGGCGGGCGCTTCGGAGCATTCATCGCCTGCTCCAACTATCCGGAGTGCAAATATACGCGTCGCTTCGCCCAGGCCGGTGCCGAGGATGCGGGCGCCGATAGCGGCCCGGTCGTGCTTGGGACCGATCCCGAGAGCGGGCTCGAGGTCTCACGCCGCGCGGGCCGTTTCGGTCCCTATATCCAGCTCGGCGACGGCAAGGATGCCAAACGGTCCTCTATCCCGAAGGATGTGGGCACCGATGCGCTCGACATGGAGTGGGCGCTCAAGCTGCTCTCGCTGCCGCGCCTGATCGGGCCGCATCCCGAAACCAGCGAACCGATCACCGCCTCGATCGGTCGCTTCGGTCCCTATCTGGCGCACAACGGCAAATATGCGCGCCTCGCCTCGACGGCGGAGGTGTTCGAGACCGGCATGAACGCTGCGGTCGTCAAGCTGGCCGAGGCCGCAGCCGGCGGCGGTCGTCAGCGCGGCAAGGCCGAGCCGCTCAAACAGTTCGGTACCAGCCCGGTGACCAATGCCGAGGTCAAGCTGATGGCGGGCCGCTTCGGTCCCTATGTGACCGACGGCGAGACCAATGCGACGCTGCCGAAAACCGCGAATCCCGACGAGATGACGCTGGAGGCGGCACTGGAACTGCTGGCTGCGCGCGCCGCCAAGGGGCCGCCGGCCAAGGGCAAGAAGAAGGCCGCGCCGAAGAAGGCTGCTGCTCCCAAGAAGGCGGCTACGGAAAAGAAGCCGGCCGCCAAAAAGGCTCCGGCGAAGACAGCGGCCGCAAAGGCCTGACGTGCGGAGGGCGCTGGTAGGGCGCCCTCCCGCTGATCGTTAAAGGCCCATTGCCCGATAAGCGCTGGCGAGCGTCGGCGAAGCCAGGGTGCGGGCCTTCTCCGCCCCCTTGGCGAGAATCGCGTCGACCTCTGCCGGATTAGCCTTCAGCGCGCGCAGCCGCTCGGCGATCGGTCCCAGCTTCTCGACGAGCATTTCGCCCAGTGCCGGCTTGAACGCGCCGAAACCCTGGCCGCCGAACTGTGCCAGCACTTCCGCCGGGGTCATGTCGGTCATGGCGGCGTAGATGCCGACGAGGTTGCGCGCCTCGGGCCGGCCTTCCAGCCCTTCGACCGTGTCGGGCAGCGGCTCGGGATCGGTCTTCGCCTTGCGAACCTTGGACATGATCGTCTCGGCATCGTCGGTCAGGTTGATGCGGCTCATGTCCGACGGATCGGACTTGGACATCTTCGACGATCCGTCGCGCAGGCTCATCACGCGCGCGGCCGGGCCGCCGATGACGGGCTCGGGCAGGGTGAACAGTTCGACCCCGAAGTCGGTGTTGAACTTGGTGGCGATGTCGCGCGCCAGTTCGAGATGCTGCTTCTGGTCTTCGCCGACCGGAACATGGGTCGCCTGATAGAGCAGCACGTCGGCCGCCTGCAGCACCGGATAGGCGTAGAGACCGATCGAGGCGCCCTCGCGGTTCTTGCCCGACTTCTCCTTGAACTGGGTCATGCGATTCAGCCAGCCGATGCGGGCGGTGCCGTTGAGCAGCCAGCACAGCTCGGCATGGGCAGGCACGTCACGCTGGCGGAACAGGATCGCCTTGTCGGGATCGATGCCGCACGCGACCAGCGCCGCCGCCATCTCGCGGATGTTGGAGGCGAGTGTCGCCGGGTCGTTGTGCACGGTGATCGCATGCAGGTCCGCCAGGAAGAACAGGCATTCGCCCTCGTCCTGCATCTGCACCCAGCGCTTGATCGCGCCGAGATAATTGCCGAGGTGAAGGTTGCCGGTGGGCTGGATGCCCGAGACTGTGCGCTTGTGGGTCATGATAGCCGGGCTATTGGGGCGACGCCCGACCGAGTCAAGCGTGCCGTCCCGCCGACCTTATCGACGGCGGCGCAACTGCCCCTTCAGCGTGGCGACGGAATAGGCGCCCAGACCGAAGACCAGACCGAAATAGACGATGGCTGCCGCGGCGATCATCACGGCCAGCGCCACGCTGCGTTCGAGCAGGCTGCGACCGGTCCAGGGATCGATCCAGGGGTTCAGAAAGAACAGCAGGGCGGCCATGGCGAGCGTCGCGGCGATCAGCCGGATGCCCGTGCGGCGCAGGCGATCGTCCACCGCGAAATGGTCGCGCCGGCGCAGCGTCACATAGAGCAGCCCGGCGTTCACCCAGGCCGAGATCGCGGTGGACACGGCCAGCCCGACATGCGCGAGCGGCCAGATCAGTACGAGGTTGAGGACGAGGTTCACGAGCATCGCGACCAGCGCGATGCGCACCGGCGTCCTGGTGTCGGCCCGCGCGTAGAAGCCGGGGGTCAGCACCTTGATCAGCACATAGGCGGGCAGGCCGAGCGAGAAGGCGGCGAGTGCGCGGGCGCTGGCGATCGTGTCGGCGGGGGTGAACGCGCCGTGCTGGAGCAGCGCCCGGATCAGCGGGGTGGCCGACACCATCAGCGCGGCGGTCGCCGGCAGGGTGAGCAGCAGCACCAGTTCGATCGCGCGATTCTGCGTATCGAGCGCGGCCTGTCGATCTCCTCCGCCGAGCTGACGCGACAGACTGGGGAGCATGGCCGTGCCGACGCCGATGCCGATAAGCCCCAGCGGCAGCTGATTCAGCCGGTCCGCATAATAGAGATAGGAAACCGAGCCCTCGGGCAGGAAGCGCGCGGCAAGGGTGGTCGAGATCAGCAGGTTGAACTGCACCGCGCCAGCGCCGAGGGCGGCCGGGCCGATCAGCTTGAGCAGCCGTTTCACCTCCGGGCTGAGGCGTGGGAGCCGAACGCGCAGGCGGACGCCAGCCTGCCAGCAGGCGAGAACCAGCCAGCCGAGCTGCAGGGCACCCGACACCGTGACGGCGATCGCCTGGGTCCGCGCCGTCTCGACGTCGCTATGCCCGCGAAAGAAGAGCAGGCCGGCAATCAGGCACAGGTTGAGCAGGATCGGCGCGGCGGCGTTGACCCAGAAACGGTTCAGCGAATTGAGGATGCCGCCGAGCAACGACACCAGCGAGATCAGCATCAGATAGGGAAAGGTGATCCGCGTATATTCCGTCGCCAACGCGAATTTCTCGGGGCCGCCATCGGGAAAGCCGCCGGTCATCGTCCACACGATCGGCCCGGCTGCGAACATCATGATGACGGTGAAGACGATCAGGATAGGCAGCAGGACCGACAGCACGTCCTCGGCAAAGCGCAGCGCGATCGCGAGGCCTTCGCCGGGCTTGTCCTTCTCGGCTTCGGCCACCGTGCGGTTGAACATCGGCACGAAGGCGGCCGAAAAGGCCCCCTCGGCGAAGAGCGCGCGGAACAGGTTCGGCAGCCGCCAGGCGATCAGGAAGGCGTCCGATGCGAAGCCGGCGCCGACGAAGCGGGCCATCAGCATGTCGCGGACAAAACCGGCGATCCGGCTGACCAGAGTCAGTCCGCCGATGGTCGCGCTGGCTTTGAGCAGGCTCATGCGATCAGTCCGCGACCGCTTTTCCCGGCGGCGCGGGAAAGGCGGTCAGACGGGTCCATCCGGGTTTCAGGCTTCCCCGGCCGGCTGGGCTTCGGCCAGTTCCTGCTGCTGCTGGGCCTGCTGCATGTAGAGCGCTCCG
Source organism: Rhizorhabdus antheiae (assembly GCF_049889055.1). Lineage (NCBI taxonomy): Bacteria > Pseudomonadati > Pseudomonadota > Alphaproteobacteria > Sphingomonadales > Rhizorhabdaceae > Rhizorhabdus > Rhizorhabdus antheiae. Next base: position 257,501 of record NZ_JBLTWO010000001.1, on the reverse strand, counting down.
AAATCGATCGGCTCGAGCACCAGCGACGGGAAGTTGCCGTCGCGAATCGCATCGGCAGCGACGCGGCGGGCGAAGGGGAAAAGCAGGCGCGGGGCTTCGGCGAAAAGGAAGACCGGGATATGTTCCTCGGGCACGTTGCGGATGCCGAACAGGCCCGCATAGACGAGGTCGACGACATAGGAGGTCAGCTCGCCCTGGGTCGCCTTGATCTCGATCTTGAGCGCGACTTCGTAGACGTCTTCGCCGGCCAGCTGCGAGCCGATGTTGAACTGCACGTCGATCTGCGGCTGCTCGGGCGCCTGATAGATGCCCGGCGCGCTCGGATTTTCGAACGAGAGGTCCTTCACATATTGGGCGATCATCGCGACCTGCGGCAGATTGTCCTGGCCGTTGCCCAGCATTTCGGTGGCGCCCGTCTCTTCGCTCATTGCACGTCTTTCCATAGGTTCGTTGAGCCGGAGCAGGGGCCGCCTGCGCCCGGCAATGCGCTTCGCGACTAGCAGGCAGGGCGGGGGGGAGCAATGGCGCGGTTGCCCCCGCTGCCGGTCGGTCACGGGCCGGTGCTGCTACCCGAAAGGTCAGCAGGGTCGAGTCATTTGAAACTTGGACCCTTTGTCCCTATGTTATGCGTTCTGGTAGCGTATTGGAGGCCCGGTGACGACGATTGTCATTCTAGCGATGGTGTTCCTCTTCGTGGCGTTCCGCCTGTGGAGCGTGCTCGGCCGTCGCACCGGTCATGAGCAGACCATCGCCCGGCCAGCGGAAGTTACACCCGCGCCGATCGGCGCCGGGCGTTCGCTTCCCGACAACCTCTCGCCCGCCCCGGCCGCCCGTCCGGCAGCTGTCGAGCCGCGCGCCGAAGCGGGTGTGCGTGCGATCCAGGCCGCCGATGGCAGCTTCGATCCGGCGCATTTCCTCGAAGGCGCGCGCTCGGCGTACCGGATGATTCTCGAAGCCTATTGGCGTGGCGATGTCGATACACTGCGCCGACTGGTCGAGGACGATGTGTTCGAGGCGTTCTCCGCTGCGATCGAGGAGCGCAAGGTCGCGGGCGAGACGCTCGACAACCGGCTCGTCTCGATCGAGAATGCCGTCATCGAGCAGGCGCGGATGAACGGACAGATGGCGCACGTCACGGTCCGTTTCGACGCCGATATCGCTGCCGTGACGCGCGATGCGGAAGGCAATGTGCTCGCCGGATCGCTGTCCGACGCCGTGCCGACGCATGACGTGTGGGCCTTCAGCCGGCATGTTCGCGCCGACGATCCGAACTGGATGCTGGTCGAAACCGACGAGGCCGCGTGATCCGCCGCCTCGTCGCGGGGTTCTCCGCGCTGGCTGCCTTGTCGGCCTGTACAGTCGTTCCCAAGCCGCATCTTCCCAACCAGCCGGTCCCCCCGGCTGGCGAACCAGCGCCCCGGCCAACACCAGCGCCCTCTACCGGAACGCCTGCGCCGTCGGCGCCGCGCACGGCGGTCGAGAGCGGCCTGCTTCCCGGTCCGGCCTTCGCCAGTTTCGGGATCAATGCGGATGCGGCCAGGGCAGCGCTCGTGGCTTTTCGCTTGTCCTGTCCCGCGTTGCAGCGGCGCAGCGACCAGAGCGGCCTCACCCAGTCGGGTGACTGGAGCGAGCCTTGCTCCCGCGCCACCGGATGGCCCGACAGCGACGCCTCCTCCTTCTTCGCCAATCAACTGAGCGTGATCCAGGTCGGTGGCGGCAAGGCTTATGCCACCGGCTATTATGAGCCGGAGATCGCCGGATCGCGCACGCCGCAACTTGGCTATGAGGTCCCGGTCTACAAGCGACCGTCCGATCTCGTCGAAGGCGATCTGGGGGACTTCTTTCCCGAGATGAAGGGCAAGAAGATTCGCGGCCGCGTTCAGGGCGGCAAGCTGGTGCCTTATCCCGATCGCGGCGCGATCGAGGATGGCGCGCTGAGCGGCAAGGCGCTCGAGATCGGCTGGGCGGCCGACCCGGTCGAATTCTTCTTCCTCCAGGTCCAGGGATCGGGCCGCCTGCGCCTGCCCGACGGCTCGGTCATGCGGATCGGCTATGACGGGCAGAATGGGCGCGACTATGTCGGTATCGGCAAGCTCATGCGCGACCGGGGTCTGCTCGGGCCGGGGCAGTTGTCGATGCAGGGCGTGATGGCCTGGCTGCGCGCCAACCCCGAGGAAGGCCGCGCGATCATGCGCGAGAACAAGAGCTGGGTCTTCTTCCGCGAACTGACCGGGCCGGGCCCGATCGGCGCGCTCAACGTGCCGGTAACGGGCCGCGTCACGGTGGCTGCAGATCCTGCTTTCGTCCCTCTCGGCGCGCCCGTGATCCTGCAGCTCGATCGGCCCGAGGCGAACGGCCTGTGGATCGCGCAGGACACTGGCGGCGCGATCAAGGGCGCCAACCGGTTCGACACTTTCTGGGGCGCGGGTGATCAGGCCCGTATAATTGCGGGCGGGATGAGCGGGCGCGGCCAGGCATGGCTGCTCATTCCGCGCATCGCTGCGGCCCGCCTGGCGGACCGGCGTGAGCAGGCGGCTCGATCCTGACGAAGTCGCGCTCTGGCAGCGCGTCACCGCAACAGTAAAGCCGCTGCCCGGACGCGCGCCGAGGGCGCAGAACAAGGCTGTCTCAGCTCCGCCTGCTCCCGCAGGGCCCGACGCCCCCGTGCCCCGTGCGCAACGCGGCCGGGTTCCGCCTCTGCGGGTGCCGGCAGCTACTCCACTGACGCAGCAGAAGCCGCTCGCCGACACGCTCGATGGCGGATGGGACCGCCGCCTGCGCCGCGGCGTCACCGATCCCGACTGGACGGTCGACCTGCACGGGCACACGCTCGACAGCGCCCAGCGCCTGCTCGATCGGATCCTTGATCAGTCGATCGCCGAGGGGGTGCGCGTTCTGCTCGTGATCACCGGCAAACCCCCGAAACAGGGCGACCGCGACTGGGATGGCAGGCCGCGCCGTGGTCTCATCCGCGCCTCGATCGGCCAGTGGCTCGAAAGCTCGCGCCACGCGAGCCGGATCGCCGCCGTGCGCAACGCGCATCCCCGCCATGGGGGCGCCGGCGCTCTCTATGTGATCCTGCGGCGCGCACGCGAACCGCTGCCCTAGGCTAAAATTGTCTATACCAAAGTCTTAGGCAGAAGGGCGACGTTGTCGCATGGCGAAGAGCGGTGGTTAAACTTTATCGTCTAGGTCGGACGCAGCTTTTCGAACCGGGGACCACAATTTTGAAGACCTTCCGTTTCCTGCCGCCCGCCCTGCTGCTCGCGCTGCTTTCCACGCCTGCCGCCGCCGAGCGAGGCCCGCTGGCCACCGCACTGGGCGCGCCGGACAATCTGACCATCACCGCGGGGATGCGGACGCGCTTCGAGGCGTTCGGTGGACAGTTTCGTCGTGGCCGCGCCAATAGCGACGAGATGCTGTCGCTCAAGACGACGCTCGCCGCCGAATATGATGGCGGCGATGTCTTTGTGGGCGGTGAAATCTGGGATGCGCGGACTTACGGTCAGGACCGCTTGTCGAGCGCCGGCACCAGCGAGGTCAATGCCCTCGAACTGATCCAGGCTTATGCGGGCGTGAAGCTCGGCGATCACAGCAAGGGTACCAAGAGCGGCCATGGCAAGATCATGGCCGGGCGCTTCACGCTCGACATCGGTTCGCGACGTCTCGTGTCGCGCCAGCGTTTCCGCAATACGACCAATGCCTATACCGGCGTTTTCGCCGACTGGACTACGGCCGGTCAGTATCGTGTACAGCTCCTCTGGTCGATGCCGCAGATCCGTCTGCCCGAGGATGCCGATGGCATCCGTGACGAGGGTGTCGAATGGGATCAGGAGACGACCGACCTTCAGTTCTTCGGTGCGCATCTGACCATGCCGAAGATGCTCGGCGGCGTCGGCGAGGCCTATGGCTTCGGTCTTCGGGAGAAGGACAGCCCCGGCAGGCTGACGCGGAACCGTCGCCTGTGGACTGTGGGCGCGCGCGCTTTCCGCAAGCCCGCCAAGGGCAAGTGGGACCATGATGTCGAGGCGGCATATCAGTTCGGCAAGACGCGGCGGACCACCGGAGTCACCGACCTCAGCGACCTCGATGTCGAGGCCTGGTTTGCCCATGCAGAGGTCGGTTACGGCTTTACCGACAGGCTCAAGTCGCGGTTGTCGGTCCATATGGATGTCGCATCGGGCGACGAGCGCAAGCCGGGAAAATTCGGCCGCTTCGACACGCTCTACGGTGCGCGGCGCTTCGAGTTCGGTCCGACGAGCCTCTATGGTCCGCTCGGCCGCGCCAACATCGTCTCGCCAGGCGTCCGGTTCGAGATCGCGCCAAGCAAGACTTGGGATGCCTTCGTCATGGTACGGGCGGCATGGACCGAGAGCCGCCGCGACAGCTTCTCCCAGACCGGCGTCGTCGATGCACAGGGCCGATCGGGCAGCTTCGCGGGTTATCAGACCGAGGCGCGCATCCGCTACTGGATCGTGCCGGAGCGCGTCCAGATCGACACTGGCGCCGCATGGCTCGCCAAATCCTCGCTGCTCAAGAACGCTCCCAATGCGCCCGCGACCGGCGACGCCAAGGTTTTCTATCTCGATCTCATCCTGTCGATCTGATCCCGAGCGGCGGAAAGGCCGTGTCGCCTCCAGACGACACTGGCCGTCGCTGTTCGCCACCGCCCGGCAATTGGGCCTGGCCGGGAACCGCAGCGCTTCGGTCGGCCCCTTGACGCGAATCGAGATTGGCCAGCTTTTCGGCCACGAAGGGTGCTGCGTAGGTGTTCTCCGCAGCAACCCGATGACGGGACGCGATGGCGCATTGGTCCGCACCACCGGTTTCCCACCGGTCAGCGGCGCGGCAATGCCGACGGGTCGGTAGATGGGGTTGGACTGGATCGTGGCCCCACGCGCGACCTGCCGCAGCCGCCGAACGGGGCGCGCGATTCGCATTGGCTGGCTGGCGGAAAATGACGGCACAGGTTTCAGCGGTGAAATAAGCCGGCAAAACGGCCCTCCCAGAGAGCATCCACGCCAACCCGGTGGAAAGGATGTCCGCCATGTCGCTCGTTTCATTCTCCAGCATGCCGATCTCTGCCCCGCCCGAAAAGGCCAGTGCCCTGGCCTGCGAAAATGGCCGGCATTCGGCAGTCGGCGGCAGCCGCACCGAAATCAACGGGATCAGCCACGCGGTCTGCCGCCACTGCGGGTGCGATCTGATGCGCTTCGGCTCTTCGCGCCGCTGGTTCAGGACCGGGCGCATGGGTGGTTAATTCATTCCTGAAAAGAATGAATGTCGCGCATATTATCCCAATAGTTTCCAATCGCCGTCTGCGCTACTCGGTGTGCCATCTCTTTCGATGGCGAGGCTGACATGACGACGATGGTGGACAGGGCAGGTCTGAAGATCGCGGATGAGCTCGTCCGCTTCCTTGAGGATAGGGTCCTGCCGGGGACGGGGATTGCGCCCGGCGCCTTCTGGGCAGGGACCGCCGATATATTCGCGCGCTTCGCTCCCGAAAATCGAGCGCTTCTCGCCCACCGCGACGCGCTGCAGGCGCAGATCGACGCCTGGCATGGCGAACGGGCCGGCCAGCCGATCGACATGGACGCCTATAAGGCCTTCCTCTCGTCCATCGGCTATCTTGTTCCGGAGCCGGCCCCCTTCGCTGTCGGTACCCGCAATGTCGACGCCGAACTGGCGACGACCGCCGGTCCGCAGCTGGTGGTGCCGATCCTCAACGCCCGCTTCCTGCTGAACGCCGCCAATGCACGCTGGGGCAGCCTGTACGACGCGCTTTACGGCACCGACGCCATTCCGGGGTCGCCGGCGGGTCCGGGCTATGATCCCGAACGTGGCGCCAAGGTCATCGCCTGGGCCAAGGCGTTTCTCGACCGCGCGCTGCCGTTGGCCGACGGCAGCTGGGCCGACTGGACCGGCGCCGCGCCGGCGCTCGCCGACCCGGCGCAGCTCGTCGGCCGCGCGGGCGACAACCTGCTGCTGCGCCACAACGGCCTGCACATCGAACTGGTGATCGACCGCGTCCACCCGATCGGGCGCGACGATCCGGCCGGCCTCGCCGACGTGATCCTGGAATCCGCGCTGACAACGATTTGCGACCTCGAGGATTCGGTCGCGGCGGTCGATGCGCAGGATAAGGTTCTGGCCTATTCCAACTGGCTCGGCCTGATGAAGGGCGATCTGGAGGAGAGCTTCGACAAGGGCGGCCGCACGATCACCCGTCGCCTCGCCGAGGACCGGCATTATGTCGCGCCCGATGGCACGGCCTTCACTCTGCCGGGGCGCAGCCTCGTCTTCGTGCGCAATGTCGGGCATCTGATGACGACCCCGGCAGTGCTGCTCCCCGACGGACGCGAGGCGCCCGAAGGCATTCTCGACGGCATCGTCACCAGCCTGATCGCGTTGCACGACGTCCGCGGCTTGGGTCGCCATCGCAACAGCGCGACAGGGTCGATCTACATCGTCAAGCCGAAGATGCATGGTCCGGAGGAGGCCGGTTTCACCAACCGGCTGTTCGACGCGATCGAGGATCTGCTCGGTCTCGACCGCCACACGCTCAAGGTCGGCGTGATGGACGAGGAGCGCCGCACCTCGGCAAACCTCGCCGCCTGCATCGAGGCGGTGAAGGATCGGATCATGTTCATCAACACGGGCTTTCTCGATCGCACCGGCGACGAGATGCACACTTCGATGCGTGCCGGCCCGATGATCCGTAAGGGCGACATGAAGACGAGCGACTGGATCGCCGCCTATGAGGATCGCAACGTCCAGATCGGCCTCGCCTGCGGCCTGTCGGGCAAGGCGCAGATCGGCAAGGGCATGTGGGCCGCGCCCGACCGGATGGGCGACATGCTCGCTCAGAAGATCGGCCACCCGCGCACCGGCGCCAACACCGCCTGGGTGCCGTCTCCGACGGCGGCGACGCTCCACGCGACCCATTATCACGAGGTCGACGTATTCGCCCGGCAGGAAGAGCGCCGTGCCGAGCCCGTCGCCAGCCTCGACCGGTTGCTGTCGGTCCCCGTTGCCCATGGCCACAACTGGACGCCTGAGGACATTCGGGCCGAGCTGGACAATAATGCGCAGGGCATTCTCGGCTATGTGGTGCGCTGGGTCGACCAGGGTGTGGGCTGCTCCAAGGTACCCGACATCCACGATGTCGGTCTGATGGAGGACCGCGCGACGCTGCGCATCTCCTCGCAGCATATGGCCAACTGGCTGCTGTATGGCGTCGCGTCCGCCGAGGAAATCGACGCGGCGCTGTCGCGAATGGCGGCCAAGGTCGATGCGCAGAATGCGGCCGACCCGCTCTACCAGCCGATGGCGGGTCGCGAGGCGGAGAGCCTGGCCTACCAAGCCGCACGCGCCCTGGTGTTCGAGGGGGTCGCGCAGCCCAATGGCTATACCGAACCGCTGCTCCACGCCTTCCGCCTGAAGGTCAAGGCGGCCGGCTGAGCCCGGCTTCTCGCGACGGTCGGCTTTTGCCGGCCGTCGTTGCTCTCATCGGATGAAGATCGATGCGATCTGCTGTTCGGCGAGGCTCGCCGTGCCGTCGCGGTCGGTATCGGCCATATCGAACAGACCGAGCGGTCGAGCCTGCGCTTCGGACAGGCTGACGCGACCGTCGCCGTCGGTGTCGCATTTGTCGAACCAGCTGCGGCCGATATGGGTCAGGCCCCGGCCCTGATCGGGGCGGGCATTCTGCTTTTCCCGGTAAGCTTCGAACTCGGCCGGGCTGACATAGCCGTCCTTGTTGGCGTCCATCTCGGCGAATTGCGCCTTGGCCACCTTTGCGACATCGGCTCGCGCGATCGGACGCTCCCCCAACTGCAATTGGGCCATGGCGGGGGTGACGGCGGTAGCGGAAAGCAAAGCAACGAAGAACAACCTGGTCATAGCTATGGTCCCATTGTCTCGGTGGGTCATTGTCCCAGATCAACTGACCATGTGCTGAACGGTTGCCTCCGCCTATTTCATCACGCCATATTGATAATCGTACAGAATCTTGATCCAAGCGCCGACTTGCGGCTTTCCGCCAATCCTGGGCGGGCGAATTCGAAACTGCCAGGATGCCTGGCGCAGCGCGCTGGCGAGGCCCGAGCCTTTTGGGAACTCGGCGATCTCCTGACAATCCTCCACTCGGAACTGCGGGGCGGTTCGACAAGCGATCATGGCCCAGCTGGCTTGGCGTTTGTCCTTCCGATAGAATGCCATTTCGGCGATCGTGGGCTCCCGATACCAGTCGGCGGGGTACAGCTTCTGTCCGTTGGGCCCTTCCTCGATGACCTCCGCAGCTGCTGTCGATTCTCCACCCGTGCCCGACGCATCCTTCGCTTCGCGCGGCGAGAATTTGGAGATGTCGGTGGCGCGAAACTGTTCGGACGTCATCCAGATGATGTTCGACGGCAGCTTGGGGATTTCCGGCGTGGTCGGCGGAGTGGGCGGGTTGATCTTTTTCACCTGACGGCGCGGGGCACTCGACGTCGCTGCGACCTTGGGCGCTGGCTCGTCGGATATCGACAGCAGCGGAAAGCTCTTCAGCTCGGGTGCGACCCGGCGCAGTACATTGGGGGCAAGCGACAGCAGCAGCAGGCGGCTGGCCGAATCAGTTTGCCGCGCGGCCCATGGCCAACTGGCTTTTCTGGCCTGGCGTCGCGTCGATCAGCTCGTCCCCGCCAAGCGTCTGATACAGGGCGACCAGATTCTGCGCCTTGAGCAGCCGCGTCTGCGCCAAGGTGCGGGCTGCGCCATAGGCGGTTCGCCGCGCGTCGAGCAGGGTGAGATAGGGATCGATCCCGTTGCGATAGCGGGCATCGGCCAGGGTCAGCGAGTCCTGCGCGGCGGCATCGAGCTTGCTGCTCGCGGCATATTGCTCGTCGATCGTTGCCCGCCGCGCAAGCGCGTTGGAGACGTCGCGGAACGCCGTCTGGATCGCGGTCTGATATTGGGCGAGCGCCTGATCGCGCTGGGCATTGCTGACGCGCAGATTGCCGACATTCGCGCCGCCGGTGAAGATCGGCAGCGTGGCAGAAGGCGCGACGCTCCAGGTGCGCGCGCCGCGTAAGAAGAGGTCTGTGAGCGCGGTGCTGGCAAAGCCGGTCAGCGCGGTAAGTGCGATGCGCGGCAGGAAAGCCGCCCGCGCTGCGCCGATGCGGGCATTGGCCGCCCGAAGCGTATATTCGGCCTGAACCACGTCTGGGCGGCGCAGCAGAATCGAGGAGTCGAGGCCCGCCGGGACCTCGGCGATCTGCGTATCGACCGCCTCGATCGACGTCGGCAGCAGCGCATCCGGCACCGGCGCTCCGACCAGCAGCTGTAGCGCGTTGCGATCCTGCTCGATCAGCGTTTCGAGATTGGCCTGATCGGACTGGGCCTGTGCGAGCACCGTCTCCGCCTGGCGCAGATCGGTGCGCGCAGCGACGCCGCCTTCGAGCAGCGAGCGGGTGAGATCGACACTCTTGGCAGCCGCCGCGCTGGTTTCCTTGGCGACCTCGAGCAGGGAACGATCGGTCGCCAAAGTGAGATAGGCGTTCGCCACACCTGCGACCACGCTCAGCCGGACGCCACGCCGGGCGGCGTCGGTTGCCAGATATTCGTTGAGAGCGGCGTTCGACAGGCTCTGTATGCGGCCGAACAGGTCGAGTTCCCAGCTTGCCTGCGCGTCGGTGCGGAAGGTGGCGATAGCGCCGCCGGTGCTGCGACCGCGCGTGCCAACGCTCGCATTGCCACCCACCTGAATCTCGTTCGAGCTGTCTGCCTTAGTGACGTCAGTCGAGACGTCGATCTGCGGGAAGAGCGAGGAGCGCGTGACAGTTACCTGCGCGCGCGCGGCACGGGCGTTGGCGTAGGCGGCCTTGAGATTCTGGTTGTTGGCCAGAGCCTGGTCGATCAGCGCAACCAGCTTCTCGTCGCGGAACACGTCGCGATAGCTGAGCGCCGCTGGCCGCTCGCCCTCGGCCGCTGCGGTCGGATCGGGCAGGGCCGCAGGAACGGCGGCAACCGGGCGCTTATAAGTCGGGGCCAGCGTGCAGGCGCTTGTCGTCGCCAACAGGATGATCGACGTCAGACTTTTTCGCATCAAGCGCTCGCCCCATGTCCCGCCTTGTCCGGGAAGATTCGCCGGATCAGCACATAGAAGAGCGGAACGTAGAAAACCGCAAGCAGAGTCGCGGTGAACATGCCGCCCAGCACTGCCGTACCGATGGCGATGCGCGCCTGCGCGCCGGCGCCGGTCGAGATGGCGAGCGGCACCACGCCGAACATGAAGGCGAAGCTCGTCATCAGGATCGGTCGCAGGCGGATGCGCGACGCCTCGATCGCCGCCTCCAGCGCGGTCTTTCCTTCCTTCTCGGCGGCGATCGCAAATTCGACGATCAGGATCGCGTTCTTGGCGCTCAATCCCATGGTGGTGACCAGGCCGACCTGGAAGAAGATATCGTTTTCCAGCCCGCGCAGCAGCACTGCGAGCGTAGCCCCGATCAGGCCAAGCGGAATCACGAGGATGACGGCGGTGGGGACCGACCAACTCTCGTATAGTGCGGCAAGGCAAAGGAAGACGACCAGCACCGACAGCGCATAGAGGAGCGGCGCCTGTCCGCCCGAGATGCGTTCCTGATAGCTGAGCCCGGACCAGTCGACCGACACGCCCGGGACTTTCGCCGCCAGTTCCTCGATCCGCTTCATGGCGTCACCCGAACTCTTGCCCGGTGCGCCCTGGCCTTGCAGCGTGAAGTTCGAAATGCCGTTGAACCGCGTCAGCACGTTCGGGGTCTGCGCCCAGCGGACCGTCGCGAAGGCCGAGAAGGGGACCATCTGCCCGGTGACGGAGCGAACATGCCACGCGGCGAGATCCTCGGGCTTGCTGCGATATTGCGCATCGCCCTGGATAAAGACGCGCTTCACGCGGCCGCGATCAACGAAGTCGTTGACATATTGCCCGCCCCAGGCCGCCGAAAGCGTCTGGTTGACGCTGGCCTGGGTGATGCCGAGGGCACCGACCTTCTCGGAGTCTATGTCTACGGCCAGCGTCGCCGTGTCTTCGAGCGAATTCAGGCGGACATTGGCGAGGTCGGGATCGGCGGCGGCGGCCGCCAGCAGCTGGTCCTTGCGCGCCTTGAACTCCTCGCGGCTCAGATTGCCGCTGTTGAGCAATTCCATCGAGAAGCCCGACGTCTGCCCGAGGCCGGGAATGGCCGGCGGTGTGAGCACGAAGATCTGCGCGTCGCGGACGTCCGACAGGTTGCGCGTGACGCGGGTCGCGATCGACTGGGCGCTGTTCTCACTGCCCTTGCGCTCGTCCCACGGGGCAAGCGCGATGAAGCCGCGCCCGACATTCTGGCTCTGGCCGCTGTAGCTCGAGCCGCTGATCAGACCGTAATTGACGATCGTTTCAGGCTCGGTCTGGCTCAGTCGCTGCTCGATCTGCTTGGCGACTTCGATTGTGCGGTTGAGCGTCGCGCCGGGAGCGAGCGAGAATTGCAGCTGCGCATTGCCCTGGTCCTCGGTCGGCACGAAGCCGGTGGGCAGCTGGAAGAATACCACGCCCAGCGCGATCAGCAGCAGCACGAAGACGATCAGGGCGCGACGGACATGGCCGAAAAGCCGCTTTACCAGGCCGACATAGCGCTCGGTGAAATCCCTGAACCAGCTATTGAACCGATCGCCATAGCCATAAGCGCGGCCGACGATGCCGGTGCGGCGCGCGCGATCCTCATGATTGGGCCGCTTGAGCAGGGTCGCCGCGAGGGCGGGCGAAAGGACGAGCGCGACCACGACCGACAGCACCATCGACGCGACGATCGTGACCGAGAACTGGCGGTAGATCACGCCGGTCGATCCGCCGAAGAAGGCCATGGGCAGGAACACGGCGGACAGCACCAGCGCGATCGCGATCAGTGCGGTGTTGATCTCCGACATCGACTTGATCGTAGCTTCGCGCGGGCTGATGTCGGGGTCTTCCTCCATCACGCGCTCGACATTCTCGACGACGACGATCGCGTCGTCGACGAGCAGGCCGATCGCCAGCACCAGACCGAACAGGGTGAGCGTGTTCACCGAGAAGCCCGCCACCGCCAGCACGCCGAAGGTCCCGAGCAGGACGACCGGCACCGCGATCGCGGGGATCAGGGTCGCGCGCCAGCTCTGCAGGAAGACGAACATGACGATGACGACCAGAATGACCGCCTCGAGAAGGGTTTTCACCACCTCCTCGATCGACAATTTGATGAAGGCGGTCGCGTCGTTCAGGAAGGTGTGCTTGTAATAAGGCGGGAAGCTCTTCGACGCTGTATCGACATAGGCTCGCACCAGTTCGGACGTCTTCAGCGCGTCCGCGCCCGGCGCGAGCAGCACGGCCAGACCAACGCCCGGATGGCGATTGATGCGGCCCACCACGTTATAAAATTCGCTGCCGAGCTCGACGCGCGCCACATCCTTCAGCAGGACCTTCGATCCGTCGCTCTGGATCTTGACGATGATCGCCTTGAACTCGTCGACCGTGGTCAGGCGGGACCGCGAGGTGACGATCGCGTTGAGCATCTGGTCGTCGGGTGAGGGAACGCCGCCGATCTGTCCGGCCGCGACCTGCGCATTCTGCCCTTCGATCGCCGTCGTCACGTCGGCCGTGGTCAGGCCCACCGAGGCGAGCTTATACGGGTCGAGCCAGATACGCATCGCATAGGAGGAACCGAACACATTGACGTCACCGACGCCCTGAATGCGGCCGATGCCGTCCTGCAGATTCGAGACGAGATAGTCGGCGACGTCGCGGTTGGTGCTGCGGTCGCTCTCGTCGAACACGCTGACGACCATCAGAAAGTCGCTGTTCGACTTGGTGACGACCAGGCCCTGCTGCTGCACCTGGGCCGGCAGGCGGGGCAGCGCCTGCTGGACGCGGTTCTGGACCTGGACTTGCGCAATGTCCGGGTCGACGCCCTTGTCGAAAGTGACGGTGATGTCGGCCCGGCCGGTCGAACTCGACGAGGACGAGAAATAAAGCAGACCGTCGATGCCCGACAGCTGCTGCTCGATGATCTGGGTGATGTTCGATTCGACCGTTTCGGCCGAGGCGCCCGGATAATTGGCGCGGATGTTGATCGAAGGCGGGGCGACGTTCGGATATTGCGAAATGGGCAGGCTCAGCAGCCCGCCCGCGCCGAGCAGCATGATGACGATCGCGACGACCCACGCGAAGATCGGGCGATCGATGAAGATGCGGGATATCATCGGCTGCGGCTCACCCGGCCTTCGCCGGCGGCGCCTTGCGCAATGGCGGCGATCCGGCTGGGACGGGCCGGATCGGTTGGCCGGGACGGATCTTGCCCAGGCCTTCGACCACCACCTTGTCGCCCGGCTTCAAGCCGGCCGTAACCAGCCATTTGTCGCCTACGGTACGATCCGCGCTGATCGTCTGCAGCACCGCCTTGCCGTCGGCGCCGACGAGGATGACCGTCGCCTCCCCCTTCGGGCTGCGGGCCACGCCGGCCTGTGGCACCAGGATGGCCTTGGTAGCGGTCAGCTGGGAGAAACGCGCGCGGACGAACATGCCCGGCAGCAGCAGCCCGTCCGGGTTGGGGAAGCGGGCGCGCAGCGTCACCGTTCCGGTCTGCGGATCGACCATCGCTTCGGCAAACTCGACCCGGCCCTTGCGGGCATATTGGCTACCATCCTCCAGCGTGAGCGACACATTCGCGGAGGAGGGCGCCGCGCCGCCGCTCGCCAGTTGGCGGCGCAATGCGAGCAGGTCGGCGCTGGACTGCTGGATGTCGACAAACATCGGATCGAGCCGCTGGATCGTGGTCAGCGGGTCCGCCTGGCTGGCGGTCACCAGCGCGCCGGTCGTCGCCAGCGATCGGCCGATCCGGCCGCTGATGGGGGCGGGCACGTCGGTGAAGCGCAGATTGACCCGTGCCGTTTCCAGCTGGGCCGAATTTTGCGCGACGGATGCGGCTGCCTGCCGCGCCGCGGCGAGTGCATCGGCATAGTCCTGCTTGCTCACCGCTTCCATCCGCGCGAGCGGCTCGAACCGCTTGGCCTTGGCTTCGGCGGCTTCGCGCAGCGCACGCGCGCTGTCGAGATTGGCCGAGGCCTGGTTCACGGCGGCGCGATAGATGCTCGGATCGATCTGGTAGAGCGTCTGCCCCGCCCGGACGATCGAGCCTTCGGTGAACAGCCGCGCCTTGATGACGCCCGTCACCTGCGGGCGGACTTCGGACATCTCATAGGCGGACGTGCGGCCCGGCAGTTCGATGAACAGCGGCACCGGCTCGGTCTTCATGACGACGTAGCCCGCCTCGGGGGGCGGGGGTGTCGGCTTCTCCTTGGAGCATCCGGTGACAAGAAACGCCCCGGTCAGGAGGAGCCAGCCCATGCTGGCCACCCGAGAAATCGTCATGGTGCAACCTTCGTGAAAAGCAGCCGGCACGGTCATCCTGCTAGCTGTGCCGGTCCTGCGACACAATTGGTATATGATTGCCAATACAACAGGAAACACGCGTTTCCGGACGCAAACTAGCTTCCCCTAGGGCCAGCTGTACAGGGCAATGTTGCGGCGCAACCCGATCCCAAGGCCGATTTGATCCTGAATTCTGCAGAGAAATCGCTTCTGTCCGAGTACCGGACAGGCGTCGGGATCGTTCCGGCAGTCGATCGGTCGAGCGGCTTGTTTCGATCGGTGCTGAAAACGGATTCTTGCCGAAGGGCTGTCGGCGGCATGTTTGAAGCCAGGGTTGGACAATGGCTGGATGCCCCTCCTCCTGAGAGAAGGGGCGCCATCATTTAACGGCAGACGCGGACGGGGCGGCCGCGATGCCATTCGTTCCAGCAGCGGGCGCGATAGCCGCGATCGCGGTACCAGCGGCGCTCGTTGACCCAGCGCCGGTCATGCTTCCACCGCCGATCCCGATCCCAGCGGCGATCATGGTCCCAGCGCCGGTCGCCGTCCCAGCGGCGGTCATGGCTCGCGCGCCGGTCATCCCAGCGGTCATGTGCTTGTGCCGGGGCACTGGCACCCAGCGCCGCGACGGCCAGACCAATCGCGGCAAAGATCGTTCCCATTCTCATCTCTGCTCTCCTCTCGCCCATCTCCTTCGGACAAGGGAAAGTTAGCGAGGAACAGCCTGAGCCACGCTGAACGGCTTCTTCATCTGCCGTACAGCTTCATATGATGGCTTTAGACGGAGAAAGCCCGGATCAGTCGACGTCCTCGACCTCGACGCTCTCGCCGGTCACCCGCTGCGACAGGGCTGCCGCCATGAATTTGTCGAGATCGCCGTCGAGCACGTCGGATGGTGCCGTGGAGGTGACGCCGGTGCGCAGGTCCTTCACCATCTGATAGGGCTGCAGCACATAAGAGCGGATCTGGTGGCCCCAGCCGATCTCGGTCTTGGCGGCATAGCCGGCCATCGCCTCGGCCTCGCGCTTCTGCAGCTCCTGCTCGTACAGGCGCGCCTTCAGCTGCTTCATCGCCTCGGCCTTGTTCTTGTGCTGCGAGCGCTGGTTCTGGCAGGCGACGATGATGCCGGTGGGGACGTGGGTGATGCGCACCGCCGAATCGGTCGTGTTGACGTGCTGGCCGCCCGCGCCCGACGAGCGATAGGTGTCGATCTTCAGGTCCTTTTCGAGAACCTCGATGTCGATATCGTCGTCGACCTCCGGATAGACCCAAACGCTGGCGAAGCTGGTGTGACGGCGCGCGGCCGAGTCATAGGGGCTGATCCGCACGAGCCGGTGTACGCCGCTCTCGGTCTTGGCATAGCCATAGGCATTCTCGCCGCGCACCAGCAGCGTCGCGGACTTGATGCCCGCCTGTTCGCCCGCGTGGAAGTCGACCAGTTCGACCTTGTAGCCATGGCGCTCGGCCCAGCGCGAATACATGCGCTGGAGCATCCCGGCCCAATCCTGGCTCTCGGTGCCGCCGGCGCCGGAATTGACCTCGATATAGGTGTTGTTGCCGTCGGCCTCGCCGGCAAGCAGCGCGCCGATCTTGTCCTTCTCCGCCCGCTCGGCCAGTGCGGCCAGTGCGGCGACGCCATCGTCGACCAGCGCCTGGTCGCCCTCGGCTTCGGCCATGTCCATAAGCTCGATCGTGTCGTCGCGCTCCAGTTCGATCGCCTTGACCGCAGAGATCGCCTCGTCGAGCCGGCGGCGTTCACGCATGACCTCCTGCGCGGCCTTGGCATCGTCCCACAGCTTAGGGTCCTCGACGCGGGCATTGAGCTCGTCGAGCCGGCGCAGCGCGCGGTCCCAGTCCAGGAAGCGGCGGACAAGCGCCATCGCCTGGTTGATCTGCTCGACACTGGCTTGCGCTTCGGCGCGCATAGGACACTCCAAATCTTGTGCGGACCCGATCGGCACCGTCGCCGGCGCGAAACGGAGCGGGAGTCGATTCTCCCGATGGCGGCGACCCGCCGGACGAACGGCCCTAGTAGATGCCGTCCTGACTTTGCAAGAACTCGCTGTCGGTGGTTGCCCGCGCCGGCTGCTGCGCGGCGCGGCTGGCGATCTCGTCGCGGCGTATCGTGCGGCGCGGTTCGCTTTCCGGCTTGAACGCTTCCCAGATGACCGAACTATAATAGCTGCCGTCGGGCCAGGCGCCGAAGATGCGGCGGCCGGTCTTGCGGTCGATCCGGATCATGCGGATGCCGGGGGGCGCCTGGAAGGGTACGACCGGCATGCCCGCCATCGCCTTGCCGGCGAAGCTGCGGAAGATCGGTGCGGCGATCGTTCCGCCCTGGGCATAGCTGCCCATCGAGCGCGGCGTGTCGTAGCCGAGGTAGAGCCCGCCGACCATGTCGGCCGAGCCGCCGACGAACCAGACATTGGTCGGGCCGGACGAGGTGCCGGTCTTGCCGAACATCGGGCGTCCCAGGTCGCGCAGCACCGTCGCGGTTCCGCGCTCGACGACGCCCTCCATGATGTGGAGCATCTGATAGGCGGTCATCGGGTCGATCACCTGCTTGGCGCGCAACGCCGGGCGGGGCATCGGCCGACCCTCATAGCGGGGCAGGTTGCAGCCCTCGCAGGCGCGCTTGTCGGCGCGCCAGATGATCTTGCCGTTGCGGTCCTGGACATAGTCGATCAGCGTCGGGCTGAGCGCGCGGCCCTGATTGGCGAACATCGAATAGGCGTTGACCATCTTGAGCACGGTCGTCTCGCCCGCGCCGAGCGCATAAGCGAGATAGGGCGGATAATCGCCGACGCCCATCACCTTGGCGGTCTTGACGACCTTGTCCATGCCGATCTGGCTGGCAGTGCGGACGGTCATGAGGTTGCGCGACTGCTCGACGCCCCAGCGCATCGTCTGCTCGCCGGCATTCTGGCCCGAGAAATTACGGAAACACTTTTGCCCGAGCCGCGCCGACTGAAAGACGCAGAAGGGGCCGTCGATGATGATCGAGGCCGGCGTCATGCCATTGTCGAGCGCGGCGGCATAGACGAACGGCTTGAACGTGGAGCCCGGCTGCCGCATCGCCTGGGTCGCGCGATTGAACGAGGAGCCCCGCGCATCGAAGCCGCCCTGCATTGCCAATATCTGGCCGGTGTGGGGGTTCTGGATCACCATTCCGCCCGAGATCGAGGGGATGCTGCGCAGGGTCCAGCCGCTGCCTTCCTGGCGCGCTACGATCACGTCGCCGACCTTGAGGAAATCGAATGCCCGGCCGCCGACGCCTGCGCGCGGCATGGTGGCGCCCGAACTCGGTAAGATGCCCTTCGTCCCGTCCTCGAAGCCAAGCTCCGCCTGCGAACCCTGTTTGGACAGGACGACGGCAGGGCGCCAATTGGCATAGCCCGCGCCGACATTGGCGTTCGAAAGAGCGCGCTGCCAGTCCTCGGTCACATCGATCTTGGCGATGCGTCCGCGCCAGCCCTGCGCGGCCTCGAAGCGGACCAGCCCGTCGCGCAGCGCATTCTCGGCCGCGTCCTGCACCTTGGCGTCATAGGAGGTGCGGACCCAGAGGCCGCCCGAATAGACCCCGTTCGGACCGTTATCGGCGTCCTCGCCATAGCGTTCGATCAGTGCGCGGCGGACCTCCTCCATGAAATAGCCGGTAACGCCGGCCTTGGGCGCGTAGCGGGGGACGATGCCGAGCGGGGCGGCCGATGCATCGGCGCGCTGCTGTGCGGTGATGAAGCCGTTGGTCTCCATCTGCCGCAGCACATAATTGCGCCGATCGAGCGCACGGTCGGCATGGCGTTCGACGGTGTAGTTGGACGGGGCCTTGGGCAGGATCGCGAGATAGGCGACCTCGGGCAAGGTCAGGTCGCCGACATCCTTGCGGAAATAGGCGCGGCTGGCCGACTGCACACCATAGGCGTTCCGCCCCAGGAAGATCTGGTTGAGGTAAAGTTCGAGGATCTGCTGCTTCGACAGCGCCGCCTCGATCCGAAAGGCGAGGATCGCCTCGCGCACCTTGCGTGCGATCGAATAATCGTCGCCGACGATCAGGTTCTTCGCGACCTGCTGGGTGATGGTCGAGCCGCCCCGCGCGCGTCGGCCGCTGCCGAGCTTCGACGTATAGTCCCAGACGGCCCCCGCGAGGCCGCCGAAATCGATGCCGGGGTGGCTGAAGAAGGTCTTGTCCTCGGCCGAGATGAAGGCATCGACCAGGATCGGCGGAAATTCCTGATAGGAAAGCTGCACCCGGCGCTCGCGCGCGAAGTCCGCGATCGGTTCACCGTCATAGCCGCGCACATTGGTCGGCAGCGGCGGCTGATAAGCCAGCAGCGCGTCCGCCGAGGGCAGGCCGCGCGCGAAGAAGAACCAGATCAGGAGCCAGGCGAGCGCGGCCGACCAAAGGAGATAGCCGGACCAGCGCCAGCTGCGATATCCGCGCAGGTGGCGGACCTGGTCACGCCATCCGGGAAAGGGATTGTGAAAGGCAGGAAGCTTCGGCACTGGCGCGCTCTAGCAGGTTTGTGGGGCTTTGGAAGCGGGCCACCGGGCGGCCGGGACCGGGGCGCGGGGCGTCATTCGCCGGTCAGCCGCTTGGCGAAATGGATCTCCACCGCCTTGCGCACGCCGATCGCGATGTTCCGCCGATATTGCGGCGACAGCAGCAAAGCGAGGTCGCCATCGTTCGAGATATAGCCGGTCTCCAGCAGCACGGAGGGTACGTCCGGCGCCTTGAGCACGATCAGGCCGGCGAAGCGGTGTGCCTCATCCTTGAAATGGACGGTGGACGCCATTTCCCGCTGCAACAGCGTCGCGAATTGCGACGAGATGTTCATCGTCTCACGTTGAGCCAGGTCGAGCAGGATCGAGGACACCTCGTTATTCTCGCCGCCGAGATCGACGCCGTTGAGGATGTCGGCACGATTTTCCTTGGCCGCGAGCTGGGCCGCCACCCGGTCCGACGCCACCTCGGACAGGGTATAGATGCTGGCGCCGCGAGCGGCCGCGTTGGCCGCGCTGTCGGCATGGACCGAGATGAACAGGTCGGCCTTCAGCCGCCGCGCGATCTCGCGTCGCTCGCCGAGCACGAGGAAGCGGTCGTCGCTGCGCGTCAGGGCGACGCGGACCCGGCCTGACGCGACCAGCTCGTCGCGGATGGCGCGCGCGATGCCGAGCGCCACGTCCTTTTCCTTGGTGCGGCCGTCCGCCGATTGCGAGCCCGGATCATGGCCGCCATGGCCCGCATCGATCACCACCAGCGGCCGTTTGGTCCCACGGGCACCCGACACGGCTGGAACGGGCAGCGGCTTGGGCGGGTCGAGCGGAACGGTAATGCCGCCGCTCTGCGCGCCGCGCGCCGAGGCCGCGCGATCGTCGAGCCCGAACAGCTGGCGGCCCTTGCGGACGGCGCGGGCGAACAGGCTTTCGCTGACGGGCTTCAGCGTCAGGGTCAGAGCGCGGTGGTCTTCCGAGAAGGTCGCGTCACCGACGACGGCCGCCTTGGTCAGCTCGAACACCACGCGCGCCGTATCCGGATCATATTGGCCATGGCGGGTCGCCGCGATCAGCCCGCCCGAGGCGGTGACGCGTCCCATCCGAGCGCCGGGCAGGTCCACAGCGATTCGTTGCGGTCCGGTCAAGACGAAGGCCGACGCCGTCGCCACCGGCGCATCGAAGCGCAGCGTGAGGCTGGTCTCGGCGATATCGATCGCGGTTACCGTCGAGGCCGCATGCGCCGCTCCCGAAAACAGGAGCAGAAGTGCGGTCAGAGCGATGATGAGACGCTGGCTGATGACAAATCCCGGCAAAATGGTCCCACGCACGACGTTTGGGCCCGAACAGGCCAACAGCTTCACAACGGCCGCAATAGTTTAACCAAAGCGAGGCCATGCTTGTCCAGTCATGCTGATGCCTTGCCGAGAACGCCGCCGGATGCTAGCAGTTTTCGTCCGGACGTCGGCCGATCCTCGCATATCGTTGGGATCTCCTTGCCGAACCGGCTTTTCCGCTGCCTTTCGGCGGCGGCGTAACAGGTTGACGATCGTATGAGTCATTATTCGCCCCGTTCCGAAGACTGCCGGCCCTTCGCCGGCTTTCGGAACGGAGCCTGCCTTCCGGCGCATCGCGCCGGAGATGACTTTGCGACGGCTGCACATATCCAGTTTTCAACTTCGGCGGAATTTTCGGTGACGATGCGGTTTGCCGCGCCGGCCCGCATTCCGTCCTTTGCACATCGCGCGAGCGGCCACCATCACTGGACGGGCCGCCGCGTTCGGAGAGCTTTTGATGACAACCCGCATGCTTATCGACGCTCGCCACCGGGAGGAAACCCGCGTGGCGGTCGTACAAGGGAACCGTATTGAGGAATTCGACTTCGAGTCGGCCGAGCGCAAGCAGCTCAAAGGAAATATCTATCTCGCCAAGGTGACGCGCGTCGAGCCGTCGCTCCAGGCAGCCTTTGTCGATTATGGCGGCAACCGCCACGGCTTCCTGGCCTTTTCCGAAATCCATCCCGATTATTATCAGATCCCGAAAGAGGACCGCGAAGCGCTCCTGCGCGAGGAAGCCGAGCACGCCGCCGAGGAAGAGGCGCTGCGTGCCCGCGAATCCGATGATGGCGACGAAGCCGACGAAGACGCCGATCAGGATGACGAGGGCGCCCATGCCGAAGGCGGCGAGGGCGATGATGAGGACGCGCCGCGCCCCCGCCGCGAGTCGGTCGGCGGCGGATCGGACGATGGCGCCGTGGAGAATCTCCGCCAGCGCCGCATGAACCTGCGCCGCCGCTACAAGATCCAGGACGTTATCCGCCGCCGGCAGGTCCTGCTCGTCCAGGTCGTCAAGGAAGAGCGTGGCAACAAGGGCGCGGCCCTGACCACCTATCTCTCGCTGGCCGGCCGCTATTGCGTGTTGATGCCCAACACCAGCCATGGCGGGGGCATCAGCCGCAAGATTTCGAACGCTGCCGACCGCAAGCGGCTCAAGTCGATCATGACCGAACTCGCGCTGCCGCGCACGATGGGCTGCATCGTCCGCACCGCCGGTCTCCAGCGCACCAAGACCGAGATCAAGCGCGACTTCGACTATCTCGCCCGCCTGTGGGACGAGATTCGAGAGAACACGCTGGGGTCGCAGGCGCCGGCGCTGATCTATGGCGACAGCGACCTGATCAAGCGCGCGATCCGCGACATCTACAACCGCGACATTGATGAGGTGATCGTCGAGGGCGAGGAAGGTTATCGCCAGGCGCGCGCCTTCATGAAGCTGCTGATGCCCAGCCACGCCAAGAAGGTCGGGCTTTATGCGGACGCGGTGCCGCTGTTCCAGCGCTTCGGCGTCGAGGACCAGCTTGCGGCGATGTACCAGCCGGTCGTCCAGCTGAAGTCGGGCGGCTATCTGGTCATCAATCCGACCGAAGCGCTGGTGTCGATCGACATCAACTCGGGCCGGTCCACCCGCGAGCATAATATCGAGCAGACGGCGACCGCCACGAACCTCGAAGCCGCTCATGAGATCGCCCGCCAGCTCCGTCTGCGCGACATGGCCGGGCTGATCGTCATCGACTTCATCGACATGGAGAACGGATCGAACATCCGTAAGGTCGAGAAGGCGATGAAGGAGGCGCTGAAGAACGATCGCGCCCGCATTCAGGTCGGCCGTATCTCCAGCTTCGGCCTGTTCGAGATGAGCCGCCAGCGCCTGCGCACCGGCGTGCTCGAGGCGTCGACCCGCCAGTGCCCGCATTGCGAAGGCACCGGCCTGATCCGTACTGCCTCGTCGGCCGGCCTGTCCGCGCTGCGCATGCTCGAGGACGAGGCCGCCCGCGGCCGTGGTTCGCGTCTGCTGCTGCGCGCCAGCCAGGAAGCGGCCTTCTACGTGCTCAACCGGAAGCGCGCCGAACTGGCGGAGATCGAGGAGCGCTACGGCGTCATCATCGAAATCCTGTCCGACGGCACGCTGGAGGGCGCACGGATGAGCGTAGAAGCCGGCGGCCCGCCGCCGAGCCACGCGCCGCGCCTGCCCACGCCGCTGCCGATCGAGATCGATGACGATATCGAAGAGGAAGAGGACGAGGTCGAAGTCGAAGAAGAAGAGGCCGAAGCCGAGGGCGACGGTCAGGACGAAGGCGAGCGGGGCGACGGCGGTCGTCGTCGCCGTCGTCGCCGCCGTCGTCGCGGCGGTCGTGGTCGCGATCAGGAGGGACAGGCCGACGGCACCCGCGAGGGTGAGGAAGGCGAGGCTTCCGAACCGACCGATGGCGACGAGCGGCCGGCGAATATGGCCGAGGATGGCGCCGACGAAGAGGCCGCCGAGCCGCGCCGCCGTCGTCGCGGTCGCCGGTCCGGTCGACGTCGGGGTGGCGACGATGCCACTGCCTCGACCGAAGGCGAGACGGTCGTCGAAGGGGCAACCGCATCGGAAGGCTCGGATGGAGCAGTTGTCGAAGCACCCGCAGCCGAGGTTCCGGCCGTGGAGACTGCCGACGGCCCCGCCGAGGAGGCCAAGCCCAAGGCCCGTCGTCGGCCGCGTGCCCGCAAGGCCGACGCCGCTCCTCAGGTCGTCGAAGCGGTAGCTGCCGAGGCGGTGGCCGAAGCACCGGTCGAGGTCGCTGCCGAAGATGCTCCGGCACCGGAAGCGATCGAAGCCGCGCCCAAGCCGCGCCGTGGCGGTCGCCGCAAGAAGGCTGACGCTGAAGCACCGGCTACGGAGGAAGCCGTTGCCGATACTGCCGATGCGCCTGTCGAGGCCGAGACGAAGCCTGCGCCCAAGCGTCGCAGCCGTGCCAAGGCCAAGAGCACCCCGGCAAATGCCGAACTGACCGCCGAAGCGGTGGTCGACGCGCCCAGCGAGGAGGCCGCTGCTGTCGCACCGGCATCCGAGCCTGTGCCGTCGGCACGGGTCCAGGAGGAGCAGACCGAAAGCGCGCCTGCCGCCGAGGCCGAGGACGAGCCCTCGTCGCCGCCGCGCCGCGGCTGGTGGCAGCGGACGTTCGGCGCCTGATCGTGCGGGGCGGGCTTCCTATGCGGAGCCCGCCTCCACGCTTCACGCCGGGTTAAGGCCCGCGCCCGGAGAGACAATAGGCATGAAGCATCGGCAAGGATCGCTGTTCGGCCTGTTACGGAGTCTGCTGATTGCGGCGCTCGCCCTGTCGCTGACCGCCCAGCCGGTCGCTGCCCAGTCGATCCTGCGCGACGCTGAAACCGAGGCCTATCTCAAGGACATCGCGGCACCGATCATCGCCGCCGCCGGGCTCCAGCCGGGCAATGTCGACATCATCCTGATCGGCGACAAGGAGATCAACGCCTTCGTCGCCGGCGGACAGGCGGTGTATATTCACAGCGGCCTGATCGAGCGGGCCGACAACACCAACGAAATCCAGGGCGTCATTGCGCACGAACTCGGCCACATCACCGGTGGCCACATCATCCGTAACGGTGAAGGCGCCAAGGGTGCCACCGGCATTTCCATCCTGTCGTTGCTGATCGGCGCGGCCGCTGCCGTCGCCGGCGCGGGCGAGGCGGGCATGGGCGTGATGATGGCGGGCCAGCAAGCGGCCATGGGCAAATATCTCGCCTTCAACCGCGTTCAGGAGGCCAGCGCCGATGCCGCCGGTGTCAGTTTCCTCGAGAAGGCCAATATCTCGGGAAAGGGAATGCTCAGCTTCTTCCTGAAGCTGAAGCAGGAGGAGTATCGCTACGCCTCGACCTATGCCCAGGTCGACCCTTTCATGCAGACCCACCCCCTGTCGGGCGACCGCGAGGCGACGCTGAAGGCCGACGTTTTGAAGTCCCCAGCTTATGAGAAGCGAACCGATCCCGCGCTCGAGGCGCGCTTCCTGCGGATCAAGGCCAAGCTGATCGGTTATATGGACGATCCCACGTCGGCGCTGCGCAAATATCCCGAAAGCGACCAGAGCATGGCGGCGCATTATGCGCGGGCCTATGCCTGGCATCGCGGCGCCTATCCCGACAAGGCGCTTCAGGAGGTCGACAAGCTGGTCGCCATGGCACCCGCCGACCCCTATTTTCGCGAATTGCAGGGGCAGATCCTGCTTGAGTCCGGCAAGCCCAAGGAAGCGATCGGACCGTTGCGGATGGCGGTGCAGGGCTCGCGCGCCTCGCCGCTGATTGCCTCGCTGCTCGGCCATGCCCTGCTCGCGACCGAGGATCGCGCCAATCTCGACGAAGCGCGCGATGTGCTGAAGGTTGCCGTCGCACGCGATCGGGACAATCCTTTCGCCTGGTACACGCTCGGCATGGCCTATGCCCGATTGGGCGACGAGCCACGCGCACAGCTCGCCACGGCCGAGCGCTATGCGCTGACCGGTAATATGGGACTGGCGGTCGCTAGCGCGGAAGCGGCCATGTCGCGGTTGCCGCGCGGCACGTCGGACTATATCCGGGCCGAGGACATCGCCCTTGCGGCGCGCGCATCGGCGCGTGACCGCAAGCGCTGAGCTTCGGGATCACCATGCAGAACAACAGCCGCATTGCCGTTTCGATCGTGACCGGCGCCGTCATCGCCGTCGGCGCGGCCTCGCTCTGGTATGCGCAATCGGGCGCATCGCCGCGCATATCGCGCAAGGCCGATGTCGAGGCGATCGTGCGCGATTATATCCTCGAACATCCCGAGATCATTCCACAGGCGATCGAGCGTTACCGCGAGAAGCAGAGCGAAGGTGCCTATGCGGCGAACAAAGCTGCGCTGGAAACCCCCTTCGCATCGGCCTGGGCCGGCAATCCGAAGGGCGATGTCACCCTGGTGATGTTCAGCGATTATGCCTGTGGCTATTGCCGGACCAGCGTTCCCGATGTCGACCGCCTGCTCGCCGACGATCCCAAGCTCAGGGTCGTCTGGCGCGAGATCCCGATTCTCGGTCCGGGCAGCGAGATCGCTGCCAAGGCCAGTCTGGCAGCCGCGCAGCAGGGCGCTTTCCGCGAGTTTCACGAGAAGATGTTCGCCGCCGGGCGCCCTGATGGGGACAAGGTCTCTCAGGTGCTGCGGTCGATGAAACTCGATCTGGCGAAGGTTCAGAAGGATGTCGAGAGCGACGCAGTGACTGCGGAACTGCGTAACAATCTCACCCTCGCCGGGCGGATCGACGACTCGCTGGCGACGCCGACCTTCGTCGTCAACGGTCAGATGCTGAAGGGCGCGGTGGGCTATGACGCCTTGAAAAAAGCGATTGCGGACGCCCGCGCAAAAGCCTGAAGGGGGCGCTCGCTCGCTCATTTTCCAGCGCATTGGAGCCCGAAACCGGTTCGGGCGTTCTACCTCGGACCGCTGAAATGGTTCGCGGTCTGGTGGAGAGTTGCGATGGGTGAGATGAGCGACAAGATCAAGGGTCACACCAACGAACTGATCGGCAAGGCGAAGCGCGCCGTCGGCGAGGCGCTCGACCGGCCCGATATCACTGCCGAGGGCGATGCGCAGGAAACCAAGGGCGATCTGCAAAAAGCCAAGGGCGACGTGAAGGGTGCGATCAACCGAGTCTGAAGCGAGGGCGGCCCTGCGGGGCCGCCTTCCCTTTTTCGGATATTACCCAACAGCGGCCGGATCAGCGGTTCACGACACCGTCGATGGTGACATGGGCGGGGTGATGCTTTTCCAGGTGCCGCTTGATCATCTTCAGGTTGCGGCTGTTCGACCGAAAGAAGAAATCGGGGATAGCGCCGACGAACGGTATGGCGCCGAGCAGCAGATCGATGCCGACATTGCCGAACATGCGGGTCATCTGCCATTTCGACATGCCGAGATTGCGCGCCTCCCAAGCGAGCCAACTGCCCATCACGGCGGCGATCGCGGGCCCCACCACCGGAATCAGATCGAGCATCACGTCCAGCCCCACGGGACGGTTGATACCGGGGACCACGAACATGCGTTCGAGCAATCCCTCCATCGCTTCGATCCGGCGGCGGACCGAGGCGGGGTCGGAGCCCATGCCGGGCACCCGCTTCTGAAGCTCTTCGAACGTGGCGGAGGTGGTCCGCATCCTGTCTCTTCCCGTTGTCATGCCGTCACAGCGCTCATCGGCGCCGCTGGTTCCCCATAAGCGGCGCAAGCGGGTGAACGGCCCGTGAATTGGTCTGAAAGCCGTTCAGACCTTGCGCTGCCAGCGACCACCGCACCGGTTGAGCGAGGGGGATGAAGGGACCCAGCGCGGTCAGCCGCTGCTCCGCCTCCGCCACGAAGCGCGCGCGGGCGGCGGGGTCGGTGGCGCGGCGGGCTTCGTCGAGCGCGGTATCGGCTTCCTCGCTACAGGGGCGCCCGCGCGCGCAGCGGAAATGGGCGAGATACCAGTCTGCCTGGTCGACCGGGGCGACCTCGTCGATCAGCCGCAGATCGGCAGGCTGACCGGGGCCTGCGCGCACCATTTCGACGCCGATGGCGCGCCATTGCCTGGCAAGTTCGGCGAAGACTATTCTCGCACCTGGGCCCGCGGGCAGGTCGACGGAGAGCCGCAACGGACCCGTCGCCCCAGCGCGCTTCTGCCAGTTCGCCACGATCTGACGGGCGCTTGCCGCCCGTGCGGCCAGAGCCCGCTGGTCCGCGCCGCGCACGTCGGCGAAGGCCTGCGCCCAGAAGGGGCGGCTGGGCTGTGCCACGTCGGTCAATCCCGGCGGGAGGATGTCGAGCGAGGGCCGCCACCCGGCGATGCCGAGCGCGGTACCGATCGCGTCGCGGTCTAGCGACATCGACAGGGCCTGCCGGATTTCTGCAGCCATCATCGGCGGCGAGGCGCGTCCGACGCGAAAGCCGAACAGGCCATTAGCGGGATCGAACTGCAGATCACGCGGAGAGATTTTGGCAATGGCCGGCAACATTATGTCGACGAAGGTCCCGCCTGTGACCAGCGTGGCGCCGCCATCGGCATAGCGCGCGACCGCGAGTGCGGCGCGCTCTCCGCGCAGATGGATCCGGCGGGGATCGGGAGCGTCGGCTTCTTCACCATCGCGCTCCGGACCTGCCGTGGCTTCCGCCGGTCGCAGGATCACCATGCGGCCGGGCTTACCGACCATCAGCAGCGGGCCGGTGCCGCCGCTCTTCTTCGTCAGGGCGAAATCGGGGCCGGCGAGCAGAGCCAGAAGATCGGGGCGCGGCGCGGACAGGCGGATCTCGATCACCTCGGGGGTGACCGCGACGACTTCCCTTACGGCATCCGATATGGCGGAGGGATCGGTCTCGTCGAGGCGGCGAAACTGGCGGCGCAGCTGTGCCGCGACACGGTCGGCGTCGATGATCTCGTCGGCGATGCGAAAGGTGTAGTAGAGCCCGTCGTCGGAGATCGCCCAGCGCTGGGCGATGCCCGGCACGACTTGCCCGGCCGCATCCAGGCTGACGAGCCCCTGCGATACAGCACCGGTCAGGGCGATGTCGGGAAGCCGTTCGATGCCGATCGCAGGATCGCGCAACCTGGCGGGCGGACCGATCACGCTGACGTCGATCCTCTCGTCCTGGGTATTGCGGTCGCAGCCCGACAGGATAAGCGCCAACACGAGAAGGGCAGGCAGCCGGCGCGTCATTTCAGGACCAGAGTGCGCGAGGGGTGAACATTAGGCGCATTGTCGTGCCATCCCCCGACGCGCGGGGCAACCAGCGAGCGGCTGACATAATGATAGAGCGGCAGCAGCGGCGCATCGGCAATCAATATAGCTTCGGCCCTTCGCATCGCGATGGCGCGCTTCGACGCATCCGCCGTTGCCATCGCCTGGTCGAGCGCGCGGTCGAAGGCCGGATTGGCATAGCCCGAATAGTTGACCGCACCGGCGTCCGAGCGGTGGATCGCGAGGTAATTTTCCGGGGCGGCGATGTCGCCTATCCAGCCGGAGCGGGCGAAAGCGAAGTCGCGACGGCGCAGTCCGGCGAAATGCAGTGACGCTTCGCTGTTCAGCAGGTGCGCGGTCACCCCCAGCGGGCGCCACATCGCCGCCATCGCCACCGCGACGCGGCGGTGGTCGACGTCGCTGTTGAAGCGGATGTCGAAGACGAGCGGGCGCCGTGGTCCATAGCCGGCTTGCGCGAGCAGTCGTCGCGCTTCGGCCATGCGCCGCTCCGCGCTCCATGCCGCGTCGGGCGGAGCGAGCGCACCGACCGGCCCGGCAACGGCGGGTGGGACCACGCCCCAGGCGGGCTGGGTGCCCAGCCCGATCAAGCGCTGCGCGATCCAGCGCCGGTCGATCGCCAGCGACAGTGCACGGCGCACCCGAACGTCGTCGAACGGCGCGCGCGTGGTGTTGAAGACGAAATAATAGCTTCCATTATAGGGGGCGATACGCGCGGTGCCGGGTCGCCGTTCCTCGATCCAGTGCAGGCGGGTCTGCGGCAACTCGTTGGTGGTGTCGGCCTCGCCTGCGGCGAAGCTGCGCAGCGCGGTCAGCCGATCGGTCACGGGCCGCCATTCGACCGAGGCGATCGGGGCGCGGCCCGAATGCCAATAGGGGTTTCGTTCGAGCCGCAGCCGTTCGTTGAGCTGCCATTCGACCAGCCGATAGGCGCCCGAGGTCACGAGAGGCCGGTCCGATGTCCAGTCCTCGCCGCGCGCCGCGATCCTGTGTAGCGGCAGTGCGGCCACCGCCGGAAGCGCCATGAGCTCGGGCAGTGACGGCAGGGGGTTCCTGAGACGAACATGGACCCGGTTCGGTCCATCCGCCGCGATACCGTCCACCGCGTCGAACAGCGCCGCGCCCGGCGAGGCGACCGCCGGGTCGCGCAACCGTGCGAAGCTGCCCGCCAGCACGGTGGCGTCGATCGGCATGCCGTCGGAGAAGCGCAGGCCGGGCCGCAGGTCGAACGTCCAGTCGAGCCCGTCGCCCGAAACCGACCAGCTTTTCGCGAGGCCCGGCTCGGCCCGGCCGTGCCCGTCGATGCGGGTCAGCCCCTCGAACTGGTCGGTCGCTACGCGCAGCGTCGCCAGGTCGGTGCTCCTCTGGGGATCCAGGCTTTTGACCTCGTCGTCGGCCAGCCGAACGATACGCTCGCCGGGCGGGGCGGATCGATTGGCTTGGCCGCAGGCGGCGAGCAGAAGCAGGAGAAAGATCGTTAGCCAGCGCATCTCCGCCCGATGTGGACCGATCCGGCCCACCGGCTCAACCCTTCTTTGCAAATGCGCAGGATCGCCGCCAAGATGAAGCGCTTGGCCGCCTGGGAGAGTAGGGATGAGATTGCTGCTGGGCTGCGCACTGCTGTTGGCGACCCCGCTCCACGCCAACCCCGCCGACGACCGCTTCGACGCCTTGAGCGGCAGGGAATGGACATGGCGGCAGAAGAGCTTCCAGAGCGCGGAGTCGAACAAGGGCGGCATTCCCAGCCATCTGCCCGACGAAAGCCCGGCGACTCAGCGCGAGCGGCTGGCGACCTGGACCGACACGATCCGCGCGCTCGATGCGATCGACCCCGCCACGCTGTCCCCCGACAAGCAGGAGGATTACGGAGTCTACCGCGTCCAGGTGCAGACGCTGCTCGACACCCAGCGCTTCCGCGACTTCGAAAAGCCGCTGAACTCCGACAGCAGCTTCTGGGCCGATCTCGGCTATGTCGCGCGACAGCCGATCCGGACCGAGGCCGATGCGCAGGCGATGCTCTCACTGATGCGCGACATCCCCCGCTATTTCGATCAGAATAGCGAGAATATGCGCGCCGGTCTCAAGCGCGGCTTCACCCCACCCCGGATCACCATGGCCGGCCGCGACCAGTCGATCGCGCTGATCGCAGAGGCGAAATCGCCGCGCGACACTTTGTGGTTCACGCCGTTCAGGAGTTTGCCGGCGTCGATCGCGCAGGCGCGGCAGGATGCGCTGCGCGCCGAGGCGGAGACGATCATCACGACGTCGATCATCCCTGCCTATGCGAAGCTGCTGACGTTCATGCGCAAGGACTATCTGCCGAAGCTGCGCGAAGGGCTGGCGGCCGAAGCGTGGCCTGAAGGCAAAGCTTATTATCGCGCGCAGATCCGCGCCTATGCCACGGTCGATCTAAGCCCCGAGGAAATCCATGCGATCGGCCTGGCCGAGGTCGCGAAGATCCGTGCGCAGATGCTCGACATCATGAAGGAGGTGAAGTTCGAGGGGGACCTCCCGGCCTTCCTGCGTTTCCTGCGCACCGATCCCCAATTCTATGTGAAGACGCCGCAGGCCTTGCTCGATCGGGCGGCGTGGATCTCCAAGCAGTTCGACGGCAAGGCGGCCCAGTGGTTCGGTCGGATGCCGCGCGGACGTTTCGGCATCGTGCCCGTGCCCGACGACATCGCGCCCTTCTACACCGCCGGGCGGGGCGGGCAGGATCGCTACCTGCTCAACACCTATGACCTGCCGTCGCGGCCGCTGTTCCAGCTGACGGCACTGACCCTGCACGAGTCCGCGCCGGGCCACAGCTGGCAGACGTCGATGGCAGCCGAGAATGAGGAGCGCCCCGAATGGCGGCGCTACACCTATATCTCGGCCTATGGCGAGGGCTGGGCGCTTTATTGCGAGCGGCTAGGGATCGAGATGGGGATGTACGAGACGCCCTATGATCGCTTCGGCATGCTCAGTTACCAGATGTGGCGCGCCGCGCGGCTGGTGATCGACACCGGGATTCATTCCAAGGGGTGGACCCGCGAACAGTCGATCGCCTTCCTGCGCGACAACAGCGCGCTGAGCGAGCATGAGATCACGACCGAGGTCGACCGCTATATCGGCTGGCCAGGACAGGCGCTGTCCTATTATCTGGGGATGCTCCAGATCGAGAAGGAGCGCGCCCGGGCCGAGACAGCGCTCGGCGCGAAGTTCGATATCCGCGCTTTCCACGACATGCTGCTCTCGCTGGGGTCGGTCCCCTTGCCGGTGATCACCGCGCGCACCGATCGCTTCATCGCCGAAGGCGGAAAGGGGCCTTGGCCGCTGCCAAACTGATCGGGCATCGGCCACGACCATGAGGATAGTTGCAGCGCCGGCTTGTGCTACGGCTCTTATTGCGTCGTGCGGACCGGCCGTTGCGGGGCCCTTGCCGGACCCCGTACGCGCAATGATCGAGACGGCGATCGCCTCCGACGATCCGGCGACGATCGCGGCGGTCGTGTCTGTCGCCAAAAAGACCAATCCCGGCTCAACCTGCGCTGGACTCCGATTCCGCGCCTGACGCTGGCGCAGGAAGTGGCGCTCTATGTCGAGAAGGACAACAGCATGGCGACCTCGACCAGCTCGATCGAGACGCTGCTGTTCGGCCCGCTCAAGGGACGGCTGTCCTACAATGTCCAATATGAGCGCGACGCGCCCGAGGGCCAGAAGCGCACCGACACGGTGTCGCGCGCCTCGCTCGTCTATGCCTTCTGACGCGGGTCAGCCGTCGATCGAATAGGGGCCGTCGCCGCTCGCCAGGATCGCCTCGCGATCGGCTTCCTGCGACGCGGCCACCTCGTCGAGACCGAGCGGGCGATAGAGATGGGGGAAGAGGGCGCCGCCGCGCGACGGCTCCCAGCGCAGGTCCGCGCTGACATCCTCTTCGCGGATGGCGAGGATTGCGACACGCGGTGCGTCGGCGAAATGCTTGGCGAGAGTTTCCTTGGTCTGCGACGCGGTCGAGAAGTGGATATAGCCGTCCTGAATATCGACGGGGCTGCCCTCGAACCGGCCCGATGCCTGGAACGCGGCCCATTCTTCAGGGCGCAAAATCTTGAAGATCATCTGGCTCATGCGCGCACCCTCGCTGTCTTTCGCTCCGGCGCGATAGCCGGTCGACGACGGGCTTGTACATCGCCGATCGTCCGATAGTCTGCGGCCCTCATCGATCGGAGGGCGATATGGCGGACGGTTTCAAGATTGCAGCGGCGCATCTCGCGCCCTGTTTCATGGATCCCATGGCCTCCGCCCGCAAGGCAGCGGAGTGGATCGCAAAGGCCGGCGCCGAAGGCGTGCGCCTGCTCGTCTTTCCGGAAGTCTTCCTTCCGGGCTTTCCCTATTGGATCAACCTCTATCCGCCACTGATACAGGCGCCGATGAACCGGCGCTATCAGGACGCCTCGGTCGAGGTCGGCGGGCCGGAGATCGCGATCGTCCGCGAGGCGGCGGCAGCGGCGGGGGTCGCCGTCGTGATGGGAGCCAGCGAACGGGCGACCGGTGGGCGGACCTGTTACAACAGCGCGATCTTCATCGAATCCGACGGCCGGCTGCTCGGCGTCCACCGCAAGCTCAAGCCCACTTATGCCGAACGCTATATCTGGGGTGAGGGCGACGGTTCGACCTTGTCGGTGTTCGACAGCTCGGTCGGTCGGCTCGGCGGGCTCGCCTGCTGGGAGCATACGATGAACCTCGCCCGACAGGCCCTGGTCGAGGATGGCGAGCAGATCCACGCGGCCCTGTGGCCCTCGTTGTCGACGATGGCCGGTTTCGACGCGGTCGCGAACATCCAGATCGAGGCGATGATGCGCAACCATGCGATCACCGGCCAGACCTTCGTCGTCTGCGCATCGAGTCCGGTCGATGGCCAGGTGCTCGATTTCCTCGAAAAGGAGATGGGGCCGCAGCAATTGCTGGGGGCCGGCGGCGGCTGGAGCGCGGTGATCCACCCCTTCGCGGCGACGCTGGCAGGGCCGGTATCGGGGGAGGGTGACCAGTTGCTGATCGCCGAGATCGATCTGAACGCGATTTCCGACACCAAATTGTGGGTCGACAGCATCGGCCATTATTCGCGTCCCGACGTGCTGCGCCTGTCGATTGACCGGTCGAGCCGATCGGGGCCGATCGAGCAGGGCGCCTAGGCCGGAGCCGGCTTCAGTCCTCCTCCCCGTGCCAGTCGCGCGGAAGGCGCAGCGCCGCGAGCAGGAGGAACATGGTCGCCGCGACATAGAAGGCGGTGCCCGACAGGATCGCGTAGCGCAGCGCCTCGTCGCCGTAGCGCGCCTTGAGCAGATCTGAGATCCATCCGATCGCCGGGGTGCCGACGCCGATCCCGATCAGATTGTTGACGAACAGGAAGATCGCGGAGGTGGTCGAGCGCATGTCGCGCGGCACCACCGCCTGCACCGCCGCCACGACCGGCCCGAGCCACACCAATCCCAGCGCGGTCGGCACGAACAGGAAGGCCAGCGCGACGGTCAGCGACGTCGCGGAAATGCCCATCGCGTAGAAGGGGATGGTGGCGATGAAGGCGAAGGCCGGGACCAGCGCATAATAGGCCTTGGACCGGTCCGCGAGCCCGTCCGACAGCGCGCCGCCCATCCAGATGCCGGCGAGACCGGCAGTCAGCAGGATCGCGCCGTAGCCGAGCGAGGCGTCGAGCAGGCTGAGCCCGAAGCTGCGCACGAGGAAGCTCGGCAGCCAGAAGAACAGGCCGTAGCCCATCATCGACGAACAGGCCGCGCCGATGCTGAGCAGCCAGAAGGACGGCTTGCGAAACAGGAGGCGGAGGACCGCGCCGAGCGTGACGTGCGCGGTGCCCGCCGGGCGGTCGCCGCGCGGGTCGCGGACGATCCGGCGAAACAGCGGGGCAAGCAACAGGCCGGCGAAGCCGACGATGAAGAAGGCAGAGCGCCAGTCGATCAGCGTGGCGATGACCCCGCCGAAAACGATGCCCGACGCGCTGCCGATCGGAATGCCGAAAGAATAGAGCGCGAGTGCGCGCGCACGCTTCTCGGGCGGGAACAGGTCGCCGATCAGCGTATAGGCCGGGGCGACGCCACCCGCCTCGCCGACACCGACGCCCAGGCGGGCGACGAACAGCTGCCAGAAATTCTGGGTAAGGCCGCAGAGCGCGGTCATCAGGCTCCACAGCGCGAGGGCCGCGGTCATGATCCGCGACCGGTCGTAGCGGTCTGCCATCATCGCGATAGGGATGCCCAGGCCGGTGTAGAACAGCGCGAAGGCGAGCCCGCCCATCAGGCCGAGTTGCGCATCGCTGAGCCCCAGGTCCGCCTTGATCGGCACCGCGAGAATGCCGATGATCTGCCGGTCGATGAAGTTGAGCGTGTAGGCGAGCAGCAGCATCGCCATGACGAGAGCGGGCGAGGCGGCTTTCACCGCCCCGCCACCCCCGGGGAAAGAGGTCCCGATCAGAACCGTACCTCGCCGGTGATGGTGAAGGTCCGCGGCGGGCCATAGAAGCCGATCACCGAATTGCCCAGCAGCGCGCCCGGGAAGTTGTAGCCGCCGATCCGATATCTGCGATCGAACAGGTTGCGGCCATGGCCCGAGATCGAGAACTGCTTGTCGGGCGAGGTCCACACGATCGAGACGTCGACCAGCTCATAGGCCTTCTGATCGAGCACCGGATTGGGTACCTCGAACAGCGAATAGGCGCTGCGGAAGGACAGGGCCGGGGTGATCGTGAAGCGGCCCACCCCGTCGACGTCCTTGCCCAGTGTCGCCGAGACGTTCGCCGTATATTTCGGCGTGTTCTGGAAGACGCGCTGGTCGGCGAAATCCTTGACCGTCAGCGTCACGGGATCGAGCGTCAGGAACTGCTGGAACTTGGCGTTTGTGTAGCCGATCGAGGCATTGACCTGGAAATCGCGGTCAGGAACGGCGCGAACTTCCAGTTCCCAGCCATAGATGCGCGACTTTCCGACATTGTCGACCGAGGAGACGACAGTGGTGCCCGACAGGAACTGCGTCGTCACCTGCTGGTCGCGATAGCGCGAATAGAAGCCGGCTGCGTTCACGAACAGCGTGCGATCGAGGAAGGCGCCCTTCATGCCGGCCTCATAGGCGGTAACGGTTTCGGGCTTGTAGCCGTTGACCGTGCCCGGCGTGAAGATGGCGTCGCCGCGCGGATCGAACCCGCCCGACTTGTAGCCGCGTGACCAGGACGCATAGAGGTTCACATCCTCGACCGGCTTGTAGCTGAGCGACAGGCGCGGGGTGAACTTCTTGTCTGTCCGGTCATTGGTGTAGTTGGTGCGGATGCGGAAGGGGACCGCCGTCGGCCGGCCGAACAGCGGCGAACGGATGCCCAGATAATCGGCCCGGAACACGGTGCCTTCGCGCTTGTCGCTGGTGTAGCGGCCGCCGACCGAGACCGAGAAGCGGTCGGTCACGTCGACCGAGAAGTCGGCGAAGGCCGCATAGGATTTGGTCGAGACCTTGCCCGAGGTCAGCGTCGTCAGATTGGCGTTGCCGATCACTGTGTCGAACGCGCCCGACGCCGAATTGTCGAGATAGAAGAGGCCGACGACGCCCTGCACCCGATCGGTCTGGATCAGTGCCTGGACCTCCTGGGTGAACTGGTTGTCCTTGTAGAAGGAGGGGATGTCGAGCACCGGACCGGGCGTGCCGTCGAAGTCGATGACGGTGTCGGTGTGGCCCTTGCGATAGGCGCTGATCGACTTGAGCGTGACCGCATCGCTCAGCTCATATTCGATCGTGCCCGAAATGCCCTTGGTGACGACGCGGTTGTCGTCGCCGACCCCGGCTCGCGTGTCATAGACGTCGCCGATCGGCTGGAAGGCCGGCAGCGCGCCGTTGGGCAGCAGGCGATAGCCGTGGCGCGGGTTGGAATCGTCGCGCGTATAGTCGGCGGCGACGCGGATCGACAGGCGGTCGGTGCCGGTCCATTCGGCCGAGACGCGGCCCGCGATCACGTCCTTGTTATACTGGTCGGCGCCGGTGAAGAGGTTCTTGCCGAAGCCGTCGCGCTTGTAATAGGCGAAGGCTCCGCCGACCGCGAAACCCTCGGTGATCGGCAGGGTGACCGACGCCACGATATCGCGCTGGTCATAGCTGCCATAGGAGCCGCGGATCTTCGCTTCGAACTGATCGCCCAGGCGGCGGGTGACATATTTGATCGCGCCGCCGATCGTGTTGCGGCCGTACAGCGTGCCCTGTGGCCCGCGCAGAACCTCGACCCGGTCGATGTCGAAGATGTCGAGCACCGCGCCCTGCGGACGGGCGATGTACACGTCGTCGACATAGAGGCCGACGCCCGGTTCGAAGCCCCACACCGGGTCCTGCTGGCCGATCCCGCGGATGAAGGCGATCAGCGTGCTGTTCGAGCCGCGCGCGACCTGCAGCGTCATGTTCGGCGCCTTGTCCTGCAGCGCGGTGATGTCGACCGCACCGGTGCGGGTGAGCGCGTCGCCGCTGATCGCGGTGACCGAGATCGGCACGTCGATCAGGCTTTCCTCGCGGCGGCGGGCGGTGACGACGATCTCGCCATTGCCCTCGTTCGCCGCTTCCGCCGGGGCCGCATCGGCCTGCGCGAGCGCGGCCGACGGCAGCGCGATTCCGCCGAGCATCGTGGCGGCGGAGAGGAGTGCGAGCATCCTGGTCCTGGTGTTCATGAGAGTCTCCCTGGTCATTTGTTGTCGTTCAAGAATGTGCGGATGTCGGCGATGCTGGCGGCGGCGGCCTCCTCCTGGGGGGCGTGGCCGACATCGTCGTAGATGATGAGTTTCGAGCCCGGGATCGCCGCTGCGATCTGGCCGGCCTGCGCGACCGGAACCACCTTGTCGGCGCGTCCCCACAGGATCAGCGTGGGTGCCTTGATGGTCGCCAGCGCGGGCTTGGGGTCGGGCAGGGTGAACTGCTCGAGATGGGCGACCAGTGCCGGGCCGTTGCGGGCGATCAGCGCGCGCATCTGGGCGAGCCGCGCCGGGGCCAGCCGCTCGGTATGGGCGAAGATCGCGGCAGCGGAAAAGGCGACGGCAGCCGGGCTCGGGTCGAGCAGATAGGCACGCATCGCAGGCGGTACGGGGACCGGCTTTTGGGTCACGCCGTTGATCGAGAAGGCGGCGCTGTCGACGAGGATGAGGCGATCGACCCGCTTCGGATCGGCTGCGGCGAAATTCCACGCGACGAGGCCGCCGAAGCTGTTGCCCGCGACGATCGCGTGCCGGATGCGCAGCGCGTCGAGCAGCAGGCCGAGCTGGCGGACGCGGGTGGCGGTATCGTAGCGCTGGCGCGGATCGGCGCCGCTCTGCCCATGGCCGGCCAGATCGAACCGGATCACGCGATGGTCGCGCGAGAGGTCCGCCGCCCAGGCATCCCAGCTGTCGAGGCTGAAAGTGAAGCCGTGGATCAGGACGATCGCCGGTGCGTCGCGCGGCCCTTCGTCGCGCAGGCGGAAGCGGACGCCGTCGACCGTCAGGAAGCTATCGGCGCTCGCCGGAGCGGGCACTGTGCTGTCGGCGGCATGGCCCGGATGCGCGAAGCCCGCGCCCGCCAGACAGGCGGCCGCCAATGCTGCAACGACAAGATGATGGCGTGCCATCAAGACGATCCTGCTCCCTGTACGCGGATATGATCCGCTTTCATGCCCAAAGGATAAGCCGGGGGCGGGCGCTGTCGATGACGCTTCGGATCAACTTCTATAGGACAATTTCGCTCAGCTGGCTGTGTCGCGATAGTCTCCGGGGGCCATGCCATTCCACTGGCGAAAGGCGCGGGCGAAGCTTCTTCCGTCCGAGAAACCGAGGCTTTCCGCCACGTCGGCGATGCTGAGCCCTTCCGCAAGCGCGGCACGGGCCTGACGGTTGAGGAAGGTTGAGCGCACGTCGCGGAAGGCGGTGCCACTTTCGCCGAGCCTGCGGCGGAGGGTCGCGACGCTGACCCCCATTGCGGCTGCGACTTCGCCCTGTTCGAAGCGTCCGGCGGCGAGTTCGCGTTCGACACGGGCGACGATGTCGAGGCTGTCGGGCGCCATCATGTCGAGCCGGTCGAGCATGTCCGCGACGCCGCCATAGATGGTCCGCGCGGACAGGACCGGGCTGCCGGCCGTGGCCGCCGGCAGCGCACCCGTCGCGCTGTCATAGTCGAGGCCGAACACGCCGGCGACTGGCCGGATCGTCACTCCGAGGAAGCCGAGATGCCCGCGCTCGCCCGAAGGTCCTC
Organism: Rhizorhabdus antheiae; assembly: GCF_049889055.1. Taxonomy (NCBI): domain Bacteria; kingdom Pseudomonadati; phylum Pseudomonadota; class Alphaproteobacteria; order Sphingomonadales; family Rhizorhabdaceae; genus Rhizorhabdus; species Rhizorhabdus antheiae. The sequence goes on along the minus strand of NZ_JBLTWO010000001.1, from coordinate 219,302 downwards.
TTGTGCGAACCGACCGCAGCCTGACCGACGCGCCCGGCGGCGCCAGCGAGGCGATCAGGACGTGGACATAGACCAGCAGGCATTCGAGCGAGAGGATGACGAAGGCGTCGTCCGGATCGAGCGCATAGGGAAAATCGGCATCGTCGATGATGTAGCTGATGCCGCCGCCGCGCCGCTGGACCTGATTATAGCGGTGGCCGTGGATGATGTTGTAGCTGCTCGCCAGCACCTCCATCACCTCGCCGATCGTGGCGCAGCCGCGCAGGCGCGATTGCACCAGATCCGACGTGCCCACCATCAGCGGCCGGAGCGACACATGGCAGCTCTCGTCGCCGCCTTGCAGCGCCATCTGCTCGCAGATCCGGAAATAGTCCGACAGGCGCAGCGCGGTCGCGGGTTCCGCATCGAACAGCCCGGCGGGCAGCGCCGCGCGCCGCAATATGGCGGCGGGCGCTAGGCCACTCGCCTCCATCATCGCCAGCAGCGGACGCACCGACGCTGCCGACAGCGAGGGGGGCGACAGGCGCGAGTCCGGGCGAGAGAGGGTATAGTCCTTCACCCCGGCAGCATTGTCCCGCCCGGCGGCCGGGATCAAGGCCGGGACATTGCGAATGTCATGGGGGCAATGTCACGGAGCCAATGTCTTGGCTGCAAGCGTCACTGGCCGAGTGCGGCCCGCAGCGCTTGGGCCAGCGAGTTGGGGGAGAAGGGCTTGCGCAGGACGATCGCGCGGTCGCCCAGCACCGCCTCGATCGCGTCGGACTTGGCGAAGCCGGTTGCGAAGACGATCCGGATCATCGGATGCAGCCGCAGGGCGGCCTCCGCGACCTCAGCGCCATTCATGTCGGGCATCGCGAAATCGAGGACGAGCGCCGTCGGCGTATCGCGCTCGATCAGCTCCAGCGCCGCGCGGCCATTGTCGGCGACGGTCACCTTGCAGCCGAGATCGGCCAGCATGTCGGCCACCACTTCGCGAACGATGGGTTCGTCATCGACGACGAGGACGCGGAGACCTTGCAAGCCCTCGGCCTGAACGTCCGTCGCCCTGCGTTGCTCCATGCCGGCAGTGGCCGCGGGGGGGACCTGGCGCAGCCAAATGGTGACCTTGGTCCCCTCGCCCAGTTCGGACGCGATGGTCACCGTCCCGCCGCTCTGTCGGGCCATGCCGAACACCATGCTCAGCCCCAGGCCCGAGCCCTTGCCGATCGCCTTGGTCGTGAAGAAGGGCTCGAAGGCGCGCGACAGCGTGACTTCGTCCATGCCGGTGCCGGTGTCGGCCACGCTGATCGCCGCATAATCGCCGTCGGCGATGTCGTCGCGGCCGACAATCGAGACGCCCTCGACGGTGATCGTCAGGCGCCCGCCCTCTGGCATCGCGTCGCGCGCGTTCAGGGCCAGGTTGAGCAAGGCAAGTTCGAGCTGGACCGCATCGGTCAGCACCGCTTCCGGCGCTTCTTCGGTTCGGAATTCGAGGGTGATGGCGGGTTCGATCGTCCGTGCGAGCAGTTCCTTGAGGCCGACGAGCATCTCGTCGAGGCGCACGGTTCGCAGTTCGATCCGCTGGATGCGCGAAAAGGACAGGAGCTGGCTCGTCAGGCGCCGGCCGCGTTCGAGCGCGGCCAGGGCCAAACCGCTCAGCCGCTGCAGACGCTCGTCGCTACGCGAGCGCGCACTGATCAGGTCGAGGCTGCCGCCGACGACCTGCAGCAAATTGTTGAAATCATGGGCGATGCCGCCGGTCAGCTGGCCCATCGCTTCCATTTTGCGCGACTGGACGAGCGCGGCTTCGGCCTTCTCGCGCTGGACGATCTCCTCGCGCAGCGCTGCATTGGCGGCGCGGAGCTTGGCGGGCGAGGGAAGCGCGATAGCCTTGGGGAGCAGCGGCCACAAGATGATCGCCGTCAGTACCGAGGCGATCGCGGTGACCGCCTTGACCAGCGCCTCCAATTCATAGGCGCCATTCCAGAGATTCCACAGTGCCACCAGATGGGTCAGGCCGCAGGCGGTGATGAACAGGGCGAAGAGCCAGAAGATCCCGCCAAAGGCGACGTCGCGGCGCCGACGAACGAAGAAGACCAGTGCCACCGGGATCGAGAAATAGGCGAGCGCGATCAGCACATCGGAAACCGCCATCGTCCAGACCAGCCAGGGGTCCCATAGGAGGCAATAGCCATGCGGCGCGTAACGGCCGCTGGCCAATTCCCGAAGCATCTCGAACATCGCGGTGGCACCCCTGCAGCACGCCTTGCCGTAAAGTAAACTATGGATCACGGCATCGAAAGCGAAACAATGGCCTGAACCCTTACCTATGTTGCAGGACTGACATTTCCCGTCAGAAACCGTCGCTAAGAGGACGAACAGCATTCGGCATGGGAGCAGATTTTGAGCATGGTTCGGTTGGGGTCTGGGAGCATGGCGGCTTTGGGGCTTGCGCTGGCGGTGGCGGATGTCGCCCCGGCCCAGCAGTCTGCTCCATCCAGCGTCGCAAATCGCTCCGCCGAGGCCGGCGACGAAGCCGATTATGAGGACAGCAACCCGATCCTGGTGACCGGCCAGCGCCAGCGCGGCGCCGTGACGGGGGACATCCCCCCGATCCAGCAGCTGAACGGCGGCGACGTCCGCGCGCTGGGCGTCAACTCGATCGCCGAACTGCTCGACGAACTGGCGCCCCAGACCCGCAGCGGGCAGGGGCGGGGCGGCGAGCAGCCGGTGACCCTGCTCAACGGCCGCCGGATTTCGGGCTTCCGCGAGATACGCGACATTCCGACCGAGGCGATCGAGCGGGTCGACATCCTGCCCGAGGAGGTCGCGCTCAAATATGGCTACAGCGCCAACCAGCGCGTGGTGAACATCGTGCTCCGCCGCCGCTTCCGCGCTGTCACGGTGGAAGCCGAGGGCGGGCTCTCGACGCGGGGCGGTGCTGGAACCGGCGAAGCCGAGATCAACCTGCTCCACATCCGCCGCGACCAGCGGCTCAACGTCAATCTCGAATATGAGGAGAGCGCCGCCATCACCGAGGCGGAGCGCAACCTGATCTCGCGCAGCGGACGCAGCTTCGATGCGGTCGGCAATGTCGAGGCGGCGACGCGCGGGGCCGAGATCGATCCGGCGCTCAGCATCCTCGCGGGTCAGCCCGTCACCGTGGCGGGCGTCCCCGCCAATGCGGCGTCCGGCGCTCCGGCGCTGTCCGATTTCGTCGCTGGCGCCAACCGCCCGAACAGCAGCGATGTCGGCCGCTTCCGAACGATCCGCCCGCGCACCCGGACGCTCGACGTCAACAGCGTCTATTCGCGCACGATCCTCGACACTGTCGCGGCGACGCTCAACGCCAATCTCAACATCTCGGACAGCGACAGCCTGCGCGGCCTGCCCGGATCGGCGCTTCAACTGCCGGCATCCAACCCCTTCTCGCCCTTCGGGAGCGACGTCTCGCTGCTGCGCTATCTCGGCGATGATCCGCTGACGCAGGCCAGTTCGGGCTGGACCGGGCATCTCGGCTTCTCGCTCGACAAGGATGTGGCGAAGTGGAAGCTGTCGCTGACCGGCAATTACGACCATGTCGTCAGCCGCACGCGGACCTGGCGCGGCTATGATCTGACCGACCTGCAGGGCGCAATTCTCGCGGGCGATGCGTCGGTCAATCCCTTCGGTTCGATCGCGAGCGGCTATCTCGACAGCCGCATCGTCGACCGGGCGCGATCGACCTCCGACAGCGGCGACATCCAGCTGGTCGCGAACGGTCCGCTGCTCGACCTGCCGGCGGGGCCGCTCAACGCCAGCTTCAAAGGCGGGTTCAGCGCGCTCGGCCTCGGCAGCCGGTCGACGCGCTCGGGCATCCTCAGTGCGGCGGACCTGTCGCGCACCGACGTCAACGGCCGCGTCAGCCTCGATCTGCCCCTGACCAGCCGGCGCAACGACGTCCTTCCGGCGATCGGCGATCTGTCGATCAACGTCAACGCGGCGGTAGATCGCTATTCCGACTTCGGCGCGCTCGGCGCCTATGGCTATGGCACGACGTGGAAGCCGCGCGACGGGATCAGCCTGATCTTCTCGATGACCCATGATCGCAGCGCGCCATCGGTGCAGCAGCTGGGTAACCCGCAAGTGCTCACGCCCGACGTAAGGACCTATGATTATCTGCGCGGCGTGACGGTCGACATCGCGCAGCTGGGCGGGGGCAATCCCGATCTGCTCGCCGATCGCCGCCGCGTGATGAAGCTCGGCTTCACGCTCAAGCCGTTCAAGGAGGACGTCACCCTCTCGGCCGATTATGTCCACAGCCGCATCCGCAACGCGATCGCCGGCTTCCCCGAGCCGACGCCGGCCATCGCCGCCGCCTTCGCCGATCGCTTCATCCGCGACGAGGATGGCGATCTGATCCGGATCGACGCGCGCGCGGTCAATTTCGACCGGCAGGAGCAGAGCCAGCTGCGCTGGGGCTTGACCTTCACCAAGCGGTTGAAGACCGCCCAGTCGGTGATCGACGCGATGCGATCGGGCGCGATGGCGCGGCGTTTCGCCGAACGGCGGGCGGCGGCTGCGCAACGCGGCGAAGGCGAAGGCAACCGGCCGCGTGAGGGCGGCGATGCGCCCGGCGCCCCGCGCCCCGACGGGCAGCAGCAGGCGGGCGGTCCGCAGGCAACGGGCGCACCCGGCGGAGGCCCCGGCTTCCGCGGTCCCGGTGGCGGACAGGGCGGGCGGCTGCAATTCTCGCTCTTCCACACCTGGCACTTCAAGGAGGAGATACTGATCCGCCGGGGTCTGCCGCTGCTCGACCTGCTCGACGGCGACGCGATCGGCGCCACCGGCGGCACGCCGCGGCACGAGCTGGAGGCGCAGTTCACCTATTCCAATAATGGCCTGGGCCTGCGGATGACGGGCAATTGGCAGCAGGGCACGACGGTGAACGCGGCGGCCGGATCGGCTTCGGGCGATCTCCGTTTCGCTGCGCTCGCCAAGGTAAATGCGCGGCTGTTCGTCAACCTTGCCCAGATACCGGCGCTCGCCAATGCCGACTGGGCGCAAGGCGCGCGTATCTCGCTGCGCGTCGACAATCTGTTCGATGCGCTGCCCCGCGTGCGCGACGCGACCGGCGCCACGCCCTCGCGCTATCAGGGCAGCTTCCTCGACCCTGTCGGCCGCGCGATCCGCATCGAGTTCCGCAAGGCCTTCTTCTGAGCGTCAGGCCCGGATCAGCCGTCCGGGCCGGGCGCCGGTGGGCTCCCCGTCGCGGCTGACCACCTCGCCATGGACGATGGTCGCGCGGTAGCCGTCGGCGCGCTGGATCAGCCGCCGTCCCCCGCCCGGAAGATCGTAGCGCAGCTCGGGCTCGCGCAGGGCCAGCGCGTCCATGTCGATCAGGTTGATATCGGCGCGCAGGCCGGGCTGCAGCAGCCCGCGATCCGCGAAGCCGGCGATCGACGCCGTGGCCGAGGTCATTCGCCGCACGATATCGGCCAGCGGCTTGCGCCCCTGCGGCCGGTCGCGCACCCAATGCGTCAACGCGAAGGTCGAATAGCTGGCGTCGCAGATCGTGCCGACATGCGCGCCGCCATCGCCCAGGCCCAGCACCACGTCGGGATGATCGAGCATCGCGCCGACCGCGTCGAGCCTGCCGTCGGCGAAATTGGCCATGGCGAGGTAGAGCTTCCCGCCGCTCTCGCCCTCGGTCATCAGGTCATAGGCGAGCGCCTCTGGGCTGATTCCCCGGCTCGCCGCCATGCCGGCGATGCTGCGCTCGGGTGTCTGCTCATAATCGGGCCGTTCGCCGAGGACGAACATCGTCTCGAACTGGCGCACCATCCGACCCAGCACCAGCGCGGGATCGGGATCGACCGGCTCGGCCAGGATCGCGCTGCGGACCGCCGGGTCGCGCAGCCGCGCCAGCCGCTCGGCCAGCGGCAGCGCCGACAGCTGCTTATAGGTCGCGGTCGTGTAGAAGGGGTTGAGGGTCAGCTCGAAGCCCAGCAGCATCCCGATCGCGCGCGGCATCAGCTGCGCCTTGACCGTGACGCCGTCCGCATTGGCCGCGCTCAGCTGCTCGAGCAGACCGGGCCAGGCATAAGGCCCGCTGTTGCTGCAGCCCATCGAGAAGGTCAGCGGACGCTGCGCCTCGCGCGCGATGTCGGCGAGGGCGGCGATCGACCGGTCGGGCAGGTGGACGTCCTCGACGATCTGGAACACGCCCTTGCCCTTGGCGCGCAGAACCCGCGCCAGCGCCAGCATCTCCGCATCCGCCGCGCCATAGGTCGGGATCGCCCGCCCGTCGCTCGACCGGTGGAAGAAGGTGCGCGACGTGGCGATGCCGAGCGCCCCTGCGTCGAGCGCCTCGCCCAGCAGGCGCGCCATCTCCGCCAGATCCTCGGCCGTCGCCGCCTCGCGCACGGCGCCGCGCTCGCCCATCACATGGACGCGCAGTGCGGCATGCGGGACATAGGCGGCGACGTCCATGTCGTAGCGCCGCGCCGCGATCACATCGAGATAGTCGGTGAAGCTGGTCCAGGTCCATGGAAGCCCCTCGGCGAGTACCGGATAGGGAATGTCCTCGACCCCCTCCATCAGCCGGATCAGCAAGTCGCGCCGCTCGGGCAGGCAGGGCGCGAAGCCGACCCCGCAATTGCCGATCACCGCCGTGGTGACGCCGTGGTAGCAGGACGGGGTCAGCCGTTCCTCCCAGGTCACCTGCCCGTCATAATGGGTGTGGAGATCGACGAAGCCGGGCGTGACGATCAGCCCCGCTGCATCGATGTCCTGCGCGGCCGGAGGCAGCGCGTCGCCGATCGCCGCGATCAGGCCGTCCCTTATGCCGATATCGCCCCGGAAAGGCTCGGCCCCGCTGCCGTCGACGATCAGGCCGCCGCGGATCGTCAGGTCGAAATCGCTCATGCCGCGTCCTCCGTGTCGAGCAGCCGTCCGGTCGCCTGCGTGCCCTTGATCGTGGTCCGGTGGACGATCCGGATCTGGTCGACCGGATGGCCGAGCGCGGCGTGCAGCATGGAGCGATTGTCCCACAGCACCATGTCGCCGTCCTGCCAGTCATGGATGTAATGGAAGGCCGGCTGAACCATATGGTCGATCAGCCGCTGGATCAGCGCATCGCTGCGTGGGCGGTACATCCCCAATATCCGGTCGATGTTGAGCGTGCTGAGCGAGAGCAGCCTGCGGCCGGTCTCGGGATGCGCCCAGGCCAGCGGCACGGCGACCGGGGGGAAATGCGGATAGCTGTCGTTGCGCGGGCTGATCCGGCGGCCGCCCGGATTGTTGAAGCGCATCTCCTCCAGCCCCGCGCGGAACCGATAGACCGCCTCCAGCCCCTCGATCTCGGCCTTGGTCGCGTCGTCGAGCGCGTCATAGGCGGCGGCGAGGTCGAGCCAGCCGGTCTGCCCGCCATCGCGCGTCCGCTGCACCATGCGCAGCACCGCCCCGGCATTGGGCGTGGTGACGAAGGCGCCGTCACTGTGCCACGGAATCCGCCCGTGGATCGCCACCCCGTCATGATCATAGACTGGGCCGGACGGCCCGTCCTTGTTGGTCAGCAGGATCAAGTCCGGATTGTCCGGATGGCGGAACTTCGGAATGACATGCGGCTCGAGCGAGCCGACGCAGCGGCTGAGCCTTAGCTGCGCCTCAGGCGAGGTCCCCGGCCCGCGCACGAGTAGCATGCCATGGTCGAGCCACGCCCGCCGCACCGCCGCCGCCGTCGCGGCAGGCACGTCGCGTTCAAGGTCCAGCCCGACAAGCTCCCGCCCGATCGGACCGCCCAGCGGCCGAAGCTCGAAACCCATGCTGCGCATCCTCTCCTCGGCAGTCGCGTGGATGATAGGCGCGGCGGTGGAGAAGCGCATGGTTCAAATGGAGTAGAAGACAGACCCAATACCGAGCTGCGGCGGGCTGTGGGACCCTGGTCAGCATCGGCTTGCGCGTTGGGCGTCATTGACGTATATGGTCACGGTGAAGATCCGGCCGATCACCGTTGTCGAGACGCAGACTTTCGTACGCTCGGCCGAAAGGATCTGGAGCGAGGAGGAACGGGCCGAGCTGGTCGATTTTGTCGCTCATAACCCGGAGGCGGGCGATGTGATCCCCGGCACCGGCGGAGTCAGGAAGCTACGATGGGCGCGCTCCGGAAGCGGCAAGCGCGGCGGAGCGCGGGTGGTCTATTTCTACTACCGCCCCGATTGTCCGCTCTACATGCTGCTGGCTTACGCCAAGGCGCAGGCGACGGACCTGAGCGCGGACGAGAAGAAGGCGGTGGCCGCCTTCGCGGCGACGATCAAGGCCCCGAGACCCACTGGGGCGGATTGAGTGTAAGGAGCATGGCGATGTCGGACTTTGGCAAGGACCTGATCGCGGCGATGGAAGAGGCTGCCGCGCACGCTCAGGGCAAGGGAAAGGTGGCGCGCGTCCACACCATCGAGGTTCCCGACGTGCGGGCGATCCGCGAAGGGCTGGGCCTGTCGCAGCAGGCCTTCGCCAGCGCCTACCGGATTCCGCTCGCTACCCTCAAGGGCTGGGAACAGGGTCGCCGTCAGCCGGATGCCACCGCGAGCGCCTACCTCTCGGTCATCGCCCAGCTGCCGGGAGAAGCCCGCGAGGCACTGCGCGCGGCCTGATCGTTCGAGATTATGCGTCTCGAAGTCGGCTGCGGTATCGAGGAGGGCGAGCAGGGCTTACAGTGTCAACGTCATTCGGCGTAATTCCGTAACTCAGGACGGCGTCCGTTAATTCCCCCTCACGCCCTGATCTTGTCGAGCGACCCCGCCGGCGGAAGCAGCAGGTCCAGCGTGTAGCGTTCCGCCTTCCATCCATCGGCGGTCCGGCGGAAGTCGAAATAGTAGCGGCCGAGCACGTTCAGCGAGCTGCCGTCCTTGCCCAGGCCCTTGGCGTCGACATAGGCGCGCATCGAGGCGCGGTCGGCGGCATAGGCGGTGACAGCGAAGTTCGACAGATAATGGCCGTGGTGCGACATTGAGGCGAAGACGCTTTCGAACAGCGCGCGGATGCCGGCATGGCCGTGATGTTCGGTGAGGCCGATGCGGGTCAGGTCGAACACGGCATCCTCGGTGAACACCGCGCAGATGCCGTCGATGTCGTGCATCGAATCCACCGCATGGGCATAGGCGATCATCTGGTCCTGCATCGCCAGGCGGTCTTCGATCGGGCAGTTCGGCATGATGGTCTGCTCCTTCGGGTCAGGCGGGAAAAGCGAGGCGGACGGGATCGGTGACGCCATCCCAGTCGCGTGCGGCCTCGGCTACGCGGGCGAAGAAGGCGCTTTCCAGCGGATGTTCCTCGACCAGTTCGATCATGCAGCCGATCGTCGGGCTGGTGTCGATATAGCAGAAGCGGACCTCGCCGAAGAGGCCGTCGAGCGCGCTCTGGGCGCCCGTCGCGAGATAGCGGTCGCGGGTCGCGTCATAGTCGCTGGTGTAGATGCAGAAATGATGGAAGCCCTGCTGTCCCTTGGCGATCAGGTCGCGATAGGCGGACGGGCCGTCCGAATGCTGCTGGATCAGTTCGACCTGAACCCCGCCCGACTGGGCGAGGGCCACCGAGAAGTCGAGGTCGCGGCTTGGTTGTCCGCGATAGTCGAGCTCGGCCAGGGTGATATGGGGCACGACGAAGAAGGGGCCGATGCCCGTGGTCTTGATCCAGGCATCGATCGCCGCGTCGAGATCCTCGACGATGAAGGCCGCCTGCATGAGGTGGGGTCCGGGCACGCCCGGGGTCACCGAAATCGACATATCACTCTCCTGGCACTCTCTCCGGACGCGACTCTGCGATGGGTGCGTCTCTGGCCTGGCAAGGTGGACCATGCCGTAGCGGCCGTGATCTGACCTTATTGCCAGTACCAAGCCCCGGCTGCATCCCGCACCTTCCTCCGAATATCCGCGACGGCGGAGCAGGAGAGAGAGATGAGCCTGGACGAGAGGCTGGATGGGCGCGACCCGTCGGCTTTGCGCGGTGACCCGATCAGCGGGGAGCGCTATTATTCCCCGGAATTCGCGGCCAAGGAGTGGGACCGGCTGTGGAAGCGGATCTGGCATGTCGCCGGCCGCACCGCCGAACTTCCCGAGCCGGGCGACTTCGTCGTCCACAATTTCCTGAAGGAATCGGTGATCTGCATCCGCCAGGACGACGGATCGATCCGGGCCTTCTACAACAGCTGCCGGCATCGTGGCATGCGGATGGTGCGGCAGAGCTCCTCGGTCGAGGCGATCACCTGCCCCTATCATGGCTGGCGCTGGGGCATCGACGGCGTCCTCCAGCAGGCGCAGGACGCGCATGATTTCCCCCAGGGCGACCCGTGCGGCAAGCTGAGCCTGCGCGAACTGCGCTGCGACACATGGGGTGGCTTCGTCTGGTACACGATGGACCCGGAAGCGCCCGACCTGCTCGATTATCTCGATCCGATGCCCGAGCTGTACAAGAATTATCCGATGGACACGGCGGTCCGCGTCGCCTGGTACCGGATCGCGCTCAACGCCAACTGGAAGTTCGTCACCGACAATTTCTCGGAAAGCTACCACACCCGCACTGCCCACCCGCAGGTGCCGCCGTGGATCGACCAGGATGTCGACACCGCCCGGCACGAGATGTGGCCGCGCGGCCATGGCCGGACCGTGCAGCCGATGCGCCCCTCGCTCAGCGATCGCCTGCCTGAAGGCGTGCAGCATCCGTTCGAGATGATCCTGCGCCAGTGGGACATCGACCCGTCGCGCTATGCCTCCTATGAGGAGATGGCGATGCAGGGCTGGCTCGACCTGAAGGCTGCCAAGAAGCGGCTGTGGCGCGAGCGCGGCTATGTCCATTACGAGCATATGGACGACGAGGAGATCACCGACAGCCCGCACACGGTGATCTTCCCCAACGTCACCATCAGCTTCCTGCCGGACAACCTGATCTTCTTCCGCAGCGAGCCGCATCCCGACGATCCGGAGAAATGCTGGTTCGACCTGTGGTGCATGGCCTTCCCGGTCGAGGGACAGACCGAGGTGGAATCGATCATGGCCGGCGTGCGCCCGCTGCGCGAGGTCGAGCAGTGCGAGCATCGCGACTTCGACGGCGGCCGGGGCATCCCCGAACTGGCCGGGCAGATCGTCTATCAGGACATGGAACTGGCCGAAGACATGCAGGCCGGCATGCATTCGCTCGGCTATCAGGACGCCTATCTGCCGGCGCAGGAAACGCGCGTCCGCTTCTTCCACGAAACCCTGAACGACTGGCTCGAAGGCCGGCGCTGACCCTGACGCAGGAGAGACAGATCATGCCCTATAGCGGCCCGCTCGAAGACCGGATCCTGATCCGCGAGCTGATGGAAAGCTATGCCCATGCGGTGATGACCAAGGATGCCGAGCTGTGGGCGACGGCCTGGGCCGACGACGCCTATTGGGCTCTGCCCGAATTCCCCGATCTCGGCGGCTTCTCGGGCAAGGAGACGATCGTCTCGGCCTGGGTCGAATCGATGAAGGCTTATGGGCTCGACGGCTGCACCAAGCCGATGGTCTATATCGCGACGCCCGGCAGCATCGAGGTGGACGGCGATAGCGCAAAGGCGGTCTGCTACACCTCGGAGATCTTCGAGGAGCCGGGGACGGGCGATCTGAAGCGCGTGCGCGGTCGCTATGACGATGTGCTGGCTAAGATCGACGGACGCTGGCTGTTCACCCGTCGCGAATATCGCATCTTCTACATGGAGTAAGGCTGGGCGGGCGGCGTCACCCGCCCTACCTTAGCGGGCGGGCAGGATCGTCGCGCGGCATTCCCCGAAGCCGATCGACGCGAAGCCCGGCGCAGAAGCCGTTGCGCGCAGAATGATCTCGTCGCCGTCCTGCAGGAAGCTGCGATCCTCGCCGCTCTCCAGCTGGATCGGCTGTGTCCCGCCGCGCGAAATCTCCATCAGGCTGCCGAAACCGTCTTCGCTCGGAGCGGAGATGGTGCCGGTGCCCAGCAGATCGCCAGGGCGAAGGTCGCAGCCATTGGAGGCGTGGTGCGTTACGATCTGCGCGACCGTCCAATACATATTCGACGCCGGGCCCCGGCTCAGCCGATGCGGAGCGAGACCCTGCTCGCGCATTTGTGCCGTCGTCAGAAAGGCATGGAGTTCGACCCCCAGCGCACCGCTCGCCTGATCGGCCTCGTCCCATAGATAAGGCAGGGGGCGGGGGTCGCCCTCGGGCCGGGGCGGCTGTGCGGTGCGGAAGGGGGCGAGCGCCTCGGGCGTCACCACCCAGGGCGAGATGCTGGTGTGGAAATTCTTGGCGAGGAAGGGCCCGAGCGGCTGATATTCCCATGCCTGGAAGTCGCGTGCCGACCAGTCGTTGAGCAGGCAGAAGCCGGCGATATGGCCGGGCGCTTCGGCGATCCGGATGGCATCGCCGAGGTCGTTGCCCCTGCCGATCCACACGCCCAACTCGAGTTCATAGTCGAGCCGCGCGGACGGGCCGAAGACCGGTGCCTCGGCTTCGGGCGGCTTGCGCTGCCCCTTCGGCCTGACCACGGGCACGCCCGAGGGGCGCACCGACGAGGCGCGGCCATGATAGCCGATCGGCACATGCTTGTAGTTGGGCAGCAGCGGGTTGTCGGGCCGGAACTGCTTGCCGATGTTCATCGCGTGGTGGATGCCGACATAGAAATCGGTGTAATCGCCGATGGTCGCGGGCAGGTGCAGCGTGACGTCGGCCTGTGCGTGGATGTGCGGCGCGAGCGCGGCCCGGTGGTTTTCGACAGACAGCAGTTCGGAGATCTTCGCCCGCAGCGCCTGGCGGCGTTCGGGCGCCATCGCGAACAGTGCGTTCAGCGTCGGTCCGTGCAGCTCGACCGGCAGCAAAGGGGAAATCGCCTGGAGGTCGAGCAGGCTGTCGCCGATCGCCACGGCCGGGCGGCGTTCGCCGTCGCCGATCGAGAAAATGCCATAGGGCAGGTTCTGGACCGGGAAGTCGGGATGCCCGTTGGCGCCGGGTACCCAGCTGGTCAGCGCGGGATCATGGGTCGCGTCGATGCTCATCGCGGCAGCTCCGCCTTGGCGAAGCCCGACCAGCAATCGTCATAGTCCAGCTGCATCAACGGGGTCTCCAGGGCAAAGCGGGTGGGGCGGATCACCGAGCGGCTTTCGAACATGAAGGCCATCGTGTCCTCGATCTTGTGGGGGGCGAGGCGGGCATTCGTCGCTGCCTCATGGCTCGCCCGGTCGGGGCCGTGGCCCGACATGCGGTTATGGAGCGATCCGCCGCCGGGCGAAAATCCCTCCGCCTTGGCGTCATAGGCACCTGCGATCAGCCCCATATATTCGCTCATCACATTGCGGTGGAACCAGGGGGGGCGGAATGTGTCTTCCGCCACCATCCAGCGTGGCGGGAAGATGACGAAGTCGCAATTGGCGGTGCCGGGCGTGTCGCTGGGCGAGGTCAGCACGGTGAAGATCGACGGATCGGGATGGTCGAAGCTGACCGTGCCGATCGTGTTGAAGCGGCGCAGATCATAGCGACAGGGCGCCAGATTGCCGTGCCAGGCGACGACGTCGAACGGACTGTGGTCGAGCGTGGAAGACCACAGCCGGCCCTCATATTTCTGGATAAGCTCGCAGGGCGCGTCGATATCCTCGAACCAGGCGACGGGCGTTTCGAAGTCGCGCACATTGGCGAGGCCGTTGGCGCCGATCGGCCCCAGGTCGGGCAGGCGGAAGGGCGCGCCGTGATTCTCGCAGATATAGCCGCGCGCCTCGCCATCCGGCAGTTCGACGCGAAAGCGCACCCCGCGCGGGATCAGGGCGATCTGTTGGGGCTCGACGTCGAGGGAGCCCATCTCGGTGACGATGTGCAGCGTGCCCCGCTGCGGCACGATCAGCAATTCGCCATCGGCATCGAAGAAGGCGCGGTCGACCATCGAACGGTTGGCGGCGTAGAGGTGGATGCCGATCCCCGCATTGCCCGCCAGGGTGACGAGGCCGTCGACGAAGTCGGTCGCCTCGGTTGGCGGGGGCAGCGGGTCCCAGCGCAGCCGGTTGGGATTGGCCGGTGCCTCGGCATAAGGCGCGGCGCACAGGCGGGTCCCGCCCTCATAAGTGCGGAAGGGCGGATGATTGGCCGCAGGCCGCATCCGGTAGAGCCAGCTGCGCCGGTTCTCCGACCGGGGCGCGGTGAAGGCGCTGCCCGACAATTGCTCGGCATAGAGGCCGAAGGCGGGGCGCTGCGGCGCGTTGCGGCCGACCGGCAGGGCCCCCGCGACGGCTTCGGTCGCGAAATGGTTGCCGAAGCCGGTCATATAGTGATCGTTCATCGCAGTCCCCGATCGATCGGACGATGGAAAGGCGTGGACAGGGCTCAGTCGACCTTGAGCACGCCCCGGCGGATCTGGTCGCGCTCGATCGACTCGAACAGCGCCTTGAAATTGCCCTCGCCAAAGCCTTCATTGCCCTTGCGCTGGATGATCTCGAAGAAGATCGGGCCGACCATGTTTTCGGTGAAGATCTGGAGCAGGATGCCGCCGCCGGTCTCGGGCGCGCCGTCGATCAGGATGCCGCGCTTGCGCATCTCGTCGATGTCGTGGCCATGCCCGGGGAGCCGCTGGTCGATCCCTTCATAATAGGTGTCGGGGGTCGACTGGAAACGGATGCCGTTGGCGCGCAGCCGGTCGACCGTCGCGAAGATGTCGTCGGTTGCGAGCGCCAGATGCTGGATGCCCTCGCCATTATATTCGCGCAGAAATTCCTCGATCTGGCTCTTGTCGTCCTGGCTTTCGTTCAGGGGAATGCGGATCTTGTTGTCGGGCGCGGTCATCGCGCGGCTCAGCAGCGCGGTCGCCTTGCCCTCGATGTCGAAATAGCGGATCTCGCGGAAGTTGAAGACGGTCTCATAGAAGCCCGCCCAGTGGTTCATCCGCCCGCGCATCACATTGTGGGTCAGGTGGTCGAGCGTGTGCAGCCCGACCGAGCGCTGGTCGCGCGCCATGCCTTCGACAGGGCGGAAGTCGACGTCGTAGATTTCCTGCGCGCCATAGCGGTCGACCAGATAGAGGTTGGACCCGCCGATCCCCTCGATCGCCGGGATGTTCAGTTCCATCGGCCCGACCGGGCCCTGCACCGGCGTCGCGCCGCGCTTGACCGCCTTGTCGAACGCTTTGGTCGCGTCATGGACGCGAAAGGCCATCGCATTGGCGGACGGGCCGTGCGCCTCGCGGAACTCGGCGGCCTGGCCGCTCGCGTCCATGTTCAGGATGAAGTTCACGTCGCCCTGCTGGTAGCGGCGGACATTTTTCGAACGGTGGTTGCCGAGATGGGTGAAGCCCATCGCCTCGAACAGCCCGGCCAGCGCCAGCGGATCGGGACCGGTGAACTCGACGAACTCGAAGCCGTCGAGGCCGAGCGGGTTGGCGTGCGGTTCCAGGGACGGATCGGTCATGGCGCTTCCTCGGAAGATGGTAACAAAAGAAACTAATAGGGATTTGAACCGAGTCGTGTCAAATGTTACTAACGCGCATGGCCAGCAACCGCCTCCTGCTCGATCAGTTTTTTCCCTATCGCCTTTCGGTGACGACCAACGTCGTCAGCGACGTGATCGCGAAGGCCTATGAGGCGCTGTTCGATCTCTCGATTCCGGAATGGCGGGTGATTGCGGTGGTCGCGGAGCGTGACGGGGTTACCCAGCAGGGCATCTGCATCGCGACGCGCATGGACAAGGTGACCGTCAGCCGCGCGACGATCGCGCTGGTCAATCGCGGGCTTGTGACGCGGGCACCGAACCGGGCGGACCGGCGGTCGCGGCTGCTGGCGCTGACCGATGCCGGCCGGTCGCTCTACGCGCAGGTGGCGCCGAAGGCGCTGCAGTTCGAGGAGCAGATATTTTCCAGCTTCGACGCGCGCGAGCTGGAGGATTTCATGCGGATGCTGCGCGCGATCGAGGCTCGGGCGCTTGAGCTCGGCGGCAGCTGAGCCGGATCAGACCCGCGCGCGCTGCCCGTAGGAGTCGATCAGGGCGTCGCTCGCCGAGACCATAGCGGCGCAGGGGCCCTGGCTGCCGAAGATATGGTGCGCGGCCATACCGCCTTCGATGATCAGCAGCAGCCCGTCGGCCAGCTCGTCCGGCCGGTCGGTGTCGAAGCGGCGGGTGATCTCGACGATCGTCGCGCGCATATCGGCCTTGCAGCTCTCGAGCACCGCGCGTCCCGGATGACCGGGCTCGGGAATTTCGACGGCGGTGTTGCTCATCGGGCAACCGCGAAAATCGGGGGAGGCGACCTTGGCCGCGAAATAGCGCACGACCGCGCGAAGCTGGTCGCCGGCATCGCTGCCCGCTGTCTCGATCACCTCGCACAGCGCTACGCGACCCTCGCGACCGCTCTCCTCAAGACAGGCGGCGATCAGGTCGTCCTTGGACGCGAAGGCGCGATAGAGGCTGGGCTTGGTCACCCCCGCCTTGCATACGATCTCGTCGACCCCAACCGCGCGGATGCCGCGATGATAGAACAGGTCGCGCGCCGCCTCGAATACGCGGGCGGCAGCGGTCTTCTTGGTCGGCGATCCGTCAGCATCGCAGCAGACGGCTTTCTTGGGCACAGGCACAGGCAATCCCGTCTCGTTCGTGGCCGATCATGTCGTCAGTCTGTCATGTAACAGCTCGGTACCTCCGTTTCAATATCGCTGTTTTCGGCCCGTCCACCCTCAATCGGCCGCGTCCAATATCTCCCGGACGCGCGCGGACAGCGCCTGATAGGTGAAGGGCTTGGCGATCATCTCCACCCCCGCATCGAGGCGGCCATTATGGACGATCGCGTTGCGGGTATAGCCGCTCGTGTAGAGGACCTTGAGGCTCGGCCTTATCGCCTGCGCGCGGCGCGCCAGTTCCTGCCCTGACATGTTCGGCATGACCACGTCGGTAAACAGCATGTCGATCGGCTGGTCGGGCTGTTCGATCAGGCGCAGAGCGGCCGCGCCGTCGGGCGCCTCGATCACGCGATAGCCGAGCTCGCGCAGGATCTCGGCCGTATAGGCGCGGACATCGTCGTCATCCTCCGCCACCAGGATGACCTCGTCCCGGCCTCGGCCGCCATGCAGCGTTTCGCCCTCGCTTTCGGCCGGATCGATGTCGTGGACGAGCCGGGGCAGATAGATCTTGATCGTCGTGCCCGATCCCTCCTCCGAGTAGATCTTCACATGGCCGCCGGACTGTTTGACGAAGCCATAGACCATCGACAGGCCCAGGCCGGTGCCGCGTCCCACTTCCTTCGTCGTGAAGAAGGGCTCGAACACGCGGCTTATAACCTCCCGCGACATGCCCACGCCGGTGTCGGAGACGGCAATCACCACATATTGGCCCGGCGCGACCTCCGCATGGGCGGCGCTATAATCTTCATCGAGGCGGGTGTTGGCGGTCTCGATGGTCAAGGCGCCGCCGCCCGGCATGGCGTCACGCGCATTGACTGCCAGATTGATGAGGCAGTTTTCCAGCTGATTGGGGTCGGCCTCGACCCGCCACAGGCCGGGCGTCGTCACCACGTCCAGCGAGATGGTCTCGCCCAGCGCGCGGGTCAGCAATTCCGACATGCCGGACACCAGCCGGTCGACGTCGATCGGCTTGGGCGCCAGCGGCTGGCGGCGTGAGAAGGCGAGCAGGCGTTGCGTCAGCGATGCAGCGCGGTCAGCGCCCTTCTGCGCGCTCTCTATCGCCCGCCGGATGCGTGCCTCGTCGCCGCGATCCATGGCGCGCAGCATGATGTCGAGATTGCCGGTGATGATCGTCAGAAGATTGTTGAAGTCGTGCGCGACCCCGCCGGTCAACTGGCCGACCGCCTCCATCTTCTGCGACTGGCGCAACGCTTCCTCGGCCACCTCGCGCTCGGCCAGCGCCTCGGCGATGCGCCGCTCGAGCGTCTCGTTGAGCTCGCGCAGCTCTTCCTCGGCCCGCTTGCGCTCGGCGATCTCGCGCTGGCCGGCGTCGAACAGGCGCGCATTGTCCATCGCGATCGCGGCCTGCGCCGCGATTCCCACGATCAGCCGTTCATGCCGCTCGTTGAATCGGTCCGGCTCGCTGTGACCGAAGAAGAGTGCTCCCAATATCTCCCCGGAGCGCGAGCGCACCGGCGCCGCAAGATAGGATCGTACCGGCAGATGTCCCTCGGGCATGCCGCGATGCGGCGCATTTTTGCCGTAGCGGGGGTCCTGGGTGATGTCGCCCGACCGGATCACCCGTTCGCCGCGGAAGGTCGGCCCGAACACCCCGGTCTCGCGCGGCATCGGAAAATGATCGAACGCCGAGCGGTCGACCCCCGAGAGGCTGTAGAGCATGTAGCTGTCGGACCCGCCGTCCTTCACAATGTGGAAGAAGGCGCCGAACTGCGCTCCGGATACGTCCACGCCGGCGTCGGTCACCATCTGCACGAGCCGCGGAAGATCGAGTTCTGCCGCGATCGCGATGCCGCTGCGGTTGAGCGTGTCGAGCGTCCGGCTCTCCTCGAGCAGTGCCGCCTCTGCCCGGTTGCGTTCGCTGACATCATGACCCTCAAGGAAGACCCCCGTCACGATCCCGTCCGCATCCCGGATCGGCTCGACGACGAAGTCGAGCGCATAGCTGATGTCGCCCTCGAGCCGCGCCGGAACCGCGATGGCGCGATAGCGCTCACCGCTCAGGAATACGTTGCGAATGATCGTGCTGGCGCCGAGTTCGGTGAACACCTCCTCGAAGGGGCGGCCGAGATAGTTGCGATCGCCGAACATCCGGACATAGGTCTTGTTGACGAACTCGAAGGTCAGGTCCGGGCCATTCAGGATGGCGATGAACCCCGGCGCATTCTCGAACAGCCGACGTAGCCGCAACTCGCTCGCGCGGACCTGCTCCGCCACCGCCAGCCGCGCGCGGGCGATCGACAGATTGGCGTTGACGCGCGCGATCAGCTCTCGCGCGGCAAAGGGCTTGGTCAGATAATCGTCCGCGCCGGCCTCGATCCCGTCGGCCGTGGCTTCCTCGCCCGCCCGCGCCGACAGCAACAATAGGGGCGTGGCCCGAAGCTCGGAGTCCGCCCGTATCTCGCGCAGCAGGCCGAAACCGTCGAGGCGCGGCATCATCACGTCGCTTATGACGAGGTCGGGCTTGCGCGCGCGCATCGCCGCAAGTGCTGCCTCCCCATCGGTGACGGTCTCGACCTCATAGCCGATCGGTCGCAGCAGATTGGCGATATGGTCGCGCATGTCGGCATTGTCGTCGGCGACCAGGATATGGGCCAGCGCGTCGATCCCCACTGCGGAGGGCGATGCCGGATCGGCGAACGAAGCCGGCGCCGATGACCAGCGCAGGCCTTCTGCGGCAAAGGCTTCTGCCATGGTCGAAGCCGGCCGGGCGGTCGGCGCGTCCGCCACCTGCTCGCGCGGCAGATGGGCCGAGCCGGTGGGCAGTCGCACGGTGAAGCGCGTTCCGCGGCCGAGTTCGCTTTCGACGGCAATCGTGCCCTCGTGCAGGGCGACCAGTTCCTTGACCAGGGCCAACCCGATCCCGGTCCCTTCCTGCGTCCGCCCCGGCTGGCCTTCGATGCGGTGAAAGCGGTCGAACAGACGCGGAATCTCGTCGGCTGCTATTCCGACGCCGCTGTCCTCGACGACGACCACCGCCGCGTCGCCTTCACTGCGGACCTCGACCGATATGCCGCCGGCCAGCGTATATTTGAACGCGTTGGACAGCAGGTTGAAGATGATCTTCTCCCACATCGACAGGTCGACATAGACGCTCTGCGGCAGCGGAGCGGTGCGCAGGTCGAGCGTCAGACCCGCCTGTTCGGAGGCCGAGCGGAAATTGCTGGCCAGTTCGGCGGTAACGCCGGCGAGGTCGGTCGGCTCGAAACGACCTTCGGCGCGCCCCGCTTCGATCCGGGCAAAGTCGAGCAGCATATTGACCAGCCGGAGCAGGCGCAGACCGTTGCGATGCGCCATCGCGGCCAAGTCGCGCGCGGCCCCATCGGTCGATTTCAGCAGTTCCTCGACCGGCCCCAGCATCAGGGTGAGCGGCGTGCGGAATTCATGGCTGACATTGGAGAAGAAGATCGTCTTGGCGCGATCGATCTCGGCCAGCGCTTCCGCTCGCTGCCGCTCCGCCTGATAGGCGTCGGCTTGGGCGATGGCGGTGCCGATCTGGCCGGCGACCAGTCCAAGAAAATCGCGATAACCGGCGTCGAGCTGACGCACGGGGCTTATCCCGGCGACGAGAAACCCCCGGCGTTCCGACGTCGGCAGAGGGATGATCAGCGCACGGTCAGGGAGGCGTCCCCACACGGCGATCGCCTCGTCGCCTGCGAGCCCGGCGACGCCTTCGATCTCGACCGGCTCCGACAGCTGCGAAGCGGGCAGAGGCTGGCCGGCATAGAAGTCGCCGTCGCGCAAGATCGTCGGAGCAAGGGGCGAGCCTGGCGCGACGCCGTGCGACGCCATCTGGTCGAACGTCCCGGGCTCCTTTCCTTCCAGAAAGAGCAGCGCGAAGGGGATGTCGCGCGGTTCGGCCGCCAGTGCGGCGACACTGGCTTCGCAAGCCTCGCGTCCATTTTCCGCCGCCATCGCTCTGTTCGCGAGGTCGGTCAGCAGCGCGAGCTGGCGCTTGCCGATGACCTTTGCCGTGTCGTCGCTGTTCGCGCAGATGATCCCGCCGGGCCGCCCCTGATCGTCCGGAATGGGGCTGTAGGAGAAGGTGTAGTAGGTCTCCTCCGGATAGCCGTTGCGCTCCATGATCAGGAGTTGTTCCTCGACATAGATGCCTTCGTCGCCCTGCATCGCCTGAGCCAGCATCGGCTCGATATCGGCACGGATCTCGTCCCAGACATCGGCGGTGGGCTTGCCGAGCGCCCAGGGATGGCGGGCGCCGATGATCGAGCGGTAGGCGTCGTTATAGAGATAGGTGAGTTCGGGGCCCCAGCCGACCCAGATGGGCTGTCGCGAAGTCAGCATGATACGGACCGTGGTCTTGAGACTCTGCGGCCAATTCTCGGGCGGACCCAGCGGGCTCGTGGTCCAGTCGAACGCACGCATCAACGCGCCCAGTTCACCGCCACCGGCAAGAACATCGAAATCTGGTGCCCTGGTTCCGCTCTTGCCGCCGCCCGCCATCCACATTCCCCCGGAACTATCGTCAAACTGTTGAAATCAGTGAAGTCCCGGCCCGCTTTCTATATTGCTTCCCGCCTCATTCTAACCTTTGTCCATAAATGCCGCGCCAACAGCAGCGGTGGCATCCGCATCCAGTGAGACCTGACATAGAAGCCGAGGCGCGTGAAGGGCCGGGTAGGGCGGCCCCAACCATCCCGTGCCAGAAGGCATCGCATGAACGCTGTGTCCCGCATCCGGTCATGCCCCGCCAGTCGGGGCTCTACCGGGGTTGCGAACAGCCGGTTCGCGAGGCGCAGCGCCAGCGCCACCGGCTCGCGCATCTGGTGCAGGGTGGCGCGCTCGCCCAGCAGTGGCCAGAAGTCCCGGTCGGCGCCGAACAGCCGCAGCAGGCGATCGATGTCCCACAGATTGCGCAGCCCACCGCTGAGGTCGCCATCGGCGAACAGATGCGCGGCCGCGTGGACGATCATGTCGGCCGGCGCCAGAATGCGCAGGCCGTCTGCAATCTCCATACTATCGCGGACCAGCGCCGCCGCATCGGGCGTCCGGCGCGCCGTCAGCGGCAAGATGCTGTGGTGCACGTCGATCATCGATCCCCGCTCGCCATGCGCCAGCGGCGGCAGCTCGTGCATCCAGTTGCGATAATAGGCCTGGGTATAGGGATCGTCCTTGACCCAGGCATAGCCGGCGTCGAGCAACGCCCGCTCGGCGCAGTCGAGCCGGTCCCTGGGCAGCAGGATGTCGAGGTCGCCGACATGGCGGCCCGGCGCCGGAGGCAGGCCCGCAAAGGCGAAGGCGCTGCCCTTCAGCAGAATCGGGGACAGGCCGACCAGCGCCAGCGCACGGCGGGCCATCTCGACCTCCCACAGCGCCTGTTGCTGCGCAACGGCGGCCGCCGACCGGATCGTTTCAAGTTCGCGGCTGATCGGTGCCGGCAGCGGTAGGCCGGCGAGGCGGTAGGCGAGGCTGCCTTCGAGCCGCTCCAGCCGGGCGATCGACAGCAGCGCAGGCCAGTCGGCGGCATCGAGCGACAGCGCCGCGACCGGGTCGGCCAATATCCTTGCCAGGGGCAATGCCGACTTCACAGCCCTGCCTCGGCGCAGAACTGCTCGACGATCGCCACGCCGGTCGGTCCGTCTGGGTAGGCGAAGCGGACCGCCGGAACGGTCTGGGCAATGTGCGACAGCCGGACGAAGCCCGCTTCGCCCAGGTCGCTATAGTTGGTCGACCCTTCGGTCATCCGCGCGAACAGTTCGGACCGGCTGACCCCTTCGACCGCCGCCGCCTGCCCGAAGGTGGGAAACAGGATCAGCGCCGGATCGGCGGGCTCGTCCATGCGGGCGATGGCATCCGGGGCGGGGCGCAGGTGGCGCAGTTCGCCCTTGGGCGTTCCCGAAAGATGCGGCCCGAAGCGGCTGGCGTCGGTGACCACCGCCTCCATCGCGGTGATGGATTGATTCTTCAGGCTGATCGCGCGCGGGAAGGGGCGTATCAGGCCGCTGGCGAGGTCGATCATGACGAATTCGTCTGCCAGCAGGCGCCAGCCGGTCTCGCCGAGCAGAGCGGCGAGCGTCGACTTGCCAGAGCCCGATTCGCCGGGAAGGATCACCGCCCGGCCGCCGCGTTCGACGGCCGCCGCGTGGAGCAGCAGATAGCGTCGCTCGCCGAGAGCCACCTGCATGTTCATCGCCATTTCGAGCGCGAGCAGGCCGTGGCGCAGCGCCATCGGCACGGTTCCGTCCAGCCGGTGGTCGCCCTCGACCACGACCTGCGGGCGGATCCAGCGGCGGAGCGGCGAGGGGGCATCGATCCGCGCGGTGACAGTGGCGATGCGCTCTTCCGGCGAAGGATAGCCCGCATAGAGGCGTGCTGCCGCAGCGATCGGAGCAGGCCATGGGGAGCCCAACCGGAAGGCCAGCGGCCCCACGCGGACGATCAAGCTGTACATCGTTCGGTCCACACGAGGCCGGCTGCCGTCAGCTCGATGAGGCGGCGGGAAACGACCTCCCGGGCTTCATCGTCCAGCTCCAGCCCCAGTCTGATGCACAGCCGTTCCGCCAGATCCTCCGCAGTCGCGGACTGCTCGGCAAGCAGCGTCAGCATGTCCGGCACGGGTGCATCGAGAAAATGGGTGGTGCCCGACGGCCGGTGGAAGACCAGCGTCAGGCCATCCACCGGTTCGATGCGGCAGCTGTCCGGATAGTCGGTGCGATAGAGGCGGTAGCGCGCCAAAGGCCCGGCGGTCCTGTTCGCGATCAGCGGCGGCTCTGGATCGACGAGTAACAGGTATAGCCTTGCTTACCCATGGTCAGCTTCTTGATATAATTGTTGAAGGCGTTGGTCGCGTTCTGGTTGTAGCCGCTGTAGCGCGTGCCATAGGCCAGCGAGTTCTTGACGTCCTCGCCGCGCAGGGGCGTCGACGGCGGCCTGAAGCTGTTGGAAGTGTTCGCGTTGACGACGTCGCCATTGCTACGAATCCACTTTCCCGACTGACTGGTCTGCGGGACCGGGATCGAACAGGTGATGCCCGAAACCGCAGCCTGTGCAAGCCCGGCACCAGGACGGATGGTGAAGACGGCGGCGGCGCCGAGCGCGCCGAGACGGAGCATCGAGCGGCGGGTGGTCGCATTCTCCTCGCTGCCTTGCTCGGCGGCAGGGTTTGACGGGGCCTCTGGCTGTTCGTTTTCGCTACGCATCACATTCCCCCAACGCAGGTCGGTTCGTCTTACCGGCATTATTGGGCGCTTGCGAGGAGGTTTATGTCAATTTCGGTTACGTCGGCCTCTGGCTTTTATGTCCGATAGATTTCACATTCCGCAGGTAGACGGAATCGGATGAAGCATGAAGCCCTGCCGGACGCTGGCCAGGAAGCGCATATGACGGGTCGGAGAGGCGTGCGGGTGGCGCTCGCGCTCGTCACCGTCGCGTCTGGTGGATGGTTGTTGTCGGCGCCGTTGGTGTCCGCGCTTGTCATGGGCCTGATCGCGGCCTTCCTCACATGGGTGTCATCATCGCCCGCATCCGAAGCGCCGACCTTGCTGCCACCTCCGCCGGTCCAGATCATCGACCGGACGCAGGAGGTGATCGACGCCGTCGACGATGCCCTTCTGATCGTCGAGCGTCAGCGGATTACCCATGCGAACGAGGCCGCCCGCCGCCTGTTCGGCAGCGAGCGGGTTCAGGGCGATTTCCGGCTGGCGATCCGCCACCCGACCGCCGCAGAGCTGATCCTCGCCGATCGCGAGACCGAAGCGCCGGTGGAGATTGCGGGTCTCGTCGAGGCCGACCGGCGCTGGGCGATGAGCGTGCGGCGGATCAGCGAGGGCGCCAAGCTGGTCACGCTGCGCGACCGCACCGACAGCTGGATCGCCGAGCGCATGCGGGTCGACTTCGTCGCCAATGCCAGTCACGAACTGCGCACCCCGCTCGCCACCGTTCTCGGCTTCGTCGAAACGCTGATGGAGGGCGGTGCCGGCGACGATCCGGCCATCCGCCAACGCTTCCTGGGCATCATGATGGGCGAGGCCAAGCGGATGCAGCAGCTGGTCGACGACCTCATCTCGCTGTCGCGGATCGAGGCCGACCGATTCTCGATCCCGCAGACGCCGTTGCGTCTCGGCGCGGTCATCGACGAGGTGGTCGGCGTCATCCGATCGGGCCTTCGCGACGATCCCGACCGGATCAAGATAGAGACGGCGCCCTGCGCCGAGGTGCGTGCCGACCGCGTCCAGATCGGGCAGGTGCTCCACAATCTCATCGGCAATGCGCTGAAATATGGAAAAGCTGGCGGCGCGATCCGCGTGTCGCTCGACATGGTGCAGGGCAAGGTGCGCTTGCGCGTCGCCGACGAAGGCGAGGGGATCGCGCCCGAGCATTTGCCGCGCCTGACCGAACGCTTCTACCGGGTCGACTCCGGCCGCAGCCGTTCGATCGGCGGAACCGGCCTTGGCCTCGCGATCGTCAAGCATATCGTCGAGCGCCATCGGGCCGCGCTGGACATTGCTTCGCAGCCCGGCGTCGGAACGACCGTGACTGTCATATTTCCCGCTATTGTCCCCGGTTCATTGTCATCATAGTGCAACACGATACCCCCATAGGCCGCGCCATTGCGGCGCCGGCGAACGGGTCCGGAGGGATGTGAAACGATGGTTACCGGACATACGGTCAAGGCGTTCGACGAGGATCTCGGCCAGCTGCGCGCGCTGATTTCGGAAATGGGCGGTCGTGCCGAAGCAGCGATCACCGGCGCGCTCGAAGCGCTGGTCAATCGCGACCTCGACAGCGCCGCGCGCATCGTCGAGGGCGACCAGCGCATCGACGAACTCGAAGCCGAGGTTGAGCGCCGGGTCGTTCGCCTGATCGCTCTCCGCGCTCCGATGGCCGACGATCTGCGCGAGGTTCTGGCCGCGCTCAAGATCGCCGGCGTCGTCGAGCGCATGGGCGACTATGCCAAGAATATCGCCAAGCGCGTCGCGGTCCTTCAGGATGCGCGCGGCATGGATGCCATGTCGGTGTTGCCGGCGATGGGTCGGGTCGCGGCTGAGATGGTCCGCAACGTGCTCGACGCCTTCGTGCTGCGTGACGCCGAGGCGGCGGTCGCCGTGTCCGAGCGCGATCGCGCGGTCGACGATTTCTACAACAGCCTGTTCCGCACGCTGCTGACCTACATGATGGAAAACCCGCACAATATCACGGCGTCGACGCATCTGCTGTTCATCGCCAAGAATATCGAGCGGATCGGCGACCACGCGACCAACGTCGCGGAGATGGTCTATTTTGCCGCCACCGGGCGGCAGATGGCGGAGCGGACGAAGGGCGAAGATCCCCTTCTTGGAGACGGTTGATGACACGCGCTCGGGTATTGCTGGTTGAAGACGATGCGGCGCTGGCCGAACTGGTAAGCTGGCATCTCGAGCGCGAGGATTTCGAAGTCGAACGCACCGCAGACGGCGAGGAGGCGATCCTCCTTGCCCGCGAGAATCCGCCGGATCTCGTCCTGCTCGACTGGATGATCGAGGGTGTCTCGGGCATCGAGGTGTGCCGCCAGCTGCGCCGGATGGGCGACACCGCCAATGTGCCGATCATCATGCTGACCGCGCGCGGCGAGGAAGAGGATCGCGTGCGCGGTCTGGAAACCGGCGCCGACGATTATGTCACCAAGCCGTTCAGCCCGCGCGAACTCGTCGCCCGCGTCGGCGCGGTGCTTCGCCGCGTGCGGCCTGCCCTGGCGGGCGAGCGGCTGTCCTATGCCGATATCGAGATGGACACGGCCAGCCACCGCGTCCGGCGCGGCGGCGCGGCGATCAGCCTGGGGCCGACCGAGTTCCGGCTGCTCAAGCATTTCCTCGAGCATCCGGGCCGCGTCTTTTCGCGCGAGCGGCTGCTGGACTCGGTCTGGGGCCGCGACAGCGACATCGAGCCGCGCACGGTGGACGTGCACATCCGGCGGTTGCGCAAGGCGATCAACGTCGCCGACGCACCCGACCTGATCCGTACGGTGCGGTCGGCAGGCTATGCGCTCGACAGCGAGGGCCTCTCCTGATCCCTGCTGTATTGCATAGATAATACGGCTGGTCTATCCTGCGGCCCTTCGCCGCAGGAGATGGCCGCGTGTATAGTGAGAGCGATATCGATGCCGCAGTGGCTGCGGGGGCGCTGACGCCAGAGGCCGCCGAAGCTTTCCGGACCCATGTCGCGGAGATGCGCGCGGCGCCGGCAGTGGATCAGGAGAGCTTCCGCTTTCTGACCGGCTTCAACGACATCTTCGTGTCGATCGCCGCCGTCCTGATGCTCGTGGCGCTCGGCTGGCTGGGCAATTCGGTGCGCCTGCTCGCGCAGCCCGATGCGCCGTCGCCGCTCGCGGGTCTGGCGGTGGCCGCCGGCGCCTGGGGCCTGGCCGAATATTTCACCCGCCAGCGGCGCATGGCGCTGCCCAGCATCTTGCTGCTGCTCGCCTTCACCGGCGGCCTCGGCGTCGGGACGATGATGCTGCTCTCCGCTTTGCTGGGCGTAGTGCCCGACGGTAACGACCGGGCCATGGCACTGCTGACATCGGCCGCTGCAGCGGTAACGGCAGGGGGCGTGTGGTTCCACTGGCGACGCTTCCAGGTGCCGATCACGATCGCGGCCGGTGCCGCCACTCCACTCTGGCGGCCTTGTCGATAGGCCTCATAATGGCTGCGGTCCCGCCGGTGGTCGATTATCTCTCCCCGCTGATCTTCCTGGCCGGCATCGCAGTCTTCGCGCTCGCAATGCGCTGGGACATGAGCGACCGGACGCGGACGACGCGTCGCTCGGATGTGGCCTTCTGGCTGCACCTGCTCGCCGCACCGATGCTGGTCCATCCTATCTTTTCGGCCTTCGGCCCGCGCACGGAATTGGGAGCGCCGGTCGTGATCGCGCTCTACATCCTGCTCGGCTTCGTGGCGCTGGCGATCGACCGGCGTGCGCTGATGGTCTCGGCGCTGGCCTATGTGCTCTACGCGATCGGCCATCTGATCGATCAGGGCGGCGGCGATGGCGGCAGCTTCGGGATCACCGCGCTGGTGATCGGTTCGGCGCTGCTGCTGCTGTCGGCCTTCTGGACGGTAGCGCGGGCCTGGGTGGTGGAAAGGCTGCCGCAAGGGCTGGCCGACCGCCTGCCGATGATCGACCGGCGCGCGATTGCCTGATTGCCTCAGTCGTCGACGAGCTTCATCAGGCGGCGTTCGACCGGGGCCAGCACCGGCCCCAGTTCCTGACCGCGCTTGAGGACGGCCCCGCCTTCGCCGATCAGCGCCCACATGCCCTGGCGATTGCGCAGGGCAGGGCGTTTCTCGATCCGATATTCGGGGCGCTCGGCCGCGCGTCGGAAGGCGGCGAAGCAGGCGGCCTCCCTGCCGAGGTCGATTGCATAATCCTTCCACAGGCCGGCTGCGACCATGCGGCCGTAGAGATCGAGGATGCGCATCAATTCGACCCGATCGAAGCCGACCTGCAGCGGCTTGCCGGGGAAGGGGGCGACGGTGCCCATCAGGCCCGTTCGCGATCCTCATCCAGTTTCGCCCGCGCCGCGTCGCGCTCCTCGATCACCTGACTGATGCGGCCGCGCAGCGTTTCGAGCTCGCAGCGCAATATCTCGAGCTGCTGGGTCTGCGGATCGAAGCGCTCGCTGCACGCAGTGCCATAAGGTACGAAGCCCTTCTGATATTCGCGGGCATCGACCAGCATCGGGCGTGCGGGGATGCCGACCACGACCTGGCCCTCGGCGACATCCTTGGTGACGACGGCATTGGCGCCGACGCGCGCGCGGGGCCCGATCATGATCGGGCCGAGAATGGCCGCGCCCAGGCTGATGATCGCGCCGTCGCCGATCGTCGGATGGCGCTTGCCGCCCTCGCCATTGGTGGGGTTGGTTCCGCCCAGGGTCGAGCCCTGATACATGGTGACGTCGTCGCCGATCACCGCCGTCTCGCCGATCACGACGAAACCATGGTCGATGAAGAGGTTGCGGCCGATCTGCGCGCCGGGGTGGATGTCGATCGCGGTCAGCATGCGCGCGATATGGTTCACGAACCGCGCGAGGAAGAACAGTTCTGCCTGGAACAGCCAGTGCGCGACCCGGTGCAGGCCGAGCGCCCAGACGCCCGGATAGAGCAATATCTCCCAGCGCGAGCGCGGGGCGGGATCGCGGGCCTTGATCGAGTCGAGATAGGAAATGAGAGAGTCGAACATCGCAGGTCCTTCAGGCCCGTTCCCGGGAAGAGCGCAATATAGGCGCGAAGGTTCCGCGTGCAAAGATGTTCCTGAGCGGTACGTAGTAAAGCGGGCAGGATAAGAGCCTGCGACCGACACGAAACGGGCACCGGCCGGCTATCACGACCGGCGCCCGCGCAACTGTCAGACAGCGGTGGCGTGGACCGTCGCGGCGGCCTTGATCACGGCGCCGACGCGCGCGGCGGTCTGGATCACGTCGGATCCGACGCCATGCTGGCGCAGCACCTTTTCATGGCTGTCGATGCACATGCCGCAGCCGTTCATCGCGGAAACGGCGAGGCTGAACAGCTCGAAATCATCTTTCTCGATGCCGGGTGCACCGATGACGTTCATGCGCAGTTTCGCCGGCATCTGCCCATAGTCCTTGTTCGAGGCCAGATGGACGAAGCGGTAATAGACATTGTTCATCGCCATGACCGCAGCCGATGCGCGGGCGGCATTGGCAGCCTCTGGGCTCAGCTTGCCGGCGGCTTCGGCTTCGGCCGCCTCGACGATCGGCTTGTAGCCGGTGCCATGCGCGCAGGCGAGCAGCAGGCCATATTTGCGCTGGTCGGTCAGCGTCTGGTCACCGAGCAGCGACCCGACGTTGAGCCGGATATCCTTGGCATAATCGGGCAGTGCGTCGGCGAATTCCTTGAGTGACATCGAAGGCTCCTCAACTGTTCGGGTGGGTTCGGGGGAGGGGACAAGAAAAAGGGGCGCGGCGATCGGCAACCGACCCGCCGCGCCCCCTTCGCCGGGTCGCGATGACGCGACCCGGAGTGGCTGCCCGGAAAGGGGGTCAGGCAGCCGGCTTCAGAACCTCTTCGCCGGCCTTCCAGTTGCACGGGCACAGCTCGTCGGTCTGCAGCGCGTCGAGAACGCGCAGCGCCTCCGCCGGGTTGCGGCCCTGGTTCAGGCCGTTGACGGTGACGTGCTGGATGACGTTGTGCGGGTCGACGATATAGGTCGCACGATAGGTCACGCCGGCCTCGGCATCGACGATGCCCAGGGCGTTCGACAGCTTCTTCTGGTTGTCGGCGATCCAGGGGAAGTCGCAGGCGGCCAGACGCTCGTCCGACTTGCGCCACGCGAAGTGGACGAAATCGGTGTCGGTCGACGCGCCGATCAGGACGGCGTCGCGATCCTCGAAATCCTTCTTCAGCTCATTGTAGCCGATGATTTCGGTCGGGCAGATGAAGGTGAAGTCCTTCGGCCAGAAGAACACGACCTTCCACTTGCCGCCCGTGTCGCCGGTATCGATCGTCTCGCCACCGGGCAGAGCCGAAACCCCCTGCTGGACCGGAAGGACGAAGGCGGGGAACTTGTCACCAACGGTAAGAGCCACAATGATTCTCCTATGCACAGGGTAGGTTGGAGCCGGCTGAATGGCAGGCTGGACGTCAACGTGCAAATTGATTATTTCTCGCGAATTGATCGAGAGAGGCGATGAATGGCAACCTATCTTCCGACGCTGAAGCAGCTGCAATATCTCGTCGCGCTCAAGGATCACGGGCATTTCGGACGCGCGGCCGAGGCCTGTTTCGTGACCCAGTCGACGCTGTCGGCGGGGTTGCGTGAGCTGGAATCGCTGATCGGCATCACTCTTGTCGAACGCACCCGCCGCGTGGTGCGCTTCACTCCGCTGGGCCTGCGCATCGCCGAGAAGGCTCAGCGCGTGCTGCGCGAGGCCGAGGAACTGGGCGATCTGGCGCGCGCCGCCGGCAAGCCCCTGTCGGGCGATCTGCGCATGGGCGTCATCCCGACCATCGCCCCCTTCCTGCTGCCGCGCATCCTGCCCAAATTGCGGGCGGCGTGGCCCGACCTCAAGCTCTACTTACGCGAGGAGACGACCAGCGCCGCCTGTGACTCGCTCCACCGCGGGCATCTCGACTGCGTGCTGCTCGCTTTGCCCTATCATTGCGGTGACGTGGAATCGGTCGACCTGTTCCTCGACCGCCTGTTCGTCGCCTATCCCGAGGGTGAGATGGACGGGCGCTCGCCCAACCTGACCGCTGCGGACATCGACGAGAGCCGCCTCCTGCTGCTGGAGGACGGTCATTGCCTCAAGGACCATGCGCTGGCGGCCTGCAACCGCCCCGAACTGCGCGCCGAGGCGGCGATGCTGGGCACCTCGCTCCACACGCTGGTGCAGATGGTCGACAATGGCTTGGGTGTCACCTTGCTGCCGAAGATGGCGCTCGATGCCGGTATTCTCGAGAACACCCATGTCCAGGCCAAGCCGCTGTCGGCCGACCACCCCGCCCGCCGCATCGCCCTCGCCTGGCGCCGCGGTAGCCCGCGCGAGAAGGAGTTTCGCCTGCTGGCGGACGCGCTGCGGGGGGTGGAATGAGCCAGGTTGCCCTTGCAACGAAGCTCCACTCGATGCCGGTTCGCACCGAGGGTGGACGCAGTTGGCGCATCCGTCCATAGCGGCTGAAAACCTTGCTCTGGTGTAGACTGGATGATGAATAAAAGGCGCTTCTTTCTCACGATGGCAGCCATCATTAAAGATGAGGCGCCGTATCTCGCCGAGTGGCTAGAATATCATATGCTCCAGGGCGTCGAGCATGTTTATATTTACGACAATGGAAGTTCCGATCGCCCATTGGACGTCCTTGACGACTATATCGTACAGGGCCGGGTCACGTTCTTGAGCTGGCCGGAATTTCCCGGGCAGCTTTCAGCTTACAGCCATGCGATGAATATATTCGGTCGAGACACGGACTGGATGATGGTCATCGACGTCGATGAGTTCGTGCAATCGACCGCCGGTCAAAATATCATCGATGTGCTGTCCACCATTGGGGATAACGCCGATCAGTTGCTCCTTGCATGGATTCACTTCGGCAGTTCCGGGCATGAGGAAAAGCCTGAAGGACTTGTCGTCGAGAATTTCATTCACCGCAGCGTTGAAGCGCACAGGCAGACGAAATTCATCGTCCGGCCGGAGAGCGTGGCGACGGTCGGTGTCCATCATTGTGAAACGCTTACCGGGCGGACGGTAGATTGCCTCGGAAGGCCAGCCCATGAGCGCTGGATACAACCAGCGCCGCTACCCATGGACGTTCGCGTGAACCATTATTTTACCAAGTCGCGGGCGGAGTTCGCAGCGAAAATCGCCCGGGGGCAGTCGGACGGCGGTACCGGAAAGAAACTGGCTGACTTCGACCGATTTGAAACCCCGATGCTTGATGAAAGCCTGGCGGCGATGGGGACGATCATTCGCGCGGCGATGGAAGCAACGCGCAAGCGCCCGCGCCATTTTTCGGTTCACGCCCCGTGGTCTGCCCAGTCGGAATTGGTTTTTAGCGATCAATGGTTCAGGGCCGTTCGCCAGGGATTTGCATCGTTCAACGATGCCATCGCTGCGAATGAAGCGGCAAAGCTATCCATAACCACCGACCTAGGCCGCTTGACCGGCTTGCCCTGCTCGCCGTCCGACGCGAACGACCTTGCGACATCGGTGCAGACAATGGTCGGTGCGACGTCGATAATCGACCTGAGCGGAAACGAATGGCCTCTTGATATCTCACTGGATCAGGTGTCGCATTTCGGTCGACCCTATCTGGTCTGGCAGGGCTGGTCCGCCGAAAGCGTTGAGGCCAAGATCATTGTCGATGGAATTGATGGCGGCGGCAAGGCTTGGCAATCTGAGCGGGCGGTGGACATGGAGCGCGGCGATAATCTGATCGCAATGATCTTATCTGACCGGACTATTGTTGTTCAGCGAGTCAGAATTTTGTGTGATATGGTATCGGAGTGCAGAACGATATTTAGTAGGATGTACAGTTTTATTTGATAGGGTCCGACTACAATTTGATTGCGATGACACTCCACTTTGATTACGGATTACGGATTACGGATTACGGATTACGGATTACGGATTACGGATTACGGATTACGGATTACGGATTACGGTGAGGACGAGGCGCTCTCCACCCTCTTGCGCCGGTCGGAGAGCACGGGCCGTCCCCTTGGCTACGCCGCGTTTCTCGATCATATCGAGGCGACGCTGGGGCGAGATCCGAAGCCGGGCAAGCGCGGGCCGAAGGCGAAGGCGAAGGGGAATTGAGTGGAGTGTCACCGTAAATCCTGGGTGTCACCTTGCTGCCGAAAATGGCGCTTGATGCGGGTATCCTCGAGAACACCCATGTCCAGGCCAAGCCGCTGTCGGCCGACCACCCCGCCCGCCGTATCGCCCTCGCCTGGCGCCGCGGCAGCCCGCGCGAGAAGGAGTTCCGGCTGCTAGCCGATGCGCTGCGGGGGGTGGAATGAGGGAGGGGGAGGCCGCGATGTACAAGCTCTTCATCGGGAACAAGAACTACTCGTCCTGGTCGCTGCGCCCTTGGATCCTGATGCGCCAGCTGGGGATAGCGTTCGAAGAGATCCTCGTCCCCTTCGGAGATGGCGCCTTCGACGCCTTTTCTCCGACGGGGAAGGTGCCCTGCCTGATGGACGGCACGCTGGTCATATGGGACTCGCTGGCCATCGCCGAATATCTGGCCGAGCAAAACGCTGCCGTCTGGCCTGCCGATCGCGAGGCACGCGCCTGGGCGCGCAGCGCGGCAGCCGAGATGCACTCCGGCTTTTCGGCCCTGCGCGAGGTCTGCACGATGAACTGCGGCATCCGCGTCCAGTTGAAAGAGCAACCCTCTGCGCTCGACCGGGACATTACCCGCATTGCGAGCCTGTGGAGCGAAGGCCTGTCCCGTTTCGGCGGGCCCTGGCTGGCCGGCGCCGACTTCTCCGCCGTGGATGCATTCTTCGCCCCGGTCGCCTTCCGCTTCCAGACCTATGGCATCACGCTGGACGAAAGATGCGACGGCTATGCCCGGCGCCTGCTCGAATTGCCGCATATGGAGGCGTGGTACGCGGCAGCCCTGTCAGAACCGTATCGCGACGTTCCTCATGAGGAAGAAGCGCTACGGGCCGGGGCTATCGTTCAGGACTTCCGGAAATGCAGCGGCGAGGCGAATGCCTAACAGCGGCTTCCACAAAGTTCTGAACTTGAATTTGACCGCACTTTTTTAGCAGGGATAGTGTAATAATTGAAGTTTACATGCCGGCTGGTGCCGTAGTAATCGCGCGAGATAATTTTTCGCGACAGCATTTCATAATTAACTGTTCTGCATATTTCGATTCTACTTGGGAAATTCCCGAGCTATACGAATACGTTCGAAACGTGCCCGGCCGAATTTTTCCACTTACCTCGAAATAATATCTCTGGCTCTCTTCTAATACAAAATCCATCTCGACTTTGCTTTGGCCTGAAAGAAAGGGCCATGCTATCGTGATTTTATGGGGGCCTGGCGCTATGCGAGTGGCAGTAAAATGTCGGTTAGGCAGATCAGCAATCTTAATACCATCGATCTTTACAGTGGGGGTCCAAGCGGTTGGTTCCGCGTAACTCCTAAAAACAACTATGTTTGATTCGGTTGGTATGGTTATCGTACTGGGTGGAGCGGCGGATTCTGTAGCATGACCTTGCGAGTGAGCCAGTAGCGAGAAAGCTATGAAAAAGGCTGCGAAGGATGTTTTTGCTGACTGCTGCATTGAATTTCCCCGAAGAGTCCTTGGATGACGCACTAAGTGGACATTTTTCGAGCTGCAAGCGGTCGCTAGATGTCGATTGGTGTGAGAGTAGTGCGCTCCAACGAAGTGAATCCTGTACTGCTCTCCTCTCCGTTACCGCCGCCCTTCGAGATAATCGTTGAGCACCTCGTGGAAGAAACGCACCCGGGTTTCCTGTCCGGTCAGATAGGCGTCGCGATAGCCGCGTGAGTGCATGCCGCGTTGCATGCCTTCGGCCAGCATCATGTCCTGATAGACGATCTGCCCTTCGATCTCGGGCACGCCGCGGCCATTGTCGAAGTCGCGGACCTGCATCTCCGCTTCGCGCAGCGGCTGGGGGCCGGCCATGATCGATTCCACCTCGGTCTGCCCCTCCACGGGGAAGGCCATGCACCACAGGTCGAAGGTGCATTTGCCGGGGTCCTCGGGATGGGGTTCGGTCCGGAAGAAGATCAGGTTGTCGGGCAGGAAGCTGATCGTGACATTGGGGAAGATCACCGTGTGCGGGCTGTCGGTGATCTCTTCGTCGTTCATATGTTCATAGTGAACATAGCCGCGCTCGCGCCATAGCCGCTTCTTCGCCGCCTTCAGGTCGAGCCAGCCCTGCATCGCCTTGGTCTCGTAATCGGGATAGGCGTCCGGATCGATGTCCCACTGCCGCAATATATGGTCGAACGGGTGCGGCACGCCTTCGGGCAGGCGGTCGCTGAGCGAGGGGCGCATCGGCTGCACCGTCCGGCCATGGCCATTGGGGTACATTTCGTGCCGGGCGGTGTCGACGTCCTGGTCGATCCACGGCGGCACCTGCGGGTGGGCGGTGCGGGTGTGGTAGCTCTCCGAGAAATTGTCGGTCGCGAACTTCCAGTTGGTGTTGAGATTGATCTTCATCCAGAAGACGCGGACCGCCGTCTCCATCGGGTAGTTCTTGTACAACTCGGGGATGGGCGCGAGATAGTCGAGCAGCGCGGGTGCCTTGTCGTCCATCGTGTACCAGACGAAGCCGCCCCATGTGTCGCAGCGCAGCTCACGCAGGCGCAGCTTCCCGCAGGGATTGCCCTGTGGAAAGTCATGCGCGTCCTGGGCATGTTCGAGCAGCCCGTCCTTGCCCCATTTCCAGCCATGATAGGGGCAGTGAAAGGCCTCGGTGCTCGAGCTGGCGTCGGTCAGCCGCATGCCGCGATGCCCGCACGCATTGTAGAAGGCGCGGATCGAGCCGTCGTCCTGCCGGATGCAGATGACGCTCTCGTGCCGGAAGTCGTGCACGACATAGTCGCCCGGCTCCTCCAGTTCCGCCGTGCGCCCGGCGACGTGCCAGATCCGTGTCCACAGATGCTCCCATTCGCGGTCCATGAAGTCGCGGCTGGTGTAGCGGTCCCCGGTAATCGGATCGCCGCGCAGATTGGCAGGATCGCGACCGTCGATGGTCAGGGGATGGAGATCGGGCTGTCCCATGGCGACACTCCTTCAGTGGGTTGCGGACATCACTGCGCGGTCAGGCCGCCGTCGACGGTGAATTCGCCGCCGGTGACATATTTAGACGCGTCGGAGGCGAGGAAGGCGATCATCGCGGCGATGTCGTCGGGTTCGCCCATGCGGCCCATCGGGATGGCGGCGTTGATCGCGTCATATTGCTCCGGATTGTCCTTGATCGCGACCTGCTGCATGTCGGTCCAGATCACGCCGGGCTGCACCGAATTGACGCGGATATTCTCCTTGGCGCACTCCATCGCGATCGCCTTGGTCATGATGCGGACGCCGCCCTTGGACGCGGCATAGGCGGCCGCG
Source organism: Rhizorhabdus antheiae (assembly GCF_049889055.1). Classification (NCBI taxonomy): domain Bacteria; kingdom Pseudomonadati; phylum Pseudomonadota; class Alphaproteobacteria; order Sphingomonadales; family Rhizorhabdaceae; genus Rhizorhabdus; species Rhizorhabdus antheiae. Next base: position 183,130 of record NZ_JBLTWO010000001.1, on the reverse strand, counting down.
CCGGGAATGCCGACGAGACCGGCGACCGAGGACAGATTGACGATCGATCCGCCGCGCCCCTGCACGCGCATCTGCTTCAGCGCGGCGCGGCAGCCGAGATAGACGCTGCTGAGGTTCACGTCGATCTGGCGCTGCCAGTCGGCGGGCTCCAGCGCGTCCATCCACTTTAGCACGGCGATGCCGGCATTGTTGACGAGGATGTCGAGCCCGCCGAAGCGCTCGACTGTTGTCGCGACCACCTTGTCCCAACCGGCGGCGTCGGTGACGTCCTGCGGCAGCGCCGCGACATCATGGCCCTCGGCGCGCAATTCCTCCGCGCGCGCGGCGACCGCATCGGCGGCGATGTCGGTGATCATGACCCGGGCGCCGGCACGCGCCATCATCCGCGCGGTGGCGAAGCCCAGGCCCATTTCGGAAGCGGCGCCGGTGATCAGGGCCGTCTTGCCTTGCAACGTCATACTATGAAGATCCTCGATGAGATGAAGTCAGGCGGTGCGGAGCCACTCGCGCTGGGACGAGCGATCCTCGGCCCCGCGTGCGCCCATGATGATGCCGGTGAGGTCGGCGAGGAAGCCGTCGGCCGCCGGGTCCATGCGGCCCCAGTCGACCAGTTCGGTGCGATGCGCGAACTTCCACACGCCGTCGCGCCGCTCATAGCGGTCGACATAGCGGCCGGCGATGATCATGTCGCGATCCTGCCCGTCGATCTCGACCCGGTGGAAGGCGAAATAATAGACCTCGCCGAAGCCGATATCGCCCTCGATCTCGATCAGCGACTGGCCGATCAGATGCTGGTTCGCCTTGTGCGCCGTCAGCAGGTCCTGCGCGAAGGCGACGAAATCGTGGCCAGATCCCTTGAAGATGCCATAGTCGGTCGTCGCGTCCGGCCAGAAACAGTCGCGCTGCATCTGGGCATCGAGCCGATCCTGCCCGCGCATGTAGCGTGATTGCAGATCCCGGATCGCATCCTTGGCGACCAGCATTTCCAGTGCGTCCATGGCTTGTCCTTTCAAAGAAAAAGGTACCGGCCGCCGCTGTGGGTGGCGGCCGGTACCAGGGAGGAGCCCTAGAAGCGCGCGGTCAACTGCAATTGCACCGTGCGGGGAAGCGAGACGAAGCCGATCTGGTCGGCCGGGGTGGCGGTGTTGGTGCCGGTTCCCACGCCGGTGTTCGGCGCATCGACCACGCCGCCGACGATGAAGCGGTTGGTCAGATTCTTGCCGATCAGTGCGATTTCGTAGCGGCTGTCGTCGAACTTGACGCGAATCGTGCCGTCCATCGTCAGGTAGCGCGGCTGGCGCGACAGCGGATGGGCGAAGCTGGAGGCGAGGTAGGAGCTCGAATAGCGCGTATCGACCGACAGGCCGAGGACGGCGTTGCCCGACAGCGGCGTGTCATAGCTGGCGCCGAGCGATCCGGTCCATTTCGGCGCGACCGCGGTCGGCTTGCCCGACAGGTCCTGGCCGAGTGCGCCCTGGAAGCTGGTGTCGCATCCGGCCGCGATCGACTGACCGCCATAGCAGGGCGCGATATAGCTGCCGTAGCGCGCGCGGTTGTAGTTGAGCGAGCCGTGCAGGTCGAAACCGGCAAGGGCACGCGGCGCATATTGGAATTCGAGCTCGACGCCTTTGGTCCGCGCCGAACCGGCGTTGGTGGTGATGAAGGCGAAGGTCGCCGAGTTGAAATAGTCGACCTGCAGGTCGAGATATTTATAGCTGTAGAGGCCCAGGTTCAGGCGCAGCTGGCGATCGAACAGCGTCGTCTTGATCCCGCCCTCGAAGCCGCACGCGCGCTCCGGATTGAAGGCGACGTCGCTGGGGATGGTGGTGCCGCTGACGAAGCCGCTGTTCGAGAAACCGCCCGATTTATAGGCGGTCTTGTAGGCGCCATAGACGGTGATGTCGCGGGTCGGCTGCCAGGTCAGCGTCGCTTCGGGGGACCAGTTGTTGAAGGTCTGGTCGCCGAAGATCGGGCTGTTCTGCAGGAAGATGCCCTGGATCGCGGCGTTCACATAGGGCTGGACCAGGAAACTGTCCTTGGTCTCGTGCGTGTAGCGGACGCCGGTCGCGAATTCGAGTGTCGGCACGATCTTCCACGACAGCTGGCCATAAGCGGACAGCGTCTCGCCCTCGGTTTCCGAACGCTTCAGATAGGCGAGGTAGCGCAGGTTGGCCGGCTGCGAGCTGTCTTCGATATTGGCGAAGGCGCCGGTCTGGGTGTGGTCGCGCTTGGTCGACTGATAATAGGCGCCGGCCAGCAGATTGACCGGCCCGTCGAAGCTGGTCTGCGCGCGGAATTCGGACGAGAAGGCGTGATATTTCGACTTTTCGGACGAGGGCGCGGCCGCAAGGTTCGACGAGACGAAGGTGCAGTCGCACGACCAGCGGTTGTTGTTCTCGTTGTAATTGTTGATCCAGGTCAGCGTCAGCCCGTCCAGCGCATATTCCGCGGTGCCGGTAACCGCCCAGCTCCGATAGCGGTTGTAGAGCGCGCCATCCTTGCGGCTGAACGGCTGGTTGCCGGCGATGTCGACGGGGATGTTGTTCTGGTAGACGTTGAACTTGCGCTCGCACTTCACGTTCGGGTTGAGCGCGTAGGTGCCGGCCGCACAGGCGAAGGGCACATAGTTCCAGCTGTTGTTGTCGGTGTCGTTCGACGAGAGATTGGCCTTCAATGTCATCGTCAGCCGGTCGACCGGCTCCCATTTCAGCGTCACGCGGCCGAGCAGTTCCTGCTCGCCCGGATTGTCGCGGGTCGAAGCACGGGCCAGGTGCGGCGTGGTGACGCCGGTCGCGATGTCGAAGGTGTTGTAGGTCTTGTCGGTGCCGCGATTCTTGAAATAGCCGCCGAACATGTTCGACGCGCGCAGCGCGACGCGGATGCCGAGCGTGTCGGTCAGCGGGCCCGAGGCCATCGCTTCGCCGACCAGATTCTTGCCGCGGAATTCATAGCCCAGCCGGCCCATAAACTCGGGCTTGGACGTCGGATCGGCCGAGCGGATCGCGATCACGCCGGCGGTCGCGTTCTTGCCGAAGAACAGCGCCTGCGGCCCTTTCAGCATTTCGACCCCGGCGAGGTCCAGGAAGCCTTCGTTGATCACGCGGCCCTGGCCATAATAGACGCCGTCGAGCACGACAGCGACCGACTGCTCGATGCCGATCGAGGTCGAGGAAGAGCCGATGCCGCGCAGCGTGAGCTGGGCACCGGAGCCGTTCGACGATCGGCCGATGGTGAACTGCGGCGTCTGCGTGGAGATTTTCTCCAGGCTCGTCATGTCATATTTCTGGATCTGTGCAGCGGACAGCGCGGTGACCGAGACGGGGACGTCCTGCAGGCTTTCCTCGCGGCGCCGTGCGGTGACGACGATCTCGGTCAGGCCGCCCTGATCGCTTGCCTCGGGGGCTTGCGTCTGTTGAGCGGCGGCGGGCGTCGCGACGAGGGGTAGCAATATGGCGCTGCCGAGCAGCATGGTGCGCATGATCGTGCCGAAGCGGGTGTTCACAGGCATGTCGTCTCTCCCAAGACCCTATGTTTTTCTGTCCGTGACGCTTGGTGAGGCGCGTCGATCCCGTCGATCGACGTCGAAATCAGACTATCCTCTCGCGGCGCCAGCATGTGCTTTCGCGGACGAGCGAAGGAAACACGCAGCGTGAGAAGCGTCAATATATTTTACAGCAGACTGTAAAAAATTACAGGTCCATTGGTGCGACGCTGCGCCGAGCCGCGTCCAGCTTTTCGCGGGCGGTGTCGAGCAAGTCGCGCAGCGGTGCCTGGCGGCCGGCAGGCACATAAGGCAGCAGCGTCTCGACGATGCGGGTGGAAATATAGGGCTCCAGTTCCACGTCGCTGAGTTCGTCTTTCGACCAGAACAGGACCGCGGCCGTGACCCCGAGCCGGATCAGGCGGATCAGCAGCGCATGCGGATAGGCCGGGTCGAGATCGCCCGCCTCGGCCATCTGCTCCAGCGCCAGTGCGATCCGCCCTTCATAGACCGTCTCCAGGCCGACCAGGTCCGAATGTTCGAGCAGCACCGTCGCCAGCGCCCGGGCCATCGGCGGGTCGGCCAGGGTCAGTTCGGCCGCCATCCGCGCGAAGGTGCGCAGCATCGGCCAGCCGCCCTCGGGTGCGGCCTCGACCGCCGCTTCGAACAGCTTGGCGCTGCGCTCGCGCGCGGCGGTCGCGATCAGGCGGTTCTTGCTGCCATAGACATTGTAGAGCGTCTTTTCGGTCGTGCCGCTTTCGGCGGCGATCGTCCGCATCGAAACGCCGTCATGGCCGTGGAGGCCGGTCAGCCGGCAGGCGACGTCGAGGATGCGTTCATGCCGCGCGGCCTTGCGCGGCGTCAGCTTGGCGGTTCTGGAAAGCCCGGACATGGCACGAGCCATGGCGGCTAATCACCGTCTTGCCAAGACGCCGCCGCCGCCATGCGGCTCAGCTGCGGGTCGGCAGGCGAACCATCTGGCCGGAATAGACCACGGGGCCGGTCGGCAGGCCGGTCGGCGATCCACCCTTGGGTTCGACCGAAACCGCGATGGTCATGTCCTGCGCGGTGTCGAGGCGGAGCTGTTCGAGCGCCGGGCTGCCATCCTCCGGCATCAGCCCGAGCGACTTCGGCGCCGCCTTGCCCGCGATCACCCACAATTCCAAGCTGTGACCGGGCTTGTCGGCGACATTGACCGGGGTGACCTGAAGCCGGCCCGATACCTGATCATAGGTCACGAGCAGGGCCGGGGTGCCGCCCTTCTCGCTGAGCGCCGCGACCGACTGGATCGTTGCTCCGCCCCGTTCGGCGACCTGCGTCGCAGGGGCAGGCGGCGGGGCAGGCGGACGCAGCGCCATGCCGATGCTGCCCATCGCGACGAGAAGCGCGGCGGCGGTCGCCATCTGCCAGCGGCGCACCGCGCCATTGTCGTTCGCCGGTTGTCCGGCCGCAACGCGCGCCCAGACGCTCGCAGGCGGATCGACCGCTTCGACCGTCAGCAATAGCGGGGCAAGCCGGTCCTGCCAGGCCGCCACTGCGGCAACGGCGGCCGGATCGGTCAGCAGACGGCGCTGGAAGGCGCGCCGTTCGTCGGCGTCGAGCGTGCCGAGCACATATTCGCCAGCGATCGGATCGATATCCTCAGCCATCGAGGCATCCTCTCAGCCGGGCGAGGCCGCGATGCAGCCAGCTCTTGATGGTTCCGGTCGGATGGCCGAGCCGTTCGGCGAGTTCCTCGCGGCTCTCTCCATTGAGATAGGCGGCGAGGATCAGCGATCGCTGCTCGCTGTCCAGCCGTTCGAGACAGACCCGGAGTGCCGCCAGCTGTTCCGCCGAGACGGCATTGTCGGTCAGCGTATCGAAGTCGAAATCCTCGTCGCGCTGGCGACCCGCCGGGCGCTCGCGGCGGCGCAGGTCGATCGCGACGTTGCGCGCGATCGTCGCCGCCCAGGTGATCGGGCTGCCGCGCTGGGCATCGAACCCTGCGGCGTTGCGCCAGATCTTCGCATAGGCATCCTGCATCGCGTCTTCCGCTATCGACCGTTCGGGCAAGATACGCAGGATGACCCCGAAAAGTTTTGCCGAAGTGCGCTGGTAGAAGCGCGCAAAGGCCGCGCGGTCGCCATTGGCGATGGCCAGCAGCAGGTCGGGCAGCTCCTCAGCGGCCATCAGCGGCGCTCCCAGCGGGCGGCGGCATCGTCATCCTCCTTGCGCGCCTCGACCCAGCGGGCCGAGCCATCGTCGAAATGCTCCTTCTTCCAGAAGGGCGCGCGCGTCTTCAGCCAGTCGATCAGGAAGGCGGTGGCCTCCAGCGCTGCCGCCCGGTGCGGCGAGGCGGCGGCGACCAGGACGATGCGCTCGCCCGGCGCCAGCCGGCCATGGCGGTGGATCGCGGTCACGCCCAGCAGCGGCCAGCGCGCGCAGGCTTCCCCGGCGATGCGCGTCATCATCGCCCGCGTCATGGCCGGATGATGTTCGAGTTCGAGCGCGACCAGCCCATCGCCGCCGCGCACGACGCCGGTGAAGCTGGCGACCCCGCCGCCGCCGAGCGCTTCGAGCCGGGCGAGTTCGGCGCCTGCGTCGAAATCCTCGGCCCGGACGTCGATATGCAGGCTGCCGCTCATCCGCCCGTCACCGGTGGAAAGAGCGCGATTTCGCGGGCGCCGGCTATGGGCTGGTCCGGTTCGGCGAAGCGGTCGCCGATGGCGGCGCGGATGCGGGCTGGCTCGGCGAAGGCCTGGGCATAGCCGTCGCCGCGCGATGCGAGCCAGGCGACGAGGTCCGCAATGCTGATCACCTCTGGCGGCGGCGAGACGCTTTCGGCGCTGCACCCGATCGCTTCGCGGACCCTCGCGAAATAAAGGAGGTCGATCGCCATCCGGTCGCGCCTCAATCCATATGCCTGATGCCGACGCGCAGATAGTCCCAGCCGGTCAGCAGGGTGAGGACGGCGGCGGCCCACAGGCAGAACAGGCCGGTCGTCTCGATCCAGGCCCAGGCGGGCAGGGCGTTGCCGAGGATGATCGCGCCGAGCGAGATCAGCTGGAAGGTGGTCTTCCACTTGGCGAGCTGGCTGACCGGGACCGAGACCTGCACGCCCGCGAGAAACTCGCGCAGACCCGACACCGCGATCTCGCGCAGCAGGATGACCAGCGCTGCGATCGTCGCATAGCCCGATACGTCACGGTTGAGCACCAGCATCAGGATCACCGCCGCGACCATGATCTTGTCGGCGATCGGGTCGAGGAACACGCCCAGCTTGGAGACGGTGCCCTGCGCCCGCGCCAGATAGCCGTCGAAATAATCGGTGATGGCCATCAGCGAATAGAGGCCGAAGGCCACGCCATATTCGACGCGGCTGGGGTCCGGCCAGAGGAGGAAGACCAGAATCGGCACCGCCAGGATGCGCGAGAGCGTCAATATGTTCGGCAGGGTCAGCATGCGCCCATTGCTCTAGCGCGGAAGCGCCGCCGACATAAGCCCCCCGCTACAAGCTGATGGAACGCGTAACTCTCTGGGAAGGAAGGGGCGTCATATATCGTACATGGGTGGACGTTATCGGCTTGGCCCTTCCTGCTCCGCTCGGCTAAGGGAGGGCGACCGAGAGATGCCCGTAAACGAAATATAAGGCGCAGTATCCCCGCATGACCCCGACCTTCCGGCTTCTGGCCAAACGGCGGTTCCTGCCGTTGTTCGTCACGCAGTTTCTCGGCGCGTTCAACGACAACCTCTTCCGCACCGCGATGATCATGCTGGTCATCTACAAGATCTATAACGATCCGGCGCGCGAAGCCGCCTTCTCCGCCGTTGCAGGCGGGCTGTTCATCCTGCCCTTCTTCCTGTTCTCCGCCATGGCGGGACAACTCGCCGACAGCCACGACAAGGCCCGCATCATCCGGATCGTCAAGACCGCCGAGATCGCGATCATGGTGGTCGGCGCCGGCGGCCTCATTCTTCAGAACGTGCCGATGATGCTGGTCGCGCTGCTCTCCATGGGGGCGCACTCGACCTTCTTCGGTCCGATCAAATATGCGATCCTGCCCCAGCATCTGGAGGATGATCAGGTGCTTCCCGGCACGGGGCTGGTCGAAGCGGGTACCTATATCGCCATCCTTGCGGGTACGATCACCGGCGGCATCATAGCGTCCGAACATGCGGCCGTCGGTGTGCTAGTGGTCGCAGCTCTCGGCTGGTTCGCGGGTCGGCAGGTGCCCGCCGCGCCGCCGATGACCAGCGATGCCCGCGTCGATTTCCATGTCGTCCGCTCGTCGATCCGGCTGGTGTCCGATACGATGCACGTCCGCCGGCTGTTCCTGGCGATCCTCGCTATCAGCTTCTTCTGGGCGCAGGGCACGATCCTGGCCGCGCAATTCCCCCCTCTGGTCAAGAATGTCCTCGGCGCGAAGCAGGACGTCGCTACGATGTTTCTGGGCATCTTCTCGGTGGGCGTCGCGATCGGCTCGATCGCGATCAACCGCATCTTGAAGGGCGCGGTGTCGGCGCGTTGCTCACCGGTGGCGGCCCTCGTGATGGGCGCGTTCGTCTGCGATCTCTGGTGGACGTCACACCATTGGCCCGACCCGCAGGGCGCGCTGCGCGGGCTGGCGGACTTCATGGCGATGCCCAATGCGGAGCGCGTCCTGATCGATCTGCTGGGGGTGGCGGTCGCCGGCGGCATCTTCGTGGTGCCGCTCTACGCCTTCCTGACGACCACGGTCGCCAAAGCACAGACCGCACGAACCGTAGCCGCCAACAATATCGTCAATTCGGGCGCGATGGTCACGGCCACGCTGCTGCTGGCGGGGCTGGTCCATGTCGGCGTTTCGGTCGCCGAGACGTTGCTGATGGTTGCGGTCGGGAGCGTCGGCGCTTCCTTCCTCGCCTGGCGTCTGCACAAGGCGTGCGACTAAGCGCGTTTCAGGGGATGAGCGCGCCGAACGCGATCAGCCCGAAGACATAAGCGAGCAGGAAGAGGCGCACGTCATAGCGCCATCGGTCTTCGGTCGGATCGAACCTCACCGGTCGCACATGCAATGCGGGCGGCAAGGCCGTGAAGCCGTGCCGCCCGCATCAGTCGTCCGTCCTGTCCCGCGATAGGACAGACGATCCTCGATCAGTGCATCGCCGCCGTGGTGTCGGCGCCGTTGCCGGTCGACGCTTCGGCGCGTTGACGCAGCTTGCCGATATTGTCGCGGGCTTCGTCGATGCGGTCATGTGCCTTGCGCGACAGATCGTCTGTTGCCTTGCGCAGCTTGTCGGTGCCGTCGTTGATCACTTCGCGAACGCGGTCGCGGTTCATGAACAGGGCGACGCCCGCTGCAACCAGTCCGGCGATCACGCCAGCGGCGATCGACAGGCTCGTCCGGTCGGTCGGCACCTTCTTCGCGGCGCGGCTGGCGCGGGTGCGAACCGAGCGCACGACCTTCTGTGCTTCACGGGTCAGGGTCTCGCCCTGCATCGGCTGGGCCGTCTTGGCTGCGGCGCGCTTACGGGCGGTCGTCGCCGTCCTGGTGCCTTCATTCTTCGCTGCCGACCGGGTGCCGGTCGAACGCGCGCGCGTGCTGGTCGTCCTGGTAGCCATTGTTCATCTCCATATATTTCGCCGGTTTAAAACGTCCGGAGACGGGGAGAGTTCCTGACAGGGGCTGGCTGAACCCCGGCTGTCCGCTCTGGCGTGACGTGCGGCCTTTCTGTATTTGCTTTGTTCCATGGAGGGGTCTCAGCCAGCCAGTTTCGAACCGGATGCTCCCGCCGAGGGTGGCCGAAAGATCATCCATATCGACATGGATGCCTTTTACGCCTCGGTCGAACAGCGCGACGACCCATCGCTGCGGGGCAAGCCGGTCGCCGTCGGCGGCACGCGCGAGCGCGGCGTGGTGGCGGCCGCCAGCTACGAGGCGCGGCGCTACGGCGTGCGGTCTGCGATGGCGTCGGGTCTGGCGCGGCGCCTTTGTCCCGACCTGCTGTTCGTCCGGCCCCGGTTCGAGGTCTATCGCGAAGTCTCGCGCCAGATCCACGAAATCTTTGCCGGGTTCACCGACCTGATCGAGCCGCTGTCGCTCGACGAAGCCTATCTGGATGTGACGAGCAACCATCAGGGCGCTGCCACCGCGACCGAGGTGGCTCGGCTGATCCGGGCCCGGATCAAGGCGGAGACGGGCCTGACGGCGTCCGCCGGGGTCTCATACAACAAGTTCATCGCCAAGCTCGCGTCCGATCATAACAAGCCCGATGGCCTGTGCGTCGTCAGGCCCGATCAGGGGCTCTCCTTCATCGCGCCTTTGTCGGTCGGCCGTTTCCACGGCGTTGGGCCCGTTACCGCCGCCCGTATGGAAAAGCTCGGCATCCATACCGGTGCGGACCTACGCCGGTGCAGCCGTGAATTTCTGGCGCAGCAGTTCGGCAAGTCGGGCGACTATTTCTATCTCGCGGCCCGCGCTATCGACCATCGCCCGGTTCGCCCCGACCGGGTGCGCAAGTCGATCGGGTCGGAAAACACCTTCTTCCACGATCTGTTCACCCATGACGATCTTGCGGCGGCGCTGCGTGAATCGAGCGAGACCGTGGCGCGACACGCCGCGCGCACCGGCAAAGCCGGCCGGACCGTGTCGATCAAACTGCGCTACGCCGATTTCCGCACGCTGACCCGCGCCCGGACGCTGCCCGCACCGGTGTCGGACGTCGAGAGCCTCTACGACACCGCCCTGCAGCTGCTCGCGCCGCTGGAGCCGGTAGAGCAGGGGGTACGACTGCTCGGCGTGACGCTGTCCAATCTTGGCGAGGGCGAGGAGGAAATGGTGGTGACGGCCGAGCAATTGGCGCTGGCGCTCGAATGGGCCTAAGTCTCGGCAAGAAGGAGTCCTCTATGGCCACGACGCTGAGCATCGATTTCGTCTCGGACGTTTCCTGCCCCTGGTGCGTCATCGGATTGCGCGGGCTGGAACAGGCGCTCGAAGCGCTGGATGGCGAGGTGTCGGCCGAGATCCGTTTTCAGCCGTTCGAGCTCAGTCCGGGCATGGCCCCAGAGGGCGAGGATACCGGCGAGCATATCCAGCGCAAATATGGCAGCAGCCCGGAGAAATCGACCGAGCTCCGCGATATGATCCGCATGCGCGCTGCGGATCTGGGCTTCACGATGAACATGGAGCCGGGCCGCCGCATCTATAACACGTTCGACGCGCACCGCCTGCTTCATTGGGCGGGCCTGCAGGATCTCGACCGGCAGCGGGCGCTGAAACATGCGCTGTTCGCGATCTATTTTACCGAGGGCGGCAATCCGAGCGATCGTGCCGCGCTGCTCGATGCCACCGGTCGCGCGGGGCTGGATGTCGCGCAGGCGGCAGCGCTGCTCGATTCCGGCGCCCATGCGGATGACGTCCGCGAGGCGGAGCAGCTGTGGCAGCGTCAGGGAATCCAGTCGGTCCCGGCGGTCATCATCGACGGCCGCTACCTGATCTCCGGTGGGCAACCGGCAGAGGCGTTCGAGAAGGCGCTGCGCTCGATCGCCGCCGAGAAGGCGACCGCCTGAGCGGTCGGATCAGCCGGCGGCAGAGCCGTCGGGGAAGTCGACCATGATCTCGCCCGAAATATCCTCAAGCGCCTCGCGCAGGCGGTCGACCGAGACATCGGGCGGGAGCAGCAGGTTGGCGCGGCCCCGGAACAGCGGCGAACCCGACCAGGCGCTGCCTTCGATCTCGCTCGAAAAACCTTCGATGTTCACGTGGAGTCCGGCGAGCACGGTCGTCACTTCGCGGACGATGCCGGGCCGGTCCTGGCCGACGATCTCGATCGCGAGTAGGTCGCCCGAGCGGTCGTCTGCGGCGAGCGAGGGCGAAATCGAGACCGACAGACCGTTCGCGTCGATCGCGTTCGCCGACGCCTCCAGATCGCCGAGGCGGTCGGCTGGAAGCTCGACCAGCACCGATCCGACATATTGGCCGCCCAGCCGTGACAAATGGCTCTCCAGCCAGTTGCCGCCGACCTGATAAACGGCGTCGGCAAGCGCCTTGGTGAGGCCGGGGCGATCGCTGCCGACGACGGTCAGGATGACGGACTGGTTCATGGCTTCGCTCTCCATCTACATTTTCGTTCGTACGGCCGTGCTGTCGTGCGCGGTACGCCCGGTCATTCCGATCGCATCAGGCTCCAGCCTATCTCGATTCCGTCGGCGGGAACCGATCCGGCGATGACCAGCTGGCGGATCGCCTGCGGCCGGCCGCGCGAATCGATCCAGATGCTGTCCTCGATCGCGACCTCACCGCCGCTCGCGCGGAAGCGCCACAGCGCGCCCTCCGCGATCCGCAGCAGCGCGCCGCTGCCATCGGCGGTCGCCGATACGTCGACCTCGGGCGCCAGATGGAAGCGGATGGCGTAGCTCGTGTCGTCGTCCTTGGCGCGCCGGCCTGCGGGGAGAAGATGATCCTCTCCCTTCACCTGGCGACCGCCCTGCGCGATCTGGATCACCCGGCGATGCGCGAAACCGAAGCGCCGGACATAGCCATCATGGCGCATGTCGATCCGGCTGCCCTGCATATCCTCGCGGCGCTCGACCTCGACCTCCGTCACGCCCTTGCCGAGTGTGCCATCGGCATGGACCGCGGTGGAGTTGCTGTCGGCCAGCACCAGCGTCGAATGGGCCGCCGTGCTGCGCAGCGCCTGAGCCAGTTCGGGATGCAGCGCATTATTGGCGCCGCGCCCGCCACCGCAATTGACGATCAGCCGCCAGGGCCCGTCCGACATCTCCATCGCCAGCGTCGAGGCGCAGGCATTGCGCGCGAAACGCGACACCGGCGGCGGGGCGGCGTCGACGATGATCCGGGTGTGGCCGTTCGCCAGCCGCTGATAGCCCCAGTCGCGTGACTGGCGCAGCGGTCGGCCGCGAATACCCGATCCCGCCACCACGGCATCGATCCGCCCGCCGTCGACAGGCGCCGCGCCCTGCCAACTCGACAGGCCGCCATCGCCCATGGTGAGGCCCAGCAGCGGTGGCACCGCGCGGGTGAGGGCTTCGAGCAGCGGCGCCGGGAAGCGCTGGCCGCGCATCTCATAATATTTGCGCAGCATCGCCAGCAGGCCGATGAGGTCCATCTGCTCGATCGGCGAGCGGCTGACGATGCCGCCATCGGGATGGAGCGCAGCGTCGAGAGCGCGACCCAGTCCCTGCTCACCGTGTATCTGGCGTAACTCTCCGCCGGGGATCAGCAGCCCTGCGGCGGTGACGCCGGCCCAGGCGGCGACGCGGGGCAATCCCGGCGCAGCCTTGTCGGCGCTCCGGTCGAGATGCTTGGCGCCGCGGCTCAGCGTGTTGAGCACGGGCCCGCGCAGTTCGTCGGTCGAGACGATCAGCGGCGCGTGGCAGCCCCAGAAGAGGATGCGGCGGCCCCACAGGTCGGGGCGCCAGGCCGCCTCATGCACCTGCTTGCCGCAATTTTCGAGCCAGCGGCGGGTCAGCAGTTCGGCGATCGGCGCGACGCGCAGCCGGGGTCCTGCCGCGCTCAGGTCGCGCAGCCAGGCAAAGCTCTGCAGATGATCGCTGAACGCCGGTGAGATGGTGCGGGGACGGAAATCGAAGGTCTCGATCGCGACGCTTTCGCCCTGCCAGAGAATTTCCCCGTCGAGCATGGCGCCTCCCAGGCGCACCAGCCCCTCGATCGGGTCGACCGGCACGTCGAGCAGCTTCAGCGGATAGCGGCCCCGCAACCGGAAATTGTGTACCGGGGTCCGCCAGGACAGAGCGTGGAGGCGCCCGGAAACGCGCTCTGCCAGCGAATGGCTGCGGTCATGCTCGACGCGGATCAGGCGTCGGCCGGGCTCAACGCCGTCGTCGAAGCCGGGCCCGTCGCTCATCGCCTTATGCTCAGCCTTTCCTGAGGCCGGCGATATTGGCGGCGTAGCAGTCGGGGCCGCCCCGGAAGGTCGCCGTCCCCGCGACCAGCGCGGTGGCACCGGCCGCGATCACGCGCGGCGCCGTGTTCGCATCGACGCCGCCATCGACCTCGAGTTCGATAGGCTTGCCGGTCTTGTCGATCATCTTGCGGATCGCCTCGATCTTGCGCAGTTGGCCCTCGATGAAGCTCTGTCCGCCGAAGCCGGGGTTCACGCTCATCACCAGCACCAGGTCGATGTCCTCGATCAGATAGTCGAGCATCTTGGCGGGCGTCGCCGGGTTGAGCGAGATGCCGGCCTTCTTGCCGAGCGCCTTGATCCGCTGGACGGTGCGGTGGACGTGGGGGCCTGCCTCCGGGTGGACGGTGATGATGTCCGCACCCGCATTGGCGAAGTCCTCGAGGAAGGCGTCGACCGGCGAGATCATCAGGTGAACGTCGAACGGCTTGGTCGTGTGGGGGCGCAGCGCCTTCACCACCGCCGGACCGATCGTGATGTTGGGGACGAAGTGGCCGTCCATCACATCGACGTGAATCCAGTCGGCGCCTGCTGCGTCGATGGCGCGAACTTCCTCGCCGAGGCGGGCGAAGTCGGCGGAGAGGATCGAAGGCGATATCTTTACGGGCTGGGTCATATCCGTTCCGATTAGCCATGTGGGCAGGGCCGGGCAAGGTCGGAGGGCCGTGCGCCGGACACTGTCTGTCTCCCATCGGGAAGGCAGGAAGTGGTCAGAGCCCCAGCTGTGTCCGGTCGACCGTGGCCGCGACAAGTTCTGCGCGCGACGCCGCCTGGCGATATTCGGCGTCGATCTGGCGTAGCCGCGCGTCGGCAGCCGTCTCCTCACGCAGGTTGACGAGCAGGAAGTCGCTGGCGCCCAGCTGGAAACGGCGACGTTCCGCTTCCGCCATGCGGTTCGCCAGTCGTGCTTCGTCGGCGGCAAGGTTCACCAGTTTGGACGTCGCGTCGACCTGGATGGAGAAGGCGCGGATCTCGACCTGGATCTGTTCCGACAGCAGCTTGCGGCGCAGCGCCAGGCTTTGGGCCTCGGCCTCGGCTTCGGCGATGCGGCCGCGCGCCTGGCGGCGCTGCAACGGGACGGAGAAGCGCAGGCCGACGATGGTCTCGGTCGGTGAGCGGCTCGACCCGCCGAGCCCGGCCGGCCCGATGTCCTTGCTCGTCTCGGCCCGCACGTCGAGGCGCGGGGAGAGTTCATTTTCGGCCAGTTGGATCTTGGTGCGGTTCTGGTCGAGGCGAACGAGGATCGCGTCGAGATCGGGCCGGGAGATCGGCATGCCTTCGAGCGCGCTGGTCGGCGGGAGCGTGAACGTCGGAAAACTGACCGGCAGCCGGGAGCGGTCGACGACGACGGGGGTGCCGGCATCGTCGCGCAGAAACAGCGACAGGCTGTTGGCCGCCGCCGCGAGATCCTGTTCGGCCCGCACCAGCAGCGCTTCGCGCCGGATCATGTTCTGACGGTTCTCGGTCGCAAGGATGTCGGGCCGTGAGCCGCGCGCCACCTGTTGCTCGATCGACTGCTGCCGGTCGGTCGCCAGCTTCAGCAGATCGCGATAGATGGCAACGCGCTGACCCGCCGCCACCCAGTTCTGATAGGCGTCGATCGCACGCCGCTGAACGCCGATCGCGACCATTTGGCGGTCGAGCCGCGCGATGTCGATGTCGCGCTCGGCGATCGATAGCTTGGCCCGGCGATCATCGATGAAGCGGTCGCGCAGCAGTGCGAAATAGCCGCCCAGCTTCACCTCGCCGAGCCGGTTGGTGAAGGACTTGTCTTCATAGATCGGAAAGTCGCCGCGCGAGACGCGATAGCCAGCATAGAGGCCGCCGCCATTGTTGAGCAGCGGCTGGCTCGCCTTGCCCTCGACGATCGTGCCGTCATAGGTGCCGGTCAGCCGACTGGTCGCATCGGCTTCGAACAGCAGGTCGAACGCGCCTTGTGCCGAGAGCCGCCGCCCTTCCACCTGCCGCTGCTTGGCGATCGCGTCGAGGATCGCCGGCGCGTGCTGCGCAGAGGAGCGCAGCAGTTCATCGAGCGTCAGCGGGGTGGCTGCGCCGGCCGGAGCCGCCAGCAGACCCAGCAAGGCCAGAACCGGCAGCAGCCAGCGGGTCATTTGGCGGTGTCCTTCGCGGAGTCGGCCTTGGCCGCATAGCCCGCTTCGGCTTCCTGCGCCGGGCGGCGGAACTCGAGCGGGAAGTCGTTGAGCTGACGCCAGAGTTCGTAGCCGAGCGACACCGTCTCCATCTGGATCCAGCCGCGCACTTTCGCGCCTACGCGGACATAGGCGGCGGCCGGCCAGGGGGCCTTGCCGGGGGTTTCTTCGATGATGACACGAAACAGGCCGGTGGCCTGGGCGGACGGGTCGATCGAGCGGACCCGCCCGTCGAACATGCCCTGCGCGACCGAAGGCCAGCCGCTGAACTGGATCGCTGGCCAGCCTTCGAAGGCCAGCCGCACGGGCCGGCCGGGCCGGACAAGCGCGATGTCACGACCGTCGATCATCAACTCGATAACGCGGGCGGGGGTTTCCGGTGCGAGCATCGCAAGCTGGCTGCCTGCGCTGACCAGCGTGGCGCCCGCGACCGCATTGATCGACTGGATGCGACCGTCGCGCGGGGCGGTGACGAGCAGCGCGGACTGGCGGTTGAGGGCGAGATCGGCGCGGTTGAGCTTGGCGCGCGACTCTGCCAGCTTGGCACGCTGTTCGGCGACCTTGATCTGCGTCGCTTCATAATCGCGCCGCGCGATCAGCCCCTCCGAAAGGAGCTGCGCCGACCGGTTAACGTCGAGCTGGGCGACGGCGATCGCCTGCTCCACGGACGCGACCTCGGCCGCCACCTGCGCCCGTTCGGCCTGCAGGCGGGCGACCACATTGGGGTCGTTGTCGACGAGCAGGGCAATCTTGTCGCCCTTCGCCACCACCTGACCGTCCTGCACGAACCATTTTTCGACACGTCCCGGTACGAGGGCGGTGATCGGCTGGACACGGTCGAGCGGCGACAGGGCAATCACCTGCCCGGTACCGGCTGAGGTCTGCACCCAGGGCACGATGAACAGCAGGACCGCGATGATACTGATCGCGATGCCCAGCATCCACGCGATGACGCGCGCCATCCTGGGTGGCTGGAGCGAATCCAGCGTGCGGAAGTGCCGGATATGTTCAGGCCTGAAGGGCATTAGCCGATCCTTCCCGCTTGGCCGTTTCCATGAGTTCTGTATCGGTTGCGCATCGCGTCTGGCTGGTCGTGCCGATCCAGAGGTAGCCGTCACGCACGATGCCTTGCGGGCGGCGCGTGAACTGCAGCACGGTCGTTCCGCTTTCGCGCAGCCTGGTGAGTGCACGGTTCAGGCAGTCCGGCGGCATCAGATCGTAGAGTGGGGACAGTACCAGCAGCTTCGGGCGCGCGAGCAAGGCCGCCGCCAGCTTGAGCGCGATCAACTCGCCGACCGACAGCGGCCAGCCCGAGCTGGAGATGATCGTATCGAGGCCCTTTTCGAGGCTGCTGATCCGCCCGGCCAGATCGACCGTCTCCAGCACGCCGATCATCCCGTCCTGCGTGCCGGAAGCGGCCAGGCGCAGATAGTCGCGGATCGACATTTCGACGAAGCTGGGGCGGTCGAACACCATGATGTCGGCGCGGAGCCGATACATGTCGAAGCCGGAAATATCTCCGCCCCCGATCAGCACCATGCCGCGCCGCGCCACGGCGTGCCGCTTGAGCAGGCGTGACAGCGAGCCTTCCACGCCCGCCGCCGCCATGACCACCAGCTGCTCGCCGCTCTCGATCGAGAAGTCGAACCGATGGTCGCCATATTCGGCGCCGCGCAGCCTCACCGCACCGTCGACCGGACCGGTGCCGCCCGTCTGCCCCTGTTCCTGCGGGATCTCCCAGAACAGCGACAGCTCCTCGAGCCCGGCGGCGAACTCGTACAGTGCCTCGAGATAGGTTCCGAATTGCGAGATGCCGTAGAAGACCCCGGACAGGATCAGTTCGGCCGCGACCAGCTGGCCGATCGACAATTCGCCGCGGATGATCAGCCACCCGCCCAAAGCGAGCAGCGTGGCGCTGGCGAGCGCGTAGATCAGCAGCAGGGCGATCGTCTGTGCGAAGGTGTAGCTGAAATGCTTGCGGTGGGCCGCGACATAGCCCGCCGTCAGCGTTTCCGAGCGCTGGATGGCGTAGGCCAGGTGACGACTCGACTTGTAGAATCCGTTCGAGCCGCCGACACTTTCGAGCCAGTGGGCTGCACTGTGCTTCGCCTGGCTCTTCTCGACCGCGCTCGAGATGGCTGCGGACGCCCAGAACTGCCAGACAAGCAACAGCAGGAGGACCAGGACCGCGTTGAAGGCGAGGAAAAAGGGATGATAGAAGCTGGTCACTGCCAGCCCGATCACGCCCTGAAGCGCGATGGTAAACCCGCCGATGATGAGGCTGGGCAGCGCCTTCTGCACAGTCATCAGGTCGAAATAGCGGTTAAACAGGTCGCCGCGCAGCGCGTCGGTGAAAAAGGGGTTCTGCGCGTGCACCGCGCGCAGCGTGATCTCCGCGACGATGCGGGCGAACCAGCGCCGCTCGAACCGCGCCATAAGGTGGATGCGGATTGCGGACAGGATGCCCGACAGCGCGAGCAGCAGGAACAGGATCAGCGCCAGGGTGAACAGCGGTGCGGGCAGGGCGGTGTTCGCGACCGAATTGATCAGCAGCTGGACCGAGATCGGGGTTGCGAGCGACAGCAACGAGATCGCCACGCCATAGACGGCGGCGATCTTGAGATAGCCGGCGTCCGGGGCGAGGACGAGCTTGATCCAGCCCCGCAGCGCTCTCACCCCATAATTTTGTCCCGCCACCATGACCTCCCAATTCGCTGTCCTAAGGTGGTATCGCCGATCAATATGTCTAGCCCGACCTCAGCTATATGTTCGATAGGTATTTCCTATTGGTTGCACTGCAGCAAAACTTTGTCACGCAATCGTTTGCCTCAACATCTCCGCCAGAGCAAGAAATGCCGGTGCGCGGCCCGAGCCCGCGCGCCAGACCAGACCGATCTCGCGATAATAGCGGCCTTCGGCAAAGGGGCGGACGACGACGTCGTCGTCCTCACGCACTTCCTGCCGCACATAGCGCTCGGGCAGCAGAGCCAGACCCATGCCCATGCCCGCCATCTGGCGGATGGCGTCGAGGCTGGTTCCCTCATAATCACGCAGAACCTGCGCATCGGCTGCGGCGGCCAGTGCCATGATCTGATCGCTCATCCGATATTCGGGCTGCAGCGTGAGCAGCCCCCGTCCGCGCAGGTCGTCGAGCCCGATGCCGTCCGCCTCACGGAGCGGGTCGTCTGCCGCCATGGCGATCAGCAGCGGCTCGCGGAACAGTGACTCGATGTGCAGATTGCCGCCATCGACGGGCAATTGCACCAGGATGACGTCGTGAATCCCGCTCAGCAGATTCTCGGTCAGCCTGTTGGGCAATCCCTCGCGAACATGGACCCTGAGCGAAGGGCTTACCGAGTGAAGTCGCGCCACGACCTGCGGGAGCACATAGGGCCCCAGGGTCGGGCTGACGCCCAGTCGGATCGTCCCGACCAGCGGATCGTCCGACCGACGCGCGGTGGCGACGAAATTGTCGACTTCCACCAACACCCGGCGCGCTGCTGCGACGGCCTCCCTGCCCAGCGGGGTCAATATCGCGCGCCGTCCGCGTTCCACGATCCGCCCGTTGAGCAGGCGTTCGATCTGGTGGATCTGTTCCGAGAAGCTCGGCTGGGACACGCCCTCGGCCGCGGCCCCGCGCGTGAAGCTGCCATGATCGGCCAGGGCGACCAGATAGCGCAGCTGTCTTAGCGTCGGGTTCATCGCGCGAGTTTAGCGCACCCGCCGGGTTTGCAGAAGGGCGGGTGGATGCCCCGTGCGGGATCAGTGCGCGGCGCTGGTGTCGACGTCGGCCGGCGGCCTGGGAGAAAACCAGATGATCAGAGCGGCCACGATGAAGATGACCGTCGACGCGGCAAACAGCTGGGTGGTCGCCAGGGTTGCGCTTTCCTGGTCGACCAGTCGCTCGATCCTCGACAGCGCCTGTTCGACGCTCATGCCCATCGACGCCAGAACCGACTGGGTTTCGCCGGGCTGCAGGGTCGAAGCGAGGTCGTTGCGCGCAACGCGGGTGCTGTTGTCCCACCATGTGCTGGAGAGCGACGTGGCGATCGCCCCCGCCATGGTGCGCAGGAAGTTCATCACCCCGGCGGCCGAGGCGGTTTCCTCGGGATCGACCGCGCCCAGTGCGATGATCGTGACCGGCACGATGAAGAAGGGCAGGCCGAAGCCCTGCATCAGCTGCGGGAGGGCCAGCGTCCAGAAGTCGGCTTCGCTGGTCCATAGCGCACGGGGAATGCAGGCGAGTCCCATCGACACGATGCCGAAGCAGACGATGGCGCGCGGATCATATCTCTCGGTCAGTTTGGCCGCGACCGGGGACATGACCACGGCGAGGACGCCGGTGAAAGCGGTCGCGTAGCCGGCCCAGGTCGCGGTGTAGCCCATGCTCGTCTGCAGCCATTGCGGGATGATTACTGCCGAGGCGAAGAATGTCCCAAAGGCAAAAGCGAGACTGGCGACCGCGACGGCGAAGCCACGGTGCCGGAACACCCGGATGTTCACGATAGGCTCTTTCTCGGTAATCTCCCAGATCAGAAAGACGACGAAGCCGATCGCCGCGACGATGCCCAGGCTGACGATGAAGCCGTCTTCGAACCAGTCATGCTCCCGGCCCAGGTCGAGCATCAGCTGAAGCGCGCCGATCCACAGGACCAGCAGGACGAGGCCGACCATGTCGACGCCCATCCTGACCCGAAGCGTTTCCGACCTGGCGAGCATGATCGACGCACCGGCGGCACAGAACAGCGCGACCGGGATGTTGATGAAGAAGATCCAGTTCCACGACCAGTTGTCACTGATCAGGCCGCCGAGGATCGGGCCGAGCACGGGCGCGACAACGGTCGTCATCGCCCAGATGCCCATGGCCTGGCCATGTTTCTCCTTCGGAAAGATGCGCAGCAGCAGCGTCTGGCTGAGCGGCATCAGCGGGCCGCCGCACAGTCCCTGTCCGACGCGGCAGGCCACCAGCATGGTCAGCGTGGTCGAAAGCCCGCAGAGGACGGAGAAGATCCCGAAGCCGAGCATGGCGACGGCAAAAGTGCGGACAGCGCCGAAGCGCATCGCCAGCCAGCCGGTCAACGGAACGCAGATTGCCTCTGCCACGGCATAGGAGGTGATGATCCACGTCCCCTGGGACGGCGAGATGCCCAGCGATCCGGCGATGTGCGGGACCGAGACATTGGCGATGGTCGTATCGAGCACGACCATGAAATTGGCGAGAGCCAGCACGATCCCGGCGGCGAGCAGGCGTCCACCGCGCAGCGTCTCGGCGGGAAGATCATTGGGTGCCATCACCGGACTCCGAAGGCGGATTGCGAGTCGAACGCTGTACTAGGCCGTACAGTTTTCGCCCTGCCGCGCTTCGGCTGTCCTGTCAATCATTTCGTACTCGGTGGTACAGTTTTCGCGGTCAATCCTTGCGGGTAAAACGCGCGACGAAGAAGCCATCGGCGCCGCCGCTGTCGGCCAGGGTGCCGGGCCTTACCCGCACCCGTCCGACCTTGTCCGGGACCACGCCGCTCGGCAGCTCTTCCGGCTGCACGGGATCGAGGCGCCAGTCGGCGTGGGCAGCGAGGAAGCCCTTGGCGATCTGCTCCCCCTCGTCGGCTTCGAGCGAGCAGACCGCGTAGATCAGCCGCCCTCCGGGGGCGACCAGCGAAGCGGCGTGCGCGATCAGTCGCTGCTGCTGCTCGGCGGCGTCGGCGATGATCCGTGCCGTTGCGCGGTGAAGGACGTCGGGGTGGCGCCGAAATATTCCGGTGGCCGAGCAGGGAGCGTCGAGCAACACCAGGTCGAACCGACGCTCCGGCGCGAACTCGGCCGCATCGGCGACCTGAATGTCGGCGCCGAGGCGGGTCCGCTCGAGATTTTCGCGAAGCCGCGCCAGCCGTGTGTCCGACTGGTCCACCGCCGTCACCTGCCAGCCGGCTGCGGCAAGTTGCATCGTCTTGCCGCCGGGGGCAGCACAGAGATCGAGCGCCGTGCGGTCGTCGCCCGCCCCCGCCAGCCGTGCGGGCAGGCTCGCGGCGATGTCCTGGACCCACCAGCTGCCCTCGTCATAGCCGGGCAGATCGACGATCCGCCGGCCCGCCGCGATGCGCACATGGCCGGGCTGGAGACTCAAGCCTTCCAGCCGTTCTGCCCAGATCCCGCTATCCTCGCCGGGTTTGAGGCTCAGGTCGACCGGCGGCGGCGCGGCAAGCGACTGCCGCGCGGTCTCGACCGCCTCCGTGCCCCAGCTCTTCTGCCAGCGATCGGCCACGGCGGCGGGCAGATGCGGGGGATCGGGAAGCGCGGCGTTTTCGCGCATCGTGCGGCTGAAAACGGCATGGATCAGCTTGCGGGGGCCGCCGTCGGCGAGCGGAAGAATGGTGGTGATCGCCGCATGGGCGGGCGTCTTCAGGACCAGCGCCTGCACCAGCGCCATCCTGAGCAGCATGCGCGCCTTGGAGTCGGGTGGCAGTGGCCGTTCGGTCGAGACGTCGATCAGGCGGTCGAGATCGTCGAGGCGGCGGAGCGTCTCGGCGGCGATGGCATGGGCGAAGGCGCGGTCGTCGCCCCGGTCGAGTTCGGCGCACGCGCCGTCCATCGCTGCTTCCAGCGGGGCGCCCCGCCGCAGGACCGCATCGAGGAGCTTGAGCGCGGCAAGGCGCGTGGGAGTGCCGGGGGGAGAGTCTTTCACCGGCCAGCCCTTAGAGCGTGTGAAATCATCTGACGATTAAGAAAATGCGAGGACCGTTCTCGTCGTTCGATCGCAGGGGGGAAAGTCGTCGTCGACGTTGTCCAAAGCCCCTGCTCAGGGCGCCTCAACGGCGGCGGTTGGGATCGAGCGCGCTGCCGCGGGGGCGGGTCTTGGGCACCGAGGAGATGGCCCCGGCCCGGCGCTGCGGGACCGTGCGGGCAACGGCGCGCGCGGGCGCGGGGACGCTGCCCATCTCGCGGGCAATGTCATGCAGGTGCGCGATCCGGTTCTCGGTCGCCGGATGGGTCGAGAACAGGCTGTCGCCGCCACGGCGAAGGCCGGGCACGATGTAAAGCGCGGAAGCGGCAGGATTGCGCTCCGCCACCGGGTTCGGGATGTGTGCCGCGCCATTGGCGAGCTTTGCCAGCGCCGAGGCAAGGGCATGCGGCTTGCCCGAAATCTCCGCCCCGCCCCGGTCCGCGCCATATTCGCGGGCGCGGCTGATCGCCATCTGGACGATCATCGCGGCGAAGGGAGCCACGAACACCGCCAGGATCGTCGCCAGAACCTGCCCGCCATCGCGATCGCGGCCGCCGCCAAAGAACATGCCGAAATTGGCCAGCATCGAAATCGCGCCTGCAATCGTCGCGGTCATCGTCATGATCAGCGTGTCGCGGTTGCGGACATGGGCAAGCTCATGTGCCATCACGCCCTCGATCTCGTCGCGGTCGAGGATCGCAAGCAGGCCGGTGGTCGCGGCGACGGCGGCGTGTTGCGGATCGCGACCGGTGGCGAAAGCGTTGGGATGCTCGCTGTCGATCACATAGACTTTCGGCATCGGCATGTTCGCGCGCCGGGCAAGGCCGTGGACGAGACCGACCAGTTCGGGGCAGTTGCCGGCGTCGACCTCGCGCGCGCCGTGCATCTTCAGGACGATTTTGTCGGCGTTCCAATAGGTGAACAGGTTCATCGCGCCGGCCACAGCCAGCGCGATCAATGCGCCGCCCGAGCCACCGATCGTGAAGCCCAGCGCCATGAACAGCGCAGTCAGCGCCGCCAGCAGCATCGTGGTACGTACCAAGTTCATCTTGTCATCGCTCCTCGAGACGACAATGTGGGGGGCATGTCCTGCCCGTTCAATCGCCCGCCGATTCTATCCGAGGTCGATCGATCCGGCGTCAATGTCAGCAGAGGATGAATCCATGGCCGGAAAGCGCCCACCGCACGTGAAGGCCCCCGCGCATCTGTCGCCGAGCCCGCCCGTGCCGCAGCCCGAAGAGGTGCGCCCCACCGCCGAATCGGGCGGACGCGACGGGCCCGACCCCACCCGCTATGGCGACTGGGAGCTCAAGGGTATTGCGGTCGATTTCTGACGGTCAGCGGCTGCCGGCAGCAGCTGGCATAGCGGTGACGGAAGCCGGAGCGCTCGGCTGCACCGGAGCCGGCTTGGTTCCGGGCACCGCGGGTTCGAGCAGGGCAAAGCTTTCGATCCGGTCGAGCGCTGCCCTGGCCTGAACATAGCGCCGTGCCTCGCCGATCCAGCCGGCGGCGGCGGCACGGGCCGGAAGCCGCGCGATTTCCGCCAGCGCCTTGTCGACATTGCCCGATGCAAGGGCGTCCTGCGCGCGGGCGAACCGGTCGACCGGGGCCGTCGAGGGGACGCCCGCCTTGCGGATCACGATCAGTCCGCCGATCTCGCGGCGCACCGCGTCGAGCCAGCTTTCGTCCTCGGCGCCAGCTTCCAGTTGTGGGCGCAGCGCTTCCAGCTGGTCGCGCAGCATGTCGGTCGTCACCGGCTGGCGGCTGGCGCTGATCACGGTGGCGACGGCGCGGGGGTCGGCGCCGGCGAATTTCTCGCGCAGTACGCCCTCAAGATAGCCGAGCGGCGCGCCCCGGTCTATCGCCCGTCGCGCGGCGAAGGCGATCAGCAGCCGTTCTGCGCGCATCGCCTCGCTGCTCGCGGCGGCGGTGCGCTCGTCGATATCTTCGACCTTCTCCTCGATCTGGCCGATCCGCTGGTCGATGATCGTTTCGACCACCGCCGCCGGGGGCGGCGGCGCGATGTTGGTGAGGGTTGGCGGCACCTGGGGGGCTGCGGGCGGCACGATCACGGGCAGGCGTGGTTTGATGAAGTCCGAGACCTGATCATAGCGGTAGAAGAGCCACGCCATGCTGCCCATGCCGACCAGCGCGGCTACCAGCAGACCCAGCAGGATCGCCAGGAGCGGGCGGCGCGGGCGACCATAGACTTCGGCTTGTTCCTGCATCGTCGGTACGTCTCGCTCCCTGTCGCGCACTCTTATTGGCACAGCCGGGCAGCCGCCGCCAGAAGCGCGGCATCGTCCGGCCTGTCGGCGGCGATCGTCGCGGCCCAGCCATGCCCCGCCGCCTCCGCCACTGCGGGTGCGAGCGCGGCGATGCGAATTCCGTTCCGGGGGATGGCGGCTTCGTCGACGAGTTGCGCGAAGCGTTCGCCCGCGCGGCCCGAATGGAGAAGCGCCACCGCCTCACCGCTGCGCAAGGCCAGTTCAGCCTTCTCGCTCAGCCGGCCCGCGGCAGCGCTGCGATAGACGAGGCGCCGGTCGAGCCGGATGTCGGGATGTTCGCTGTCGCGATGGTCTTCTCCGGCCAGGTGCAAGGCCGACGTCACCCCCTCTGCAGCGGCGGTGAGCATCATCATCGCGGCGTCACCGCGACCGGTGCGGATCTGGGTAAAGCCGGCCGATTTGAGCGCGCGCGCGGTTGCCGCGCCGACCGCATAGGCGGGCATGTCGCGGTAGCGGGACAGAGCCTTTCCGGCCTGCCGCACCGCATTGGCGCTGGTCACGAACAGCGCGTCATAGTCG
Source organism: Rhizorhabdus antheiae (assembly GCF_049889055.1). Classification (NCBI taxonomy): domain Bacteria; kingdom Pseudomonadati; phylum Pseudomonadota; class Alphaproteobacteria; order Sphingomonadales; family Rhizorhabdaceae; genus Rhizorhabdus; species Rhizorhabdus antheiae. Next base: position 158,068 of record NZ_JBLTWO010000001.1, on the reverse strand, counting down.
GATGCCGGCGGCGCGTCCCAGGCGAGCGGTTCGATCCGGAAGATTGGCGCGACGATCGGTCGCCAGCCCTGATCGAACGCGGATTTCGCGGTCATGGTGGCGCCGGGCTCGGGCCGCAGGATCAGCAGCGGGCGGCGGCTCATGCGCCGGTGAACAGTTCGGCGAGGGCCGGTGGGGCATCGTGGAGCAGGCGCGCAGCCAGCGCCGCCGCGTCACTCGTCTGCAGCAGCATCGCTTCACCCGAGCGGCAGATCGCGCCGTCCCCGCTCATGATCTCGGCGCGCATGTGGAGCCCCGCACCCGAGCGCACCGCGAGGGCCGCGACCGGCGAACGGCAATCCGCGCCAAGGGCTGCGAGCAACGCCCGCTCGGCCGACACGCAGGCATTGGTCTGCGGATCGTCGATCGCGCCGAGGATCGCGCGCAATTCCTCGCGCGCAGCCAGCGTCTCGATTCCCACCGCGCCCTGGGCCGGAGCCGGCAGCATGTCGGTCACCGGGATCGGATGCCCGATGTCGGGACGTCCCAGCCGTTCGAGCCCGGCGCTGGCGAGCAGGGTCGCATCCGCCTCGCCAGCGGCGAGCTTCGCCAGCCGCGTGTCGACATTGCCTCTGAAGAGGACCACCTCCGCATCGGGGCGGGCGCGGCGCACCTGCGCCGCACGACGGGGCGAGGATGTGCCGATGCGTGGCGAAGCCGGCAGGGCCGCGAGGCTTTCGGCACCTATCAGCCGGTCGCGCACGTCGGCGCGCGGCAGCATCGCGGCGATCACGATCTCGACCGGGCGGATGGTTTCGACGTCCTTCATCGAATGGACCGCGAAGTCGATCTCGCCATCCTGCAGGGCGCGATCGAGTTCCTTGGTCCACAGCGCCTTTCCGCCGACCTCGGCCAATGGCCGGTCCTGGATGCGGTCGCCGCTGGTCTTGATCGTGACGATCTCGACCGCGTCCTCGGACCAGCCATGCGCCTGGCACAGGGCGGCGATGGTCATCCGGGCCTGGGTCAGCGCCAGCGGCGATCCACGGGTGCCCAGGCGGAGCGGGCGGGAAGGGTGAGGTGCGTTCATCGCGCCTGCATAGAGAAGGAGGCGCCGGAGCAAAAGGCCCGGCGCGTCGAGGCATCAGTCGCGTCGCTCGACCGGCAGATGGAGCAGGCCGAGCCGCTCTCGCCACATCCAGCGCCACACGAGCAGCACCGAGACGACACCGAGCCCGGCCGCCAGCCCGAGCCAGATCCCGACCCCGTCGAGGTGCAGCTTGAATGCGAGAAGCACGCCGGTCCCGATCCCCACGACCCAATAGCCGAAGGCGGCGAAGATCATCGGAACGCGGGTGTCCTGCAGGCCGCGCAGCACACCTGCGGCGATCGCCTGGGTGCAGTCGACCAGCTGGAACAGTGCAGCGACCGCCAGGAAGGACACCGCAAGGTCGACGACGATCATGTTCGCCGGCAGGTCGACATCGATGAAGGCTCCGATCAGCGGGTGCGGAGCGAAGATCAGCAGCGCGGAGGCTGCTGCGGAGAAGGCACTCCCCAGTCCCAGCGCTAGCCATCCGGCGCGCCCCACGGCCGCCGGATCGCCCCGCCCATGGGCATAGCCGACCCGCACCGTCGCTGCCTGGCCGACACCCATCGGCACCATGAAGCAGAGGGCGGCAATCTGGATCGCGATGGCATGGGCCGCGAGTTCGGCGCGTCCGATCAGGCCCATGAGGAAAACCGCCGCGTTGAACACCGTCGCCTCGAAACCCACGGTGATCGCGACCGGCAGGCCGATCTTCCACACCGTCTTGAAGCGCGGCCAGTCGGCGACCCAGAAGCGCCCGAACAGCCGATAGCGGCGGAAGCGCCGGTCGCGCATGACCACCAGCCCCATACCGATCGCCATGAAGCAGGAGGTCAGCAGGCTCGCCAGACCTGCCCCACGCAGGCCCATGGCGGGCAGACCGAGGTGACCGAAGATCAGCACCCATCCGGCGAACGCATTGAACGGCACGGTCAGCAAGGTGACGATCACGCCCCAGATCGGCTTCTCCAGCGCGGCGACGAAATTGCGCAGGACCAGGAAGAGGAAATAGGGGAACAGGCCCCATTGCAGGCCATGCACCAGTTCGGTGGCGCGGGCGGCGAGTTCGGGGTCCTGGCCGATCGCGATCAGCACCGCCTCCGCCTGCCACAGCAACAGCCAGGCGGGCAGGCAGAGGAGGCCGGCAGCCCAGGCGGTCTGGCGCACCGACCGCCTGATGTCGCGGACCGAATGGAGCTTGCGGCCGCGTTCGCTGGCGATCAGCGGCGACACCGCGCTGGTCAGGCCGATGCCGGAGATCAGAAAGGCGTGATAGAGGTTGAGCGCGAGCGATCCGGCGGCGACCGCGTCCGGCCCGAGCCGGCCGAGCAGCAACAGGTCGGTCGCGGAGATCGCCGACCAGCCGAGATTGGCGATGACCAGCGGCAGGCTGAGCGCGATCAGCGCTCTGGCTTCGGTTCGCCAGGGCGAGCGCGATTCAGGATTCTCCTCCATGGCGTGCTCCATAGAGGTTTGAATCGCGAACGGAAACCGCGTGTGCCGGAAACGCTAGAAGAGAGCGGGTCTCGCCCATGGCCGGTCGAAACAGGCCTGTTCTCGGTCCGGAGCCACGATATGCGGCCGGTGCGGACGCAGCGCGGTGGGCAGGCTGTCCAACGGCGCGAAATAGCCGGTCTTGGGAAAGACCGCGAAGCTTTCGTCCCAGGCGCGCGAGACGTGGCAGTGGCCGAGTGGGCTGGCCGGAAAGCTCAGCGCCCGCAGGACCTCGGTCACCGGTGTTGCTGCGCCGACGCATAGCAGGGCCTCCAGCGCGATCTTGCGGCGGGCCGATGCCGCCCAGCCGCCGCCCATCATGTCGGCCAGATGCGCGATCAGGATCGCCAGGGCCGGAATGGTCGCGCGCATCGCGAAGTCGATCGAGCCGCCGATCTGGATCAGCGGTGCGCCCAGCAGGAACAGCGCCGCCGTGGCGAACAGCGCCCCGCCGAAGCGCGCCTTCATGCCGGCCAGACCGATCAGCAGGAAGGGCAGGATCTCGATCATGAGGAAACTCAGATATATGTCGGACCGGATCGGAAAGGCGCGTAGCCCCACCGCATCCGATCCCGCTGCCAGATAAAGAAGCGCGGGCAGGGCAAGAGCGGTCGCCGCGCCCGGCAGCAGCAGGTCCGCCAGCCGAATGGCGCGACGCCGGATGTCCCCGACGCAGGCCACTGCCAGGAAGGGCAGCAGGCCCAGCGCCGCAAAGGGCGACCAGAGCGCGATCATCGGCGGCAGCATCAGCAGGGTGCCGAGGCCGAGCCGCCGCTCGCGCCAGAGCAGGACGGCCAGCGCGCCGAGCCAGCCGGCCAGCGCATGCTGCGGCACCCAGAAGGCGAGGGTGATCGTCGACGAAAATTGCGACGGGCCCCAGCCTTCGAGATGCGCGGTGGGCGTCAGGCCTGCCGCATGGCCGACCTTGATCTGGCCGAGAATGTCGAGCCCGCTGAACAGCAGGAAGGTGGCGAGCGCGATCAGCCTTTGGCGCCGGTGGGAGAACAGCGTCGAGCCGATCGCCAGGAGCGCCCCCAGGAAGAGCGCATTCTGCGCGAGCAGCGCCATATCGGCCGCCGCACGACCGAAAGCTTTGCCGATCAGCGCCGGCGCCAGATACATGCCGATCGGCGCCCGCAGCAGATTTCCATCGGCATAGGCGAAGGGCCAGGGGTTCGCGATCATGTCGCTGAGCACCGCGTCGCGGACTTGCCAGTCTATGTTGGCGTAGAGCAGCCGCCCTTCGCCGCCGAGGATCAGCAGCAGTGCCGCGCCTCCAACGCAGAGCAGCAGCCGGGCGACGGTGGGCCCCGCGAGGAGGTCGATCCGGCGGGGCAGGGTGAGCAGCCAGAACAGCGCGAGCGACAGACACACCCAGCCCGCATGCAGCCAGAAGCCGCCGAGCCCGAGAAAGCGACAGAAAAGGAGGAGATCGTAGCTCAGCCAGCCGACGATCGCACCGAACAGCACCGCCGCCGGCACCGTCCGTTGCAGCAATGATGGTCCGCGCGACACCGATCGGTCGAGGGGTGGGGCGAGACTGGCCATGGGAGCGCGGTACAGCAAGGTTGTTAACAAGCTGCGAGTGTGTAAGCGGGCGACTTCTGTCGCGCCGATATTTCCTTCCGCCGGCAATTCGCTCTACAGGCGCCGCATGGCGATCATCCTCGGTATCGAATCGAGCTGCGACGAGACGGCCGCGGCGCTGGTGACCAGCGACGGCACGGTGCTGTCGCACCGGCTGGCCGGGCAGGAGGAGGCGCACCGCCCCTTTGGCGGGGTCGTGCCCGAACTGGCGGCGCGTGCGCATGTCGAGATGGCGGTGCCGCTGGTCGAAGGCGCGCTGACCGATGCGGGGCTGACCCTTGCGGATGTCGACGCGATCGCGGCGACGGCGGGCCCGGGCCTGATCGGCGGGGTCATGGTCGGGCTGATGACCGGCAAGGCACTGGCCCATGCGGCGGGCAAACCGCTGATCGCGGTCAACCATCTGGAAGGGCACGCCCTCTCGCCGCGTCTGGCCGATCCGACGCTGGTCTATCCCTATCTGCTGCTGCTGGTATCCGGCGGCCATTGCCAGCTGCTCTTCGTCGAGGGCGTCGGCCGCTATCGGCGCCTCGCCACCACGATCGACGATGCCGCCGGCGAGGCCTTCGACAAGACCGCGAAGCTGCTCGGGCTGGGCTTTCCCGGCGGGCCCGCGGTCGAGCGCGCGGCGCTGTCGGGCGATCCGCGGGCGGTGCCGTTGCCGCGTCCGCTGGTTGGGAGCGGCGAACCGCATTTCTCCTTTGCCGGGCTTAAGAGCGCCGTGCTGCGCGCGCGTGATGCCGGCATCCATAAGCCCGAGGACATCGCGGCGTCCTTCCAGCAGGCGGTCGTCGACTGCCTGGTCGACCGGACCCGCATTGCGCTCGATGCGGCCGATGGCGCGACCGCGCTCGTCGTGGCGGGGGGCGTCGCCGCCAACCAGGCGATCCGCGCGGCGCTGGCCGATCTGGCCGCGCGCTCGGGGCTGCGCTTCGCCGCGCCGCCGCTGTGGCTGTGCACCGACAATGGCGCGATGATCGCCTGGGCCGGGGCCGAGCGCTTCGCGGCCGGGCTGGTCGACGATATGGAGACGCCGGCCCGCGCGCGCTGGCCGCTTGATCCGACGGCCGAGAAGGCACGCGGCGCCGGAGTGAAGGCATGACAATGGCTTTGGAGGTGCGAACCATGGACCGGCTGGGCGTGATCGGCGGCGGCGCCTGGGGCACCGCCATGGCACAGGTGATCGCCGGCGATGGGTCCGACGTGTTGCTGTGGGCGCGGGAGCCTGAGGTGGTCGCCGCGGTCAACGCCGACCATGCCAATCCGCTGTTCCTGCCGGGGATTTCGCTCAGCCCCTCGATCCGCGCGACCGGGGCGCTCGCCGATCTGGCGGAGTGCGATGCGCTGGTGGTGGTCGTGCCAGCGCAGTTCCTGCGCTCGGTGCTGGCCGAGCTGCCCTGTGCTGGAAAGCCATTGGTCCTGTGCGCCAAGGGCATGGAGGCCGGATCGCGCCAGCTGATGTCCGAAGTCGCGGCGGCGGTTGCGTCGGACTCGCCGATCGCGGTGCTGTCGGGCCCGACCTTCGCGCATGAGGTTGCGGGGGGGAAGCCGACCGCAATCACGCTCGCCTGTGAGGATGAGGCGGTCGGCCGCGCGCTGGCCGAGCGGCTGCGCCGTCCCGGCTTCCGCCCCTATCTGTCGCAGGATGTGATCGGTGCGGAGATCGGCGGCGCGGTGAAGAATGTCCTCGCCATCGCCTGCGGCGTCGTCGAGGGTGCCGGGCTGGGGCAGAATGCGCGCGCGGCTTTGATCAGCCGGGGTTTTGCGGAGATGACCCGCTTCGGCCTGGCGCGAGGTGCGCGGGCGGAGACGCTGGCGGGCCTGTCCGGGCTGGGCGACCTGGTGCTGACCTGCTCCTCGACCAGTTCTCGCAACTTCTCGCTCGGCAAGGGGCTGGGCGAGGGCCGCTCGGCGACCGATCTTCTCTCCGACCGCCGGACGGTGGCAGAGGGTGCGGCGACAGCCCCGGTCCTCGCCGAAGCCGCACGCGAGGCGGGAGTCGACATGCCGATCGTCGACGCGGTCTGCGCGCTGCTCGCGGGCAAGGCGACGGTGGCGGAGGTGGTGAGCGAATTGCTCGCGCGGCCGCTGAAGCAGGAGGGGGCGTAGAGGGCGGTTCAGCGGCATCGCCTTCCCCTCCACCATGCTCCGCATGGTCCCCCTCCCCGTACCGGGGAGGAATTTTTCCCACAAGCGACACCCAAGTTCCTCCCCGGTACGGGGAGGGGGACCGTCCGCAGGACGGTGGAGGGGAAGGGCGGAACATAGGTCTGCGAGCGGGCCAGGCCGATGCCGCCGCCCTCAATTAACCCCAAGCCCTAAGCCATCGCTCAGTTCGGGTTGTCCGCCGTGCCGCCGGCCGGGCCGACGCTGCCGACGCGGCCGATATTGCCGAACAGCTCGCGGAAGAAGCCGCGCTTGCTGCCCAGGGTCGGGGTCTTGTCGGCGTAGAGCGAGACGGGCGTGACTTTTTCGAGGCCGGTGCGGTCGACCGAAACGACATTGCCCTTGTCGTCGAAATGTACCGCGAGGACCAGCTGCGAGAACGGCTTCGGAGTACGGTAGCCGACCTGCCTGGTATCGCGGGCGACATAATACCAGGTCCGGTTCTTGTCGAACTGGCCGGCGAAGCTCGGGCGGCCCAGCGTGCGCTCGACCGATTCGCGGTTGTCGACGCCGGGGGCGACGGTGTTGATCAGGGTCGAATCGACGACATAGCCCTTATGGTCGCGGATGCGCGAGCAGCCGGCCGTCAGGCCCAGTATGGCGATCGTTCCGGCGACGGCCGCCGATCGCAACAGGGTCCGGGGCATTCGATTCTCCTCGATACTCGACATTCGCGGCGCGACACCCTTGCGGCGCGAACCAGCCGCCTCAATATGCGCTGGACCTGCCCAGTGGCAAGATGGCGATACGCGGTATAGAGACGCCGCTTTATGGCCGGTGAACGGTCGCGAGGACATGACGTGCGCTTTTTGAAATCCCTCTTCGGCATCGGCCCCGATCCGCGCGAGGCGCTGATCCCCCTGTACAGCTCCGCCGTCGCCGAGGCGCGCCGCCCGGTCTGGTATGCCGACTATGGCGTACCGGACACGCTCGACGGCCGGTTCGATATGGTCGCGGCGCTGTTTTCGCTGCTGCTGCTGCGCGCCGAGTGCGAAGGCGACAAGGCGGGGGAGATTTCCGCGTTGCTCACCGAATTGTTCATCGAGGATATGGAAGGGCAGGTCCGCCAGATCGGCATTGGCGACGTGATCGTCGGCAAGCACCTCGGCAAGATGGTCTCGGCGATGGGCGGCCGGCTGCTCGCCTATCGCCAGGGCATGGCCGACCGTGAGGCGCTTATCGAGGCGCTGGTCCGCAATCTGTGGCGCGGGGAGCCGGGCCCCGAAGCGCGGCCTGCCGAGGCGGCCGATGCGCTGCGCGCGCTCCATGCGCGGATGGATGCGACCGCTTGGGACGACCTCGTCGCACGAGGCATTGCCGCATGAGTGCGGTCGAGTTCAGCCGCCCCTTCCGGATCGACACGCTGGGCGATGGCGACCGCGCGGTGGAGATCGCTGCCGAATCCGCCGAGCGCGCGGCGCTGGTCGAGCGTTTCGGGCTGGTTTCGCTGGACACGCTGTCGGCAACCGCGACGCTGCGCCGCGAAGGCGAGCGGGTCTTTGCCGAGGGGCGGATCAAGGCGGTGGTCGCCCAGGCCTGCGTCGCCACGGGCGAGCCGGTGCCCTCGACCGTCGATGAGGCCTTCACGCTGCGCTTCGTGCCCGAAGGCGAGGGTGGCGAGGAGGAGATCGAGCTCGACGCCGAGGATTGCGACGTGGTCGACTATGCGGGCGGCAGCATCGATCTGGGCGAGGCGGTGGCCGAGACGATGATGCTCAGCCTCGATCCCTTCCCCCGCAGCGAGGGTGCCGACGCGGTGCTGCGCGAGGCTGGCGTGCTGTCGGAGGACGAGGTCGTCAGCGGTCCCTTCGCCGCGTTGAAGGCGCTCAAGGACAAGCTCGGCTAAGAGACGCCGTCACGGAACGAGGATCGTGTCCTTCGCCTCGTCGAGCATGTCGGGATAGTCGAGCGTATAGTGCAGGCCCCGGCTCTCCTTGCGGTGGAGCGCCGACCGCACGATCAGGTCGGCGACGTCGACCAGGTTGCGCAGCTCGATCAGGTCGGGCGTGACGCGGAAATTGCCGTAATATTCGGCGACTTCCTGCCGCAGCAGGGCGACGCGATGCTGCGCGCGCTCAAGCCGCTTGGTGGTGCGGACGATGCCGACATAATCCCACATGAAGCGGCGGATCTCGCGCCAATTGTGCTGCACGATGACCTCTTCGTCGGAGTCCGTCACGCGGCTCTCGTCCCAGGGACGGATCGCCGGGGGCGCAGGCATCTCGTCGAAATGCGCCTTGATATGCTCGGCGGCCGCATCGCCGAACACGAAGCATTCGAGCAGCGAATTGGAGGCGAGGCGGTTCGCGCCGTGCAGCCCTGACTGGGTCACCTCGCCTGCGGCATAAAGGCCGGGCAGGTCGGTTCGGCCGTCAAGGTCCACCAGCACGCCGCCGCAGGTATAATGCGCGGCGGGCACGATCGGGATCGGGTCGCGGGTGATGTCGATGCCCAGGCCCAGCAGCTTGGCGTGGATCGTCGGGAAATGCCCGGTGATGAACTCGGCCGGCTTGTGGCTGATGTCGAGATGGACATAGTCGAGGCCGAGCCGCTTGATCTCATGGTCGATCGCGCGGGCGACGATGTCGCGCGGGGCGAGTTCGGCGCGACGGTCGAAGCGTGGCATGAAGCGTCGACCGTTGGTCGGCAGCTTGAGCTGCCCGCCTTCGCCGCGCATCGCCTCGGTGATCAGGAAATTCTTGACCTCAAGATTGTACAGGCAGGTCGGGTGGAACTGCATGAACTCCATGTTCGACACGCGGCAGCCCGCGCGCCACGCCATGGCGATGCCGTCGCCGGTTGCCCCACGCGGCGAGGTCGAGAAGAGATAGGCGCGGCTGGCGCCGCCCGAGGCCAGCACGGTGGCGCGCCCGGTAAAGCTCTCGATCGCGCCGGTCTTGCGGTCGAGCGCATAGACCCCCCACACATGGCCGTCGCCCGAATAGCGTTCGCCGTGCCGGCTGGTGATCAGGTCGATCGCCGCGCGGTCGGGGAACAGGGTGATGTTCGGGTGCGCGGCGGCGGCCTTTTCCAGCGCGACCTGCACCGCATGGCCGGTGGCGTCGTTGACGTGGACGATGCGGCGATGGCTGTGCCCGCCCTCGCGGGTCAGGTGCCAGCGATCCTCCTGGCCCTGCTCGGCGGGGTTGAAGGGGACGCCCAGCGCCGCCAGCTTCTCGATCGCGAGCGGCGCATTTTCGACGACGAACTCGACCGTCTCGCGGTTGTTGAGGCCCGCGCCCGCGACGATCGTATCCTCGACATGCGATTCGAACGTGTCGCCCTGCTCCAGCACGGCCGCGATGCCGCCCTGCGCCCAGGCGGTCGAGCCGTCGGATATCCCCGCCTTGGCGAGCACGCCGACGCGGTGACGGTCCGCCAGGTTAAGCGCTGCGGTCAGGCCCGCAGCACCCGATCCGATGACGATGACGTCGAACTGATGCTCAGCCATTGGCCGCGCGCGTCAGGGCGAGGAACACATCCTCCAGATCGGCCTCCTGCGTGGACACGTCGACGATGCCGAGACCATTGCGCTGGACCGCCGCCAGCACCTCGCCCGCGTTCACCTTGTCCTTCGAATAGGTGATCACCAGCGTGCGACTGTTCTTCAGCTCGACCTTCTCGAAACAGATTGCCTCGGGGGGCGCGTCGAGGTCGCGGTCGACGGTGACGGACACCGCCTTTTCCTGCGCCTTGCCGACCAGCTCGCGGGTCGGTTCGTTGGCGATCACCTTCCCGTGGTTGATGATGGCGATCCGGTCGCACAGCTCCTCGGCTTCCTCGAGATAGTGCGTCGTCAGCACGACCGTCACGCCCCCGGCGTTGAGTTCGCGCACATATTCCCACAGCTGCTGGCGCAGCTCGACGTCGACGCCCGCCGTCGGCTCGTCGAGCACCAGCACCGGCGGCGAATGGACCATCGCCTTGGCGACGAGCAGCCGTCGCTTCATGCCGCCCGACAGCGAGCGCGCATAGGCATCGGCCTTGTCTTGCAGATGCACCGCGCGCAGCAGCGCGTCGGTATGCCGCTTCGCCTTGGGAATCCCGTAGAAGCCTGCGGTGTTCTCCAGCGTCTCGCGCGGGGTGAAGAAGGGATCGAACACGATCTCCTGCGGGACGATGCCGATCGACGCCTTGGCGTTGCGCGGGTCCGCATCGATGTCGAAGCCCCAGATCGAAACCTGCCCCGCGCTCTTGTTCACCAGCCCGGCGAGGATGTTGATCGTGGTCGACTTGCCCGCCCCATTGGGACCGAGCAGGCCGAATATCTGGCCGCGGGGAATGTCGAGGTCGACGTCGAACAGGGCCTGTTTGCCGCCCTTGTAGATTTTCGACAGGCCCCGGATGCTGATCGCCGCTTCGTTCATGGCGGGGGAGATAGCGGCTGCCGGCCCCCGGTGCAAAGGGAGACGAAGGGACGGGTGACGATTGGCCTTGGTTAAGAGGATGTTGCTTCCGCCTCCGCTCGCACCGAATTCCCCTCCACCGTCCTGCGGACGGTTCCCCTCCCCGTGCCGGGGAGGATCTTGGGTAGCGCAAACAGTTCCTCCCCGGAACGGGGAGGGGGACCATGCGGAGCATGGTGGAGGGGAAGGCGCGGCCCAAGCGCCGACTCTGAAACCCTCACCCCATGCGCGGTGCCACCGGCAGGCAATCGAGCCCCGCGCCGGCGGCCGCTGCGCACAGGGCGATCGCCTGGTTGCGGTCGGTGATCGGGCCGATCCGGATGCGGACCAGCGGGCTCGCGGGGACGGCTTCATAATCGGGCGCAAAGTCATTTGCAGCGGTCATGCGCTGGCGGATGCGGGCCCAGGCGTCGCGGGCGGCGCGGTCGCCCGAATAGGCGCCCAACTGGATGCTCCAGGGCGGTCCGGCTGATGACGTGACGGCGGTAAAGAGCGAGGCCATGCGCGCCGCCGGTTTGGCGGCACCGCTCCGGCCCGTCTTCTCCCAATCGGCGAGGGCCAGCCGGTAGTAGGCATAAGCGCGATAGAAGTCGGCGAAGGGCTGGACGAGACGCGCGAGGGCGGGGCAATGTCAGGCGGGGTTGCGCCGGTGCGAGTCCGGCGCGGGCCGGGCCGAATTCGTCAATAGCCGCGCCGTATTGCCTCCAGTGCGATGCCGGCCAGGTTTTGCTTGCGACCAATATGGCGCAGGCGGACGCGGGCGAACGCCGCCGCCTCAGTGCGGAAGCGAGCCAGCCAGGGACGGCGAGCCGCTTGCTTCCCTGCGGCTTGCCGGATCACCGAGAGCGAGTCTCCGAGCAGGACGATATCCGACAGCCCCGCCGCTCCGGCTCGTTCGAGCGCATGCAGCGCGGCGGACCATTCGGCATCCTCATTGTCGCCCAGGCCAAGATCAGTGCGAATCTCGGCCACGCCGCGCAGCACGGTCGCGCTTTCCATCGGGCCGGGGTTGGGACGACAGCCGCCGTCGAAATAAAGGATGGTCGGCTTGTTCATACGGGCTTCACATGGCAGGGTTCATCGCAAGATCATGACAGCATATCGCGCCTCCCTCCGCCATGCCCTCGCGCTGGCCGCCCTGTTGCTGGCGGGTGCCGCCGCGCAGGCCGAGGAGACGGTGATCGCGCTGAGTCCCGCCGAGAAGGAAAAGCTGCTCGATGCGGCGGCGCAGAAGCCAAGGCCCGCCGGCGAACTTCCGGTCAACGGCGTGGTCGGCAAGGTCCACGGCCAGGTCGGCATGTTCGTCGGCACCGGCGGCGCCCGGGGCGTGTTCGGTACGGCGGTCGCCCCGGTCGGCGAGACCGGCCAGATCGCGGTATCGTTCGAGAATAGCCGCTTTCGGTACTGAGACGACGGCTCACGCATTTCTTCGCGTTGCGCGCTGCCGCGACGCTTGCTAATCGGCCGCCATGAGCATCCCGGCGCCGAATCCCGAAATCGTCACCGTCACCAAGACGCGCGTCGCCTGCGACGGCGCCAGCGACATTCCGGGCGGAGCGGCGCTCGGCCATCCGCGCGTGTTCATCGAGATCGATCCCGAGATCGGTTATGCCGATTGCGGCTATTGCGATCGTCGCTTCGTGCTCGAAGGCGCCGGCGAGGCGCATCACTGATCGTCGCGCGGTCGCTGACCGCGCATGATGCGATACCGCCAATAATCGCTATTGGGCTTCGCGCCGGAGCGCCTATATCGGGCGCATGACGATCCTTCCCGCAGACCCCCGCCACTTCCTCTATCGCGACGCGCTCGATCCCGATGCCGCGCTTCGGCTCACCGCGCAGACGCTCAAGGGCTGCGACGACGGGGAGCTCTATCTCCAATATCTGACATCGGAGAGCTTCGGCTTCGACGATGGCCGGCTGAAGACCGCCGATTACAATACCCAGGCGGGTTTCGGACTGCGTGGCGTTTCGGGCGAGACCACCGCTTTCGCCCATGCCAATGAACTGAGCGAGGCCGCGATCCTGCGGGCGGGCGAGACGATGACCCTGCTCGACCCGTCGACCGCCGTGCCCGCCCCTGCGCCCCGCCGCACCAACAGCAGCCTCTACACCGCCGACGATCCCCTCGGCCTGATCCCCTTCGCCCGCAAGGTCGAGCTGTGCCAGCAGATCGACGCCGCCGCGCGCGCCCGCGATCCGCGCGTTCAGCAGGTGTCGGTGGGCCTGTCGGGCTCGTGGAGCGTGGTCGAGATCGTGCGTCCCGACGGCTTCACCGCCTTCGACGTCCGCCCGCTGGTCCGCCTCAATGTCTCGATCGTGGTCGAGCAGAATGGCCGTCGTGAGAACGGCTTTTTCGGCCTGGGCGGACGCTATCTCTACGATCGCCTGTTCGAACCGGCGACCTGGAACCGGGCGATCGACGAGGCGCTGTCGCAGGCGATCGTCAATCTCGACGCAGTAGCCGCGCCCGCCGGCGAGATGACCGTCGTCTGCGGTCCCGGCTGGCCGGGGGTGCTGCTGCATGAGGCGATCGGCCATGGCCTCGAAGGTGATTTCAATCGCAAGGGTACCTCGGCTTTCTCCGGTCGAATCGGCGAGCGGGTCGCAGCGCCCGGCGTCACAGTCGTCGACGACGGCTCGATCGCCGACCGCCGGGGATCGCTGACGATCGACGACGAGGGCACGCCGACCCAGTGCAACGTCCTGATCGAGGACGGCATTCTGAAGGGCTATATCCATGACCGCCTCAACGCGCGCCTGATGGGCGTCGCGCCGACCGGCAATGGCCGGCGCGAAAGCTATGCCCATGCGCCGATGCCGCGCATGACCAACACCTTCATGTATGGCGGGCAGGACGACCCGCAGGAGATCATCGCGCGGGCCGGCAACGGCATCTATGCGAAGAGCTTCGGCGGCGGGCAGGTCGACATCACCAGCGGCAAGTTCGTCTTCTCCTGCACCGAGGCGTACAAGATCGAGAATGGCAAGCTGACCGTGCCGATCAAGGGCGCGACGCTGATCGGCGATGGCCCGTCGGTGCTGACCAAGGTCACCGCGATCGGCAATGACATGGCGCTGGACGAGGGCGTCGGCATCTGCGGCAAGGGCGGCCAGTCGGTCCCCGCAGGCGTGGGTCAGCCCACGGTCATGATCTCGGGGCTCACCGTCGGCGGCACGGCGGCCTGACGGACCGATAGGCGCGACCATGGGCATCGCGCTGGCACTGGGCGGAGGCGCCGCGCTCGGCTGGGCGCATATCGGCGTCCTCCGCGCGTTGCAGGAGCACCGCATTCCCATCCGGGCGATTGCGGGGACTTCGATCGGCGCGCTTGCCGCCGTCTGCTATGCGGCGGGGCGACTGGATCCGCTCGAACGGATCGCCCGTTCGACCAACTGGCTGCGCGTGCTCTCCTATCTCGACATCCATTTCCGGCCCGGCGCGATGTTGGGCGGACGCGGCATCCTCCGCGAGCTTGAACAGAATCTCGGGCGGCTGCAGTTTCAGGAACTGCTCATCCCTTCGGCTGTCGTGGCCTGCGATCTGGTCGCGGGCGAACCGCTGATCATCGAGCGGGGGCCGGTGACCCCGGCGATCATGGCATCGATCGCGATCCCCGGCCTGTTCCGGCCCGTCCAATATGAGGGGAAGTTCCTTGTCGACGGCGGCGTGGTGATGCCGGTGCCCGTGGCGGCGGCACGGCAGATCGCGCCGGGGCTGCCGATCGTTTCGGTCAATCTGCAGGGCGATTACCATGGTCGGCGGGTCGCGACCGCGATCCGTGCGCGCCCCGCACGCAACCATCCGTCCATGGCGGTCGTTCGTGCCTCGACGATGTTGCTGATGGCCGAACTTGCCCGCCACTCGCTGGCCCTCGATCCGCCCGATCATGCGCTCACCCTGCCGGTGGGCCATGTCGAGATCCACGACTTCACCCGCGCCGACGAACTGATCGCGATCGGCCGGCGGACGGTCGAGGCGGAGCTGGACGCGATCCGCGCGCTGGTCGACCGGTCGGGGTGGAGGGACAGCAGGGCGTGAACGATAGTGCCGAGCGGGACGATGCCGCGTTGACCTCGGAAATCCTGGATTTCTGGTTCCGCGAGGTGGGGCCCGATCGCTGGTGGCAGCGCTCTGCGGATACCGACGCCGCCATCATCGAACGCTTCCGTGATGTCTGGGAGGCCTGGCGCAGCCATACGCCCGAGAGTTTTTTCGGCTCGCCGCGCGAGGCCCTGGCGGCGGTGGTACTGTTCGACCAGTTCTCGCGGAACATGTTCCGGGGGCATGCCGATGCCTTCTCGACCGATCCGCTTGCGCTGGCGATCGCCAGATCGGCAGTCGACCGGGGTCTCGACGATGCGCTGACGCCCGACGAGCGCAGCTTCCTCTACATGCCGTTCATGCATAGCGAGGCGATCGAGGATCAGCGCCGTTCGGTCGCGCTGTTCGCAGCGCTCGGCAATGCCAATTCGCTCGACTTCGCCCACAAGCATCATGACATCGTCGAGCGCTATGGCCGCTTCCCCGGGCGCAACGCCGCGCTCGGCCGGCCGAACCGCCCCGGCGAGGAAAGTGCCATCGAAATGAGCAGGGACTGGTAGGCCTGGCCTGCCCAAAAAACAGGCAGGGCTTAACAATTGATCAAACTCTTCGCGCTGTGTTTGGTTCCCTCTCCGGCCTGCGGATAGGATTCTCCAAGGAATCCAGCGTCTCCTGAAATTGGCACGGCTTTTGCGAAGCAGACGTCGGGCTGAACAGAGGGAGGCGTAATGAAACTCGTCATTGCCATCATAAAGCCGTTCAAGCTGGACGAGGTGCGTGAGGCGCTGTCGGGCCTTGGCGTGCAGGGTATGACCGTCACCGAGGTAAAGGGCTTCGGGCGGCAAAAGGGTCAGACCGAAATCTACCGGGGGGCCGAGTACAGCACCAACATGGTTCCGAAGATCAAGGTCGAAGTCGCCACGACCGACGACCTGGCGGGCCGGGTCGTCGAGGCGATCCAGCAGTCCGCGAACACCGGCGCTATCGGCGACGGCAAGATCTTCGTCCTCGACGTCGCTCAGGCCGTGCGCATCCGCACTGGCGAGACCGACGACGTCGCGCTCTGAGAATAGGGGGAAACATGAAGCTTCACCATAAGCTCGCAACCGGTTTCGGCGCTCTCGCCGTCACCGCGCTGACCGCGATGCCCGCCTGGGCCCAGGAAGGCCCGATCAAGGCGCCCAGCGCCGAACAGATGGCCACGATGGTCAACAAGGGCGACGTCTCCTGGATGCTCGTCTCCTCGGCCCTCGTGCTGATGATGTCGGTTCCCGCCCTCGCGCTGTTCTATGGCGGCCTCGTCCGCACCAAGAACATGCTGTCGGTCCTGATGCAGGTTCTCGCGATCGTCTCGGTCGCCGCGCTCGTCTGGGTTGGCTGGGGCTATTCGATGGCCTTCACCTCGGGCGGTGACAACCACTTCTTCGGTGGCTTCTCGAAGGCCTTCCTCAAAGGTGTCGACGGCACCACGATGGCTGCGACCTTCTCCAACAACCTCTATCTGCCCGAATATGTGTTCGTCATCTTCCAGATGACCTTCGCCTGCATCACGCCGGCTCTCATCGTCGGCGCCTTCGCCGAACGCGTGAAATTCTGGCCGTTGATGCTTTTCACCGTCCTGTGGCTGACCATCGTCTATTTCCCGATGGCGCACATGGTCTGGTATTGGGCGGGCCCGGACTTCCTGCCTGACGCGCCGTCCGACTACGGCCTGATCTGGGGCTGGGGCGCGCTCGACTTCGCTGGCGGCACCGTCGTCCACATCAACGCGGGTATCGCTGGTCTGGCTGGCTGCCTCGTTCTCGGCAAGCGTATCGGTTACAAGAAGGAGCCGATGCCCCCGCACTCGCTGACCATGACCATGATCGGCGCGTCGCTGCTGTGGGTCGGCTGGTTCGGCTTCAACGCCGGCTCCAACCTTGAAGCCAATGGCGTTACCGCCGTCGCCTTCATCAACACCTTCGTCGCCACCGCTGCTGCGGCTCTGGCCTGGGCGCTGATCGAACAGCTGGTTCATGGCAAGCCGTCGCTCCTGGGTGCTGCATCGGGTGCCGTCGCCGGCCTCGTCGCGATCACTCCGGCTGCTGGTTTCGCGGCTCCGGTCACCTCGATCATCCTCGGCGCTCTTGCTTCGGTGGTCTGCTTCTTCTTCGTCACCACGGTGAAGAACAAGCTCGGCTATGACGATACGCTCGACGTGTTCGGCATTCACTGCATCGGTGGCATCGTCGGCGCGATCGGCACCGGCGTCGTTGCAGACCCGGCGCTCGGTGGGCAAGGCTTCTTCGACTACACCGTCTTCCCGGCGGCTGTCGGCAGCTACGACATGGTCGCCCAGGTCATCACCCAGACCAAGGCGGTCGGTCTGACCCTCGCTTTCTCGGGTATCGTCTCCGCGATCCTCTTCTTCGCCATCGACAAGACCATCGGTCTGCGTCCGACGCCCGAAGCCGAGGTCGAAGGTCTCGACATCTCCGAACATGGCGAGCGGGCCTACAACTACTGATTTCACGAATTGGGGCCGCCCGCAGCGGCGGCCCCTCCGGACGTTCCTCCTGCGAACGCACTTGGGCCGGTGGGGCAACCCTCCGGCCCTTTTTTTGTTCTATCCGTGCAAACACGCGGTGCGGACCCCGGTCCGGTCCCCTACTATCCGGACCACAGATGATCACAGTCGCCAGTTACAATATCCGCAAGGGCCTCGGTACCGACCGCCGCCGCCGCCCCGACCGCATCCTCGATGTGCTGCACGAGGTCAGCGCCGACATCGTCGCGCTGCAGGAGGCGGACCGCCGCTTCGGCGCGCGGCAGAGCGCACTGCCGACCGATCTGATTGCGCAGGGCGAATATAAGGCGGTCCCGTTCGACATCCGGCCCGGCGGGATCGGCTGGCATGGCAATGCCATTCTCGTGCGCCATTCGGTCGATATCGTCGACTATGCGCCGATCGACCTTCCCCGACTCGAGCCGCGCGGCGCGGTGCTGGCCGAGCTATCGATCGGCGGCAAGCCACTCCGCATCGTCGGGATGCATCTCGATCTGTCGGGCCTGTGGCGCCGACGCCAGGTTCGTGCCGTGATCGAGCAGGTCCGCAGTCGACCCGCCATGCCCACGGTGCTGATGGGTGATCTCAACGAATGGTCGCTCAACGGCGGCTGCATGCGCGAGTTCGGCGATGGCCATCATGTCGTCCCGCTCGGCCGCAGCTATCACAGCCGGCGACCGGTGGGTTGCCTCGACCGGATCATCCTGACCCCCGACCTGCATCTGGTGGCGAGCGGCGTGCACAGCAGCGAGCGTGCCCGGCTGGCGTCGGATCACCTGCCGGTCTGGGCCAAGGTCAACTGGACGGACTGACCGCCGGCTGGCGTCGCGCGGTCAGCGCGGTCCGATCAGCGGCTTGATCGGGGAAATGTCATAGCCGGCAGCGGCCGCCTTCGCGGCGAGCGCGTCGGCATCCTCGCCTTCCAGCCCGCGCGCGAGCGCCCAGACGAAGGTCGAGCGCGTGCCCGACCGACAATAGGCCAGCACCGGCCCGCCGGCCTGCGCCAGCGCATCACGCATCGCTTCGACCTGATTGAGCGAAAAGCCGCCATGGGTGATCGGGATCGCGACATAAGCGAGCCCTGCGGCGCGGGCGGCCTCACGGATTTCTTCGCCCGAAGGCTGGCCTGGCTCTTCCTGCTCGGGGCGGTTGTTGATCACCATGCGGAAGCCCTGCGCCGCGGCGGCCTCGACATCCTCGACGCTGATCTGCGGTGCGACCGAAATGCTGTCGTCGATCTTGCGGAACATGGCCGTCTCCTACTCCCGGTACGTGCGAATGACGGCAAGGAAATCCTCGCCATAGGTCTCGAGCTTCTTCGCCCCTACGCCCGATATCTGGCCGAGGCCAGAGAGAGTCTCGGGGCGGAACGCCGCCATCTCGCGCAGCGTCGCGTCATTGAAGACGACATAAGGCGGGACGCCCTGCGCGCGGGCAAGGTCGCGGCGCAGTTCGCGCAGCTTTTCGAACAGCGGATCGTGCGGATGTTCTTCGCCACCGCGCTGGCGCCGCTTGCGGCTGCGCTCGGGCGGCAGCACCAGCGGAACCTTGTCCTCGCCCTTCAATATGCCGCGGGCAGCCGGGCCGAAGGACAGGCCGCCATATTCGTCGGCGCGGAGCGCATCGCGCGCGAGCAAGGCTCGGGCGACCGGCTTGATCAGCTTGAGTTCGGCCTCGTCGGCGATGCCGAACACCGACAGCCGGTTGTGCCCGGCCAGCATGATCTTCTCGGTCTCGCGCCCGCTGAGCACGTCGGTGAGGTGGGTCACGCCATAGCGCATCTCGGTACGGAAGGCGGCGGAGAGCAGCTTCTGCGCGACCACCGTGGCGTCGATCCCCGATGGCGGGGCCAGGCAATTGTCGCAATTGCCGCAGCGCTCGGGCGGATCCTCGCCGAAATGGGCAAGCAGGATGGCGCGGCGACAGGTCGGTGCCTCGACCAGCATCGCCATGGCGTTGAGCCGCTGCCGTTCGCCGGCTCGGCGGCCCTCTTCGACATCGGTCTCGATCCGGCGGCGCGCGCGGGCGAAGTCCTCGGCGCCCCAGAAGAGCTGGGTTGCGGCGGGCTCGCCGTCGCGGCCGGCGCGACCGGTCTCCTGATAAAAGGCCTCGATCGACTTGGGCAGGCCGGCATGGGCGACGAAGCGCACGTCGGGCTTGTCGATCCCCATGCCGAAGGCGACGGTCGCGACCATCACCATGTCTTCGGACGCGACGAAGGCCTTTTGATTGGCGGCGCGGATCGCGGGATCGAGCCCTGCATGATAGGCCCGCGCCGATCGTCCGGCCGCAGAGAGCTGCGCCGCCAGTCGCTCGGTCGCGTCGCGGGTCGGGGCATAGACGATGCCGGGTCCGGGATTGTCGTCGATGAAACCGGCGATCTGTCGCGACACGCCGTCGCGCGGGGTGATGCCATAACGGATATTGGGCCGGTCGAACCCGGCGAGGATCAGCCCGTCGCGGTCGATCCCCAGTTGCGCCAAGATATCGTCGCGGGTGTGCCGGTCGGCGGTCGCGGTCAGCGCGAGGCGCGGCACGTCGGCGCGCGCATCGAGCAGGCCGCGCAGCAGGCGATAGTCGGGCCGGAAGTCGTGGCCCCATTCGGACACGCAATGCGCTTCGTCGATCGCGATCAGTGCTAGCGGGATCTGCGCGATCAGCCGGCGAAAGCTGTCGGACGACACCCGTTCGGGTGCGACATAGAGCAGGTCGAGCGCACCCGAGCGCAGCCGTTCGATCGTCTCGTCGCGATTGTCGTCGGCCGATGTGAGCGCGGCGGCCCTTATGCCGGCGGCTTCGGCCGAGCGCACCTGATCGTGCATCAGCGCGATCAGCGGCGAGATGACGAGGCCGGTGCCCGGCCGGCAGAGCGCGGGGATCTGATAGGTCAGCGACTTGCCCGCGCCGGTCGGCATCACCGCCAGCGTGCCGAGCCCGGCCATGACCCGCTCGATAACATCGGCCTGGCGTCCCCGGAACTGCGCATAGCCGAAGGTCTGTTGCAGGGCTTCCAGGGGGGTGGGCATGGCGGCCTTCTAGTGGGCTATGGGCTCAGGTCAAAGGCAGCGTCGCGCATTTCTGTGCATAGGCACGCGGGGCGGCAGGCTCAGGCCGCCTCGCGCTCCTCGGACTCGCTCGCCTGGCGCATCCACATCTCCGCATAGAGTCCTTCGCGCGCCATCAGATCGGCATGGGTGCCGCGCTCGACGATCTGGCCTGCCTCCAGCACGACGATTTCGTCGGCATGGACGATCGTCGACAGGCGGTGGGCGATGACGATCGTGGTCCGCCCCTGTTCGACATTGCGCAGCGTCGACTGGATGTCGGCCTCGGTGCGGCTGTCGAGCGCGCTGGTCGCCTCGTCCAGGATCAGGATCGGCGGGTTCTTGAGCAGGGTCCGGGCGATGGCGACGCGCTGCTTCTCGCCCCCGGACAGCTTCAACCCGCGCTCGCCGACCTTGGTGGCATAGCCCTTCGGAAGCGACAGGATGAACTCGTGGATCGAGGCACCGCGCGCCGCCGCCTCGATCTCCGCCTGGGTCGCGCCCTCGCGGCCATAGCCGATATTATAGCCGATCGTGTCGTTGAACAGGACGGTGTCCTGCGGGACGATGCCGATTGCCCGACGCAGCGACTCCTGCGTCACGCCGGCGATGTCCTGATCGTCGATCAGCACCCGGCCGCTGCTGATGTCGTAGAAGCGGTACAGGATCCGGGCGAGCGTCGACTTGCCCGCCCCCGACGGCCCGACGACGGCGAGCGTGCCGCCCGCCGGAATCCGCAGGTCGATGCCCTTGAGGATCGGTCGCTCGGGATCATAGGCGAAATGGACGTCGTCGAACCGCACCATGCCGCCCTGCACCGACAGCGCGGGGGCGCCCGGCCGGTCGACCACCTCGGCAGGGGTGTCGATCAGGCGGAACATCGCCTCCATATCGATCAGACCCTGCCGGATCTCCCGATAGACCATGCCCAGCAGATCGAGCGGACGGAACAGCTGCATCAGGATCGTGTTCACGAAGACGACGTCGCCGGGCGAGAACCAGCCCCGGCTCCAGCCATAGACGCTATAGCCCATGGCGCCCGCCATCATCAGGTTCGTGATCAGCGCCTGGCCGACGTTGAGCAGCGCCAGCGATGTCTCGTTACGCGTCGCGGCCGTCGCATAAGCCGCGACGGCGCGGCCATAATTCTCGGTCTCGCGGCGTTCCGCGCTGAAATATTTGACCGTTTCGTAATTCAGCAGCGAGTCGACTGCGCGCGCCGATGCGCGGGTGTCGGACTCGACCATCTCGCGCCGCATCTTCGCGCGCCATTCGGTCACCTTCTGGGTGAACACGGTATAGGCTGCGATTGCCAGCAGCGTTGCGATGACCAACTCGATCCCGAATTTGAAGAAGAAAATCAGGCAGACCGCAGTCAGCTCGAAGATGGTCGGGCCGATGTTGAACAGCAGGAAATAGAGCATCGTGTCGATGCTCTTCGTCCCGCGTTCGACGATCTTGGTCAGCGCGCCCGTGCGCCGTTCGAGATGATAGCGCAGCGACAGGCGGTGCAGCTGGCCGAACACCTCGACCGACAGCCGGCGGGCCGCATCCTGCCCGACCAGTTCGAAGATGGCGTTGCGCAGATTGTCGAACAGCACGCCACCGAAGCGGGCACCGGCATAGGCCGCAACCAGCGCGAGCGCGATCATCACGCCCGGCTCGAACCCCGGCGCCATCCGGTCGACGACCGCCTTATAGGCGAAGGGCATCAGCAGGACGGCGCTCTTCGCCGCAAGCACCATCAGCATGGCGATGACGACGCGCAGCCGCAGCATCGGTGCGTCCTTGGGCCACAAATAGGGCAGGAAGCGTTTCAGCGTGGCCCATCCCTGTTCGGGAGCGGCGGTCGAGGCGGAAAAATGATCAGGAGGCATCAGTGCGAAGATAGGGCCCCGACGGGCATCAGGGAAGGCCGCCGCGCACGCTATCTTGCGCGGAAAGCGACTTCACACAAAGGTAAGCAACACGATAGCATTATGTGCATTCGGACGCGCTATGTCGCGAAAGGGCGATATGTTTCTTCAATTGGTTTATATCAGCACGGCGCGGGCGACCCTCGAGCTGTCGGACGCCGAGGCCATTTTGCAGACCTCACGTCGCCGGAATGCGGCGGATGAAGTGAGCGGCCTGCTGATCTTTGACGGCAAGCGCTTTTTGCAGGCGCTGGAGGGGCCGGCAGATCAAGTCGCGCGGACTTATGAAAGAATTCAGGGCGATCCGCGCCATCGTGCGGTCGTGCAGCTCAATCGCGCAGAGGTGAGTGAGCGCCAGTTCGGCCCCTGGGCGATGGCGAGCCAGCTCGTTGGGCCGACCATGGGTACGGGGTCGATGATCGAGCAGGTCGACCAGCTGACCGACGCGATCGAGGACCCCAATATCAAGGCGACGCTGCGCAGCTTCGCCCGGGTGCGCGGCTCGGCCTGACCGCAAACCACGATTGGGTAACGAAAAAGGGCGAAGCCGCGACCGGCTCCGCCCCTTCTTCATGTCAGAACCGATCGACCTGGCGATCTCAAGCCGCTTCCCGCAGCCTGAAATCTGATCGCGCGTTGCGGTTATCGATCGTGAAGCGTCCCATCTGCTGCGCCAGCTGATCGGCCTCCTGGCCCAGGCTATAGGCGGCAGCGGTCGCTTCCTCGACCATCGCGGCATTCTGCTGGGTCACCTGGTCGAGTTCGTTCATCGCGACATTGATCTCCGACAGGCCGGTGGCCTGCGCGTCCGATGTTTCGGCAATCGCCCGGACGACGGCGGTAATTTCGCCGATCTTGGCGATGATCTTCTGCTGCGCGTCGCCGGCCTGTGCGACCAGACGGGCGCCTTCGTTCACCTCGCGGCAGCTGGCGACGATCTTGGCGGCGATATCCTGTGCCGCATCGGCGGACCGCTGGGCCAGCGCGCGGACCTCCGATGCGACGACTGCGAAGCCCTTGCCCGTCTCGCCGGCACGCGCCGCCTCGACTCCGGCATTGAGCGCCAGCAGGTTGGTCTGGAAGGCGATGCCTTCGATGACGCTGATGATCTCCGATATTTCGCGCGACGAGCGTTCGATTCCGTTCATCGACGCCGTGGCGGCGTGGACGATGCCTTCGCTTTCGGTTGCCTGGCTCTGAATGTCCCCGACCAGCGCGGCTGCCTTGCGCGCCTCTTCCGCCGATAGGGCCACCGAGGTCGACAATTCGGTCAGCGCGGCGCTCGTCTCCTCCAGGCTCGCCGCCTGGCGCTCGGTCCGGCAGGACAGGTCGTCGGATGCACGGCGGATCTCCTGCGATCCCGTGCGCACCCCGTCGCTCGCCGACGACAGCGCCTCGAGCGTCTCGGCGAGGCTGTCGATCGTCCTGTTGAGATCGGCCCGCAGCGCCTCGAATTCCTGCGGGAAGCGTCGGGTGATCCGGCAGCGCAGATCGCCGTCCGCCAGCCGGCGCAGCGAATCCCCGACATCCTTGACGACATGGCGCTGCGCCTCGGCAACGGTCTGCATATGCTCATCGGACGCGCGCAGATTCTCCGCATTGCCCCGGAAGATCTCCATGGCGGCCGCCATCCGGCCCACACAGTCGCCATGATCGCGAAACTCGATCGGGGGCGCGAGATCGCCTGCGGCCAGCCCCTCCATGCGAACCACGGTCGTGACATAAGGGTCGCAGATCAGCGCCTTGGCAGAGAGCCCCGTTGCGAGCGTAATGACCGCTCCAAAGCCCAGGATCGCAATCGCTGCAAAGGGATGGGTGGAACCGAACAGCAGCACGGCCAGCCCCGTTGCGGCGGTGCAGATCAGGAAGGCACAGGTCAGTAGATCGAATTTTTGTCGGATGGGCGCGTTCTTCGCGAACCAACGGATCATGAGAAATCTCCGGCGATCGTTTCGTGAACGCCGTACAACCCACCCCGTCACACGGCAGGTCGATCTAAGACCAAAGTCGTAAATGCTTCCTTTCGGAGATACGTAGTTCTACGAGAAAAATTGCGAAATCGCACCAAAATGGACGCAATTCCGCTGTTCTTTCAGACGCCCGGTGGCGTCAGCGCGCCCGTGATCCTGATTCCCGCGCCATCGACGCGATAGGTCTTGTTGAGGAAGATCAGGATCGAGGTCATCGCCTCGGCCGCCGCCGAGTTGACCAGCGCGCCGGCGTGGAGGCCGCGCAGTCCCATCGCATCCGCCAGCGCGACGACCTCTCCGCGGGCGTCCCTGTCGTCGCCGAATACCAGCACATCGCAGCCGATGTCCGCATCGGAGGCCAGCTTGTGCGCGGCGACATTGTGAAAGGCCGACACGAGGCGCACGCCTTCGCCCAACAGGCTGGCGGCGCGCACGGCCGCACTGCCTTCGGGCGGCATCTGCACGCGCATGACCTTCGGGGGAACGAGCGGCACGGTCGTGTCGACGACGATCTTGCCCGTCACGTGCGGCGCGATTTCGGCCAGCGTCGCGTCCTGGGCAGCGAAGGGGACGGTGACGATCACGATGTCGGCCGCCGTCGCGGCGGCGGCATTGCTTTCTGCTGCGTCGACGCCCAGCTCGCCGGCAGTGGCGGTAGCTTTGGCGGGGTCGCGCGAGCCCAGAATCACGCGATAGCCCGCACGGCCAAGGCGATAGGCGATCGCCGCGCCGAGCTTCCCGGTGCCGCCGATGATGGCGATCGATGGGGTGATGGTCATGGCAGATACTCCAGGGATGCCGTGCGCCGATCCTCGACGCGGTCGTAGCAGGTGGTGCGTTGCGCGATGGGGCGTGCGGCAGAGTGCGCGAGCGCGATCATCGCTTGGCGGTCGAGGCATTGGCCATTGATCCCGCCCGCGGCGCGGGTGATCGACTCGTCCATCAGGACTCCGCCCAGATCGTTCACCCCACAGTCGAGCAACTGGCGAACGCCGTCGGGGCCGAGCTTCACCCAGGACGCCTGGATGTTGGGGATGACCGGGTGGAGAACGATCCGCGCGATCGCGTGCATCAGCAGCGTCTCGCGCCAGGTCGGCCCCGACCGCGCGAGACCCTTGCGCCAGATCGGCGCTTCCATGTGCACGAAGGGCAGGGGGACGAATTCGGTGAAGCCGCCGGTCTCGGTCTGCAGTGCGCGGACGCGGATCAGATGGCGCGCCCAATGCTCATAGCGATCGACATGGCCGAACATGATCGTGGCGGTGCTGCGCAGGCCGACGCCATGGGCCGCGCGCATTACCTCCAGCCAGGCGTCGGCGCTCAGCTTGTCCGGGCAGAGGATCGCGCGGACCTCGGGGTCGAGGATTTCGGCGGCCGTGCCCGGCAGGGTCGACAGGCCCTCGGCGCGCAGCCGCGCCAGATAATCCTGCACCGGCAGATCGAGCGTCTCGGCGCCATGGCTGATCTCGAGCGGGGAGAAGGCGTGGATGTGGATATCGGGCGCCGCTGCGCGGACCGCCCGGACGATGTCGATATAGGTTTGCCCGTCAAAGGCAGGGTGGATGCCCCCCTGCAGGCAGACTTCGGTCGCCCCCCGCTCCCAGGCTTCCGCCGCACGGCGACCGACCTCGTCGAGGTCGAGGCGATAGGCGGCCCCGCGCTTGGATCGTGTCGAACCCTTGGAAAAGGCACAGAAGCCGCATTTGTATAGACATATATTGGTGTAGTTGATGTTGCGGTTGACCACATAGGTCACCGTCTCGCCGACCGCCTGCCGGCGCAGCTGGTCGGCGGTGGCGAGCACCGCGTGAAGATCGCCATCTTCAGCTCCGAACAGTGCGGTGATGTCGGCTTCCCCAAGCATTTCGCCGGACAGCGCGCGGCTCAGCACCCCGCCGATCCGCCGGCTGCGCCCGCGCTGGACGGGCGGCAAGGCGGGCGGCGTCTCCCCCGTGCCGGGCGACCAGTCCTCGATGCGCGGCAGGCCCCGGCCGTCGATGGCGCGACGGATGCCGGGTGCCAGCGCAGGATCGGCCCAGCGATCGACGTCGAGCGCATGGCGCGGGCCGATCGCCAGACGCTCGCGCAGGCTCCGCCCGGCGCGCGACGTCGCCTCTGCCAGCGCGTCGAGATGGGGCCAGGGCTTTTCGGGGTTCACATGATCGGGGGTCACCGGCGACACGCCGCCCCAGTCGTTGACACCCGCCTGAACGAGGGCTGCGAGCGCGGCCTCGTCGTGCAGGTTCGGCGGTGCCTGGATCGTCATCACGCCGCCGAGGATCAGCCGCGCGGCGGCGATGGTCCAGAGATGGTCGTCGAGCGAGGGTTCCGGGTGGCCGGCCATGCGGGTGCCCGCCTTCGCCCGGAAATTCTGGACGATCACCTCCTGGATATGGCCGTAGCGCGCATGGAGGTCGCGGATCGCGACCAGCGTCTCGATCCGTTCGCGCCGCGTCTCGCCGATGCCGATCAGCAGCCCCGTGGTGAAGGGGACGGACGCCTTGCCGGCCTCTTCGATCGCGGCGAGGCGCGCGGCGGGGCGTTTGTCGGGCGACCCGAAATGGGGACCGCCGCGCTCGCACAGCCGGTCGGCGCTGCTTTCCAGCATCAGGCCCATCGATGCGGCGACCGGGCGCAGCGCGGCATAGTCGGCGGCGTCCATCAGGCCGGGGTTAAGATGCGGCAGCAGTCCGCTTTCCGCCAGCACCATCGCCGCCATGTCGCGCAGGTAGCCGAGCGTCGAAAGATGTCCGTTCGCTGCCAGCGCATCGCGCGCCGCCGGATAGCGGTCCTCGGGCCGGTCGCCCAGCGTGAACAGCGCTTCCCGGCATCCGGCGGCGACGCCGGCGCGGGCGACCTCGCGGATCGCGTCGGGGCTCAGATAGGGGGTGCGGACCTTGGCTGGCGTCGTGGCGAAGGTGCAATAATGGCAGACGTCACGGCACAGCCGGGTCAGCGGGATGAAGACCTTGCGCGAATAGGTGACGACCGGGCCATGGGCGTCGAGCGTGGCCGCCTCGGCCATCGCCATCATCTCCGCCAGCGGCAGGACGGTCAGGCGGTCGTCCCACTCGGCTGCGCTGGCACTGCCTTCGCTGCTGCTCCTCACATCCTCGCCCATATTTGCTCGACCGTGCCCCAGCCGCGCTTTTGCGCCGTTCCGGTGGCTGGGTCAGTGCTGGGGGAGGGTGGGAAGTCTTGTCAACCGCGCGCCGGGGCGAACCGGCGCGCGGGATCATCTGGTGAGCGGGCGCGGTATCGTCGCCCTGCGTCGATATCCGTGGAAGCTTACTCGATCGTCTCGGCGAGATCGCGGTTGAGCCACAGGGCGACGAGCGTCGCGGCCGCGCCCGACAGCAAATAGGTGCCTGCCGACATCAGGCCGAACTGGCTCGCAAGAACAAGAGCAGCAAGCGGCGCGAAGCCCGCGCCGAACAGCCAGGCGAGGTCCGAGGTCAGCGCCGATCCCGTATAGCGGTGGCGCGGGGAGAAGCGCGAGGACAGCGCACCCGAAGACTGGCCGAAGGACAGGCCGAGCAGGATGAAGCCCAGCAACATGAAGATCGTCTCGCCGGTCTCGCCCGCATCGAGCAGCTGCGGCGCGAAGCCGCTGAACGCGGCGATCGCGGCGGCCGATGCGCCAAGCACGGTGCGGCGGCCGAAGCGGTCGGAGAGATAGCCCGAGGCGACGATGGCGGCGATACCGAAGCAGGCGGCGATCGCCTCGATCAACAGGAAGCGGGTCGGGCTGTCGTCGGTGAACAGGAAAACCCAGGACAGCGGGAAGACGGTCACCATATGGAACATGGCGAAGCTGGCGAGCGGGGCGAAAGCGCCCATAGCGATCGTCCGCCATTCGGTGCGTGCGGTGTCCAGCAGTGGAGCCGGCTGAAGTTCGCGGTGTTCGAACAGCGTGTCATATTCGGGCGTAACGACGATGCGCAGGCGGGCGAACAGCGCCACCACATTGATCGCGAAGGCGACGAAAAAGGGATAGCGCCAGCCCCATTCGAGGAAGTCCTGCGCGGGCAGCGACGCAATCAAGAAGGTGAACAGCAGGCTTGCCACGACCAGACCGATCGGGGCGCCCAGCTGCGGGAGCATCGCATACCAACCGCGCTTCTTCTCGGGCGCGTTGATCGCCAGCAGCGAAGCGAGGCCGTCCCACGAACCACCCAGCGCCACGCCCTGGCCCATGCGGAACAGCGCCAAGAGGAGAGCGGAGCCATGGCCGATCGTCTCGTAGCCCGGCAGGAAAGCGATGGCTGCCGTCGATCCGCCGAGCAGGAACAGCGCGATCGTCAGCTTGGCGCCGCGCCCGTAGAGGCGGTCGACATTGGTGAAGATCAGCGTGCCCACCGGTCGCGCGACGAAGGCCAGCGCGAAGATGACGAAAGAGTAAAGCGTGCCCGTCACGGCATCGGCGTAGGGAAAAACGAGGCTGGGAAAGACGAGTACCGACGCGATCGCGTAGACGAAGAAGTCGAAGAATTCAGAGGTGCGACCGATGACCACGCCGATCGCAATTTCGCCCGGCGCCACCTTGTGATGGCCTTCGTGCAAGCTGCGGGCGTCGCGCTCCGCCGTCGTGCCGTTGATCGACTGCGCACTCATCCTTCGACTCCTCGGGGTGCCGGCATCGGACACCAACAGGCCATGGTCCATGCTCCCGCGAATCGCTTCGCCGGACATAGGCTTATCGGTCATTGATCCTGATCAAAGGGATTGGACAAAATGTCCTATGTGCGTCGCAGCAGTAGCGTCCTACCTGCGCGCCATGTCCGAACGATCGCGCCGACTCACCGCCCTCTGGCAGATTTCCAAGCGTCTGCCGCTGGTTTCCGCTGCGGCACTCCTGTCGGGGTGCAACATGGTCGTGCTCAACCCCGCTGGCGATGTTGCGATGCAACAGGGTCGGCTCGTTGTGATGTCGACCCTGTTGATGCTGCTCATCATCGTACCGGTGATCGCGCTGACGCTGCTCTTCGCCTGGAAGTATCGCGCGGCCAACAAGGAAGCGCGCTACGAGCCGGACTGGGATCATTCGACCCACCTCGAACTGGTTATCTGGTCGGCGCCGCTGCTGATCATCATCTGCCTCGGCGCGCTGACCTGGGTCGGCACCCATCTGCTCGACCCGTGGCGGCCGATCTCGCGCACCGCCCCGGGTAAGCCCGTCGCCGCCGAAGTCCGGCCGCTCGACGTGCAGGTGGTGGCGCTCGACTGGAAATGGCTGTTCATCTATCCCGAGCAGGGCGTCGCCACGGTCAACGAGCTGGCGCTGCCGGTCGATCGGCCAGTCCGCTTCCGCATCTCGGCCTCTTCGGTGATGAACAGCTTCTACGTTCCGGCACTTGCGGGGCAGATCTACGCGATGCCGGCGATGGAGACGAAGCTCCACGCGGTGCTCAACAAGCCCGGCGCCTATAAGGGCTTTTCGGGCAATTACAGTGGCGCAGGCTTTTCGACGATGCGCTTCCGCGTGAAGGGCTTGAGCGAGCAGGGTTTCGCGGCCTGGGCGGAAGCGGCGCGCAAGGCACCTGCCCGCCTTGATCGGGCGACCTATCTGAAGCTGGAGCGGCCCAGCGAGCGCGAGCCGGTGCGGCGCTATGCAGCGGTCGAGCAGGGTCTGTTCGACGCCGTCGTCAATCTCTGCGTCGAGCCCGGCAAGATGTGCATGCGCGACATGATGGCGATCGATGCGCGCGGCGGCATGGGGCTGGCCGGCATCCACAATGTCCGTGCGCTCGAATATGACAAGTTCGCCGGCCGGGGCTCGGTCCCCTTCGCGACGACGGCGCAGCCGATGATGGTCGCGGCCAGCTGCGCACCGATGAAGCCGCGCGAACCTGCCGAGGAAGCGGTCAGGCTGACCAGTCTCGCGCCGCTCAAGGGCTTCGGTCTCAGCCGACCGGGTACATCGTCGCCGCTGCTGACGCTCGCCGCCAACACCACCCCTGCCGCGCCTCGGCGCGCGTCCTGATCCCCGGGAAAGAGAATATGACGTCCGCTCCCACTCCGATCGATCCGATCTTCGGGCGACTGTCGCTCGACGTCCTGCCGCTCCACGAGCCGATCGTCGTCGCCACCTTCGTCGCGGTGGTGATTGGCGGCGCGGCGGTGCTCGGCCTGATCACCCGCTACCGGCTCTGGGGCTGGCTGTGGCGCGACTGGTTCACCAGCGTCGACCATAAGAAGATCGGCATCATGTACATGGTGCTCGGCCTGATCATGTTCCTGCGCGGCTTCGCCGACGCGATCATGATGCGTCTCCAGCAGGCGATGGCCTTCGGCGGGTCGGAGGGCTATCTCAACGCCCATCATTACGACCAGATCTTCACCGCCCATGGCGTGATCATGATCTTCTTCGTGGCGATGCCCTTCGTCACCGGCCTGATGAACTATGTCGTGCCGCTGCAGATCGGCGCGCGCGATGTGTCCTTTCCCTTCCTCAACAATTTCAGCTTCTGGATGACGGCGGCGGGCGCGGGCCTGGTCATGTGCTCGCTGTTCGTGGGCGAGTTCGCGCAGACCGGCTGGCTCGCCTATCCTCCGCTGTCGGGGATCGCCTACAGCCCCGCGAGCGGCGTCGATTATTATATCTGGGCGCTCCAGATAGCGGGCGTCGGCACGACATTATCGGGCATCAACCTGGTCGTCACGATCCTCAAGATGCGCGCGCCGGGCATGACGATGATGAAGATGCCGGTGTTCACCTGGACGTCGCTGTGCACCAACGTGCTGATCGTCGCGTCCTTCCCGGTGCTGACCGCCGTCCTCGCGCTGCTCAGCCTCGACCGTTATGTCGGCACCAATTTCTTCACGAACGACTTCGGCGGCAGCCCGATGATGTACGTGAACCTGATCTGGATCTGGGGCCACCCCGAGGTCTACATCCTGATCCTTCCGCTGTTCGGCGTCTTCTCCGAGGTGACCTCGACCTTCTCGGGCAAGAAGCTGTTTGGTTACACCTCGATGGTCTACGCGACGATCGTCATCACGATTCTGTCCTACCTCGTCTGGCTGCACCACTTCTTCACCATGGGATCGGGTGCCAGCGTCAACAGCTTCTTCGGTATCACCACGATGGTGATCTCGATCCCGACGGGCGCCAAGCTCTTCAACTGGCTGTTCACCATGTATCGCGGCCGGATCCGCTTCGAGCTGCCGATGCTGTGGACGATCGCCTTCATGGTGACCTTCACCGTGGGCGGCATGACCGGCGTGCTGCTGGCGGTGCCGCCGGCCGACTTCGTGCTGCACAACTCGCTGTTCCTGATCGCGCATTTCCACAATGTGATCATCGGCGGCGTGCTGTTCGGCCTGTTCGCGGCGATCAACTTCTGGTGGCCCAAGGCCTTCGGCTTCAAGCTCGACGTGTTCTGGGGCAAGATCAGCTTCTGGTGCTGGGTCGTCGGCTTCTGGCTCGCCTTCATGCCGCTCTATGTGCTCGGCCTGATGGGCGTAACCCGCCGGATGCGCGTGTTCGACGATCCCTCGCTGCAGATCTGGTTCGTCATCGCGGCGATCGGCGCGGTGATCATCGCCGCCGGCATCGGCGCCATGCTCGTCCAGTTCGCGGTCAGCATCTGGAAGCGCGAGGAACTGCGCGACGAGACCGGCGACCCCTGGAACGCCCGCACGCTCGAATGGGCGACCAGCTCGCCGCCGCCCGACTATAATTTCGCGTTCACGCCGGTGATCCACTCGCTCGACGCCTGGTACGACATGAAGGCACGCGGCGCGGAGCGCCCGGTGACCGGCTTCAGGGCGATACACATGCCGAGCAACACCGGCACCGGCATCATCCTCGCGGGGCTCAGCGCGGTCTGCGGCTTCGCCCTGATCTGGTATATGTGGTGGCTCGCGGGGCTGAGCTTCGCCGCGCTGCTGACGGTCGCGATCGTCCATACCTTCAACTACCGGCGCGACTTCTACATTCCGGTCGAGACCGTCGAGGCGGCCGAAGCGGTGCGGACGCGCCAGCTCGCCGCGCAGGGAGCGTGACCATGCAGAACCAGGCCATGACCTCCGCCGGAGCGCTGTCCTTCTACGACCTCGACGAGCATGCGCATCCCGAGGGCCACAGCACGATGCTGGGCTTCTGGATCTACCTGATGAGCGACTGCCTCATCTTCGCGATCCTGTTCGCCTGCTATGCGGTGCTCGGGGGCAATCTTGCGGCCGGCCCCGGCCCGAAAGACCTGTTCGATCTGCCGCTGGTCGCGGTGAACACCGCGATGCTGCTCTTCTCGTCGATCACCTATGGCTTCGCGATGCTGGCGATGCAACGCGGCGCAAAGCAGGCGGTGCTCGGCTGGCTGGCGGTGACCGGGCTGTTCGGCGCGGTCTTCCTCGGCATAGAGCTCTATGAGTTCCACCACCTGATCCATATCGGGGCGACGCCCCAGCGCAGCGCCTTCCTGTCGGCCTTCTTCACCCTGGTCGGCACGCATGGATTGCACGTCACCTTCGGTACGATCTGGCTGGTCACGCTGATGGTGCAGGTGTCGCGCTATGGCCTGATCCAGGCGAACCAGCGCCGCCTGATGTGCCTCAGCCTGTTCTGGCACTTCCTCGACGTCATCTGGATCGGCGTCTTCACCTTCGTCTATCTCATGGGAATGCTGCGATGAGCGCCGACCACAGCTCCGTCCACGGCCATGCCGACCCGCACCATGGCGACCATGGCGGCAGCGGCCATGGCACGATGCGCGATTATGTCATCGGCTTCCTGCTGTCGGTCATACTGACCGCCATCCCCTTCTGGCTGGTCATGGCGCGGCCCTTTCCCGCGGGAGTCACGGCGGCGCTGATCGTCGCCTTCGCGGTCGTGCAGATGGTCGTCCATATGGTCTACTTCCTGCACATGAACGGCAAGTCGGAGGGCGGTTGGACGATGACCGCGCTGGTCTTCACCCTGATCCTCGTCGTGATCATGCTGACGGGATCGCTCTGGGTGATGTTCCACCTCAACGCCAATATGATGCCCATGCCGCACGATATGAGCCAGATGCCGTGACGATGCGCCGTCCGGCACGGACGGGCGCCGCGCTCGTCCTGCTGGCGCTCGCGCTGGTCTTCGTGGGGCTGGGCGTCTGGCAGGTCCAGCGCCGCGCCTGGAAACATGCGCTGATCGCGACGGTCGAGGGACGGGTCCATGCCGCTCCCGTGGCGCCGCCCGCGCCGGGCAGACTCACGTCTCCGGACGTGACGGACCTCGCCTATCTCCGCATTGTGGCGAGGGGCCGCTATCGGCCCGGTCCCGACATCTTGGTCCGCGCGGTCAGCGATCTGGGTGCCGGCTATTGGGTGATGACGCCGTTCGATACCGACAATGGGTTCGCGATCCTCGTCAACCGGGGCTTCGTGGCGCAGGACGACAAGGATCGGGCGCGGTGGAGACCCAACGGGGCGGTTGTTCTTACCGGCCTGCTGCGGCCATCCGAGCCGGGGGGCGGTTTCCTGCGCGCCAATGATCCGGCCGGCGGCCGCTGGTATTCGCGCGACGTCGCTTCGATCGCCCGCGCGGCGAGGCTGGGTCCGGTCGCACCCTATTTCGTCGACGCGGGGCGGTTGCCTGGCGGAGATGGCCCAGTGGGTGGGCTGACGGTGATCCGCTTTTCGGATAACCATGCTGTCTATGCGCTCACCTGGTTCATCATGGCTCTGATGTCCGCCTTTGGCGCCTGGTGGCTTTCGCGCCCCGTTCGCCCTCTGGCGGACTGAAGCATGACGGAAGACCTCCGGTCCAGCTGGCCCGGCGGCGGTGACGACACCGGCCGGCGCAACATGGAGCTTCTGCTCCAGCTGCGCTGGATCGCGGTCGGCGGGCAGCTGTTCACGATCCTGGTCGTCCGTGGAGTGATGGGGGTCGAGCTTCCGCTTGTTCCCCTGCTGGTCGTTCCTGCACTGCTGGCGGTGATCAACCTGTTGAGCTGGCCGCTGATCCAGCGTCGCGGCGCGGTATCCAACACCGAACTGACGGTCGCGCTGCTGATCGACGTGGCGGCGCTCGCCTGGCAGCTCCATCATAGCGGCGGGCTCGACAACCCGTTCACCTCGCTCTTCCTGTTGCAGGTCGTGATCGGCGCCATCCTGCTCGAGCCGCGCTCGTCCTGGGGCATCGTGGCCGCGACCTTCCTGGCGCTCACCATGCTCTCGCTCGACCCGGCGCCCCTGAACCTTCCCGGGCGCTATGCCGAGGATCCGATGCACCTCTATCTGCAGGGCAGCATCGTCTGCTTTGCGCTGATCGCGGTGCTGCTCGTAGCCTTCGTCGCGCGGATCAGCCGGAATCTGCGCGACCGCGATTCCTCGCTCGCCAAGGTCCGCCAGCGCGCCGCCGAGGAGGATCATATCGTCCGCATGGGCCTTCTGGCCTCCGGCGCAGCCCATGAACTGGGCACGCCGCTCTCCTCGCTGTCGGTGCTGATCGGTGACCTGAAGCGGATGCCGAAGCTGGCCGACGATCCCGACCTGCGCGAGGATCTCGCCGACATGGATGCGGCCGTGCAGCGCTGCAAGGCGATCGTCAGCGGCATATTGATGTCCGCCGGCGAAGCGCGCGGGGTGGCGCCTGCGGTCACGACGATGCGCAGCTTCCTCGACGGCATCGTCGACGAATGGCGCACCATCCGCCGCTCGGGCGCGATCGACTATGTCGACCGCTTCGGGGAGGATGTACCGATTGTTTCCGATCCGGCGCTGAAGCAGGTGCTGGGCAACATCATCGACAATGCGGCCGACTTCTCGCCCGACTGGGTGGGCATCAGCGCGACGCGCGAGCAGGACGCGCTGATCCTGGAGATCGCCGACCGGGGGCCGGGCTTCGCGCCCGACATTTTGTCCTCCTTCGGCCAGCCCTATCGATCGACCAAGGGCAAGCCCGGCGGCGGCCTGGGGCTGTTTCTGCTGGTCAATGTGGTGCGCAAGCTGGGCGGCGAAGCGGAGGCGGGCAACCGCGACGGAGGCGGTGCCTATGTGCGCGTGCGCCTGCCGATCGCGGCGCTCGCTTATGGCAAGGAGGCGCGGACATGACCGACCAGAAGCTGCTGGTGATCGTCGAGGACGATGTCGGTTTCGCCCGCACCCTGAAGCGATCCTTCGAGCGGCGCGGCTATGGCGTGATCGTGGCACATAGCCACGAGGAACTGACCGTGCTGCTCAAGACGAACCATCCCGGTTTCGCGGTGGTCGATCTGAAACTGGGTGGAGCTTCGGGGCTGGTCTGCGTCCAGACGCTGCGCGCACTGGATGAGGCGATGAAGATCGTCGTGCTGACCGGCTTCGCCAGCATCGCCACGGCGGTCGAGGCGATCAAGCTCGGCGCCTCCTATTATCTCGCCAAGCCGTCGAAC
The DNA here is from genome assembly GCF_049889055.1 of Rhizorhabdus antheiae. NCBI lineage: Bacteria > Pseudomonadati > Pseudomonadota > Alphaproteobacteria > Sphingomonadales > Rhizorhabdaceae > Rhizorhabdus > Rhizorhabdus antheiae. The sequence goes on along the minus strand of NZ_JBLTWO010000001.1, from coordinate 122,466 downwards.
ACTGACGACATCGAAGCGGCCTTCGCCAAGACCGAGGGCGATCCCGATGCCGTGGTCGAGGGGCGCCAGTCGTCGATCAAGACGGTGGAGTGGGAGCATATCCACCAGACGCTGGTCGAGACCGACTTCAACATCTCCGAGACCGCCCGCCGGCTGGGCATGCACCGTCGGACACTGGCCCGGAAGCTGGAAAAGCGCCAGCTTCGCTAGAGTGCTAGGCCGTTGACCGGCACTGCCGCGACGCCGTCGGCTTCGAAGCTCGCGATCGGATAGGCGCAATAATCGGCCGCATAATATGCGCTGGGCCGGTGATTGCCCGAAGCGCCCAGCCCGCCGAACGGCATATTGCCCGCGGCTCCGGTCGTCGGCCGGTTGCGGTTGACCACCCCGGCGCGGCTTTCCTCGACGAAGCGGGTCCATAGGGCGGCGTCGGCGCTGACGAGGCCGGCGGACAGGCCATAGACGGTGTCGTTGGCGGTGCGGATCGCAGCATCGAAATCGGGTACGCGGATGATTTGCGCGACCGGCGCAAAGATTTCCTCGTCGGGCAGGGCTATGCCGGTCGTGTCGAGGATGGCGGGCGTGACGAAGGCCTCCGAGCGGCCAGGGATGCGGTCGAAGGCGCGGATCGTGCGGGCGCCGGCGGCGACCATCGCCGCGACACCCTGGCGGGCGCGATCGGCGGCGGGCGCGGAGATCAGCGGCCCCATGAAGGCCTCGCCTAGCTCGTCCCAGGCGGCGATCGGCACGCGTGCGGTAAGCGCGTCCAGCGCATCGACGATGGCGTCGCCCATGCGTCCTTCAGGCACGATGATCCGCCGCGCGCAGGAGCAGCGCTGTCCGGTGGTGATGAAGGCCGAATTGACGATGATCGAGGCGGCCTCCTCCGGCGAATCCCACACGACCAGAGGATTGTTGCCGCCCAGTTCGAGCGCCATGATGACATGCGGACGGTCGACCAGCGCGCGCCGCAGCGCCGCGCCGCCCTGCGGCGAACCGGTGAACAGCAATCCATCGATGTCCGACGCCACCAGCGCGCGGCCGGTGTCGGGGCCGCCCTGGACGAGCCCCAGCAGCCCATCGGGCAGACCGGCGTCACGCCACGCGGAAACCATCGCCTCGCCGATCGCCGGGGTCAGTTCGGACGGCTTGAACACCACCGCATTGCCCGCCAGCAGTGCCGGCACGATATGGCCATTCGGCAAATGGCCGGGGAAGTTATAGGGGCCGAGCACCGCCATGACGCCATGCCCGCGATGGCGCAGCACGGCGCGGCCGAAGGGCATGTCCGCCGCGCGCTCGCCCGCGCGCTCGGCCATCGCCGCGATCGAGATGTCGACCTTGCCGATCATCGAGCCGATCTCGGCGCGGGTTTCCCACAGCAGCTTGCCGGTCTCGCGCGACAGCAGTTCAGCGAGCGCTTCGCGACGTTCGCCTAATAGGACCGCATAGCGTTTCGCTACCCTGATCCGCTCCTCGGCCGAAGCCGCGCGCCACGGACCCAGCGCCGCGCGGGCAGCGGCGACCGCGCGGGCGACGTCGGCCGGGCCGGAGACGGCGCCGCGCCAGACGATGGCACCGCTGGCGGGGTCGGTCGAAACAAGCTCTTCCATCATCGTCATCCGTTGCTGATCCTGATCCGGTCATTGTCGCCGACGCCGAGAGCGTGGGCGGTTTCGGTGTCGATCGTTACGACGTCCTCATGCACCGTCGCATGCGCCTGCACGGCGCGGAACGCGTCGATGTCGACAGTCGAGAGAAGGTGCGGCACCGCGTCGATGTCGGGCGTACCGACGCAGACGCGGGCGACGCGGCTGGCGCGCAGCGTCAGCAGATTGTCGCGGCCGCAGGTCATGGTCGGCCCGCCGTCGAAGATGTCGATCAGTCCCGACGCCTCGAACCCCTCGCGCTCCAGCAGCCGCTTTGCCGCCTCGCCATCGCGGTGGACGCGGCCGATCGAGCGGCAGGCTTCGCCGTCGATCAGCTCGACATAGATCGGGTGACGCGGGGCGAGGTCGAGGATGAACTGCCCATCGGTCGAAGTGACCATGCGATCGGCCTCCTCGAACGGCAGGCGGAAGAATTTGGAGGCGACCCCGTCCCAGAAGGGCGAATGGTCGCGTTCGTCGAACCAGCCGCGCAGTTCCGCCATGACCGTCTGGGAGAAGCGCAGCGGCGCCGATCCGATCAGCATGTAGCGGCTGCGCGCCAGCAGCCGGCCGGCGCCGCCGCTGCGCCGTTCGGGGCGGAGGAACAGCGAGCCGACCTCGGTCCAGCCGCCGCATTCGTTGACCAGCACCAGCGCCTGATGGTCGAAGCGCATGTCGATCGCGGCGCTGTACTGGGCGAGCGTCATCACCCGGAAGGAGAAATGCGGCCGCCGCATGCCCACCGCCGCGCGGACGCCAGCGACGCCCTCGATGCGACCGGTCGCCGCGTCCTCCAGCATCAGCGTGTACCAGGCCTCGGCCGGGGCGATGCTGCCGGCGAAGCTGTCGGCGGACAGCTGCAGCCGCTGCGCCAGCACGTCGCGGTCCTCGGGCAGGCTGGTGAAGCCCCGGCCCGAGAGGACCGCGAGCTCCATCAGCGCGGGCAGGTCCGCCGGCCCGGCGGGCCGGACCACCAGCATCAGGCGGCCGCTTTCGCCAGGCGGGCCCGTGCATCGTCACAGGCCGCATCGAGACGCTTCACCGCCTCCACGATCTCCTCGGAGGTGATGATCAGCGGCGGCAGAAGGCGCACGCAATTCTCGCCCCCGCCGGCCACGAGCAGGTCATGATCGCGCGCGATGGCCATGAACTCGCGGTTGTTGGGGATCATCTTGAGGCCGATCAGCAGCCCCTTGCCGCGCACTTCGGCGATCAGGTCGGGATGGCGGGCGGCCAGTTCGGTCAGGCGCTCGCGGAACTCGGCGGAGACGGCCTCGACATGGGCGAGCATGGCGGGCTGCGCGATCTCGTCGAAGGCGGCAGTCGCGACGGCCATCGCCAGCGGGTTGCCGCCGAAGGTGGAACCATGGACGCCGACGATCATCCCGCTCGCGGCGTGATCGGTCGCCAGGCAGGCGCCGACCGGGAAGCCGCCGCCGAGCGCCTTGGCGACGGCCATGATGTCGGGCGCGGCGTCGTCGAACCACTGGTGCGCGAACAGCTTGCCGGTCCGTCCCATGCCGCACTGGACCTCGTCATAGATCAGCAGCACGCCATGCTGGCGGGTCAGTGCGCGCAGCCGGGTCAGCCATTCGCCCGACAGCGCCCGCGCGCCGCCTTCGCCCTGGACCGGCTCGACGATGACCGCAGCGGTAGTCGGCCGCGCGATGGCCTCCTCGATCGCCGCCTGGTCGTCGAGCGACAGCTGGACATAGCCGGGCAGGCGCGGGCCGAAGCCCTCGAGATAGGTGGCGTTGCCCGAGGCGTTGATCGCTGCGTAGGTCCGGCCATGGAAGGAGCCGGCGAAACCGATGATGTCGATCCGCTCGGGCTGGCCGGCAGCGGCGTGGAAGCGGCGCGCGGTCTTGATCGCGCATTCGACCGCTTCGGTGCCTGAATTGGCGAAATAGACGACGTCGGCGAAACTGGCATCGGTCAGCCGGCGCGCAAGCGCCTCCTGGCCGGGAATGCGGAAGATGTTCGACACATGCCACAGCTTGTGCGCCTGCGCCTCCAGCGCGGCGATCAGCGACGGGTGGCAATGGCCGAGCCCGTTGGTGGCGATGCCCGCGACGCAGTCGAGATAGGTGCGCCCGTCCTCGTCGGTCAGCCACACGCCCTTGCCGCTGGCCACCGAGATCGGTGCGCGGTTGTACAAGCCCATGATGCGATCGTCGGTCATCCCCGGTCCTCCATGTCGAAATCCACGCGCCCGATCCGATGGGGCGCGACAAGCTGCTGGATGCGGCCGGCCAGACGGCGCTCGGCCGCCGGCACCAGCCGCGCATAATAAGCCGCGTTGACGGGGCCGAGCCCGTGCTCCGCGCTGAAGCTGCCGCCATAGTCGCGGACGACGGCGTCGAAGATCATCGCGCGCGCCGCCTCGCCCTCGGCGGGCGAATAGGGGCCGGCCTCGGGCGGCCAGACCAGATTGAAGTGCATGCCCCCGTCGCCGATATGGCCGAAGTCGCACAGCCGCAGCTGCGGCGCGGTGGCGGCGAGCCGCTCGATCAGGTCGGCGCGGAAGCGCATGACGTCGCCGCGTCGCAGCGATACGTCGCAGCCGATCACCTTGCCCGAGGCGCGCAGCCCTTCGGGGATCGCATGGCGGATCGCCCAGAGGCCCTCGTCATGCGCGACGGCAATGTCGATCAGGCCGCCGTCGGGTCGTTCCATCCAGGGTTCGAGCGACGCCGCCAGCGCGTCGGCGAGCATCGCCTCCGACAGCGCTGCGCCGCCGGACAGCTCCACCAGCACCGCATAGGGCGGGATGCCGCCGGCGAAGGGGAGGCGCAGGCGCGGAACATGGACGAGCGCGGCTTCCATCGCCGGGCACGACATGCCCTCGAAGGCGGTGAGGAGCGTGCCGAGCCCCGCTTCGAGCGGCGCGATCAGGTCTACCGCCGCTTCGGGGCGTTCGAGCGCGATCAGCGCGGTGATGCGGTTCGCGGGCCTGGGCTGAAGCGCGACGGTCGCCCGCGTGACGATGCCGAGCGATCCGGCGCCGCCGACCCACAGTTGCTTGAGATCGAGCCCGCTATTGTCCTTCCACAGGCCCCGGCCGAAACGAAGGATGGTGCCCTCCGCGTCGGACAGCACGACCTCCAGCCCCAGCAGATTGCGCCGCACGTCGCCATGGCGGAGCAGTCGGGCGCCGCCGGTGTTCGCCGACACCATCCCGCCGATCGACGGATCCGCGCCGAGATCGATCGGGAAATAGAGACCATGCTCGCCCGCTGCCGCGTTAAGCGCAGACAGTGGCACCCCGGCCTCAACATCGGCGGTCCGGTTGATCGGGTCGATCAGCGGCGCGGCGTTGAGACGCTCCAGGCTCAAGACGATCTGGCGGTCGGCAAGGCCGGCGCCGACGAGGCCGGAGCGGGCGCCCTGCGGCACCAGTTGTTGCCCAGCCGCATGGGCCGCGCGGACGAGCGCCGAGACCTCCTCGGTCGAGCCGGGGCGCACCACCGCCAGTGCGGCGCCGCCACCCTGACGTCCGTCGCAGTCATAACGGGCCAGATCCTCGGGCGCGTCGAGCAGGTTGCGCTCGCCGACGATCGCGGCCAGGCCGTCGAGGGTCATGCGACCTTGGTCATCTGAAAGATGCCGGTCGCATTGCCGCTGTCGAAGCTGAGATCGAGCCGCCCCGTCTCCGGATCGCTGTCGCGGGTGATGAACTCATAGAAGGAGCCCGGCACCTGCTGCTCGACGCTGCCGTCATCGGTGCGGAAGCGGCGGGTCACCGGATCGGCGCGATAGGCGGTCTGGCGGACGCGGCCGTTGGTCGAGATCTCGACGCGTTCCTTGATCGGCCGGCCGATCGCGCGCTGCCGGTCGGCAAGCGCCTCGACATCGGCGACGCGGTCGGTCGCATGGTTGAAGGCATTGCCCTCGGTCGCGATCCAGGCCGCCTCGGGCGAGGCCCCGCGCAGGATATGATAGTCGTCGAGGGTCGGCTCGTCATGATGCCGGCCGAAGGCGGCGAGCAGTTCGGGCAGGCCCGCCGCCGCCATGGCGAAGGGCGCCTTATGCGACGCCGACAGCGTGTCGAGCAGCGTCCGGCCCGCGTCGCCGAGCGGGTCGCGCGATTGGCCGAACACGCGCTGCGCGGCGGCGGCGAAGTCTTCGTCGAAGCGGTCGACGTGCAGCTCGCTGACGAAATATTGCGGGATCGTCTCGGCATGGTCGAGATGACAATAGGCCCGGCCGGTCATGTTGAGGCGGGGGAGCGGGTATGTCCCGGCCACCGCATAGCCGAGCGGCTCGAGGATGCGCGAGAAAGCCAGCTGCCCGGCCGGAAGCGCGCCGGTGGGGCCGTCGGCGAACAGGATGGTGCGGATCGCGCCATGATCGAAGCAGACCTTGCCGCCCTCGGCGCGGCGATCCTCGACATAGGCTGCACCGCTCGGCACCGCATGCAGCAGCCCGTCGAACAGGCAGGCGCCGAGCGCCATCGCGACGTCGCCGCGGGTCACCTCGTCGCCGTCGCCACTGCCGATCGCGGGGTCGATCTCGACGACCTCCAGCAGCCGGCGTGTGGCTTCCGTGCCCAGCTGGGCTTCGATCAGGCGTTCGACGGCGCTCATATCCGGTTCCATCATGAAGTGAACTGAAAGACCCTCCATTTACCGCCTTGAGTGCTTGGCTCAAAATGGCATAGCTTCATCTGTAGATGAGGATTTGGAATGTACGAGAACCGCCGAAGGCTGCTTCCCCCGACCGGCGCGCTGGCGGCCTTCGTCGCAGCGGCGCGCTATGAGAGCTTTTCGCGTGCGGGGGCCGAGATCGGGCTGACGCAGAGCGCGGTCAGCCGGCAAATTGCGCAGCTCGAGGACTGGCTGCAGCTGGCACTGTTCCGACGCAAGGGGCGCCGGGTCGAGCTGACCCCGGAAGGGCGGGCTTATGCCGAAAGCGTCGGTCCCGCGCTCGATCGCATCCGCAGCGCCACCGAGGCGGCGCTCAACCGCCGCTCGGATCGCGAAGTGGCGATCGCGACGCTGCCGAGCTTCGGGATGCGCTGGCTCGCCCCCCGTCTGGCGGGCCTCACCGCGCGGCACCCCGACATCATCGTCAACTTCGCGGCGCGCTCCTTCCCGTTCAGTTTCTCGGACGAGCCGTTTGACGCCGCGATCCACTTCGGCCTGCCCGACTGGCCGGGCGCGCGCCACGACCTGCTGTTCCGCGAGGAGGCGATCCTCGTATGTGCGCCGGCCCAGCTCGCCAGAAACCCGATCGAGCGGGCCGAGGACGTGCTGCGCTGGCCGCTGCTGATCCAGTCGTCGCGCGCTTCCGCCTGGGCGCGCTGGCTGCGCGCAGCAGGCGTGTCGGCAGCGCCGCCGGCGCCGAGCGGTTCGTTCGAGCAGTTCCTGATGCTCGCGCAGGCGGCAGCCGCGGGGGCGGGGGCGGCGCTGATCCCGCGCTTCCTGATCGAACCCGAGCTGGCCTCGGGCGTGCTGGTGTCGCCACTCGACATCCCGCTGGCGGGGGAGGAGGCCTATTATCTGGTGACCCCGGCCGAGGTGCCCGAAAGCCGCGCGCTGCGGCATGTGCGCCAGTGGATATTGGAGGAGGCCGCAGCCTCCTCGAATGCTCCCTCCTGACCGATCAGGCGCGGCCGCGAAGCTTTCCGTAGAGGCCCGCGTCGGACAGGATCACCTGCGCCGCATTGTGGCCGGGGGCACCGGTCACGCCGCCGCCCGGATGGGTGCCGGCGCCGCACATGTAGAGCCCCTTGATCGGCCCGCGATAGCCGCCATGGCCGAGCACCGGCCGCGCCGCCCAGAGCTGGTCGAGCGACATATTGCCATGCATGATGTCGCCGCCGACCAGCCCGAACTTGCGCTCGAGATCGAGCGGCGAATGGATCTGCCGGGCGAGGACCGACGCCTTGAAGCCCGGGGCATAGGCCTCGACCGTGTCGATGATCAGGTCCGCCGCCGTCTCGCGTTCGTCGTCCCAGCTGCGCCCGTCGGGCAGGACGGGGGCGAATTGCTGGCAGAACAGGCTGGCGACATGCTGTCCGGGAGGCGCGAGGCTGTCGTCGACGATCGAGGGGATCAGCATCTCGACGATCGGGTGCTTCGACATGCCGTGCAGCTTCGCGTCGAGGAAGGCGCGGTCCATATAGTCGAGCGTCGGGGCGATGATGATCCCGGATTCCAGATGCTGGCCCGGTCCCGGCAGGCAGGTGAAGTTCGGCAGTTCGGACAAAGCGACGTTCATCCGGAAGGTGCCCGACCCCGCCTTGAACGAGCGGATGCGGCGCAGGAAGTCGTTGGGCAGGTCGGACGGGTCCATCAGCCGCTCGTAGAGCAGCTTGGGTCCGACATTCCCGATCACGCGGCGGCCGAAGATCTCCTCGCCGCTGTCGAGGCGAACGCCGACCGTGCGATCACCGTCGACCAGCACCTGCGACACCGGCGCCTCCAGGCTGATCTCCACGCCCAGATCGCGGCACACCTTGGCCATGATCGCGGTGATCTTGCCCATGCCGCCGACGCTGTGGCCCCAGGCCCCCTTCTTGCCGTTCACCTCGCCGAAGACATGGTGGAGCAGCACATAGGCCGAACCCGGCGTGTCGGGGCTGGCATAGTTGCCGACGACCGCATCGAAACCGAAGGCGGCCTTGACCGCCTCGCTCTCGAACCAGCCGTCGAGGACGGTGCGCGCGCTCTTGGTGAACAGGTCGAGGACGTCGCGCTGGCGTTCGAGCGGCAGCCGCGCGAGCGGAAGGCCTTGGCGCGCGCCCGCCATCAGCGTGTCGATGCCGTCGCCGACATTGGGCGGGGCGTGCATGGCGAGGTCGCGCAGCACGTCGGCGACGCCTTCGAGCGCGTCATAATAGGCCGGCAGCACCTCGGCATCATGCGCGCTGAACTTGCGGAATTCGGCCTGGGTGCGCTCCAGCCCGCCGCCGAGCAGCAGATAGCCGCCGTCGGGCTGGGGCAGGAAGTTGGAGACGGGCCGCTCGATCACGCGATAGCCATGATCGGCCAGCCGCATGTCGGCGATCACCTTGGGGTTGAGCAGGCTGACCGTGTAGCTCGCCACCGAATTGCGGAAGCCCGGATGGAATTCCTCGGTCACCGCAGCGCCGCCGACGACGTCGCGCCGTTCGAGCACGCGCACCTTGTGCCCCGCGCGGGCGAGGTAGAAGGCACAGACGAGGCCGTTATGGCCGCCGCCGATGATCACGGCATCATAATGGGTCGACATCGCTTTCCCCCTATTCCTCGATCTGATTTCTAACCCTGCGCGCGCGGGCGCCGGCTCCAGCCCGGTGCGGGCGCATGGTGCAGGCGGGCTTCGGGGATCAGGCCCCGCATCTTCCGGCAGAAATTGCGCAGCGCCACCTCGGTCTCCGACAGCGGACCGACGGTGAAGCTCCTCGATGCCATCCCGTCCTGCACCCGCTGGATCAGCCATGTATCCTCGGCGTTCACCTGACGGTTGATGCGCCAGTTGAGATAGCGGGCGGCCTTCATTGCGCGCCGGTCGTCGGGCACGGCATAGGCGATCTCGCGGATCAGCGTCTCGGTCGGGGAGACCGGCAGCCACTGCATGAAGTCGACCTGATCCGGGTAGATGTCGAAGGCGAAGTTCGGCCACAGCTTGAAATAGGTCCACAGCCGCTTGCGGTCCTCGGGCAGATGCGGAACGTCGGGCAGGATCGCCTGATAGGCGCGCTCTGACGGGTTGTTCGACAGGCGGTCGCGGATCGGCGCGGCCATCTTGTCGACATGCTCCATCGCCTCGACCGTATAGCCATTGCCCATCAGCCGGGTGAGCCCCGGATGGGCGACGACGATGTGCAGCCCGTCCGAATAATTGTCGCCGACATTCTTCCAGTTCACGGTCCGCGGGCGCAGCGTGACCCGGCCGAAGGCGCGCATGTCGGCGAAGCGATAGGGCTCCACCTCGGCCGCATAGGGCTGCATCATCTCGGCGACCGACGGGCCGCCATCATCCTCCAGCCGGACGAAGATGAAGCTCTGCCAGATTTCGACCTGCACCGGCGCCAGGCCGTGTGCCGCGCGGTCCATGCCGCCGTAGGTCTGCGACAGCGGCAGGCCGGTCAGCGTGCCTTTGAGGTCGTAGCTCCACGCATGATAGGGGCAGGTCAGCCGGCTCGCGCAGCCCGAGGGGCCGTCGACCAGCCGCGCGCCGCGGTGGCGGCACACATTGGTGAAGGCGCGCACGACCCGGTCGTCGCCCCGCACGACGATGACGCTTTCCCCGATATAGTCGAGCGTATGATAGTCGCCGACCTGCGGGATGTCGCTTTCATGGCAGACGATCTGCCAGGACGGTCGGAATACGCGCTCCACCTCCGCGTGGAAGAAGTCCGGATCGGAATAGGTCCAGGCCGGCAGGCTCCAGCCCGCATCGGGATCGGATCGGACATCGGAACGAGGCTGCGTGGCCATGGCAACTCCTGCTTGTTTGACACTTGTATAATAAGCGGCGGGGAGTCGCAAGATGGGCTCGTTTGACGACTGTCAAACAGTGATGCAGGATCGGCCCCGGCCCGCTCGACCGGGCCGGCACGAAGGGGGATCAGCATGGCGGGCAGGCGCGGCGTGACGAGGGCGGTGACCGGTCTGGCGGCGCTGCTGTCGCTGGCGACGGCGGGGCAGGTCTGGGCCGAGACCAGCTATGTCCGCGCCGGGCGGCTGATCGATACCGAAGCGGGCAGGGTGCTGACCGACCGCCTGATCCGCATCGACGACGGCAAGGTGACCTCGGTCGCGCCTTATGCGCCACCGCCGGCCGGGGCCGCCTTGATCGACTGGTCGGCCTATACCGTGTTGCCCGGCCTGATCGACATGCACACCCATCTCGCCGACACCGAGCAGAGTGCCAATGTGGCCGAGCCGCTGCTCCATTCGGAGGCGGACATCGCGCTGCTCGGCGCCCGCCATGCGCGCGACACGCTGATGGCGGGCTTCACCTCGGTGCGCGACGTCGGCACCTTCCGCGCCTTCACCGACGTGGCGCTGCGCAACGCGATCGAGGCCGGATCGGTCGAGGGGCCGCGCATGGCGGTCGCCGGGGCCTATATCACCGTGCCGGGCGGGGGCGGCGAAGTGACCGGCACCGCGCCCGACGTGGGCGTGCCGCCGTCGATGCGGATGGGCGTCGCCAGCGGCCCGGAGGAGGTGAAGGCGAAGACGCGGATGCTGTTCCAGCGCGGCGCCGACTTCATCAAGCTGATCGCGACCGGCGCGGTGCTCGCCGCCGGGACCGAGCCCGGCGCCCCCGAGATGAGCGAGGAGGAAATCCGCGCCGCAGTCGACGAGGCCGCGCGCAACCGCAGCTATGTCACCGCCCATGCCCACGGTGCCGAGGGGATCAAGATCGCGCTGCGCGCCGGGGTGCGCTCGATCGAACATGCGTCATTGATCGACGACGAGGGCATTGCGCTCGCCAAACAGAAGGGCGCCTGGCTCGTCATGGACATCTATAATGGCGACTATATCTCGGAGGTCGGCCGCCGCGACGGCTGGCCCGCCGACATCCTCCGCAAGAATGACGACACGACCGAGGCGCAGCGCCAGGGCTTCGCCAGGGCGGTCAAGGCGGGGGTGAAGATCGCCTTCGGCACCGACGCGGGCGTCTATCCCCACGGCCTCAACGCCCGCCAGTTCCGCTACATGGTCCGCTACGGGATGACGCCGATGCAGGCGATCCAGTCCGCCACGACCAGCGCCGCCGCTCTGATGGGTAAATCCGCCACGGTCGGCGAGATTGCGCCGGGCCATTATGCCGACCTGATCGCGGTTGCCGCCGACCCGCTCGCGGATATCGGAGCGCTGGAGCGGGTCGACCATGTGATGAAGGGGGGGAGGGTGGTGCGGTAGGGGGCTGGAGTATTTTGGCGTTCCCGGCTAGCCGGTCGAACGCCAGAGTGGATCGAAAGCGCATATCGGTTCGTGACACTCTGAATGGCGACGATTGGGCCGGTTCGAGAAGACGACTGTCGAAACAACCATGCCCACGCACGGCGCCACATGAGATGAGAGGTTATCGATGATTATGCCATGGCTCAGACATGCGTTGGTTGTTGCTATGGCTGGAACTCTCAGCGCCTGCGCGACGCTGTCCTCGATGCCGGTCGGGAACCGGGCTGTGCCGCAGCCGGCCAAGGCTGTCGAAATCGATCGCTATCTCGGCCGCTGGTACGAGCTCTTTCGCTATGACGCGCCATTCCAGAAGGACTGCGAGGCAGTCTCGGCCGACTATTCGCGCAACAGCGACGGATCGATCCGGGTGGTAAACAGTTGCCGTATGGGCAAGATCGACGGGCCGCTCAAGACCGCTACGGGCAGAGCGAAGATCGTCGACCCTGCAACGGGTACCAAGCTCAAAGTATCGTTCTTCGGCCCGTTTTATGGCGACTACTGGGTGCTCGACCATGACGACGATTATCAGTGGTCGATCGTGGGCGAACCTTCGGGGCGCTACCTGTGGGTTCTGTCGCGCGAGGCCGATCCCTCCGAAAGCCGCAAGGCCATGCTCCGGCGGCGGGTGGAGGAACTCGGCTATGACGGGTCGCTGGTGCGTGTCACCAGGCATTAGGCCAGGGAGCTGGACGGTGTGGGCCAGCCGGGCCGCGTCGAACAGCTTCTTGGCTTAACCCGCATCGCGCACGATCTGGCTGGCCCAGGCTTTGTCCTGCGGCATTGTCCTGCAAGCGCTTTTAGCTGGCTTTGACGAGCGGTGGCTGTTCGGTCCTGAGCCCGCTGAGCGAATAGGTGGCCGTAGGCGCCAAAAATCGAAAGCGCGTGCACCGCCGATGCTCCTAACAGCACCCCCTCACAACTGCGCCAAAATCGTCCGATCCGTAATCCGGCTCTCGTCCACCAGCAGGAAGGCTTTGCTCAGGATGATCGACACGAGGCTGTCGCCGGTGAAGGGGAGTTTGATCGTCTCGTTGGGCTTCCCCGGATGGCCCGGAACGATGCAGAGATAGCGTTTGCTCGGCAGCATCTGGATGTTGCCCGATCCGAAGTGGATCGCATAGCTGTGCCGCTGTCCCTGCACGACCAGGGACTTGTCGGTCACCTCCAGCCGGTCGGCGATCGCCAGTTTCGGGACGATGGCGGCGATCAGCGTCCGTCGGGTTTCCGCGCTCTGGCCGAGATCGCCGAAGGCCCAGGTGCGCCAATAGTCGCCGAACCGGCCATCCGGTCCGCCGTCGGTCCAGGCCGGATCATTGGCGACGCTGGTGACGGAGACGAACAGGTCGACATCGCGCAGCATTTCCGAAAAGACGATCGGCGGCACCGATTCCAGCGGCATCGTCCGGCGGTCGCGGTCGAGGAAGCGGACCTGGTCGGTCGTGAGATGCAGCGGTATATCGGCTGCGCTGTGGCGGCCGTCGTCCACGGGGACGACATCATATTCGATCGCCATTTGGTGATGCGGAAGCAGCCGGGTCGGGATGTTGCAACTGTCCCAGGCGCCGAGGAAGTCGAACGTCCAGCCGCGGGCCTGACACAGCGCGCGGAACTGATGCTGGCGCACGATGTGGGCGGCGAAGCGGTTCGAATAGGTGCCGGTGCGGCGTTCGGCGTCGGTCAGGACATAGAGTTCGCGATGCGCCTGCTTGATCGGCTGCGTCAGATCGAGCGCGACGATGCGATCGCGCCAGGCCAGCACCGTTTCGGGATCGCTGTCGAGCGGATGCCACAGCCGCACCATGCCGGCTGCGGGGACCGGAGCGCTGCCGGCGAGCGTCAGCAGGCGATCGACCTGGGCGATGGCGTCCAGCGGGCCATCCGGCCCTTCGAAACGCCAGATCAGCGCCTGCGCGACCTGGCGCCGCAGCGGGTGATCGAGAAAGGTCCGCCGCCATCCCGAGGTATCCCAGTGCCGATCCTCCAGCCAGGATTGTTCGAGCCGCAACGCCTGGGCGGCGCGGGCTGCTTCGATGTCCTTCGCCGCCTGCCGGATCGATGCCAGCTCTGCCTTATGGTCGCGCTGGACGGCAGCGGGCACTGTTTTCAGGGAGCGCTTGTCCTCGGTCTGCCAGCGGATCTCGACGTCCGCTGCGTCGACGACGATGTTCGCCGTGAACTCGCCCAGCCTGTGGGTCGACATTCCGTCGCGCGCCAGCCCGAACGTCGGCAGCGCACCGTCTTCGAGATCGGCCAGGTTGCTACCGAGCCGTCCGGCCATGGTCGTGAGGAGTTCGTCGAGCAGCTTCCGGGTAGACGGGAGCTTGAGCCGGGTCCGCAGGCGGAACAGTTCGGCCGCCCCCGCTTCGCCGTCGCCGCTTTCCGACAACGTCCAGAGCGCGGCATTGCCGAGTTTCACTGAGCGCGCGCCGATACCGGAGACCTTGCGAAAGCATCTCTCCGCGAAGCGCCCGACCGCTCCGACAAGCCCGGGCTGTGCCCAGGCCGAGGCGAGCCAGACAAGTCCCCTGAGGATGTCGAGGCTGGGATCAGGCTTGGCCGGGTCGGGCGCCGTCTTCTCCATCCAGGCGATCAGCCGCGCGGTAACGATGGCTTCACCGATGGCGTCGACCAGTCTCTGTCCCTCCTTCACCCACTTCGCGGCGGGCCTGCTTTTGTCGCCCGCGCCGGCGGCATAAGCGAGTAGCGCCTGCCATGCGTCGCGATCGGCCGCGTCGAATGACGCGAGCCATGGCGCGAGCGATTTCGCGAACGGACCTGATGGGAGGGGGCGCCGATCGGCCAGTTCGGGTTCGAGCAGCGCCTTCACGCGCGCGAGCAGGGCTCTGTCGAACTTGTCGCTGGGCTGATCGGCGAGGAGGGGCGTCAGCCGCCGCCGGAGCTTTTCGAGCGCGCTGCGCAGAGCGCCCTCGGGAGCTTGCCCGTCCAGCAGCCGTTCTGCCGCGCCGATCACGGAGAGCCCGGCCATGCCATATTGAAGATGGGGTTGTTCGGCCCAGGCCCTGATCGGACCGGCGAGCTGATCGCCGGTGAAGGGCAGCTTCTTCCGGAACAGCTGAGACGCGATCGCTTTGCGCGTTTCCTCGATCTTGATGCCAAAGAGGCCGCCATGGCGTTTGTGGATGACGGCGTTCAGCGCGACGGCGACCTGCATGGCCTCGGGGCCACTTTTCAGCCGCTCCCAAGGCTCGATGCCGCCGAGCTTGACCCCCCTGACTCCGTCCCTGATCACCTCATCGCAGATCGCGGTGATCACGCGGCGCACTTCGGGCGCTGACGGGGAGAGCGGCCCCGACGCGCGGTCCGCGACGGAAGTGTCCGGTGCTCGGCCGCGCGTCTTGAACAGCCCAGCAATGCGGCCGATCAGTCCGGTCATCCGCCGATCAGCGGGGTCAGATAGAGGAACACCGCTTCGCTATCCGGCGTGACGACGATCGCCTCGTCGAGGTCGCAGACCTGACGCTCGTCTACCAGCAGGACGAACTGGTTCCGCCCGAACGCATCGATCGCGCGCTTATATTCGACCGCCTCGTCGAAGCGGTGGGCACGGAAGGAGCCGGCCTGAAAGGAGGCAAGCCCGCCTTCGGGCGTGTCGTCGCGCAGCGGGATGAGGAAGGATCGCGCGCGTGCATGATCGGCGGCGGCCTTGATGCGCTTGCGATTGGCGACGCCCACCTCGTCGGCCACGCGCCTGCGGATCAGCTCACGCGCGGTGATGCGCTCGGTCGCAAGGCGCAGCTCGAGCGCGGGCCTGCGCTCCCCCGTTCCGGCACCGAAGCACTCGTCGACGATCTTCAACACTGGCGGCATGGGCGCGCTCCCGCTTGGTCGGCGGATGATGTTACGAGCGGCGTGCGTGGTCCAGCGGGAATTGGGGGGGGAGGCCGAAGTCCCGGCACACCGCATGGTCGACGAGCCAGATTTGGCCGTGAAGTCCCTGCGCCGGCCGCGCATGGGCGCGGCCGAGCCTGGATCGCGTTACTTCTTGTCCTTGGGCTGCCACATCGTCAGCCCTTTCGCCTTTTCGGCGAAGGCCGCGCGATCGGCGGGCGAGATATTGGCGCGGCCCGTCACAACGCCCATGCCGATCTTGCACTTAACGAAATAGCTTTCGTCGGCCTCGACCTCCAGCGCCAGCTTGTCGGTGACTTCGCCTTCGGTGAAAAATTCAGGCTTCCCCGGTTCGGCCGAGATCACATAATATTTGCCCGATCCCAGCCGGGCGACTTCCGCCTCGCCTTCGTGAACCGCGCAGCCCAGCGCAGCACCCATGATCGAACCGGGGCGGAAGAATATGATCTGTGCCTTGCCGGGCTCGGGAGCCGGCAAAGCTCCGGATTTGGTAACGAGCGGTGCGTTCACATCCTGCGCCATCGCGCTGGCGCTTGCCGCCAACAGCATGATCGACAGCATCCCGCTCCGAATGATTCTCGGCATTAGCTTTTCTTCAGTTGGGTGATGGAATAGGACAGGGCTTGTCGCCAAGCGGCAGTTGCACCGCGCCGGACAGTTTCGCGTTGCCGCGAGTGTCAGCGGTAAGAGTCATGTCGCTGCCGTCGATCAGGAAGCCGGCGAGCGGGACGATAGCGCTGGCACCCATTGCGGCGCCAAAATGGGACCCCCGCTGCCGCCGAAATGGAAGCGGTCTATTCGAATATGTTGCGGCCCGCATTCCAGGTAGCGGACCATCACGATCAGTTCGCCGGCCTTGCCACCCCATCCAGCCTTGGCGACGTGCGAAACTGCCCCACGCCCGGTCAGCCCGATCGGCAGGATCAGCCGTCTGACGGCCTTTTGCCGCAACTGTGGTGACGAGCGGTTTGTCAGCCGTTTCGAAGCAAACCGGGCACTGCCAGGAACCCCTTCCGATCGACAATAGTTCGATCCTCAGGCGTTCCGCATGGTTGGCGTTGCATTCGACTTCCGCTTCCAACGATAGGAAGCGGTGGGCGGTTTGACTGTGAGCACCGGCACTATCAGGACAATGTGCTGATGCGGGGGAGGTCGCGCCATTAGGTTAGGTCTTCTTTTCATGTATCAGAGATTGACGGAATCTGGGCTTGAGGACTGCCTCTATGAACACCGCTAAATGTGCGTTGCTGCTTGTTTCTGCCGGTCTGGCTTCCACCCCGATTGCGGCAAGCGCAAAGAGCTTGGCTCCATGGCTGGCCCAGCCCAGACTAGACAGCCGTCACGCGCCCGTGATCGAGCAGGACGGACTGCGGTTCCGCGATCTGAACCGGGATGGTCAGGTCAATCCCTATGAAAACTGGCGGCTTGAACCCGTTGCCCGCGCTGCCGACCTGGTGGCGCGCATGACCCTGGCGGAAAAGGCCGGAACCATGATGCATGGCTCGATCCCAGGCATTGGCAATTTCGTAGGGTTTTCAACCGAAGGCTATGATGTCTCGCTGTTCCGGCCAGACGTGACCGAACGGAATGTGACCAGCTTTATTACGCGCCTCGCGGTTGGTCCGCGCCGAATGGCGGAGGAGAATAACAAGCTTCAGGAAATTGCAGAAGGGGCACGTCTTGGCATCCCACTGACCATCAGCACGGACCCACGTCATCATTTCCAGTTTGTTCTGGGCGCCAGCAGCATGGGCGTGGGTTATTCGCAGTGGCCAGAGACATTGGGCTTTGGCGCCCTGCGTGACACGAAACTGATGAAGCGTTTTGCCGAGGTAGCGCGAAAGGAATATCGCGCGACGGGTATCCATCAGGCTCTCTCGCCGCAGGCTGACCTATTTACTGAACCACGCTGGGCACGCGGGACAGGAACCTTCGGTTCTGATCCGCAGGTCGTTCGCGATCTGGTGGCAGCTTATGTTGAGGGGTTTCAGGGCAGTCCGAAAGGCCTGCAGCCTGACGGCGTGCTGACGGTTGTGAAGCATTGGGTTGGCTATGGGGCCACGCCTGAGGGCTGGGACGGGCACAATCGATATGGCCGCTTTGCAAAAGCGACGAACAAGAGCTTTTCTGCTCACGTCAAAGCGTTTGACGGTGCATTTCGGGTCAATGTTGCTGGCGTGATGCCCACTTATTCGATCATACAGGGGGTTTCGGTCTCGGGCAGACCGCTGGAACAGGTCGGGGCTGGGTTCAACGCGCAGTTGCTTCAAGACAAGCTGCGCAAGGAGAAACGATTCGATGGTATCATCCTGTCTGACTGGGCGATCACCAACGACTGCAAAGCGGAGTGTGTTTCGCCGACCAAGCCGCAGGGACCGGAATCCATCGCCATGCCTTGGGGCGTGGAGAATCTGAGTGAGCTTGAACGTTTCGCCAAAGGCATCAATGCCGGCATCGACCAGTTTGGGGGCGTCACTGATGCGGGCATCATTGTTGAGGCTGTCAACAAGGGCCTGGTGAAGGAAGCCCTGCTCGACGCAGCGGCGAAGCGCGTTCTTGTTACAAAGTTCCAGATGGGGCTGTTCGAAAATCCCTATGTTGATCCAGACGCTGCAGCGCAGTCTGTCGGAGCGGCTCAGGCGAACGATGAGGGGTTTGCCGCACAAGCTGCGTCTCAGGTCCTATTGAAGAATGACGGTATTTTTCCCCTGAAGGCCGGAACGCGTGTCTGGCTGAAAGATGTGGACGCCGATGCTGCGCGCGCGCGCGGTCTTGTCGTCGTTGACAAGCCGGAAGAGGCTGATGTGGCGCTGGTGCGTCTCGGTACGCCGTCCGAACGGCCGCATCCTTTCCACTTCTTCGGCAGGCGCCAGAATGAGGGGCGGCTTGATTTCCGCGCCGGAGATGCCGGGCATGATCTGGTCAAGGACCTTAGCGGCAAGACCCGGGTCGCACTGGCGCTGTTCGCGGATCGTCCCGCTGTGCTTGGACCGGTGGACAGCATGTCGAGCGCAATTCTCGTCAATTTCGGGGTATCCGATGCAGCCTTGCTAGATGTCGCTACGGGACGTCTGTCGGCAAGAGGACGGCTGCCTTTTGAACTGCCATCCAGCATGGCAGCCGTGGAAGCACAGGATCCCGCGGTGCCGGATGATAGCGAGGAGCCCTTGTACCGCGCTGGCGCGGGTCTGATGACAGGCAAGAATTAAGAGCTTGGCGATGGCTGGCCCTATGCCCGGCGCGACAGCGCCAACGAACATCAGTTCATTCCTCATCCCCCACCGGCGCCAGCCGCCGCAGCATCGTCCGTGCGAGGCCCAGCGCGCGCTCGCGCGTTAAACGCTCCTGCGACAGGCTGTAGTCAAGCCACAGGCCGTCCATCGTCGCCGAGATCAGCGTCGCCATGTCGCGCGGGGGGACCGGGCCTTGGGGCAGGCGGGCGACCGCGCGGTCGAGGAGGGTCTGGAGGCGGGCGTTGTAATGGCGGCTGACCTCGGCGAAGTCGGGGTTGCTGCGGACCAGCGTCCAGAAGGCGATCCACGCGCCCAATATGTCGGGGTTAGACCATTCCTCGCTGAAATGCACCTCGAACAGCCGGTCGATCGTCGTCCACGGGTCGGGATGTTCGGCTTCCACCTCCTCGGCGAAGCGGCCGATGAAATTGTCGCACAGCTCCTGATAGGTCTCGAGCAGCAGATTTTCGGGGTTGCTGAAATAATGGCGGAGCAGGCCGTGCGAGACGCCCGCCTGCCGGCAGATCTCGCGCCCCGTCGCGCCGCGCGGACCCAGCGTCGCAAGGCAGCGGATCGTGACGGCGAGCAGGTCCTGGCGGCGGATGTCGGGCGCCTGGCGCGCGCGGCGGGCGGGCCTGTCGGCCGTGCCTGTGGCGGCATCCTTGCTGGCGTCGGTCGCGGTCATTGCGCTCTTCTCTAGGCCGCTGCGGTTCAAACGGGAAGCCGTGCGGCTGGTCGTCGCCCGCGTCAGCGCGTCCCGGCTCGGATCAGCGGAGCGGGGCGGTTGATGAAGGATTTTAGCGCGAAACTGCTCTGGATGTGGGCGACGCCGGGGATGTTGGTCAGCACGTCGAGGAAGTCGCGATAATGGTCGAGGTCGCGGACCACGCAGCGCAGCAGATAATCCGACCCGCCCGACATCAAAAAACCGCTCATCACCTCCGCGAGCGACGCGACCTCGGCCTCGAAGGCGTCGAGCGAGGCGCGCACCTGCTTTTCCAGCGTGATCGAGACGAACACGCTCATCGCCCCGGCCAGCTGCTTCTCGTCGAGCCGGGCGAAATAGCCCGTAATGTAACCCGCCTCCTCCAGCTGGCGGACGCGGCGGATCGTCGGCGTCAGCGACAGGCCGATCGCGTCGGCGAGATCGCGCCAGGTGATCCGGCCGTCCTGGCTGAGCGTCTGCAGGATTCGGATGTCGTAGCTGTCGAGGTCGGTCACCGCGCTCTTCTCCTGCCTGATGGTCCATATGACCATAAAGAGCCGTTAAAGTAGTTCAAGATACCAAGATCGCTGCTTTGAGCGAGAAGTTTGGAAACCCTTCCCACGGCGCTTCGGCTATTCTCGCTGGCAGGAGATCCGCGATGAAGCATGACCGTATCGTAAGCCTGGACGCCATCTACACCGCCGAGAGCGGCCCCACTTTCATGACTGGTATCCAGGCGCTGGTGCGGTTGCCGCTGATGCAGCGCCGGCTCGATCGGGCGCGGGGGCTCAGCACCGCTGGACTAGTGTCGGGCTATCGCGGTTCGCCGGTGGGCGCCTATGACCAGCAGCTGTGGAAGGCGCAGAAATATCTCGATGCGCATGATGTCGTCTTTCAGCCGGGCCTGAACGAGGATCTCGCGGCGACCGCCTTGTGGGGTGCGCAGATGCACAAGGCTTTCGGCAAGACCAGGGCCGATGGCGTGTTCGGCATCTGGTATGGCAAGGGCAATGGCGTCGACCGGACCGGCGACGTGTTCCGCAACGCCAATATGCTCGGCACTTCGCCGCTCGGGGGCGTGCTGGCGATCGGCGGGGACGACCATGCGGCGCAGTCCTCGATGTTCCCGCACCAGACCGACGGCATCTTCCAGTCGGTGATGATGCCGGTCATCCAGCCGGCCAATGTTTCCGAGATTTTGACGCTGGGCCTCGCCGGCTTCGCGCTGTCGCGTTTCTCGGGCCTGTGGGTGGCGATGAAGACGATCGCCGAGGTGGTCGAGAGCGCCGCGAGCTTCGAACTGCCCGATGCCTATCCGCTGTTCCGCGCGCCGTCGGATGTCGTTCCGCCGCATGGGCTCAACTGGGACCCGACGATCCAGTGGCCCGCGCAGCGCGCCGAATATGAGCGGCGCATGATCGAGGAGCGCCTGCCGGCCGCCATCGCCTGGGCGACCGCGAACCGGATCGACCGCACGATCTTCGCCAGCCGGGCGAAGCGCCTCTGCATCGTCACGGTTGGCAAGGCGCATCAGGATCTGATGCAGGCGCTCGGCAATCTCGGCATCGGCGAGGATGAGGCGGAGGCGCTCGGTCTGTCGATCTACAAGGTCGCGATGAGCTGGCCGCTCGCCACCGCGCCGCTGCTGGAGCTGGCGGGGCAGGCCGACGAGATCTTCGTCGTCGAGGAGAAGGGGCCGACCGTCGAGAACCAGATCAAGGCGGCGCTGTTCAACCGGGCGGGCCCGCGCCCGCGCGTCGCCGGCAAGGCCGATGTCGAGGGCAGGACGTTGCTGCCGGTGGTGATGGAGTTCGACCCGATGCTGGTCGCGCGCGCGCTGGTGTCGCGGATCATGCAGGACCCGATTGGTCTCGCGGCGCGGCTCGACGCGCTGCAGCAGCGCAAGGCCGGGGGCGAGGTGGTGCCCTTTCCGGCGCGCAAGCCCTTCTTCTGTTCGGGTTGCCCGCACAACAGCTCGACGAAGACGCCCGAAGGATCGATCTCGGGCGGCGGCATCGGCTGCCACGTCATGGCGCTGTCGGTGCCGAAGCTGAAGACCACGACCTTCAGCCAGATGGGCGGCGAGGGCATGCAATGGGTCGGCGCGGCGCCCTTTTCCGAGACGAAGCACATCTTCCAGAATCTGGGCGACGGCACCTATCAGCATAGCGGCCTCCTCGCGATCCGGAGCGCGGTCGCATCGAAGGCCAACATCACCTTCAAGATTCTCTACAATGATGCGGTCGCCATGACCGGCGGGCAGCCGGCCGAAGGCGCGATCGATCCCGCGCGGATCGTCGCGCAGCTGAAGGCCGAGGGCGTGTCGCATGTCCGCCTGGTCAGCGACGATCCCGCTAAGTGGCGTGCGCTGGGCGGGGAGGTCGTCATCGGCCACCGCGACGATATGGACGCGATCCAGCGCGAGCTGCGCGACATGCCGGGCGTCACCGCGATCGTCTATGAACAGACCTGCGCCGCCGAGAAGCGCCGCCGCCGCAAGCGGGGCGGCTTCCCCGATCCCGACCGCCGCCTGTTCATCAACCCGCGCGTCTGCGAGGGCTGCGGCGATTGCTCGGTCCAGTCGAACTGCATCGCGGTCCAGCCGCTGCAGACCGCGCAGGGCACCAAGCGCCGGATCGACCAGTCGGCGTGCAACAAGGACTTCTCCTGCGTGAAGGGCTTCT
The DNA here is from genome assembly GCF_049889055.1 of Rhizorhabdus antheiae. Lineage (NCBI taxonomy): Bacteria > Pseudomonadati > Pseudomonadota > Alphaproteobacteria > Sphingomonadales > Rhizorhabdaceae > Rhizorhabdus > Rhizorhabdus antheiae. The sequence goes on along the minus strand of NZ_JBLTWO010000001.1, from coordinate 100,422 downwards.
GCCCGAGCTTCGTCGAGATCGACGGCCCGGTGCTGCGCCGCCCCGAAGCCGCGCGGATCGAGGCGATGGAGAAGGAGCGTTTCCCGGCCCTTCCCGCGCCCGTGATCCCCGCGCTCGACGGCGTGTTCAACGTCTATGTCGCCGGCATCGGCGGGCTGGGGGTGCTGACGGTCGGCGCCTTGCTGGGCATGTCGGCGCATCTCGACGGGCTGTCCTCGACCGTGCTCGACTTCACCGGCCTCGCCCAGAAGAACGGCGCGGTGGTCAGCCAGGTGCGGATCGCGAGCGGCGACATCCACGCCGTGCGGATCGGGCAGGGGGACGCCGACCTCGTGCTCGGCACCGATGCCGTGGTCGCCAGCAGCCCCGACGCGCTGCGCAGATTCGCGGTCGGTCGCGGGGCGATCGTCCTCAACGCCGACGAGACCCCGACCGCCGACGTGGTGCTGGACCGCGACGCCGCTCTGCCGACCGCGACTATGCTCGACCTGCTGATGAAGCGCGCAGGCGATCGCGGCTTCCTGATCAACGCGACGCGCATTGCCGAAGGGCTGTTCGGCAACAATGTCGCCGCCAACACGCTGATGGTCGGCTATGCCTGGCAGAAAGGGCTGCTGCCGATTTCGGCCGAGGCCTTCGCGGCGGCGATCGAGTCCAATGGTGCGGCGGTCGCGCTCAACAAGCGCGCCTTCGCCTGGGGCCGGCTGGCCGCAGTCGATCTGGCGGCGGTCGAGCGCATGGCGGGCGTCGCTGCCGAGCCCGTGGCGGTCGAGGACACCGAGGCCCTGATCGCGCGGCACGGCGCCGATCTGGTCGCCTATCAGGACGAAGCCTATGCCGCGCGCTATGTCGCGTTGGTCGATCGCGTCCGCGCCGCCGTCGCGCCGATGGGCGATGCGGGCGAGCCGCTGCTGCGCGCGGTGGCGGCCAATGCCTATAAGCTGATGGCCTATAAGGACGAATATGAGGTCGCGCGGCTCTATGCCGAGCCGGCCTTCCGCGAGGCGCTGTCGGCGCAGTTCGCTTCGACGCGGCGGCTCTCGCTCTATCTGGCGCCGCCGCTGCTGTCGCGGGTCGACCCCGCCACGGGCCGCCCGGCCAAGCGCAAGTTCGGGCCGTGGATCTTCACCGCGATGGCGCTGCTCGCCAAGGGCAAGGCGCTGCGGGGCGGCCGGGCCGACCCGTTCGGCCGTACAGCCGAGCGTCGCGCCGAACGCGCGCTGCGCGACGAATATCTTGCGACGATCGAGATGCTGTGCGACCGGCTCGACCGGACCGCGCCCGACACCGCGCTGGCGCTGGCCGCCTTGCCCGACATGGTGCGTGGCTATGGCCCGGTGAAGGAGGAGGCGATGGCGCGCTATGCGGACGAGCGCGCCGCGCTGATCGCCCGGCTCGACGAGCGGCCTGACGAGCGGGCCGCCGCCTGACCCGCCGTTCCGTCTGACGGGCAATCCGCCGGGTGCGCTGCGCAAAGCGCTTCCACCGCGCCCGATCAGGCTTTAAGGGCTTCGCGCAAATCCATCTTCAGGTGAACCATGGCAGATTCTGTGCAGTTCCAGACGATCCCGAACCCCAACCGGCTTTCCGACGATGCGCGGGTACAGCTGATCGCGGAGCCAGGCTTCGGCAAGGTCTTCACCGATCATATGGTCACGATCGAATGGACCGAGGAGGCCGGCTGGCACGACGCCCGCGTCCGTGCGCGCGAGCCCTTCTCGATCGATCCGGCCAGCGCCGTGCTGCATTATGCGCAGGAGATTTTCGAGGGGATGAAGGCCTATCGCGGCAGCGACGGCGCGATCACCCTGTTCCGCCCCGAGGAGAATGCGCGCCGCTTCAACCAGTCGGCGCATCGCATGGCTATGCCCCAGCTGCCCGAAGAGCTGTTCCTCGAGGCGATCGAGCGTCTGGTCGCGATCGACGCCGAGTGGATTCCGGCGGGCGAGGGCAGTCTCTATCTGCGCCCCTTCATGTTCGCCAACGACGTGTTCCTCGGCGTGCGTCCGGCCAAGCGCTATATCTTCTGCGTCATTGCCTCGCCGGTGGGCGCCTATTTCAAGGGCGGTGCCAAGCCGATCAGCGTCTGGGTGTCGGACAATTACAGCCGCGCCGCCGCCGGTGGCACCGGTGCAGCCAAGTGCGGCGGCAACTATGCCGGCAGCCTGATCGCGCAGGCCGAGGCGATCGAACATGGTTGCGACCAGGTCGTCTTCCTCGACGCCGCCGAGCATCGCTGGGTCGAGGAACTGGGCGGCATGAACATCTTCTTCGTGTTCGACGACGGCACGGTGAAGACCCCGCCGCTCGGCACGATCCTGCCCGGCATCACCCGCGCCTCGGTCATCGCGCTCGCCCGCGACAAGGGGATATCGGTCGAGGAAGCCCGCTATGGCTTCGATCAGTGGCAGGCCGATGCACAGAGCGGTCGCCTGCGCGAGGTGTTCGTCTGCGGCACCGCTGCGACGATCGTCAGCGTCGGCCGGATTCTCCACAGCGGCGGCGAATTCCTGATCGGCACCGGCGAGGCCGGCGCGATGACCCAGGATCTGCGCGACCGGCTGGTCGCGATCCAGCGCGGCGAGACCAACGACCAGTTCGGCTGGCGCCGCACGCTCTGAACCGCTTGCCGGGCGGTGGGATGCCACCGCCCGGCTCAATCGTCAGATAGTTCAGACGCTATAATGGCCCTGTGCCCAGCCATTGGGCGCCGATGACAGCGGCATGATGCCGTCGCTCGACACCCAGCGGTGCGCTGCCTTGTCGAGCGGATCGATCACGATCAGCTTGACCCAGCCATTGCCGAACAGCCTGCTGAGGATCGGCGTCTCCATGACGATCCGGTCGACCCGGTCGAGCGGCGCGTGGACCACGGTCAGCAGCCGCTGCGGCACATGATAGGGGGTGCCGTCGTCGTTGAAGAGCGACTGGCGCGGCAGGCCGACGCAGAGATCGCCTTCATTGCCCTGCAGGACGCCGAAGCCGCCGATGATGTTGTGGGTCGCCTTGTCGCCCGCGCCATAAGCGGCATTGTCGATCGTCGAGAAGAGATATTGGCAGTTGATCCACTGCGCGACGATCATCGGCGCGGTCAGGATCGTCTTCAGCGCCGACCCGTCCTGGTCCTGCCGCCAGTCATAGCTGTGCAGGAAGGCGCGCCCGTCGAGGTCGATGTCGCGGCTGATCGAGCGCGGACCGACGACGAAGGCTGCATTGCGCGAGAGGCCCCATTCGGGCCGCACCTCGCCCCAGTGGAGCGCAGCGGTGCGCTGTCCCTCGATCGTCCGGCCGAGACGTTCGGCACGCCAGCCGCAGGTCTCGTTCGCAGCATCCTCGATGTCCATGCGCAGCAGCTCGAAATCCTCCTGATGCGAGGCCGGGATGTTCCAGCTCTCGTAGAACAGGATCTCGTCGGTGCTCGTATTGTGCTGGGCCGCGAGGAAATGGCTGTCCTCCGGGATCATCAGGCCGTCGGCCCGCAGGCGGCTGCGCACCCGATCGTCGTTCAGGATCGCCGCCAGCGCGCGGGCGTTCGGTCCGCCCGAGCGGCCTCCGCAGGCGCCGCAGTCGAGCGAGCCGACAAAGGCGTTGTTCACCGCGCTGGCGCCATGGCCGAGCAGCATCACGATGCGCCCGAGCGCTTCGGGCTTCAGTCCGGTCAGCGCGAACAGGTTGCGTGCATAGTCGCACTTGTTGGCCAGCGTCATGCGATCGGCCGCGCTGTGGGCGTGATCATGGTCATGGTCATGGTCATGGCTGGCGGTGCACGGACCCATCAACGGATCGAGCGCTTCGCGTCCCGGCGGCACCAGCTTTTGCGCCAGCTTCGGCGCCCAGTTGCGGATCGCAAGCATCGCTGCAGCGAGCGGCCCGGCAGCCTCGGCGGTCGCGAAGCTGGTCATGACGCCCTGTTTGGCCGATCCGGCGAGGCTGTTGAGGCTGGTTGCGCCACGGATGCGATCGATCAGGCGGCGCGCCTCGTCCTCCGCGCCGGCAACAGGGCGGGTTTCGACATCGTGCTGCGGTTCGAGCAGCACCGGCAACTGCCGCTTGCGCCGGCTGTCGAGCGGCGAACGCAGGGCGATCGGCAGCCCGAAGAAGCCGGCATAGCCGAGCGTCTCATAGTCGCCGCGCCGCTCGATCGCGCGCCGCAGCGGTTCCGAGCGAACGTCGATGCAGAAGATCATCTGCGCCGCCGGGCGGGCCTTGCCGCCTTCGTTGCCACGGACATGCTTGCGCAGCCCGGCAACGACCTGGCTTTCCAGCTGCCGTTCGGCGGTGGTCATGAACAGATAGGCGAGATCCGCATGGGACAGCCCGGCGATGTGCCGCACGATCGCCTTGGCGTCCCCTTCCAGCCGGTCGAGCGTCAGAAAGTCCAGCGAGAAATGGCGTGCCAGATCGTCGCGTGCATCGTTGGCGAAGACTGGCGGCGCCTTGGGCAGAGGGGCGACCCTGTCGATCAGCGCCCACAGGCCGAGCATATCGGTCAACGTCGCCGGCGCGCCGCGCGAGACATCGAGGTCCGCCTTTTCGCTCCGCCACCTGATGTGGCCGGCCCAGCCCGGCAGGCGGGTCAGCATGGTGCGGAGCCAGTGCAGCCGTGCCTCGAGCTGGTTGGGCTTGTCCAGCAAAGCGAGGCGGATCGCCTCGAGCGGATCGGTCGGCATGGCGTCCACCAGCGCCTCGGCCTCATCCCCGGCGAGCGCCGCGAAGTCCGGATCGTCGAGCGCCATGTCGAGGATCGCGGCGTAGAGACCGCGCTCACGGCCCGGCATCGGCATTGCTGCGACGCCCTGGTCGAAAAAGACGGCGCACCATTTGGCGAGGAAGGCTTCGCCGGGGCCCGAACTGCGCGGGGCCTCCGCGTCCGGATCGGCGCTCTCCTCGATCTCCAGCAGCCGCGCTGCGAGCAGGTCGAGCGCATTGATTCCGGGCAGGACCTTGCGAAAGGCCATATCCGGGCCGCCCAGATGCTCGACCGCGATCTGCAGGAGCAGGACGCGGTCGACCTTGCCCTGCTCGACAAGGCCGCGCCACTTGTCGAGCGCCATGCCGGCGCGGGCACCGAACAGGCCGCCCGCGCGGCTGACCGCATCGGCGAAGGGGAGGTCTTCGAAGCCGGACAGCGGGTTGACCGCGATCGGGCTTTCGAGCGGCCACAGCGGCGCCACGACCTGGGACGCGATCTGGATGAGGTCGCGGACGTCGTCGATGGAGAGCGTCTGCTGCTTGGGGCGTTCTTTCAGGAGGAGCGACATGCGGTTTTCCTTGAAAAGAGGGGGGAGCGGATCAGGCGCGGATCGCGCCAGCGTTCAGCAGGCGGACATAGAGCCAGCGCGGCAGTTGCCGGGCGGCCGTCGAGGGCTTGAACTGCCACAGCAGGGCCAGCGAGAAGAGCAGCGCCAGAGCCAGCTGGGCGCTGGCGGGCAGGATCGGCGGCGCGCTGCGCTGGTAGAGGCTTTCGGCGGCGAACAGGCCGAGCATGTGGACCGCGATCAGCATCGCCACCATTGCCCCGGTGCCGGCCATCTGCGCCGTGCGGCCGCCGCTCTGCGGGAGCGTGAGGAAAGTGAGGACGGCGGTCGTGAGGGCGAAGGCCATGGGCAGGAAGGCCGGCGCCCGGGGATCGACGATCCCGGCGGCGAAGCCGGCGCCCAGGACGAGGATGCTGACACCCAGGGCGGCGAGGACCGGCGGGCGGACCCGTTCGACCTGCGGTGCGCGGATGGTCATGCCGGTGCCGAGGAACAGCCAGGCTTTGAACAGGCCGTGGGCAACGATGTGCCACAGCGCGGCGGCATAGGCGCCAAGGCCGCAGGTCAGGATCATGAAGCTCATCTGCGACACGGTCGACCCGGCCAGGGACCGCTTGACGTCCGGGCGGACGATCATGACGCCGATACCGTAGAGCGCGCCGACCGCGCCGAGGCCGACCAGCGAGAGGCGGACGATCGGGGCTGCTTCGAGCAGCGGCGCAAAGCGCAGGAGCAGGAAGCCGCCGGCATTGACCATGCCCGCATGCATCAGCGCGGAAACCGGGGTAGGCGCCGTCATCGAGGCGAGCAGCCAGCGCGACAGCGGCGGAATGGCACAGCGTGCGAGGGCGGCGATGGCGAGCAGGGCTGCGGCCAGTTCGGCGGAGAAGCTTGGCATCTGCGACACCCGACCGACGATATCGGCGATCGATGCCGTTCCGAACCGCCAGCTGAGCAGACCGAGGCCGAGCACCAGCGCCGCATCGGTCGTCATGAAGCTATTGGCAGCGAGGCGCGCCGACTGCCGGGCCGAGGACCAGCCCTGGACATGCCCGATCAGTCGGGCGAGGAAGAAGCCACTGGCGACCCATCCGGCCGCAAAGACCAGCACATGGTTGGTGGTGAGAAAGGCGGCCGTGGCGGCGAGCAGCCCGACCATATTGCCGAAATAGCGTGAGGCATCCGAGGCCCGCATGTGGCGGCGCGAATAGGTGACGATCGAGGCCGCTACGAGGAGCACCAGGCCCGCCATGGCTGCCGTCAGGCCGTCGAGCGCGAAGAGCGGGACGGCATGGTCGACCACCGTCATGACGGCGAGGAAGAAGAGGGCAGCCAGGATCAGGAGGGGCTGGGCGGGCGACTGTCTTTCGGCCTGGGCCGAAGCGGGCGTGGAACGCATGGGATGATGCTCCTTTCGCGGCCGATATGAGTTCTGGACGTGCATTGGTAAAACGAGTTATTGAAATCCTATTCATTGAACATCGACATGGATGCGCGCAGATGCTCAGAAATCTCGATCTTGACCTGCTCCGCTGCTTCGTCACCATCGCCGATGCGGGCAGTTTCACCCGAGCCGGTGAACGGCTGGGGCGGACGCAGTCGACGATCAGCCTCCAGGTGAAGCGGCTGGAGGACATGCTCGGCCGCAGCCTGATCCACCGTACGTCGCGCTCGCTGCAGCTGACGTCGGAGGGGCAGCGGCTGCTCGGCACCGCGCGCAAGCTGCTGCTGCTCAACGACAAGGTCGTGGCAGAAATTTTCGAGCCCGACATCGCGGGTTCGGTCCGGCTGGGCGTGCCCGAGGATTTCGCCACGGTACATCTGCCGACCGTGCTTGCACAGTTCACCGAGGCGCATCCGCTGGTCGAACTGGAGGTGACCTGCGATCTGACGCTCAACTTGCTCGAACGCTTTCACAGCGGGGCATTCGACCTGGTGCTGGTCAAGCGCGAGCCGACGCTCGCCACGACGACAGTGGGCGGCATGCGCGTATGGCGGGAGCCGCTGGTCTGGGTCGCGCGCGACCGGAGCGCAGCCGATGGCAAGGAGACGCTGCCGCTGATCGTGTCGCCCCAGCCCTGCGTCTATCGCAAGCGCGCGATCGACGCGCTGGAGGCGCAGGGCCGCCCCTGGCGGATCGCCTATACGTCGACCAGCCTGGCCGGCAGCCAGGCAGCGGTACGCGCCGGGCTGGGGGTAACGGTGCTTCCACGCGAGATGGTACCGGACACGCTCTTGCCCGTTGGGCCGGAGGCAGGCCTGCCGGCGCTGGCGGACACCGAGATCGCTCTGCTGGAGGCCGCCGGTATCTCCGACACCGCCCACAAGCTGAGCCAGCATATCGTCGAGGCACTGGAGCGCGGCGCCTGAGCGGCGGCATCGAAACCTGATCATTGGAATTTCCGATGCTTGCCATGAGATCATTTCATTTTGGCATGGTCGAACTTCTGACTAGCGGGCAGGGTGGAGGCAGCCATGGACATTGCGGGCCGAGCGGCGGTCATCGTCACCATGCACGGCAAGGAAGACCTGATCGAGGCGGGGCTTGCCGGCACGGGAATGCGCTTCCTTCCGCCGCCCGAGATCGACACCGATCGGTTCGGCACTTTCAGCGGCGAAATCCCGAGGGCGGGATCGCAGCATGACGCGCTGCTCGCCAAGGCGCGGGCGGGACTGGATGCGGTTCCGCACGCCGATTTCGCGCTCGCCAGCGAGGGCGCCTTCGGCCCGCACCCCGCTTATGGCTTCGTTCCGGGCGGCCGGGAGATGGTGGTCCTGCTCTGCCGGGCCAGCGACCTGCATGTCATCGGCGAGGATCTGACGCTCGATACCAATTTCGCAAGCCGCGAAGCCCGTACATTCGCCGAAGCACGGGAGTTTGCAGACCGCATCGGCTTTCCCGATCACGGCCTGCTGCTCGCCCCGCCGGGGGACGCCGGACACTTTGCCAAGGATATGGAAGGCTTCGAAGCGCTGGATGCAGCGGTTGCGGCGCTGCTGGCGGCGCATGGCTGCGTGCATCTTCGCACCGACATGCGGGCGCACCGAAATCCCACGCGGCGGCGCTCAATCGCGCGCGCGGCGGCCGATCTCGCGCTTCGCCTCGACCAGCGCTGCCCCGATTGCGCATTCCCTGATTGGCGCGGCGTACTGCGGCCCGGTCGGCCTTGCGGCTGGTGCGGGACGGCGACGTTCGACAGTGTCGACCGGCTCTACCGGTGCCGCGGCTGCGGGCTCGAACGGATCGAGGCGATCGATCCCGATCGGAAGGCCGACCCCGCGCATTGTCCGTCCTGCAATCCCTGAAATGCGATAAGCGGCGCACGCTGGGGTCGGTCGACACGAACGAATTTCGCGCTTGGTTGCAGCTTGCAATAGCCCCATGCAGGAGGCCTGCAACGCCGGCCCGCCGCCGGAAAATCAGAAGTCGCGACGACGCTTCTGCAGGCCGCCAGCCATGGGCAGCTTGTCCTCGTCGATCAGCGCGCCGGCCTTGATCACCACGACGATCGCCTTGGCGTTGTTGATGTCGGCGGTGGGGTCGGCGCTCAGCAGCACGGCGTCGGCGATTTTGCCGGGCGTGATCGACCCGAGTTCGTCTTCGCGGCCGAGATGACGGGCGCTGTTGAGCGTTGCCATGCGGATGATCTCGCCGGGCTTCACGCCGGCAGCCTGCATCAACTCCATCTCGCGGTGGACGGCCGGGCCGATCGACTGATCGGTGCCGATCGCGATCACTCCGCCGGCCGCATCGATCTTGCGCAGATTCTCCTGCGCGATCGGCGTCATCAGCTTCATCCACCAGGTCCAGCTGCGCTCCTTCCATTCGGCCCGCGTCTTGGTCTTGAGCTCTGCGATCTGCGGCTTGCTGTAGGAGGCGGCGTAGAGTGGCTGGTCGAGATATTCGGGATGCTCGACCAGGCGGCTATAGCCTTCGCCGATCGTGAGCGTGGTCGCCATCGGGGTCTTCTTCGCCCCCATCAGCTTGACGAAACCGTCGCTGACGGGACCCTGGATGACGGGGTGGGCGAGGCTGTCGACGCCGGCGTAGATCGCCTCGATCGCGCGCAACTCGCTCGATGTATGCGCGGTCGTGCGGATGCCGCGCTCATTATAATATTGGATGATGTTCTGCATCAGGTCGAGCGGCAGCAGCGAAATCATCGGTCGCGAGCCCCAGCCATGTTCTTCCAGCGTGAGCTTGACGATATCGGGTTTCTGCTCGGCGATATGCTTGTCGAGCGCGGGCTTTGCCTGCGGCCAGCTGTCGACCTCGACGCCCATCGCCGAGCCGTGGCTGCCGGGATAGGTGACGAGATTGCCGGTTGCCAGGATGCGCGGCGACAGAATCTTGCCAGCGCGTTCCTCGTCGCGCAGCGTCAGGATGAAGCGCGCGTCGTTGCCCGCGTCATAGACGGTGGTCACGCCCGAATAGAGGAAGCTGGCAAGCGCCTGGACGCCCTGGTCATGCTTCTTCTCGGGATTATAGGGGCCGCCGAGATGGATGTGGACGTCCATGAGACCGGGGATCATCCAGCGCCCGGTCGCATCGACCCGGCGTCCCTTCAGCTTTGCGGCCGCAACGGTCGGGGTGACGGCGACGAACTTGCCGTCGTCGATGGCGACACTCATGTCCGGTTGCGGCGTGCCGCCGGTCCCGTCGACGAGGGTGACATGGTCGAAGATGATCGCTTCGGCCTGTGCGATGGTGCCGGCGACGAGCATCGAGCCGGCGAGCAGGAACCCGCGGATAAGCGTTTTCATTGTCACAGCCCCGTCTCCCCGGCCTTGCCGTCCTTCTTGAAAATGATGCCGTCGCGCATCACGAAATCGACCGCCAGCACCGCGCGGATATCGGCGAGCGGATCGCCGTCGAGCGCAATGATGTCGGCGGCGAGACCCGGCGCGATGCTGCCGCGATCGGGCACGCCACCGGCCTTTGCGGCGTTGACCGTGCCCGTCTTGAGCGCCTCCATCGGCGTCATGCCGGCCTCGACATATTCGAGCATTTCATAGCCGTTGGTACCGTGCGGCGCGATGCCGTTGTCGGTGCCCAGCGCGATCGGAACGCCCAGACGGATCGCGGCGCGCACCATCTTCTTGGGCTGGTCACCGAGCTGATAGAGCTTGGCCAGCGAGTTGGGCGCGAGAGTCTTGAAGGGTCCCTGCCGCACCTTCTCGGGCGTGTCGCCGACCCATGTGATCGGCCAGACGGTGGGAATCAGCCAAGTGCCGTGCTGCTTCATCAGCTTCAGGCTCTCTTCGTCGGCCCACATCGCATGTTCGATCGAGTCGTAGCCGGCGCGCACCGCCGCATCGATGCCGCTCTTGCCATGGGCGTGGGTGGTCACCTTGCGACCCATGGCGTGGCCCGCATCGACGATCGCGCGCAGTTCCTCGTCGGTGAACTGCTGCCCGGTGCCAGCGTCGGATTCGTCGAGGACGCCGCCGGTCACGTGGACCTTGATGACGTCGGCGCCATATTTGATCGCGTTGCGGACCGCGCGGCGGCAGTCGTCGGCGCCGTCGCAGACGCCGGGACGGATCTGCGCCTCCATCAGGTCGCGGCGCAGGCCGTGGGCGTCGGCATGTCCGTTGGTCGGGCTGATGCCTTCACCGGCGGCGATGATCTTGGGGCCGGCCACGATCCCGTCGCGGATCGCGTCGCGCAGCGCGAACAACGAATCGCCGGGTGAGCCGAGGTCGCGCACGGTGGTGAAGCCCGCCATCAATGTCCGGTAGCCATTGGCATAGGCGTTGATCGCGAAATATTCGGGGCCTTCCTTGAGGCGGGTCATCGGGTTTCGCGCCGAGCCCCCGGAGCTGAGATGGACGTGCATGTCCATGAAGCCGGGCAGGACGAAGCGGTCCTTGAGGTCGACGACGGCGGTATCGGTGGGCAGCCCTAGGGCGGCCGCGTCGAGATAGCCGGCGCGCACGGCGAGGATCTTGCCGTCGCGCGTGACGATGGTGGCCTCTTCGACGACCTTCTCGCCTGGCACGGCGAGCAGCTTGCCCGCATGAAGGATGGTGGGCAGCGCCGCGGGAGCGGCGGGATGTGCGGGCGTTCCGGGGACCGGCGTCGTCTCTGCGAATGCCGGTACGGCCCACACCAGACTCAGCGCTGCTGCACAGCCGAGAAATCTCTTCATTCCATCCCCCTGTTCGGCGACGGAGAGGAGGCTAACGCGATATTGCCGATAAGGAAATATGAAAATGCATATTAAAAACGGTCGGACCCCGGCTGGGCGTCAATCGATCCACTCGAAGAATTCCACGGTATAGCCTTCGGGATCGCGGACCTTGAACTCGATCGTCCGTCCATCGCAGCCGATATGCAATCCCCGCCCGGTGCCGGGCAACTGATGCGCAAACAGCCGCTGGTGCCATTGCTCCAGTTCGCTCGTCTGGATCGACAGGATAGCGCCCTTGTTGCTGCCCGCGATCGGCTGCTGGCTTCCGGCGCCGTCACCGACGAGCGCCAGATGGCTGCTCGCATGGACGCGGAACAGCGCGAGGCCGTCTAGCCGCATGATTTTCTCGAAGCCGATCACCTCCTCGTACCAGTGCTCGGCCGCCGAGAGATCGACATAATAGAACATGGTCAGGACGCCATCCACCTTGGGGATGGAGGGCTGCGTGGGGCTGACCGTCGGCATGCACTCATCTAACGGCAAGACCGGCCTCAATCATAGATGTCGATGTTGCTTTCGATGCGTCGCAATGTTTCGCGAAACAGATCGAGCGTCTCGGCCGGCAGCCCTTCAAGCGCGATTCTTTCATGCGCATAGGCCGACTGACGGATCGAGGTGAAGGTCTCCGCACCCTTGGGGGTCAGCGTGATATCGATCATGCGCGAATCTTCGGACGACACGCGCCGCTCGACCATGCCGTCCTTTTCCAGCTGAACGACGACGCGGCTGACGGTGGGCTGTTCCATCAGCGTCTGTTCGACGATCCCGCTGATGCTCAGCGTACCGCTTGAATGGAGCACGCTCAAAATGCGCCATTGCGAGAGGTTGATGTCGAGCGCGCGCATGCGGCCCTGCAGGCGGACATTCAGCCGATTTGTGACGCGGTAAAGCTGATAAGGAAGATAGTCGTCGAGCCAGCGGTCGCCCTTCTCCAGGTCGACGGTCTTGCTCTCCTGATGCCCGGTGCTGCTCATATGCGATCATTCCCCAACGATTGTTCGCATCTACGAGGCTGAGCCCCCAGCGCACAATAAAATCTATATGCAAAAGGATATATTTTTGAATATAGAGAAATCATCAGGGTGGAAAGAGGAGCGTAGGGCGCATGGCCGAGGCAGATAATAACCGCGCAGGCGGTGAGGTCTGGACCTCCAAACTGGCCTTCGTCCTTGCCGCCGCAGCCGCTGCGATCGGGCTCGGCAGCCTGTGGCGCTTCCCTTATGTCGCGGGAGCCAATGGCGGCGGCGCTTTCGTCATCCTCTATATCGTCTTCGTATTGCTGATCTGTGTCCCTCTGATGATCGCCGAAATGGCGATGGGACGGCGGGGGCATGGCAGCGTGATCGGGACGATGGAACGGCTGGTGAAGGCCGAAGGCGCGTCACGGGCGTGGCGGGCGATCGGCTGGCTGAGCCTCGCCATCCCTTTTTTCGGGTTGAGCTATTATAGCGTCGTTGCGGGCTGGGGCGTGGATTATGCGCGGCTCGCCATCGTCCAGGGGTTCGGCGGTCTCGATGCAGCTGGATCTCGTGCTGTGTTCGAAGCGGCAATCGGATCGCCCGGACGTCAGGCCTTTCTCCAGTTCGCGTTCATCGCCGCCGTGGCGGTGGTCGTCGCGCTTGGTGTCCGGCGCGGCATCGAGGTCGTGTCCAAGGTCAAGATGGTCGCGCTGTTCGTCGTTCTGATCGGCCTCGTCGGCTATAATGCCGTGACGATCGGGCTCAGCCCGGCGCTGCGCTTCCTCTTCTATCCCGATTTCTCGGCGATGACGGGCACCGGCGTGCTCACCGCGCTGGGGCAGGCGTTGTTCTCGACCGCGATCGGCGTGGGCGTGCTGATGACCTATGCCGCCTATCTGCCGCGCGGCGTTTCGCTGCCGCAATCGGCGATGATCGTCTCGGGATCGGTGATCTTCATCGCGATGATGGCGGGGCTCGCCATCTTCCCGGCGGTGCTGTTCTATGGCCTTGCCCCGACCGAGGGGCCCAACCTGATCTTCGTCACCCTGCCGGTCGCCTTTGGCGGCATGCCCGGCGGGCGTCTCGTCAGCATCGCTTTCTTCTGCCTGATCGCGCTGGGCGCGTTCACCACGGCGGTGGGCATGCTCGAACCGGTCGTCGCCTGGCTGATGGAGCGGTCCGGTTGGAAGCGGGCACCCGTCGCGCTGGGCACAGCCCTGGCGATCTATGCGGTCGGCTTGCCCTCGCTGCTGTCCTTCAACCTGCTCAAGGCCGTCCACCCGCTGGACTTCGTGCCGCCTTTCGCGGGCAAGACCTTCTTCGAGATTCTCGACTTCGGCATCGCCGATCTGCTGCTGCCGCTCAACGCGCTGCTGATCGCGCTCTTCGCCGGCTGGGCGATCCGCCGGACGATGACGCCCGAGGTGACCGATCTCAAATCGGGCGGCTTCCGGCTGTGGCATATGCTTCTCGCCTTCGTCTCTCCTGCTGCGATCATCGGCCTGATGATCCATATTCTCGCCTGATCCTCTTCGTATTGTCGGAGTTGCCCTCTTGTCCCTTCTTCCCGATCTGAAAGCTGTCCGGGCGCAGTTCGCGTCCCTGCCCGAGCTCGCCTATTTCAGCAGCGGCTCCTACGGCCTGCTCGCCGACAGCGTGCGAGAGGCGTTCAACCGCTATCTCGACGACCGGGTGGCGAAAGGCGCGGACTGGGGCGGTTGGGTCGAACGGCTCGAAATTGTCCGGGACCAGATGGCGCGGGTCTTCGCGGTCGATGCGGACGAGATCGCGATAACCGGCTCGGCCTCGGCGGGGATCAACGCGATCGCGAGCGCGCTCGACTTCGGCGGTGGTCGCAACCGGATCGTTCTGTCCAACTTCGAATTCCCGACCGGCGCGCAAATCTGGCATGCCCAGGAGCAGGTGGGGGCGGAGGTCGTCCACGTCGCCGAGACCGGACAGGGGGTCGTCGATATCGAGGGCTTTCGTGCCGCGATCGATGAGCGCACCGCGATCGTCGCGCTCTCGCATATCTGCTACCGTCATGGCGGGCGGCTGCCCGATGCGGACATCCGGGAGATTTGCCGGATCGCGCATGATGCTGGCGCGATCGTCCTGCTCGACTGCTACCAGTCGGTCGGGTCGCAGCCTATCGACCCGCGCGACCTCGGCGTCGATCTGGCGGTCGGTGGCATGCTCAAATATCTGCTGGGGACCGCCGGGATCGGCTTCCTCTATGTTCGCCGCGACCTGATCGAGACGCTGTCGCCCCGCAACAGCGGCTGGTTCGCGCAGGTCGATCCGGGCGCGATGGACATCTTCGCCAACCGGCCAAGCCCGACGGCGCGCCGGTTCGAGGCGGGAACGCCGCCGGTGCCGAGCCTCTACGGCGCGGAGGCGGGGCTGGACATCGTGCTGGGCATCGGACTCGATGCGATCGGCGAGCATGTCCGCAGCATCACCCGCCATGCGATCACCCGGCTGGCGGCCGAGCAGATCGCGATCTTCACGCCCGATGACGACGATCGACGGGGACCGCTGCTCGCGCTTCCGTCGCGCGACGATGCGGCACTGGTCGCAGCACTCGCCGAGGACAAGGTGATCACCTCGTCCCGCGACGGGAAAATCCGCGCAGGGTTTCACTTCTACAATGATGAAGAGGATGTGGAGCGGCTGGTCGCTGCCCTCGTCAAGCGGCGGGCGCTGCTCGGCTGACGGGGCGGCGCTGGGCAGGAGGGGGCTACCTCACCCCCTCCGCGCAGGTCAGTAATTGATGCCGGGATTGTCGCCCGGATGGATGATCCCGACGACATCCATGCCCTCGGGCGCGGTGCATTCGAGCGAATGAAGATGTTTGCGCGGGAAGAAGATGACGTCGCCCGCGCCCACGCGCGCCGCACTGGTCTCGTTCCAGATGATGCCATGGCCCGACATGATGATCAGCGCTTCCTCGTAGAGATGGCGGTGCATCTCGGCGCGCGACATGGGAATATGGCCGATGAACTGGGCAGCCGTGGTCGATCCGATGCGCTTGTCGACCAGCATCTGGAACCAGCGCGGCCCCATCGCCGTCCGGTTCGCCTCATCGATCGCGACTACGCGGTCGGGCCAGGCATCGTCGAAATGCGCCGGAAGCTCGGAAGGCGTGTCGAGTTCCTCGACCGCAGGGCAGGCGGAGATATAGGCGATCACGGGCGTCTCGGCCGAGAGGCGGAAGGCCTCACCGCTGCGCACATAGATGCCGCAAGGTGATTGCAGCACGAAGGACCGGTTGCCGATCTCGATCGTCCCCTGACCCGTCGTCACCCACAATATGGCGTCGGTCCCGCCGGCCTGAAGCACCGGCGACATAGCCTCGCGCAGCGCCAGGTGGAATTGCGACTGGTGCTCCGCCCCGGTCGACGGGGCGACCAGCTTGCGCAGGCGGTAGCGCTCTTCTCCGGCATCGCCCGGAGAGATGACGAAGCAACGTCCGTCGACACGGGCGATGCCATCCGCATCGGCCGCGACGATGTCGGGACGCGGTGCGTCCGCGTCCTCACCGGCATCCTTGTAACCGCCAGGAAGATTGCTGTGCGCGCCGTCGCAAAAGGGTGCAGTGGCCGTGTGCTTGCAGCCGCAGAAGAGCACTTCCTCGCCACCGCGCTGAGCGGTGTAGGGTACCGGCTCGAGACCGGTGCCTTCATGCGAGCGGCCGTCGCAAAAAGGCTGGCGCTTCGATCGGCCGCAGGAACACCAGAGATAGGTCCGTCCTGCTGTCAGTTCCTTGTAATAGGGTTTGCGGCTCGCAATCAGCGGGCAGGTCGTGGCGCAATCATGCTCGGTCATGTCTGGTCTCGAAGGGGGAGAGAAGCGCGCTCCTCTCCCCATGGGTCTATCAGAAGCTCTTCGATATCTCGAAGCCGATCGTACGCGGACGGTTGGTGATCTTGGTCGTCGGCACGAAGGCGCCGGCGGCGAGGAACACGTCGCCCTGGACGTCGAACGCGTTGTTCAGGAACAGCGCAAAGCCCAGCCCGTCGTCACGATTGTCGGCGCCGATGCGCAGATTGACGATGCTGAAGGCGTCCTGTCGTCGATAGGTGCTCGCGGTCGGGCGAAGCTCGGTGCCGGACTTGCCCTTGTAGCTATATTCGCCGCGCAGCCAGCCGTTCCAGCCATCGACCGGCAGGTCCATGTTGTACTGGCCCGAAAAGGTCGCGGTCAGTGCCGGGATGCGCGGGATCTTGTCACCCTTGCGTCCGGCTGCGGCAATGCTGTCGCTGATCTGGTTTTCGGTCAGTTCGCGCTTCGGTAGCCAGTTCAGGCCGGCGAGCAATTCGAGGCCATCCGCCGGGCGCGTCTGCACCTCGAGCTCGAGTCCCTGGATGCGCGCGGCGCCTGCATTGCCGATGAAGGCGAAGGAGTTGGTCGGATCGCGGCCCGACACCTGTATGTTGCTCCAGTCGATCTGATAGACCGCCGCGTTGACGATCAGGCGGCGGTCGAACCAGGTCGACTTGAAGCCGAGTTCATAGTTCCACAGCGAGTCCGACTCATAGCCATCGGGAATGACCACGGCGGCCGACTGGTTGGTACCGCCCAGGCGGAAGCCCTTGGACGCCAGCGCATAGACCGAGATGGCCTCGCTCGGCTTGAACGAGATCTGCGCCTTCGGGATATACTGGTCCTCGGTGAAACGGCGGTTGTAGGGCGCCGGCAGCGTGCTGCCGAAGGTCGGGAACTGGAACAGGGTCGAACCGAAGTCGGTCTGCTTCGCCTCGAACCAGCGCAGGCCGCCCATCAGTTCGAGGCTGTCGGTGATGTCGAAGGTCGCTTCGCCGAAGACCGCCTTTTCCTTGATGCCGCGTGTGTTCACACGGGCGAAGGCGCAGGGGTTGCAGCCGGCAATGCCGGCGCCCACGGCTGTGGAGAAGCCGGTCGGGGGCGTGCTGGCGACGATGATGTCGCCATTGGCGTCGACCAGCGGCGAGAAGCTGCGGAAGTTCGACTGGCGGTCGCGATAGAAGACGCCCGCGACCCACTGAAAGGGACCGTCGCCGGTCGAGTTCAGGCGGGCTTCGAAGGTCTTCTGGTTGAGGTCCTGCGTCTGGTCGGTCAGCTGCGGGATCAGATCGGAGCGTGTGCAGGGCCGACCGTTGGGGCAGGTCTCGCCGGCCGGACCGACGCCCAGCGACCAGACGAAATTGTCGCGGTAGAATTGCAGCTTGCGCTTGTAGATCGAGCCGGTGACCGTCAGCGAGGCGAAGCCGAGATCGCCCGTGCCGCTCAGCGAATAGATCTGCTGGCGGTCGGGTCGGGGCGACTTGACGTAGCTGCCCGAATTATATTGCCCGGTCTGGAAATAGGCGAAGCGGGGGACGAGGTCGTTCCAGCCTGGGTCGCTGCTGTTGCCGCGCTCGCGGAAGCTGTCGAACGGGCTATATTCGCTGGCACCCTTGGTGTTGCGCCGCTGATACCAGGCCATGGCGTCGATCTCGATGCCGGGCGCAGGTTCCCAGCGCAAAATGCCGCGGATGCCAGAAGTCCCATCGGAGTTGATGTTCTTGTTGCCCAGCCGGACATTGTCGACAAAGCCGGGCGTGTAATCATAATAGGATACGACACGGATGCCGAGCTTGTCCTCGACGATCGGCACGTTGATCATGCCATAGATGTTGGCGCCTTCATCGCCGCCCGACACCAAGTTGGCACCGGCACGGACCGAGCCTTCGACCGCGTTCAGCTTGGGCTTGTTGGTGATGAAGCGGACGGCGCCGGTCTGCGAATTGGCGCCGAAGGTCGTGCTCTGCGGGCCCTTCAGCACCTCGATTCGCGCCATGTCGTACACCTGCAGGTCGCCGATCTGCGAGCCGCTGTCGCCGCTCGAACTCTGGATGCCGGGGACGGGCACTTCGTCATAATAGACCGCGACCTGCTCCTGGCCGGCGGACTGGATGCCGCGCAGCGTGTAGCGCTTCAGACCGGGGCCCTGATCGGTGAAGGTCAGGCCGGGGATGGTGTAGGCGAAGCTCTCGAAATTGGTGACGCCGCGGCGTTCCAGTTCGGCCGATCCGATCGCGGTGATCGACGCCGGGATGTCCTGCAGCCGTTCCTCGCCGCGCTTGCGGGCGGTGACCACGATGTCGGAGCTGAGCGTGTCGGCGGCCGGCGCGCTTTGTGCCCAAGCCGGTGCGGCCGTTGTCGCAATCGCGAACAGCGACGCGGTGGATATCAAAATCCCGATCTTCCCGTTCATTTCAACCCCCTTCGTTGCAGGATGTTTCGAGCCAAGCTCCCATCAAACTCATATTCGTTTTCATATATGTATGTTTGATTTAAGCTTGAAGCAAGAGGAATGCGCCGGTGCCGGACGGGCGGACTGAGGCTGGTCCTGCCCGTTGAAGAAAATGGCGGCCCTGCTAAAGCGCAGTCCCTTCGCCCCGCCCCGCCCCGAAAAAGCTGGAGTCACCCACCGTGGAAGAGACGCTTCGTCGCGCCGCCCTCGATTATCACCGTTATCCCCAGCCGGGTAAGATGCGGATCGAGCCGACCAAGCGGATGGTGAACCAGCGCGACCTGGCGCTCGCTTACTCACCCGGCGTGGCGGCGCCGTGCGAAGAGATCGCGGCCGATCCGGACAAGGCGCTCGATTACACCGCGCGTGGCAATCTTGTTGCGGTGATCTCGAATGGTACGGCGGTGCTCGGCCTCGGCGCGATCGGCGCGCTGGCGTCGAAGCCGGTGATGGAAGGCAAGGCAGTCCTCTTCAAGAAGTTCGCCGATATCGACGTGTTCGACATCGAAGTCGACACGACTGATCCCGAACGCTTCGTCGAGGCGGTGGCGCTGCTCGAGCCCACCTTCGGCGGGATCAACCTCGAGGATATTCGCGCGCCCGAATGCTTCGAGATCGAGGCCGCGCTCAAGAAGCGGATGAACATCCCCGTCTTCCACGACGACCAGCATGGCACGGCGATCGTCGTTGCGGCCGCCGTTCGCAATGCGCTCGTCCTGCAGAGCATCAGCCTGGCCGAGGCCAAGCTGGTGACGTCCGGCGCCGGGGCTGCGGCGCTTGCTTGCGTCGATCTGCTCGTGTCGATGGGCCTGCCGGTCGAAAATGTCACGCTGACCGACAAGGACGGTGTGGTCCATGCCGGCCGGCAGGGCATGGCGCCGAACATGGCGCGTTATGCTCGGCATACCGATGCGCGGACGCTGCCCGAGGTGCTGCCGGGCGCCAATGTCTTCCTGGGCCTTTCGGCGCCGGGCGTGCTGAAGCCCGAATGGCTGCCGCTGCTGTCGGAACGGCCGCTGATCTTCGCGCTGGCCAATCCCGAGCCCGAGATCCTGCCCGAGATCGCCCGCGCTGCGCGCCCCGACGCGATCGTCGCGACGGGCCGGTCGGACTACCCCAACCAGGTCAACAACGTTCTGTGCTTTCCCTATATCTTTCGGGGTGCGCTCGATGTCGGCGCGACCACGATCAACGAGGATATGAAGGTTGCGGCGGCCGAGGCGATCGCGGCGCTCGCCCGCCTGCCCGCGCATGAAAGCGTCGCGCAAGCCTATGGCGGCAGCAAGCTCAGCTTCGGGCCCGACTATATCATACCGACGCCCTTCGATCCGCGCCTGATCGCCGAGATAGCGCCCGCCGTCGCCCAGGCGGCGATCGCGTCGGGGGTTGCGCGCCGCCCGATCGACATCGAAGTCTATCGCCGCTCGCTCCAGCAGCAGAGCGCACGGTCGGGCCAACTGATGATGCCTGTCTTCGAGGCGGCGCGTGGCACGCATGCGCGGATGGCCTATGGCGAGGGCGAGGACGATCGCGTGCTGCGCGCGGTGCAGGATGCGCTGGACGAAGGGCTGGTCCGCCCCGTGATCGTCGCTCGCCGCCGCATCCTCGCCGAAAAGCTCCCGCAACTCGGTCTGCGCTTCGAACTCGACCGCGACGTCGAGGTGGTCGATCCCGAGACCGATCACGAGCGGTTCGGTCGGCTGGTCGAGGCCTATCGCGGCCTTGCCGCGCGGCGCGGCGTGCCGTCGGCCGAGATCGTCCGCCACGTCTATCGGCGTCCGACCGTCACCGCCGCGATGCTGCTGCGCACCGGTCAGGTCGATGCGGCGCTGGTCGGGGGCAATTCGGAATATTGGGGTCAGGTCGAGCATGTGCTGCGCACGATCGAACGTTCGGCCGACGCCCAGCGTGTCTATGCGCTGTCGGGGCTGATCTCCGATGCGGGTGTGCTGTTCCTGACCGACACGCACATGGTGCCCGATCCCAGCCCGGCGCAGGTCGCCGAGATGACGATACTCGCCGAGCGCGCGGTGCGCCGCTTCGGCATCGAACCCAAGGTCGCGCTGCTGTCCCACTCAAATTTCGGTGCATCGCACAGCCCCAGCGCGCGCAAGATGCGCGAGGCGTTCAAGCTGGTGAGGGCGATGGCGCCCGACATGGCGGTCGACGGCGAGATGCACGCCGATGCAGCGCTGTCCCAGCCGCTGCGCGAACGGTTGATTCCCGATTCCCGCTTCGAGGGATCGGCCAATCTGCTGGTCATGCCCAATCTCGACGCGGCCAACATCACGCTGACGGCGCTGGCAGCCTCGTCGCGCTCGCCGACCGTGGGGCCGATGCTGATGGGCCTCGCGCAGCCGATCCACGTTTTGACCCCGGGGGTCACCTCACGCGGCATATTGAACCTCACCGCTATCGCCGCTGCCGAGGTCGTGCAGCGGCGATAGCCGTACATATCAGGGGTCAGGCGACCCGTTCGAGCGGGCGCGACAGCTTACCGGCCTGGCGCAGCGTCTCGGCGATGGCGGCAAGGCCTTCGGCATCGACGTCGCGCAGCGGCAGGCGCACGCCACCCAACGGCTGCCCAAGCAGGCGGAAGCCCGCCTTGAGCGCAGCAGGCCCCGAGCCGAAGCGTCCGACGAGGTCGGGCGTGTACCATTGATCGAGGATCAGCCGGTCCTTGGCTCCGCAGGCGCGCGCCGCCTCGAGATCGCCCCGCCAGAGATGGTTATAGAAATCGGGCTGATCGCGGCCGAGAACTCCGCCTGCGCCCATGGTCCCGTCGCCGTCATGAGCATGGAGGAGCGTCAAGCCATGCTCGTCCATCGAGAAGCCGAACACGCGGACCTTGTCGCGCAGCGCGAAAAAGGTTCGGACGAACTGGTCGAGCCGACCGGTCGATTGCTTGATCGCGACGACGCCGTCGAGATCGGCGAGGCGGCCGAGCAACCCGGGGGACATGTCGATGCCGGTGCCCGGCGGCCAGTTATAGACGCAGATCGGCAGGACATTGGCGTCCGACACCATGTGGTAGAAAGTGACAATCTCCTCGTCCGAGGGACGGATATAGGGGGGCGGGGTCAGCAATATGCCGTCGAAGCCGCAGGCCTTGGCATGACGCGCGAGGTCTATGCTCTCGCCCGGCGTGTAGCTGGTGCAGCCGGCGATCAGCGGCAGGCGGCCCTTCATCTGGTCGCCCACCAGGCGGAACAGGTCGCGCCGTTCCGCCGACGACAGGCTGGTCCACTCGCCGGTGGTTCCGCCGATCACCAGACCGTGCATGCCTTCCGCCGCCAGCCATTCGAGATGGCCGCGCAGCCGAACCGGGTCCAGCGTGCCGTCATCCGCAAAGGGGGTCAGCATCGCGGGGATGTAGCCCCGCCATTCAACTCTCGAACGCTTGTCCATACTCGTCCTTGCCTTAACCCCCGGTCGTCACCGATGTGCGCTCGTCGATCTTCCGCATCAATCGCGCGGCGCAATAAGATTGTTGCGTCTCGCGGAAGGCAGCACGCTTCAGGCTGACAGAATGACACTCACAAAGTCGAGGCGCCGGATCAGCCCGCCGCGGAGTTCGGCCCATCCGCTGATGAGCTCGGTTTCGGTCATACCCCGGATCGTCGCGTGGGCGCGGTGGCGCGTGTAAACTCTCCGGCCATCGGCGGAAGCGAAGCTGTCGATGAAGGGCAGTTCGATCCGGACATGGTCGGTGAGTCGCTTCACGTCGCAGAAGCGCGCGACCAGGCCGGCAAGGCCGTGCGCGCGCAACTCGCCATTGACGATCAGTTCGGCATCCCGCGTGAAATAGCGGGCGAAGGCGGTTTCAGTGAAGGCGTCGGGCAGCAGATAGGCGTCGTTCCACCAAGCGAACATCCGCGTCAGAATATGCGGTTCTTCGATATTCGCGCTGAATCCGCAATTCTGTCGCTCGATTCCGACCGGATACAGGAGGTGGCGCGCATCGGCATAAGGCGATCGGGCGTAGAACCAGCGCAGGCGCGCCATCGGGTCAGCGGCAAATTCTGCGTCGTTGGCGAGACGCGTCTCGAACGCGTCGCGGAGCGCGTCCGATCGCGCCAGCATCGCCTCACCCATGGGCGCGACCACATAGGCCTCCAGATAATCGGTCGCGTCGACCATCCCCGAGATATGGCCGGTAGCGAACAGCGAGTCCGGCGAGCTCGGCTCGACCAGGAGCATGGCGAGAGTCCCCAGCGGCTGATCGAGGGGAATACGCACCGAACCGGGAGCGAAAGTCTCCCGGCGCGTCTCCCGATGGATCGGTCCGGGGATCAGGCGAGGACGACGCTCGCCGACGCCGGCGAACTCGCAGCGCTCGAAACGGATCATTTCGACCTCGACTTCGTGAGGCTCGGCCAGTTGAGCCATCCGGATTCCGTGCCGCGCGAGACAGGCGATCGCTTCCCGCTCGCCCGCCGGTATCCAATAAGCGTTCGGCCTCGCCTCGGTCGAGGCCGGTCTTGAGCCATAGAGCGGTACGCGGGTGGCGGGTTCCGGACTGCCCAGCCAGCGGACCTCGCGAGCGCCTGTTACCGGCGACACATAATGCTCGCTGGCGATCGGGTGGAACAGCATCTGTCGGACGGGATCCTTGCGCGCGACCCAGTGGGTGGTGACGCAGCGGGAGCGTCTCGCGCGATCTTCGTCACGCGCGCGGCGAAGAATGTCGGCCTCGCGCGCCAGCAGGGCCAGGCTCTGGGCGATCAGCACATAGGTCCCGAGGACGCGTTGGCGCACCGGCTTCAGCGAATGGTTTTCGACCAGCACGGTCGGGATGTGCCGAGCGTCGCCATAGCCGTGCGAGAAGCACGCGGGAAAGGCTGGAAGGGTCAGCCCCAGCGCGGGTTCGCGATCGTCGACCGCGAGAACCAGCGGACCGCCATGGTGGCCCGCATCGGCAAGCGCCGCATCGACTGCCGGCCGGAATGATCCCTCGAGCCAGGCGTTGGTCGCTGGCGACAGGCTGTAAGGCGCGTCCTGAAAGCCGAAGGTGATGTCATATTGATAATCGAGCCCGTCGGTGACGTGCAGGTCGATATAGAGGTCGGGATCGATCCGGCCGAGCAGGCCGAGCAGCGCCTGCATCTCGGGCGAGTCCGCCTTCATATAATCGCGGTTGAGATTGAGATTCTGCGCGTTGGTGCGCCATCCCTGGTTGGAAGGCCCACGCTGGTTCGGACGGTTGAACGCCGAGGTCCGCTCATGGCCATCCGGATTGAGGATCGGAATGAACAGCCAGTCGGCGCCGTCGAGCAGCGAGCCCCGGTCGCCGAGCACGATGTCGCGCAACAGCATCAGCCCCGCATCCTTCCCGTCGATTTCGCCGGGATGGATGCCACACTGTACGAGCAGGCGGGGACGGTGCCCGCCGCCCGGTGTCAGGGCGCGATCGGGATCGCGGCTGGCGATCACCAGCAGCAGATCGCGCCCCTCGACCGAGCGGCTAAGGCTCTCCAGCCTGATCAGCGGGCTCGCCTGGGCCAGACGTTCCAGCCAGTGGAGCGTCTCGGCATATCCAGGGGTGGTGTCGAACCCGCTGGCCTCTGCGGGAGATATCCAGGGATCGTCGGCCGGGCGTATCAGCCCCTCGCTGACTCCGGTCCAGGCACGAACCGGCGGCAAGGGAGCACGGACGGGGGCCGGCCAGGCGATCCCTCTCGACATCAGAATTTGACCGTCGCCTCGACTCCGATGCGGCGCGGCTGGTTGGTGCTGCGCAGCGTCCGGCCCGGCCCGAGCGCGTTCGCCCCGACGGCAGCGGGGGTACGCTCGTTGGTCAGATTCCGCGCATAAGCGGCGATGCTGTACTTTCCGATGTCGACGCCCAGCCGGGCGTTGACGAAGGTCTTGGGAGTCGAGCGGACCTCGTTTTCGATGTCCCAGTAGACGTCGCCGCGATGCTCCACGTCGACCCGCGCGACGAGGTTTGTTCCGTCGGCGATCGGCTGGTTGAGTTCGGCCGAGCCGCCCAGCGTCAGGCCGTATACCTGCGGCGTGCGGTTCCCCCGGTAAA
Source organism: Rhizorhabdus antheiae (assembly GCF_049889055.1). Classification (NCBI taxonomy): domain Bacteria; kingdom Pseudomonadati; phylum Pseudomonadota; class Alphaproteobacteria; order Sphingomonadales; family Rhizorhabdaceae; genus Rhizorhabdus; species Rhizorhabdus antheiae. The sequence continues at coordinate 75,700 of NZ_JBLTWO010000001.1, read as the reverse complement.
GTGCGGTCCCGTCGAAATTGCGGATCGACGTGTCATTATAGCCGAGCGAGCCGCGGAGGGTGATCGCATCGGTCGGGCGCCCGATCAGTTCGAACTCGACGCCGTTGACGTGGGTCTTCGGAATATTGACGATCACTCGGAAGATGCCTTGGCTCGTGGCGCGCGAGAAGAAGAACTGCTGGTCTTCGAACGAGGTGTGAAAGACCGCGCCATTGGCAACGAGGCGGCCTCCGAAGAAGCTGCTCTTGATACCCGCCTCGTAATTCTCGGACACTTCATTGTCGTAGATGCGCAGCGCGAGTGGCGAATTGGGGTTGAAGCCGCCGGTGCGGAAGCCGGTTGCATAGGTCAGATAGCCGAGCACGTCGGGCGTGAACTTGTAGCTGAGATTGACCTTCGGCTGCCACCGCTTGAACGTCTTGCGGTCGACGGTCGGGTTCGCGACGAGCGGGTTGCGCGCCGTCTGCCGGTCGCTGTCGTAGCGCAGGCCGAGCGTCAGCTGCAGCGCGTCGGTGAAGTCGTAGGACGCCTGCCCGAAGCCTGCCCAGGACTTGGAGCTATATTGGTTCGGATTGGTCGAGAAGAAGTCGTAGCCGCCGCCCGCGAGGACCGACCCGAACTGGGTGATGTCGGTGATCTTATAGTCCTGGTAGAAGAAGCCGACCACATATTGCAGCGGCCCGCTGCCGTTGCTGGCGAGGCGCAGTTCCTCGCTGTAAGAGCGGCTGTTGGTCACCCAGGTCTGCGCGAAGAGCGAACTGGGGCTGAAGTCGCCGTCGGCGAACAGCGATTGCTCCGCCTTGTTGTAGGCGGTGATCGAGGTGGCGGTGACCGCCCCCAGATCGACGTCGATCTTGCCCGACAGCGCGTAAAGGTCCCGCCGGTCGATGCCGTCGATGTCGGTCGCGGGCTTGGCCGAGAAGTCCTCGAAATTGCTGTTGTCCACGGCGACCAGCCACAGCGCGCCGTCGCGGCCATGGGTGTAGCTGCCATTGATGTCGATGGTGACGTCCTCCGACGGCAGGAACAGCAGGCGGCCGCGCACCGACGTGTCCTTGCGCTGGTCGACCGAATTGCCGGTGGTGATGTTGGTGATCAGGCCGTCGTCGTCGACATGGAAGACCGAGGCGCGCGCGAACAGCTTATCCTGGATGATTGGCCCGGAAAGAGTCGCGGTGGTGGTCCAGCCCGGTCCCTCGAAATAGCCGCCCGAGACGCTGCCCTCGAACTGGTTGGTAGGCTTCTTGGTGACGATGTTGATCGCACCGGCGATGGCGCCGCCACCGTAGAGCGTGCCCTGCGGGCCCCGCACGACTTCGACGCGGTCGATGTCGATCAGGTTCTGGGCCAGATATTCCATGCCCGGCTGCTGAACGCCGTCGACGATCGTCGCGAATGGGGCCTTGCCGCCCTGTACGGTCGTGAAGCCGCGGATCGACACCGTCTGGATGCCGGGACGAAGCTGGTCGATGATGACGAGATTGGGGGTCAGTCGGCCGATGTCCTGCAGGTTCTGAACGCCGGCGCGCTCGATCGTCTTGCTGGATACGACGGTGATCGCATCGGGCACCGACTGCAGCGCCTCGGTCCGCTTGCGGGCGGTGACGAGGATGTCGCCGGGAAGCGCGTCGGCTGCGCCTGCATCTGCGGGCTGGGCCTGCGCATGGGCCGGGGCGAAGGTGACCAACATGGTCGTGGCAAGCAAGCTGGCACTCAAAGCGGTCTTCAACGTCTTCATGGGCCCACCCCTTCTTTGGCGATATCTAGCAATTGCAACATGACCTAGCCGCCGGCCGCATCAATTTCCGATCGTGACGGCTTCGTTGCACTGCGAGCAAAGTTGGCGATGCGTTATCGGAGCAGGAGCGCGTTCAGACAGCGGGGGCCTTTCGCATCCGCGAGCGGAGCGCCACCGTGGCCAGCGCATAGAGGCCCGTCGCGGCCGCGAGCGCGTCGAGCGTCGACACTCCCGTCACCGTGAACAGGCCGAGCCCTCCCCCGGCAACCGGAAGCGTCGACCAGCCGAACGCTGAAGCCAAAGCCCACACCAGAAAGGGCAGCGACCGGATCGCCCGCGTCTCGGCGGATGCGTCGGGCGCATAGCGATCGGGGCGCAGGGCGAAGTCGACGGTGTAGAGGCCCGCGACCGGTGCGATGACGATGCCGAGCATGATCAGGAAGCCGATGAAATGGCCGAAGATACCGAGTGCCGCAAAGGCGATGCCTATCGCCGCGGCGCCGCTCGCGAGCATCCAGCGCGAAACGCCCGGAACGAGCGCCGAGAGCGACAGGGCAGACTCGTAGAGATTCTTGTCGTTGCTCGACCAGGTGGCGAGGATGAGGATGACAAGCGCGGGGGCGGCAAGGCCCGCCCGCATCATGATACCGATCAGGTCGCCGGTGCCATAGATGACCGCCAGCGATGCCGACAGCAGGATGAGGAAGGGGAGAACAAGCCCCAGCGCGACCAGCGGTCCGAGCACCATGTCGCGGCGGGTGGCGAGGAAGCGCGAGACGTCGGGCGTCACGGCTATACCGGTCATATAGCCGCCGGCGATGATGGAAATAATGGTACCCGCATCATAGGCTGGGAGCAGCGGTTGCGCCGCGAGCCGTCCGGCGACGTCGATCCGGCCGAAGGCGACCCACAGCGGAACCGTGATCACCGCCAGCAGGAAGGGCACGGTGAAGGTCGCGAGCTTGCCCAGCGCCTTGACCCCGATGATGCCGGTGGTGCTGACGAGCAGGCCCGAGGCTACGATCACTGCGCCGAGCGGCACGGTGATGCCGAACTGGCTGTCGAGCAGGCCGACGACCGCCCGCGCCAGCATTTCGATCTGGATGCCGAACCAGCCGAGCAAGGTAAGGATCAGCACCGCGGCCAGCAGCTTCGCGCCCACCACGCCGAAGGTCGTCCGGGTAAAGACCGATGTCGGCAGGCGTGCCGTCATCCCGACATAGCCGGTAGCCATCGACATGAGGGCCACGAGCGTCGAGGCGATCAGAACGGGGATTGGCAGGTCGAGGAAGCGGCTGTGGCTGCCGAGATCGCCGCCCAGCGCGAACATCGGAACGCAGATGGCGGTGCCGATCTGGATCGCGGCGAAGAAGGTCCACCGCCGGAAGTCCTCGCTTCTCACCTGCTGGGCCGCATTGCCTTCCAGCAGGCCGTCGCCGGCGTCGCTCATCCCTTGGTCCCTTCGGTCAGTCGGCGTCCTCACGCGCGAGCGCGCCCGCATCGAGCGCAGTCCAGCGCTTCAGCGCGCCTTCGATCATGGTGAGCAAAGCCAGCACCGATTTCGGCAGCTGACGCCCGGCACGCGTCACCACGCTTACCGTGGTGCGGGTGAGCGTCTGGCTCTCGATCGGGACGGCAACGAGCAGTCCGTCGCTGACCTCGGCGCTGATCGGCAAGGTCGGCATCAGCGTCGCGAACTTCCCGGTTACGACGCTGGACTTCACCAGCGCGATCGAATCGGTGACCATGGCGGGCGTCAGCAACAGGCCGGCCTCCGCTTCGGCTTCCGACAGGAGCTGCCGGATGCGGAAACGGTCGTTGAGCAGACACAGCGAATGCTCGGCCAGCTCGGACATGGCGACGCTCGACCGCATGGCCAGTTTGTGCCGCACCGACACGACGCAATAGAGCGGCTGGGGCAGGGTGATGCGCGCGGTGAGCCGGTCGTGCGGCTTGCCGTCGAACACCAGCCCGATGTGCGCCTCGTCATCCGCCACCCGCTCGGCGATGCTGTTCGTCCCGCCGACCTGGACCGACAGGGTCAGCGTCGGGAAACGGGCATTGAACAGCGCGAGCGTTTCGGACAGCGCCTGGGTCACGAAGCCTTCGCCTACCGCCAGGTCGATCCGGCCGGTGCGGGAATCCTTCAGATCGCGCAGCTGTTCGACGAACTGGAACTGGTGAACCGCCGTGTTGCGGTAATAGTCGATCGCCAGCTTGCCCGCCTCGGTCAGTTTGACCGAGCGGCGGCCATGTTCGATCAGCGGAATGCCCAGTTCGGCCTCGACTTGCGAAATTTGCCGGCTGATCGACGACACCGCGACGCCCAGATGCTCGCTCGCGCTGCGCATCGAGCCGCGCTTGTACGTCTCGTACAGATATTGGAGCTTGTGGCTGGGGATCGCCATCCCTGTCTCCCTGCGATCCGCGTCGTCAGTCGTTCGCTTCGACGGCGTAGATGCGGGTGGCTGCATCCGCGCTGACATAACCGTCGCGGACATCCTCCCTCACCTTGGCCGGATCGCGTTCGGTCACGGGACCATAGCCGGCGCCGCCAGCGCTGAGGACGCGGATGCGGTCGCCCGCCTTGACCTTGGTGCGATAGGTTCCCACGCGCTTTGCCCGCTCGGTCTCGGGGAACAGCTCGACGCAATTGGCGTCGGGCCGCTCGCCCCCGAGCATCGCCCAGGGCTTCTCCTTGCTGCGCTTGGTGACAGACAGAAACTCGCCGTCGGTGACGAAGCGGATGTCGCGGACGAGGCCGAGACCACCGCGATGCCGTCCGGCGCCGCCGCTGTCGGGCCGCAGTTCGCAGCGCTCCATGAACATGCCGGTGCGCATCTCGAGCACCTCGATCGGCGTATTGCGGACGAGGCTGCCGGAGATGTGGTTGGTCGCGTTGATGCCGTCATGCTGCGCGGTGCCGCCCCAGCCGACGGGATCGTTGTTCGAGACCGCATAGATCTTGCCGGTCGCCGGCTCCTTGCCGATCATCATGAAGCCCATGATGTCACCGCCCGAACAGGCCGCGATCCGGTCGGGCATGCCTTGCCCCAGCGCGCGATAGACGAGTTCGAGGGCGAGGTGCGACACCCATTGGGTGAAGGTCGCCACAGGATAGACGGCATGGAACAGATTGCCTTCCGGTGCGACCACCTTGAGCGGACGGAAGGTGCCCGCATTATTGTGGCTGTTCGGCGTCGTGATCGACTTCAGGACGAATTTGCAGATCGTCTCGGTCAGGCCGATCGGAACGTTGATCGGGCCGAGCACGGCGGGCGAGGACTTCGAGAAGTCGCAGGTGAGCCCGTCGTCGTCGATCGTCACGCGGACGTGCATGGGAACGGGATCGTCGCTGATCCCGTCATCGTCGATCAGGTCTTCGGCTTCCCAGCTGCCATGGGGCAGGGCGGCCAGCGCTTTGCGCGCAACCGCCTCGCCATGTTCCTTGATGCGCGCGACCGCTTCGGCGAAAGCGTTGCCGCCGAACTTCGCATAGATGGCGTTGAGCCGCTTGATGCCCGTCTGCGTCGCCGCGATCTGCGCTTCGAGATCGCCGATCACGATGTCGGGCATGCGCGAGTTGAAGCGGATCAGCTCGAATATCTCGCGCACCGGCTCGCCGCCGCGGTAGACGCGGGTGCCGGGGAAGATCATCCCCTCCTGATGCATGTCGGTGGAATCGAGCACATAGCCCGGATCCTTCGCACCCAGGTCGATCCAATGCGCTCGGATGCAGGTATAGGCGAAGGGCCGGTCGGCGCCCGGCGCGAAGACCGGCGCAAACAGCGTCGCGTCCATCGCATGGGCCGAATTCCAATAGGGATAGTTCATCACGAAGATGTCGCCGGGCGCGACATTGTCGCGACCGACATAGTCCATGCCCTTGACCAGCGCATGGTCGTTCGCGCCCAGAAAGAATGCGAGTCCCGGGGCGTCTGCGATCAGTTCAAGGTCTGCGTCATAAAGCGAGATCCCGAAGTCCAGCACCTCGTAGATCACGGGGTTGAACGCCGTGCGGATCAGCGTCCGCCGCATTTCCTCCGCTGCCGAGACGAGATGGCTGCGGATCACTTCCAGTGTCGCACCGTCTAGGCTCATTCTGCGCTCCGCGTGATGATGAGGTTGCCATGGGCGTCGACCGTGACGCGCTGGTCGGAATGGACGACCGTCGTGCAGGTCCCTTCCTCCACGATCGCCGGGCCGGCAAAGCCGTGGCCGGGTGCGAGCCGGGTGCGGTCGTAGACGTCGAAGCCGCACAGGCCGCGCCGGGCGAAGCAGAAGGCGTCGCGGTGGCCGAGCAGCGCTGCTTCGACGGGGCCGCTCGCGGCTTCCGGCCGCACGATCTCGGGCTTGGGCAGGCGGCTATAGGCGCGAACGCGCAAGGTGACGATCTGCACGGGGTCCTTCGGCGCATGTCCATAGCGTTCGGCATGGGTACTGGCGAAGGTGGCGCGAACCGCCTCGGCATCGATCGGGCCGTCGTTCAGCGGGATCGCCAGCACATGCTCCTGGCCGACATAGCGGCATTCGAGCAGGCGGATCACCTCCTGCGACTTGAGCGGCGCGCCTTGGGTCACCAGCGCCGAGCGAGCCTCTTCGACGAGCACTTCGAACTGGCCGGCGACCGTCCCCATCGCGCCGGGATCGAGCAGTCGGATGTCGGTCTGCGCGGCGTCGGTCACGAGGTCCGACATCAGCATGCCCCAGGCCGAGAAGACGGCGGGCGTGGCGGGGACGATCAGCTCGAAATTCTCGACTTCGCGGGCGATCAGCGGGGCGATCATCGGACCGGCGCCGCCAAAGGCGAGCATCGAGAAGTCGCGCGGGTCCTTTCCGCGCTCGACGGTGATCTCACGGATCGCGCCAGCGGTGCGCGCGATCAGCACGTCGAACACGCCGGCGGCTGCGGCCAATATGTCCGCGCCCATCGGCGAGGCGACCTTCGCCTCCATGCCCGCACGCGCAGCATCCGCGTCGAGGCGCAGCGCGCCGCCGAGAAAGGCCTCGGGATCGAGGAAGCCGAGGATCAGCGCCGCGTCGGTGGTGGTCGGCTCCGCGCCTCCACGACCATAAGCGATCGGACCGGGGGTCGCGCCCGCGCTGTGCGGACCGACCTGGAGCAGACCTTCGGAGACCCAGGCGATCGAGCCGCCCCCCGCGCCGATGCAGCGAATATCAAAGATCGGGATCTGCGCCGGCAGCTGTTCGAGGCGCGCTTCGTGCATCACCAGCGGCTCGAAATCCTCGATGACCGAGGTATCGAGGCTGGTGCCGCCATAATCGAGCGTGAGCAGCCGGGTCTTCCCGAGCATCCGCGCAAGGTAGGAGGCACCGATTACGCCGCCGGCCGGACCGGAGAGAACGGTGTAGATCGGCGCGGCCTTGGCGGCCTCGGCCGACATCGCCCCGCCCGCCGAGCGCATGATCAGGAAACGGCCACCGAAGCCCGCATCGCGCAGGGCGGAGTCGAGCCGGTCGACATAGTTGCCGAAGATGGGGTTGATATAGGCGTCGATCACCGCCGTGGCCGTGCGCTCATATTCCCGATATTCGCGGGTGATGCCGCTCGACGTCGACACGGCGAGCTGCGGAAAATGACGGCGGATCACATCGGCGGCGCGCGCTTCGTGCTCCGGGTTGCGGTAGCTGTGCAGGAAGGAGACGGCCACGGAGCGGACGCCGTCGTCCGCCAGTGCTCCTGCGGCCTCGACCACGGCGGCCTCGTCGAGCGCGACGACCTCCTCGCCATGGGCGTTGAGCCGTCCGGGTACGCCGAGGCGGTGACGGCGTGGCACCAGCGGCGCGGGCCGGTCATAGGCATAGTCGTACATCGAGTGCGCCGGCACGTCGCCGCGCCCGATCTCGAAGATGTCGCGAAACCCCTCATTGGTGATGATGCCGGTCTCGACGCCGCGGCGCTCGATGACGGCATTGAGGCCCAGCGTCGTGCCGTGGATGAACAGGTCCGTGTTGGCGAGATCGGCGCCGAGACGGCGCAGAGCCTCCATGACGCCCCGTGCGGGTTCGTCGGGCGTCGTGGAGGCCTTGGCGATCCTGATGCCGCCGGTCTCCATGTCGAAAAGAATGGAATCGACGAATGTACCGCCAATATCCACGGCTATACGATAGCGCATCTTGCCCCGATGTCTTGTTGTGGCCAACGCCATGATGTGACCCGACATGGGGCGGCGGCACAAGCGCCAGCATGGCGAAGATCGTTGCAGCGATGGCAACAGCATTCGGGTCAGCCCGGCGGGAGGCGAGTCCTAGGGGATTTACATAGGGGCGGCTGCACCCGGTCCGGGTTAGGATCGACAACCGAGACCGTCGTGCCGCGTGCCGGACTGGGTGTGGCGACCTGTCACGGTAACACGTTATTCACCTGACGGCTCTAGTCGGGCTGAGGATCAAGAAAGGGAACAGGCTTATGACCATCCGTACTGTCAAGAAGGTCGCCGCTCTCGCGTGCGTCGTTGCCGCTGCCGGTCTGGCCGGCTGCGCATCCGTGCCGAAGCCGGGCAAGGTTGCCAGCAGCACGCCGCCGCGCCTCGTCGCCAAGGCGGATCAGACGCTCGCCTGGGACGATCCGACGGCCTTCGGTCCGGTTCCCGCCGCTGAAGCCGCGCGCGGCGCCTCGGTCTGCGGCAGCATCGACACCGACAAGATCAAGTATAAGGCGACCGGCTATCATGCCGGTGCGCTGGATGCCTATGGCAACCCGTTCCAGGGTGGCGGCTTCTACTGCGTGCCGAAGTAAGTCGACCGACCGACGGAAAGAGGGTCCGGCGCGCAAGCGTCCGGGCCCTTTGCTATGGGTGACCGGTCGACGTGACGGTCTCGGCTCAATTGGGGGATGTCAGCCTAGCAGCAGATAGACGCTTCCGGTTACCACCAGCGAAAGCGCGCTGCACGTGAAGAGCAGGCCGAAGCCGCATTGGCAGAAGCTGTGATGTATCCTCTCCATCGCACCTCTCCTTGAGGTCCCGCCCGCCTTCTTGTTTGAACGGTGCGGAGACAGGCGCCGAGGATAACATGAGGCGGCTTAAGGAAAAATAATCAATCTTCGTCGATGCAGCGCAGCAATTTCCGGATCGTTGCGTGGAAGCTTGCCTGCTCCTCCGGGCCGAGGCTGACCAGTATCTTTTTCGACAGCGCCTGCCGGATCGGTTCGGTGACGGAAACTGCGGCCTCGCCCTGCGGAGTGATGCTGATCCTCTTCGCACGGCGATCGGTGGGATCTGGCGTGCGCAAGATCATTCCCTCGCGCTCCAGCCCGTCCAGCGCCTCGGTGACGGTGCGCGGCGCAATTCCGAACCTTTCGGCAATGTCGATCGCACGCACCGTGCCGCCTTCCTTCTGGATCAAGATCAGCATCTTGGTCCGCGCGAGCGACGCCCCGCGCTCCACCATCGAGCGGTCGAAGCTCCGCTTCAGGCTGCCGTACAGGCGGCCCAGATCGGTGAGCAGATCTTCCTCGACGGATTTCATGAGGTACCTCAATAAATGGTATTGCGCTGTTTTGCAACTGCGAGCATAGGCGGAACAATCGATAGCATCCGAGTCCCGACATGAGCGATACGACCGCCGCGCCTCCGTCCGAGTCGCCCGAAACCGCCGATCCCGCCACGGCCGCGCGCCGCAAGCTGATCCTTCGGCGGATATTCCTGATCGGCGGTGCCGTGCTTTTGGTCGCGGGCGTCATACTGGGCGCGCGCCATTTCATCTACGGCCGCTACCAGCAGTCGACCGACGATGCCTTCATCCAGTCGGATGCAATAACGGTCGCCCCCAAGGTGTCGGGCTATGTCGATCGCGTTTTCGTGACCGACAATCAGGAGGTGAAGGCCGGACAGCCGCTCGTCCAGATCGACCCGCGCGATTACAGCGCGCAAGCGGCGCAAGCCCGTGCTCAGATCGACGTTGCGGCAGCGAGCGCCGCTGGTGTCGGTGCCCAGATCGAGGAGCAGTTCGCTGCCGTCGATCAGGCGCGCGCGCAATTGCTGTCGGCGCGGGCCGAGGCCGATCTCGCGGCCCGGGAAGTTACTCGTTACCGGCCGCTGGCCGCCAGCGGTGCCGAAACCCGGGAACGGCTGGCGCAACTCGAAACCCAGGCGGTGCAGGCGCGGGCCAAGGTCGACGCGGCCCAGGCGTCGCTGACTGCCGCAGAACGGCGCGTGGCCACGCTGCGCGCGCAGCGCCAGCAGGCGCAGGCACAGGGCGAAGCGGCGCGGGCGCAACTGACGGCAGCGCGGACCGACGTCGAGGCGACCATCCTGCGCGCGCCGGTCGACGGCCGGGTAGGCAACAAGGGTGTCCGACAGGGCCAGTTCGTGCAGGCCTCGACGCGCCTGATGTCGCTGGTGCCGGCCCGCAGTCTCTATGTCGTCGCCAATTTCAAGGAGACGCAGCTCGGACTGATCCGTCCGGGCCAGCCGGTGACGGTTGAGGTCGACGCGCTTGACGGGGTAGAGCTGCACGGCGTGGTCGAGAGCATTGCGCCCGGCACCGGCGCGCAATTCTCGGTCCTGCCGCCCCAGAATGCGACGGGCAATTTCACCAAGATCGTCCAGCGCATTCCGGTGCGGATCGCGATCAATGCCGGACCGGAGACGCGCGCCCTGCTCGTTCCCGGCATGTCGGTAGAGGCGAGCGTCGACACGCGCTCGGCGAAGGCCGCGATCGATGCCATTCGTGAAGAGCAGGAGCGTCGGAACGAGCGCGCCGGGCGATGAGCGCGGCTTTGGCGGACAAAGGGACTGCGACGCCCGAGCGGGCCGACGTCAGCGCCTGGCTCGCCGTCGCGGCGGGCAGTCTCGGCGCGCTGATGGCGACGCTCGACATCTCGATCGTCAATTCGTCGCTGCCCACCATCCAGGGCGAGATCGGTGCGACCGGCACCGAAGGAACCTGGATCGCCACCGCCTATCTGGTGGCCGAGATCATCATCATCCCGCTGTCGGGGTGGTTGGAGCGGCTGTTCGGCCTGCGCAACTTTCTCCTGATCGCCGTTTCGCTCTTCACCGCCTTTTCGGTCCTCTGCGGCATTTCGACCAACCTGACGATGATGATCATCGGCCGGGTGGGGCAGGGCTTCACCGGCGGCGCGCTGGTGCCGACCGCGATGACCATCATCGCCACCCGCCTGCCACGGTCGCAGCAGCCGATCGGCAATGCGATGTTCGGCGTGACGGCGATCATCGGCCCGCTGCTGGGACCGCTGATCGGCGGATGGCTGACCGAGAATGTCAGCTGGCATTATGCCTTCTTCATCAACATCCCCGTGGGCATGCTGCTGATCGCACTGCTGCTCAGCACCATGGCGCATCGCCGGCCCGATTGGGAGGAGCTGTGGGGGGCGGATTGGCGCGGCATCGTCGGCATGGCGCTGGGCCTCGGCGGGCTGACCATCGTGCTGGAAGAGGGCCAGCGCGAACAATGGTTCCAGAGCAGCGCGATCGTCCAGATGAGCATCGTCACGGCGTTCGGCTTCGGCCTGCTGCTCGCCGGCCAGATCTTCGCCAAGAGGCCCGTCATCAAGCTGCGGCTGCTGCTAGACCGGCAATTCGGCGCGGTGGCGCTGATGGGGCTCGTGATCGGGATGATGATCTACGGCACCTCTTATGTCATTCCGCAATTCCTTGCGGCGATCGCAGGCTATAATGCGTTGCAGTCGGGCAAGATCGTGCTGCTGTCGGGCATACCCAGCATGTTGCTGATGCCCTTCACCCCGCTGCTGATGCGCTATCTCGACATCCGCATCGCGGTCGCGGTCGGCCTGGCGATCATGGCGGCAAGCTGCATGGTCGATACGGTGCTGACCTCGCAGTCGGTCGGCCATGATTTCGTGGAATCGCAGCTGCTGCGCGGCGTCGGCGTGATCATGGGCTTCCTGTTCCTCAACCAGGCCGCGATCGCGTCGGTGCCGGCGCGCGATGCGGGCGATGCGGCCGGCCTGTTCAACGCCGTGCGCAACCTTGGCGGATCGCTGGCGCTTGCCGGGATCGCGACGATCCAGGACCAGCGCAACTGGTTCCACAGCCGGCGCCTCGAAGAGTCGATGAGCGCCAATTCGGACGCAGTGCAGGCCTATGTCGCCAGCCTTTCGCAGAGCCTGGGCGGGCAGGAGGCCGGCCTTCGCTCGCTCGCTGGCACGATCCAGCGCGAGGCGCTGGTAATGACGTTCAACGATATCTTCTGGATGCTGGGGGTCGGCATCATCGCCGTCATCCCGCTCGTCCTGTTCCTGCGTCCGCTGCCGCATGGTCGGCCGGTCGTGATGCATTGAGGTGATCGCGATGCGCACTCTGCTGCTTTCCTTCCCGCTGGTTGCGCTCGCCGCCTGCACCATGGGGCCGGACTATGCCGGCCCGGTGGGCGCACGGGCGCTGCAGCCGCCGCCGGCCTTCGTGCGCGCTCCGTCCGAAGCTCGCGTCGAGGCACCCGCTGTTGCCGACTGGTGGACCCAATTCTCTGATCCCGTGCTCGATGCGCTGGAAGCGAAGGCGCTGGCGGCCAACCCCAATGTCGCGATCGCTCAGGCCAGTCTGCGCCAGGCGCGGTCGGCGCTGCGCCTCGAAAAGGCCAATGCCGCCCCCAATGCCAATCTTCAGGCGATCTACGCCCATGCCAGCCTGCCCGGGGTCGATCTCGGCAGTTCGGACGGGTCGGGCGAGGGCAATGCCGATGGCGGCGGCGGAGGCACCGAAGCGCTGAACTTCTACAATCTCGGCTTCGACGCCAGCTGGGAAGTGGACCTTTGGGGCGGGCGCCGTCGCAGCGTCGAAGCCGCGGGGGCACAGCTCGAAGCGGCGGAAGCCAGCGTCGCGGATGCGCAGGTTAGCCTGACGGCCGAGGTCGCGCAGGCCTATGCCAATCTGCGCGACCGGCAGCAGCGTATCCGGCTGGGCGAGGAAGCGGCCGCCCGGCAGGGCGACCTTGTGGCTCTGGTCCGCCAGCGCCGCGAACGGGGGGCCGCCTCCGACCTCGATGTCGAGCAGCAGGCCGACCAGCTCGAACAGCTTCAGGCATCGCTGCTGCCGCTGCAGGCCGAGCGTGACGCCTATCTCAACGCGCTGGCCGTCCTCATCGGTGAGGCGCCGGGAAGCGTCGACCAGCTTCTGGCGACACCGGCTGCGATCCCCCTCCCATCCGCCGGAACCGCGATCGGCGATCCCTCCGCCCTGCTCAAGCGCCGGCCCGACGTTCGCGCAGCGGAACGGCAATATGCCGCCGCGACCGCCAAGATCGGCGTTGCGGAAGCCGCCCGCTTTCCCAGCGTCAGCTTCGCGGGTGTCCTCGGTATCGGCGGCACCCGGCCGGAGGACGTCGTCGACCTCGACAAGCTGGCCACGATCGCGCTGCCGCGCCTGTCGTGGAACATCCTCGATTTCGGCCGCAACGCCGCGCGGGTCGAACAGGCCAAGGGCGGGCAGGACGAAGCGGCGGCGCGCTATCGCGGCGCGGTGCTGAAGGCGCTGCAGGACGGAGAGGACGCGCTGTCCCGCTATGGCGCCAGGCTGCGCGCCTCGGCCAGCCTGCGACGCTCGCTGGCTTCGGCCCGCCGGGTGGAGGCGCTGGCCCGCCAGCGGTTCGAGGCCGGCACCGGATCGAAGATCGAACTGCTCCAGGCCGAGCGCAGCCGCCTGTCCGCCGAACAGTCGCTGTCGCAGGCCGATGGCGCGCTCTCTGCGGATTTCGCCGGTCTGCAGAAGGCGCTGGGCCTGGGCTGGCGCTGAAGGCTCAGCGTGCGAGAAAGGCGCGCAACGCCTCGGTCACGCCCATCGGATCGAGATCGGGCTGGAAGTCGGCACCCTTGACGACGGTGCGGACGGCGTCGGGCCGGATCGCACAGGCGCGCTCGAACAGCGGCCACAGCACATCGTCCTGCGAGCACATCAGGTGGAGCGGCACCGTCGCCTGCTCCAGCAGGGCCGCGACATCCTGATTCCAGGCCGCCGAGAAGGCCATCGGCATCGTGCGGTGCGCGATCAGATGGTCGATCATCTCGCGCAGGTGCAGATCGACATGGGCGCCCGCGCCGATCGAGCGAAGATAGTCCCAGGCGGTTTTCAGGAAGGCGCCGCTGTCCTCGACGGCGAAGGGCTGGATGAAGGTCTCCCGATAGACCGCCTTTTCCGCCTCGCTTGCGACGACCGGGCCGATGATCGTCAGCGACTGGATGCGATCGGGGACCAGCGACGCCATTTCGAGCGCGACGCACCCTCCGGTATGATGGCCGCACAGATGCAGCCGCCCGACGCCAAGGTCGTCCAGGGCCTCCAGCAGCCGGTCCGCCATGTAGCGGATGTCGGGAATATGGTCGGGCTGGTAGGAGCCGCCAAAGCCGGGAGAGTCGAAGGACAGGCAGCGATAGTCGGCCGCCAGCGCTTCCATCGCCTGCCCGAACATCGCGCCCGATGAGGCGGTCTGGTGGAAGAAGGCGACGACGGGGCCGCCGGACGGCGCCGTCTGGCGAAGATGGATCTGCCCGTCGCGGCAGTGGGCGTAGAGGCGCGTGATCGTCACCGGCTTCTCCGATCTGACAGCGGATGCGATATCCTGTCAGCGGGGAGGGGCCTTGGCGACTGGACTATGTGCCAAGCCGGCCGCGAGAGAGCCGTTGCCGCCCGTCTCATGCGCTGAACGAGCAGGCAGATCATTGTCGAATGTCGGGGGCCGAGCGGGTCGAAAGATGAAATGGCTCCCCGGGCCTGATTCGAACAGGCGGCCGTCCGATTAACAGTCGGATGCTCTACCGCTGAGCTACCGGGGATCATTTCCGCTTCAAGCGAGGCGCGCCTATAGCAGCGGGTTGTTCGGGCTTGCAAGCCCCAAATCCCCGATCCTTCGGGGGTAGCCATATTAATTTCCAAGCCACTGAAAAACATGGAATTTTAAACCGCGAACTGCTCCATGGTGATGCGGTCGGAATTTCGGGAATTTCGGTGACACTCCTAATTTCGGTGACACTCCACTTAATTATCCTTCGTCTTCGGCCCGCGCTTGCCCGGCTTCGGGTCCCGCCCCAGCGTCGCCTCGATATGATCGAGGAATGCCGCGTCGCCAAGGGGCCGGCCGGTACTTTCCGACCGGCGCAACAGGGTGGAGCGCGCCTCGTCCTCACCGGACTGCAGCATCGCGGCAAAGTCGGGAACGCGCTCGATCACCGCGGCAGTGTCGGTCAATCCGTCGCCGGTTGCCGGATCGAGCAGCGCATGCACGCTGGACCAGCGCCAATCCTGTGGCCTCGCGGCCAGCCGCGCCCGCACCGGATTGAGCGCGACATAGCGGAGGGCTGCCAGCAGATGATCCTCGTCCATCGCCACGCAGCCGAACCGCCCCTGCCAGAAATGCCCCGTCCGCTTCTCGCGCGCATGAATCCGCCCGGCATAGGCCCGGTGGACCTTCGACAGCGCGCGGCGCAGCGAGTCTGGGTGCTCGGGGACAAGGATCAGGTGAACATGGTTGGGCATCAGCACCCAACTCCACACCGCCACGCCATGCGCAGCACAATGCTCGGCCAGCAGATCGCGATAGGCGGCGTAATCGTCATCGCCGAAGAAGGTCTGTTGCCTCCCGTTGCCCCGCTGGGTGACATGGTGCGGGGTGCCGGGAAGAATGAAGCGAGCGAGGCGGGCCATCTCCCTTCATCGCATGGACGAAGGTTCGGCGTCAATTAAGTGGAGTGCCACCGCAATCCTCGCTGGCCCATGCCCGGTTCGTGCTCGCCGACTGGCGGGAAGACTACAACCATGTGCGGCCACACTCGAAACTGGGCGGGCTCACCCCTGCCGACATCGCCGGCCAACCGGTCTGGGGGCATGCCTCCAGACCGGTTGCCATCCCATCAATCAAACATCGTGAAGGAGCGAGACTCTACTCCTGACTGGTAACAATCAGGGGTGCACGTCATATCATATGCCTCTAATGGAGGCATATGCGCCGGCCATCCGGAAACCATGCCCTACACTCGACCAGGATCAAACCGGAACGAGTGGGAGGCAATGGCGGTCGGAGCAGACAGGAAGGCGATGGGCGCACGGATCAAGGCGTTGCGCAAGGCAAGGCATTGGCCGCAGAAGCATCTTGCTCGCCTAGTCGATATTCGTTTCGAGCTGCTCAACAAATATGAAGGCGGGTTCGGCACGCCGCCGGTCGATACCCTCGTCAGGATCGCCGATGCACTCGGCACGACCCTCGACTATCTCGTCACTGGTGCCGAGATCGAGGAGTCCAACCTCGCCAATATCCGCCTGTTCCGCAGATTCCAGGCGCTCGAAGAGCTCGCGGAGGAAGACCAGCAGACCGTCATGCGCGTCATTGATGCAATGATCGCTCAGGGCCGTATGGCCTCCGCGCTCTCGCCTGTGGATTGAAGCCTGGCGATAGCCAGTCTAACCCACTGAAATAACAATCGTTCTCAAGCAGTCCGGCACTCTTTCCGAAAACCCAAAACTTATCTTCCCCCATGGCTTGGCCGCCGAATAGTATGTCTGCTCGTCTAAAGAATGGCCTTTGGGAACATCGGTTATAGCTAGGTCGCTATAACGTAGAATTACCTCTTTCCTATCTACGCACTCGCCACCAATGCGAATGGATAAAATAGAACCCCTTGAGGCACCGCTACCAACAACCGGTTGCCTATATTCAATTTTTTCCAAAATAGAGCCGGAAATATGATAATCCTCTGCCTCGTAATTATTGAACACACCTTCAGAAGCAAGATTTAGATGAATACCCATATTTCGTTCTACGGTATCGTAACTGACGACCGGTTCTGAAGTAATTTTGTCGATCAACTCGAAAATATCGAGAGGGGATTGAGCACCTGCCATATCTTCGGATGCCTTCTGTGCTGATATTATTGCAAATAGCCCGATAAGAACAATCGCTATGTTTGTCATGATTTACGGTGACACTCCACTCAATTCCCCTTCGTCTTCGGCCCGCGCTTGCCCGGCTTCGGATCTCGCCCCAGCGCCGCCTCGATATGATCGAGGAATGCCGCGTCGCCAAGGAGCCGGCCGGTACTTTCCGACCGGCGCAACAGAGCAGAAAGCGCCTCGTCCTCACCGGACTGCAGCATCGCCGCAAAGTCGGGGACGCGCTCGAGTGCCGGGGCGGTGTCGGTCAGCCCGTCGCCGGTTGCCGGATCGAGCAGCGCATGCACGCTCGACCAGCGCCAGCCCTGCGCCCGCGCGGCCAGCCGCGCCCGCACCGGATTGAGCGCGAGATAGCGGAGTGCTGCCAGCAGATGAGCCTCGTCCATCGCCACGCAGCCGAAGCGCCCCTGCCAGAAATGCCCCGTCCGCTTCTCGCGCGCATGAATCCGCCCGGCATAAGCGCGGTGAACCTTCGACAGCGCACCGCGCAGCGAGTCTGGGTGCTCGGGGACAAGGATCAGGTGAACATGGTTGGGCATCAGCACCCAACTCCACACCGCCACGCCATACGCAGCACAGTGCGTGGCCAGCAGATCGCGATAGGCGGCGTAATCGTCATCGCCGAAGAAGGTCTGCTGGCGCCCATTGCCCCGCTGGGTGACATGGTGCGGGGTGCCGGGAAGAATGAAGCGAGCGAGGCGGGCCATCTCCCTTCATCGCATGAATAAGGGCTGAGCGTCAATTAAGTGGAGTGTCACCGTAATTCCACCGTAATTCGTAATTCCTCTAGACGTGGCTCTACGGCCATCATCGCACAGCTAAGCTGGTGCAGGGGCCGTCCATCCCATCACGTCACCACTTCATCTTCTCGAGTTTCTAATTACAAATCTTATTAATGATTTTGATAGAGAAGATATCGACATATCGTCGCTGCGAGCGTATTCTTTCAACATTTTCAATTCTTTTGAATCATTTGTTTCTATGTAGCGAGCAGCGGCATCCCAAACCGCATAATAAGCATCTAAGTCGCCCTGGCTACCTTTTAGAAACAACCTAAGCTCTTCATTATCAGCTAAAGCGGCAACTATTCGAGCCCTCCCTCTAATTAAATAGGAAGCAGACCGCCTCACACAAGCAATGATCTCTTCTATGAAATCGCTCAATCTGCATTTGCTTATTATCCAGTCAACGGCCTCAGAGGCGATCACATCATAATCGTTTCTGAGTCCCGATATAATAAGCTGGTCAGTCGGCCCGGGAACACTGTTTATCGCATCAACAAACTTGTCAGCTTCATCCGCCATCACATCGAACTTATTTTTCATTCCGACGCCCCTTACGCGATGGAGCACGAAGGATCAGATTGAGGTGCAGTACTGCACCTCAAACTGCGAAGCTGGAGGTCAATGTCTGGAAAAATCAGCAACGACATTACGGTGACATTAAGGTGACACTCCACTTAATTATCTATCTCTCGTCTTCGGCCCGCGCTTGCCCGGCTTCGGATCTCGCCCCAGCGCCGCCTCGATATGATCGAGGAATGCCGCGTCGCCAAGGAGCCGGCCGGTACTTTCCGACCGGCGCAACAGAGCAGAAAGCGCCTCGTCCTCACCGGACTGCAGCATCGCCGCAAAGTCGGGGACGCGCTCGAGTGCCGGGGCGGTGTCGGTCAGCCCGTCGCCGGTTGCCGGATCGAGCAGCGCATGCACGCTCGACCAGCGCCAGCCCTGCGCCCGCGCGGCCAGCCGCGCCCGCACCGGATTGAGCGCGAGATAGCGGAGTGCTGCCAGCAGATGAGCCTCGTCCATCGCCACGCAGCCGAAGCGCCCCTGCCAGAAATGCCCCGTCCGCTTCTCGCGCGCATGAATCCGCCCGGCATAAGCGCGGTGAACCTTCGACAGCGCACCGCGCAGCGAGTCTGGGTGCTCGGGGACAAGGATCAGGTGAACATGGTTGGGCATCAGCACCCAACTCCACACCGCCACGCCATACGCAGCACAGTGCGTGGCCAGCAGATCGCGATAGGCGGCGTAATCGTCATCGCCGAAGAAGGTCTGCTGGCGCCCATTGCCCCGCTGGGTGACATGGTGCGGGGTGCCGGGAAGAATGAAGCGAGCGAGGCGGGCCATCTCCCTTCATCGCATGAATAAGGGCTGAGCGTCAATTAAGTGGAGTGTCACCGTAATTCCCATCACCGTAATTTACGTAATTTAATTGCAATTGGCTTTATGGGTTCTCGGCCGAACTCGCTTTCTGCCATACACAGCCGGAAGTGCCGACGTAGCGGATCGTTATCCAGCGCCCTTCTGGGCTTTGCCATTGCGAGGCCACCCGATCGACGTAGCCGCCGCTAATCCGCACGTGTAATTCAGTTGGAGTTAGCCAATCATAACAGACGCGACCAACATCCTGTCCCTCGAAAACCGGCTGCGTACTGGCTACGGGAATTGCACCCGTGACCAGAAGATAGGCCCTCACGGAATCTGGCGCTAGGCCGGCCCCAGGCATTCGGCCCTCGTAGACAAGTATCCGACCGTCAGGTGATTTGGATACCGTCGTTCTCCTCTCACTGCACGATGTTAAACCGAGCATCATAACCGTAAGGGCAACTGCGAGGAAAAGGCTGCGAGTCATCGCGGACATCCAGCGTTGGCATTGCCGCGCGCCATTACGGTGACACTCCACCAATTAGCTTCACCATCACGCATTCCCCGGTCACGGCGAACAGGACAGGTTATGCGGCCCCCGCAGCTCAAACCGCGAACTGCTCCATGGTGATGCGGTCGTCCAGCGCATGTTCGGGATCGAACAGCAGCGTCAGCGGGCTGGTCTTGTCGATGCCGACACGGACGAGCGATACGTCGCGCACCTCGCGCTGGTCGGCGACGGCGCTGACCGGGCGCTTGACCGCGTCGAGCACGCGGAAGGAGATCGCATTCTTGTCGGGCAGGATCGCCCCGCGCCAGCGCCGCGGGCGGAAGGGGCTGATCGGGGTCAGGGCGAGCAGCGAGGATTCCAGCGGCAGGATCGGGCCCTGGGCCGACAGATTATAGGCGGTGGAGCCGGCGGGCGTGGACACCAGCACGCCGTCGCAGACCAGTTCGGGCAGGACCACGCGGCCCTCGACCAGCACTTCGATCTTCGCCGTCTCGCGGGTTTCGCGCAGCAGCGACACCTCGTTGATCGCCGGGATCGACAGGCGCTGCCCTTCGACCGTCTCGACGTCCATGCGCAGCGGCAGGACGGTCATCGCCTTGGCCTGCATCAGCCGGAGCTCGAGCAGTTCGGACTTCCAGTCGTTCATCAGGAAGCCGACCGTGCCGAGGTTCATTCCGAACACCGGCAAGATGCGGTGCCGGTCGAGCATCGCGTGCAGGGTGCGCAGCATGAAACCGTCGCCCCCCAGCGCGACGATCAGGTCGGCGCGCTCGACCGGATGCCATTCGTACATCCGGCGCAATTCGGTCGCGGCCTCCTGCGCGGCAGGGGTCGGCGAGGCCACCAGGGCCATCTTCTTTTCGGTCATCCCCCGGTAACGCTCATATGTCTGTCGACGGCGGGTGTCGCTCCCCGCCGGTCTATCGCGAAATTGTGACGCTCCGGCTTGCGATGCATGGCGAGGTCGAGCAGCCGGTCGAGCTCCCCCGCATCCCCCGCGCGCAAGGCGCTGCGCAGGTCGAGCCGGCTGTCATGGCCAAGGCACATATAGATCTGCCCGGTCGCGGTCACCCGGACGCGGTTGCAGCCATCGCAGAAATTGTTGGTGAGCGGCGTGATCAGGCCCAGCCGGGCATCCAGTTCCTCGACGCGAAAATAGCGCGCGGGGCCGCCGGTGCGATAGTCGAGCGGGCTGAGCGTATAGCGGCTTTCCAGCGCCCGGCGGACGCCGTCGAGCGGCAGATAGCGATCGGTGCGATCCTCGTCGATCTCGCCCAGCGGCATGGTCTCGATCAGGGTCAGGTCATGTCCACCGGCCGCGCACCAGCGCAGCATCGGCTCGATCTGCTGCTCGTTGAAGTCCTTGAGCGCGACCATGTTGATCTTGATCGCGATGCCCTCGTCGCGGGCGGCCTCTATCCCGTCCAGTACCTCGGCCAGCGCACCCCCGCGCGTGATGAAGGCGAAGCGCTCTGGGTCGAGCGTGTCGATGCTGACATTGATCCGCCGCACGCCGGCCGCCGCGAGAGCGGCCGCATGGCGGCGAAGCTGGCTGCCATTGGTGGTGATCGTCAGCTCGTCGAGCCCGTCGCCGATGCGCCGCCCGATCATCCCCACCAGATCGACCACGTCGCGGCGCACCAGCGGCTCGCCCCCGGTCAGGCGGATCTTCCTGATGCCGCGCGCGATGAAGGCGTCGGCGAGTGCCGCCAGCTCCTCCAGCGTCAATATTTCCCGCTTCGGCAGGAACTGCATCTTCTCCGACATGCAGTAGCGGCAGCGGAAATCGCAACGGTCCGTCACCGACAGCCGCAGATAGGAAATGCGTCGGCCGAACGCGTCCAGCAGCGTCCCCTCTGCCCGGGGGCTCCGTTTTTCGATCGGCATCATGCTCTTATGGTAACAGCCTAGACCTTGGTAGCAAAGGAAGGCGTGAATTAATCCGCTACAGGGTTGTTTTTCCCCTGCTTTGCGATTGGCCTAGGCGGTTCGATACGATAACAGTCGAGCAATGAACAGGAATGTAG
Source organism: Rhizorhabdus antheiae (assembly GCF_049889055.1). Classification (NCBI taxonomy): domain Bacteria; kingdom Pseudomonadati; phylum Pseudomonadota; class Alphaproteobacteria; order Sphingomonadales; family Rhizorhabdaceae; genus Rhizorhabdus; species Rhizorhabdus antheiae. The sequence goes on along the minus strand of NZ_JBLTWO010000001.1, from coordinate 54,392 downwards.
GCGGAGCAGCAGCGGCCGAACGCAGCGCCGCGCAGGCGCGGCTGCCGCTATTCCTGTTGTCGTTTCGAAACCGTGATGAACTGGCGGCGCTGGCGGAAGGGGCCGGTCGATCGGTGATCGCCGCACGGCGCGCCGACTCGGCGGAACGGCGCTTCATCGCTTCGGGGTCTTCGGTCGCTCTGGTCGATGCGCGCGGCGCCCGGGCCGAAGGCTATGCCCTGTGTCGGGCGTTGGCCAGCGGCACGAGTTCGACGGGGGCGGCGTTGCTCGTGATCGTGGACGAGATGGCTGAGCTCGATGCAATGCTCGAGGCCGGCGCCACCCATTATCTGATCGGAGACGTGGACGGCGACAGCCTGCGGACGGCGCTCGATTTCGCCGATCGCTTTGTCGAGCGTCTGGCAGGCGGTGGGCGCGCCGCGTTGGCGCGCGCCTCGCTCCGGCTCTCAGAATCCGAAGCCTGGATATGGAAGCCCGGCGACCGGAGCCTCACGCTCAGCAGCGCGCTCGCCAACCGGATCGGCGCGAGCAGCGAGACGGTGCCGATGGCGATGCTGTTCCGCATCATGGATCGCGCCAGCCGGCGCACGGCGCGCCAGGCGATCGACCGGCTGCTCGCCACCCGTCAGTCCACCGCCTTTGCGCATGACAGCCGTCTGCATGGCGATCGGTTGGCGCATCATATTTCCTTCGACGAGGCGCGCGGCGCTGTGGTCGCCTGGGTCGAAATTACCAAGCCCGAAGTCGAGCCGATGAGCGACGAGGTCGATCCGCTGACCGGCCTGCCAACTGTCGAGAGGGTGCGCGACTGGGTCGAGGAGCGGCTGGGGGATGAGGAGGCCGCCGGCCCCCGCTGTGCGCTGCTGATGCTCGGCATCATGCGCTTCGGTCTCGTCAATGCCGCCTTCGGTCGTCCGACCGGCGATGCTGTACTGCAGGGCGTCGCCCGGCGCATCGAAAGGGTCATCGACCGGATCGGCATCAACAACGCGATGATCGCGCGCACGGCCGGGTCGGAGTTCACCATCGCCCTCGGCCCGCCGGTCAGCGCCGACAGCGCCGAACTGATCGCGAACCGGCTTGTCGAAAGCGTCGCCTGGCCGTTCGTGTCGGGTGACTCGCTCATTCCGTTGTCCTGCCGGGTCGGCATCGCCTCGACCGAAGGGGAGGGACGCCGTGACGTCGGCACGTTGTTCCAGCGTGCATCCGCCGCACTCGCCGCCGCCAAACATGGCGATACCGGCATGGTGCGCGCGCTCGACGCCGATGCCGAGGCGGAGACCCACCGGCGCAACCAGCTCGAGATCGACCTTCGCCGCGCGCTCGACCAGAACCAGATCGACATATTGTTCCAGCCGCAGGTCGATATCGGATCGGGGCAGATCATCGGCGCGGAGGCGCTCGCGCGGTGGAAGCATCCCTTGCTGGGCGAATTGGGCGCGGTTCCGCTCTTCGCCACCGCTGCGCGATCCGATTTCGTCGTCCAGCTGTCGACCTATGTCCAGCAGCGCGCGCTGGCCGTCGCAGCGGCCTGGCCTGCGCATATGCGCGACCTGCGGGTGTCGGTGAACGTCACGGCGGCCGACATTGCGCGTACCAATTTCGTCGAGGATTTCCTCGCCCGGGTCGACGATGCCGGCTTCCCGCGTGACCGGCTGACCGTCGAAGTGACCGAGAGCGGCCTGATCTCCGATCTCGGCGGGGCGGCCGAACTTCTGGCCCGGCTGCGCAAGGCGGGGCTGCGCGTCGCGATCGACGATTTCGGCACCGGCTATTCGAGTCTTGCCTATCTGAAGGCGCTGCCGCTCGACTATCTCAAGATCGACAAGACCTTGGCCGCCGACATCACCGGATCCACCCGCGACCGCATCGTCGTACGCGGGGTGATCGACATGGCGCGGTCGCTGGGGCTGCAGGTGATCACCGAAGGGGTCGAGACCACCGCGCAGCTGGCGCTGCTCGCGCGTGAGGGGTGCAACCTCTATCAGGGCTATCTCTGCTCGCCCCCGGTGGACAGCCGCTCGCTCGAGGCGCTGATCGTCGAGCGGCGCGACCCCGTCAACGCCGCCTGACCGATCAGGCGAGGATCTTCGCCAGACCCCGCGACAGCTGCAATGCCCCGTTGAGCCGCATCGACGGCTCCGGCCAGTTGCGCGTGATGACCAGGCGATGGTCGGGGCGTAGCCGGGCGCTGTCCTTCAGCCGATCGACATAAGCGAGCAGGCCGGGGAGGTCCGGGAACTGGTCCTCGTGGAACGCCACCAGCGCCCCGCGCGGGCCCGTATCGATCTTGGCGACGCAGGCCTTGCGGCAGTTCAGCTTGATTTCCATCACCGTGAGCAGATTCTCCGTCGGCGCCGGCAGCTTGCCGAAGCGGTCGATCAGTTCGGCGGCGAAGGATTCGATCTCGGCCTTGCTCTCCAGCTCGTTGATTCGGCGATAGAGGCCCATGCGCAGGTCGAGGTCGGGGACATAATCGTCGGGGAGGAGGATCGCCGCGTCGACGTTGATCTGCGGCGAGAAATCCTTCGGGCGTGCGCTTGCGAGGCCGCCGGCCTTCGCCTCCAGGATCGCTTCCTCGAGCATCGACTGGTAGAGCTCGAAGCCGACCTCCTTGATATGCCCCGACTGCTCGTCGCCCAGCAGATTGCCCGCGCCACGAATGTCGAGGTCGTGGCTCGCAATCTGGAAGCCGGCGCCGAGCGTGTCGAGATTCTGGAGGATGTGCAGCCGCTTCTCTGCTGTGTCGGTCATCCGGCCGTCGCCGGTCGTCAGATAGGCATAAGCGCGCGTCTTCGAGCGACCGACGCGACCGCGCAGCTGGTAGAGCTGCGCCAGGCCGAATTTGTCGGCGCGGTTGACGATCAGCGTGTTGGCGCTGGGAATGTCGAGGCCGCTTTCGACGATGGTGGTCGACACCAGCACGTCGAACTTCTTGTCGTAGAAGGCCGACATCCGCTCCTCGACCTCGCTCGGCGCCATCTGGCCATGGGCGACGACATAGCTGATTTCGGGGACCTGCTTGCGCAGATACTCCTCGATGTCGGGCAGGTCCTTGATGCGCGGGGTGACGAGGAAGCTTTGCCCGCCGCGATAATGTTCGCGCAGCAGCGCCTCGCGGATGACGACCTCGTCCCAGGGCGCGACATAGGTGCGCACCGCGAGGCGGTCGACCGGCGGCGTCTGGATCACGCTCAGCTCGCGCAGACCCGACATCGCCATCTGCAGCGTGCGCGGAATCGGCGTCGCGGTCAGCGTCAGCATGTGGACGTCGGTCTTGAGCGCCTTCAGCCGCTCCTTGTGGGTGACGCCGAAGCGCTGCTCCTCGTCGACGATGACGAGGCCGAGCCGCTTGAACTCGATCCCCTTGGCGAGCAGCGCATGGGTGCCGATGACGATGTCGATCGACCCGCTCGCCAGCCCGTCCTTGGTCCGTTTCGCCTCGGATGCCGTGACCAGCCGCGACAGATGGCCGACATTGACCGGCATGCCGTGGAAGCGTTCGACGAAGTTGCGGTAATGCTGGCGTGCGAGGAGCGTCGTCGGGCAGACCAGCGCGACCTGCATCCCGCCCAGTGCGGCGACGAAGGCGGCGCGCAGCGCGACCTCGGTCTTGCCGAAACCAACGTCGCCGCAAACGAGGCGGTCCATCGGCTTGCCCGCCGCCAGATCCTCGATCACGTCGGCGATCGCGCGTTCCTGGTCCTCGGTCTCCTGGTAGGGGAAGCGGTCGACGAACTCGTTGTAGCCGCTTTCGGGCTCGACCGTCTCGGCCGGGCGGAGCGCGCGTTCGGCAGCGGTCTTGATGAGCTCGCCCGCAATCTCGCGAATCCGCTCCTTCATCCGCGCCTTGCGCGCCTGCCAGGCGACCCCGCCGAGTTTGTCGAGCGTGACGCCCTCGCTCTCCGCGCCGTAGCGGCTCAGCACGTCGATATTCTCGACCGGGACGTAGAGCTTGTCGCCGCCCGCATAGCTCAGCGCGACGCAGTCATGCGGGGCCTTGGCGACCGGGATCGAGGTCAGCCCCTCATAGCGGCCGATGCCGTGATCGCTGTGAACGACCAGATCGCCGGGGCTGAGCGTCGCCAGCTCGGCGAGGAAGGCGTCGGCGGATTTCTTGCGCTTCTGCCGCCGGACGAGCCGGTCTCCCAGCATGTCCTGCTCGGTCAGCAGGGCGACGTCGCCGCTGGTGAAGCCATGGTCGAGCGGGAGGACCGCCAGCGCGACCTTGCGGCGGCCGCCGCCGAGTGACTTGCCCCCTGCCGCAGCGCCGAGAGCGGCCTGCCAGTCGCCGGCCATTTCGGTCGCGTCGAGACCGTGCTCCTTCAACAGTCCCGCGAGCCGTTCGCGTGAGCCATTGGAATAGCTGGCGAGGATGACCCGCTTGCCGCCTTTGACGAGGGCTTCGACATGCTCGACGACAGCGTCGTAGATGTTGACGCCCTGCGTCCGTTCGGGCGCGAAATCGCGTGCGGTTTCGACCGCCAGATCGATGACTCGAGCGGATTCGGGTTCTGCGAAGGGCGTGACGAGGTGGACGGGCCGATCCTCGACGAAGCGCTGCCATTCGTCTGCGGTCAGGTAGAGCTCGTTCGGCTCGAGTGGGCGGTAGCTGCCCGGGTCGGCGCTGCGCGCGCGGACGCGGTTGGCATGATAGTCGGTGATCGCCTCGAAGCGCGCCTCGGCGGCCTTGTCGGTGCCGGCTTCACGTAGCAGGAGATCGTCGTCCGACAGATGGTCGGCCAGCGTCGCCAGCCGCTCCTCGAACAGCGGCAGCCAGTGGTCCATGCCGGCCAGACGCCGACCGTCGGACACTGCCTGGTAGAGCGGGTCACCGGTGGCGTTCGCGCCGAAGCGCTCGCGATAGCGACCCCGGAAGCGCTTGATCGTCTCCTCGTCGAGCAGTGCCTCTGCTGCGGGCAGCAGGGTGAAGCCTTCGATCGGGCCGATCGTGCGCTGGTCGCCCGTGTCGAACTGGCGGACGCTTTCGATCTCGTCGCCGAAGAAGTCGAGGCGTAGCGGGTGCGGCTCTCCCGACGGGAATAGGTCGACGATACCGCCGCGCACCGCGAACTCGCCGGGGTCGGTCACCGTGTCGGTGCGGACATAGCCGTTGGTCTGGAGCAGCGCCGTCAGTCGGTCGAGGTCGATCCTTTCGCCGGGGGCGAGCCGGGCGACCAGCTGGCGGATCCGGAAAGGCGTGAGGACGCGCTGCGTCGCAGCCTGCACCGTGGTGACGAGCAGCACCGGTCCCTTGGATTTCGCCTGAAGCGCGTGCAGCGTGGCAAGCCGTTCGGCCGTCCCGCGCAGGGTGGGGCTCGCACGGTCATAGGGAAGGCAGTCCCAGCCGGGGAAGGTGAGTACGGTCAACTCCGGCGCGAAATAGCGTGCGGCATCGGCCAGCGACTGCATCGCCTGGTCGTCGGAAGTCACGAGGACCGCACGACCTCCATGCGTTGCCGCCGCGCGCGCCAGGTCGGCGACCAGCCAGGGCTGGAAGCCCGCCGGAGCGCGCGAGAGGGTCAGCGGCTCGGTGGCCTTCACGATGCGGAGGAGATCGGTCATGCGGCTTTCATCGGAATCGGGGATAGCGGACGGAGCCTGGAGGCGACCGTTCGTCGGGCCTTAACGACTGATGGGCGATATCGTCACTGTGGCACTTCGACATAGTCGACGCGCTGCATCCGCTCGATCATCGGGCCCTGCCATTCGGCCGGAACCTCGATGGTGCGCATGATCCAGCCCAGGATATCGGCGTCTTCCTGGCCCAGCAGCGCTTCATACCAATCGAGTTCGGCCGCCGACCATTGGTCGTGGAAGCGATCGAAGAAGCAGCCGATCATGTAGTCGGCCTCGCGCGTGCCGCGGTGCCAGGCACGGAAACGGATGCGCTTCAGACGGTCTTCCTGATTCATGGTCATCCCGTGGCGATGGACAAAGTGCGGCATGCAGAGCGCCTCCGGGCCATTGGCAAGCCCGTCGGCGAAAGGATAGGAGGGACATAAGCATTTTCCGCCCGCGTGCAATCGACCCGGGCGGCGGAAACTGCCACAGCGACGGAATCGATGCGGCCCGAAATCCTCAACCCTCTCTTCGCGGAAGTCGAAACGCTCAAGGGCGTGGGCCCGGCGCTTGCCAAGCCGCTGCGCAAGCTGGCGCTGGACCGCGCCGTCGATCTGCTGTTCCACCTGCCGACCGGCGCGATCGACCGGAAGCGGGTCGACGAGCTCGATTACCAGGATGCCGGCCGGGTGATCACCATCGACCTCGTGCCGACCAGCTACCGGGCGTCGGCGGGGCGCGGGCCGTTTCGTGTCGGCGCGACCGACGCGGCGGGCAACATCCTCAACCTCGTCTATTTCGGCGGCAATCCCGGTTGGGCGAAGAAGCTGTTGCCGATCGGCGAGAAGCGGACCGTCTCGGGCAAGCTCGAACTCTACGGGCAGGACATGCAGATGATCCATCCCGATCATGTGCTGCCGCCCGAGGAGGCGGCCGACCTGCCCGTGCGCGAACCGGTCTATCCGCTGTCCGAGGGGCTGACCTCGCGCCGGCTGGGGCAACTGGTCGAGCAGGCGCTGGCGCGCGCGCCGTCGCTGCCCGAATGGATCGAGCCGGGGCTGCTCGCCGCGCGCGGCTGGCCCGCCTGGCGCGAGGCGCTGCTGCGGGTTCATGCCGATCCGCAGGACGAAATGGCGCGGCAGCGGCTGGCCTATGACGAGCTGTTCGCCAACCAGCTGGCGCTGATGCTCGTGCGCGCCTCGTCACGGCGGCGGCGCGGTATGCCACTGCACGGCGACGGGCGGCTGCGCGATAGGCTCAAGCTGCCCTACACGCCGACAGGCGCGCAGAGCCGGTCGATCGCGGAGATCGAGGGCGATCTGGTCCAGGCGACGCCGATGACGCGGCTGCTGCAGGGCGATGTCGGCGCGGGCAAGACGCTGGTTGCGACGATGGCACTGCTGGTCGCGGTGGAGGCGGGCGCGCAAGGCGCTATGCTCGCCCCGACCGAAATCCTCGCGCGGCAGCATTATGAGACGCTCAGCCGCACGCTCGCCGGCCTGCCGGTGAACGTCGCGATCCTGACCGGGCGGGAGAAAGGCAAGGCGCGCGAGGCGACGCTGATGGGGCTGGCCGACGGGTCGATCGATATCCTCGTCGGCACCCATGCGATCTTCCAGGAGAAGGTCGGCTATCGCAATCTCGGCCTCGCGGTGGTCGACGAGCAGCACCGCTTCGGCGTCGCCCAGCGGATGATGCTCCAGGCGAAGGCCGAGCGGCCGCCGCATCTGCTGGTGATGACCGCAACGCCGATCCCGCGCACGCTGACGCTCAGCCATTATGGCGAGATGGACGTGAGCCGGCTCGACGAGATGCCGCCCGGTCGCCAGCCGATCGAGACGCGGGTCATCTCGGGCGAGCGCCTCGACGAGATCGTCCAGGCGCTGGGTCGGCACATGGCCAAGGGTGGGCAGGCCTATTGGGTGTGTCCGCTGGTCGAGGAGAGCGAACAGTCCGACCTCGCCGCCGCCGAAAGCCGTGCCGAAAGCCTGCGCCAGTTGTTCGGCGATCGGGTCGGCGTGGTCCATGGCCGGATGAAGGGACCCGAGAAGGACGCCGTCATGGCCGATTTTTCGGCGGCGCGGCTGGGAGTGCTCGTCGCGACCACGGTCATCGAGGTCGGCGTCGACGTGCCCAATGCGACGCTGATGATCATCGAGGGGGCCGATCGCTTCGGCCTTGCCCAGCTGCACCAGCTGCGCGGGCGGGTCGGGCGCGGCGACCAGCATTCGGTCTGCCTGCTGCTCCGAGGAAACAGCTTGTCGGAGACAGCACGGGCGCGGCTGGCGCTGATGCGCGAGACCAATGACGGTTTCCGGATCGCCGAGGAGGATCTGCGGCTGCGCGGGGCGGGCGAGATATTGGGGACGCGCCAGTCGGGCGAGGCGGCCTTCCGTCTGGCGGGGCCGGAGCGGACGGCGGCGCTGATCGAGACGGCGACGCAGGATGCGCGGCTGCTTGTCGATCGCGACGGTGGGCTCGATGGGGAGCGGGGGCAGGCGGCGCGCACCGCACTCTATCTGTTCGAACGGGATGCCGCCGTCGGTCTGCTCCGGGCCGGATGAGCAAGGAAATGAGGGGCGACGCGCTGGAGGACGCGCCGCCCCGGCCGGGTCAGCCCATCGGCCAGCGTTGCCGCTTCGCCCTCGCGGCATTGAGCATGGCCATATAGGCATAGTCGTCGATCGGGCGGATGAACTCCGCACCGACCCGCCCTCCCAGCGACCAGACCACCCGTGCCGCCACCTGACCCAATCGGGGCAGTGCCAGCCGCACGATCGAGTCCTTGGGGGTCTGTCCATATTCGCGGACCATGAAGCCGTGCGTCGAGATGTTGACCAGCAGCACGTCGCTCGCCCGATTGTCCTGGGTGAACATGCGCGTCGGCAGCGCCACCTCGTCACGCGGCGCACGGCGGAGCTCGGCATATTTGGCGTCGTCGTCTTCGCCGACGCCGGTCGGAAGCTTCTGCGCGTTCTGGTTCATGCTCTCATGCCCTTTTCTGGTGTCATGAGGATCGGCCTGCGCCTTTGCCAGGACCTTAAACTTTGCGGTTAGCCGTTGGTTAAGCGCGAATAGGAGCGGGCTTTTCTAAGCCGAAAGTCTTAAAGCGCCGCTTGCCGCAGCGTCACCTCAATCGCGCAGTTCGGACGGGAGGAAGGGCTGGGAGATGATCTGCTCCATCCGCTTCCACCTTGCCGCGGGGTCGCGCCCGCTCCGCGCCAGATCGGCCGTCACCATGTCCTGACCGAGGCCATAGTTGATCACATAGCTGCGATAATGTTCGGTGAAGCGCAGTGACTGCTCCGCCCGCTCGCGGCTGACCAGCTGATAGGCCTGGATCAGGTCGAGCGCGCGGTTGCGATCGATCCGGCCGTCGAGATAGTCGGCTGCGATCGTCATCCGCGCGCCGGCCAGCTGGTGCAGCAGGGCGAGCAGCCGATCATAATCGCGCGCGGTGGCGGGATCGAGACCGGCGATCGGGTAGAGCGTGTTCGCCTCGAACGCAGCGCGCTCGGCGCCCGGGAAGGCGAGGTCGATCCCGGCATTGGCCGACCCTTCGGCGATGAAACTCTGCGGGCTGAACAGCGGATAGACGGTGAACTCGACCCAGCCGCGCGCCCGCGCCAGATTGCGTTCGAGCAGCATGTTGAGCAGATGGTGACCGGGATAGCCTTCGTGGCAACCAAGATCGACGGCGCGGTCGATGCGTACGGGCAGGTCGGTGTTGATCTGGATCAGGCTGTGGGCATCGCCCTTGTACCAGTTATAGCCCGACCAGCTCTTGCCCTTGACCAGCTCGAGCTCGAACCGCTCCTGCTGCGGCATCGCGATATGCGCGGCGCTGCGGGCCCGGCATTCGGCGATCGATGCGCGCATCACGGGCTCCAGCCGGTCGGCGGGGATGACAAAGCGGTTCTGCCAGGCGTCGACGCGCTGCCACAGCGGACCGTCGCCCGGCACCATCGCGGCGACCTTCGCGACGATCGGGTCATAGGCCGTCAAAGGCTTCAGCGTGGGTCGGATGCCGAACAGGCCCTCGGCTTCGTCCGCAAAAGCCAGCTTCACCCCGGCCATCATCGCGAGCCGGGTTTCGGCGGCCTTGAGCTGCGCGAGCAGGAAGTCGCGACGCTGGCGGTCCTCCGGCGACAGGCGATCGGGGGCGACTGCATTCAGATCCTTGGAGAGGCGCGAAGCCTCGGCGCGGAGCTCGGCGACAGCGCGCGGCCTGGCCTTGGCCTGGGCGGCCCAGTCGTCGGGGCCATAATAGGCGTCGACATAGCCGGGCTCACGCTCGCCCGCCTCCAGCGACAGATGGACATAGGCCTCGGCGATGTCGTCGAGCGGGGAGGGCGGGCGCTTGGCGCCAACGGCCAGCATCATGGCAGCTGCGAGCAACAACATCCGCATCTCCTTCTCTCCTCTCGCCAGGTGCCGGCCCGGCCTTGATCGTCGTCGGGTGGGCGCTCAGCGCGTCAGCACGCCATGGGCTTTCTTGCCCGCCGACAATTTCACGCCCGCGTCGCCGACCGTTACCATGGCGGCTTCGTCGGATATCTTTTCGCCGTCGATGCGCGCGCCGCCGCCCTTGATCAGGCGCCGTGCCTCGCCCTTCGACGCGACGAGCCCCAAGCCGACGAGCGCGTCGACCAGTGCGATGCTTCCCTCCGGAACCGCGAGGGTCGGCAGGTCGCCACCGGCCTGTCCCTCTTCGAAGGTCCGGCGCGCGGTCTCGGCGGCGGCGGCGGCGGCCTCCGCACCCCGACACATCGTCGTCGCTTCATTGGCGAGGACGATCTTGGCCTGGTTGATCTCCTGGCCTTCCAGCGCTTCGAGCCGGGCGATCTCGTCGAGCGGAAGATCGGTGAACAGCCGCAGGAACCGGCCGACGTCCTTGTCGTGGGTGTTCCGCCAGAACTGCCAATAGTCATAAGCGGGCAGCGCATCCTCGTTGAGCCACACCGCGCCCGACATGGTTTTGCCCATCTTCCCGCCATCGGCGGTCGTGATCAGCGGCGTGGTCACGCCATAGACTTCCTGGCCCAGCATGCGGCGCGACAGCTCGATGCCGTTGACGATATTGCCCCACTGGTCCGATCCGCCCATCTGCAGCCGGCAGCTGCGACGCCGCGCCAGCTCCATGAAGTCATAGGCCTGCAGGATCATGTAGTTGAACTCGAGGAAGCTCAGCGACTGCTCGCGGTCGAGGCGCAGCTTCACCGAGTCGAAGCTCAGCATCCGGTTGATCGAGAAGTGCTGGCCCACCTCGCGCAGGAAGGGGATGTACTCCAGCTTGTCGAGCCAGTCGGCATTGTCGACCATCACCGCGTCGGTCGGCCCGTCGCCGAAGGTCAGGAACCGCTCGAAGATGCGTTTGATCGACGCAACATTCTGGGCGATCAGGTCGGTCGTCAGCAGCTTGCGCGCCTCGTCCTTGAAGCTCGGATCGCCGATCTTGCCGGTGCCGCCGCCCATCAGGACGATCGGCTTGTGGCCGCTCTGCTGCATCCGGCGGAGCAGCATGATCTGGACGAGGCTGCCGACGTGGAGCGACGGGGCGGTCGGATCGAAGCCGATATAGCCGGGCACGATCCCCCCGGCGGCGAGGCTGTCGAGCCCCTGCGCGTCGGTGATCTGGTGGATATATCCCCGCTCGTCGAGCAGGCGCAGAAGGTCGGAACGATATTCGGTCATGATGTCCGCGCCGTTAGCATGGCGGCGGGCGAGCGTCATGTGCTTCGTGCGGGCGTACGGCGCGGGCTTGCGCGGTTTGGGGATAGCGGCGAAAGAGACGCTATGACGACCACGCTGGCCATAGGGCTGATGTCGGGCACTTCGCTCGACGGAATCGACGCTGCGCTGATCGAGACCGACGGCGCGGGCCATATCCGCCCGGTCGCCTTTCATGCGTTGCCCTATCCCGCCCATATCCGCGAGCAACTTCGTGAGGCTGCGGCGCTGGCGATGAGCTTCGATGCGCCGCGCGGCAATGCCGCGATCGAGGCGGCGGCAGAGATGCTGACGCGGCGTCATATCGACGTCGTCCGCCAGCTGCTGGACAAGGCCGGCGTCTCGTCGGAGGCGGTGGAGGTGGTCGGCTTTCACGGCCAGACGATCGCGCACCGCCCCGATCGCGGCTGGACCTGGCAGATCGGCGACGGCGCCGCGATGGCAGAGGCGCTCGGCATTCGCGTCGTCAACGACCTGCGCTCCGCCGACGTCGCGGCGGGCGGGCAGGGCGCGCCGCTGCTGCCGGTCTATCACCGCGCGCTGACGAGCGGCCTCAGCGGCCCGGTGGCGGTGCTCAACCTCGGCGGGGTCGGCAACATCACCTGGCTCGGCGCAGGGGCCGAAGATCTGATCGCGTTCGATACCGGCCCGGCGAACGGGCTGATCGACGACTGGATGCTCGCGGAAACGGGGTCGCCCTTCGACGCGCACGGCGCCTTTGCGGCGCGCGGCTCGGTCGACCGCACGGTGCTCGACACGATGCTCGACAATGGCTGGTTCGACGCACCGCCGCCCAAGTCGCTCGACCGCGCCGATTTCACTATTCAGCCGGCGCGCGGCCTGTCCGCCGCCGATGGCGCCGCGACGCTGACAGCGTTTACCGCCGAGACGGTCGCCCTGTCGCTACGCCATCTGCCCGGCCGACCGTTGCGGCTGATCGTGGCTGGCGGCGGGCGCCATAATCCGACGCTGATGGCGATGATCGGCGCTGCAACCGGTATCGTCCCCGAGCCGATCGAGGCGCTCGGGTGGAATGGCGATGCGACCGAGGCGGAGGGCTTTGCCTATATGGCGGTGCGGGCGCTACGCGGAGAACCGATCAGCTTTCCGGGAACGACCGGCGTTCCGCAGCCGATGACCGGTGGGGTGGTCCATCAGCCCTGATCGATTACAGGGGCCAGGTCCAGATGATCAGCGGGGTGCCCACCAGCACCACCAACAGCGATAGCGGCGCACCCAGCCGCGCATAGTCACCGAACTTGTACCCGCCGGGGCCCAGCACCAGCGTGTTGCACTGGTGCCCGATCGGGGTGAGGAAGTCGCAGCCCGCACCGACTGCGGTCGCGATCAGGAAGGCCTCGGGTCGATAGCCGAGGTCATGCGCGAATACTGCCGCGATCGGTGCCATCACGAGGACGGTCGCCGCGTTGTTCAGGAAGGGCGTAACCGCCATCGCGACGACCAGGATCAGCGCGACCGCGCCCCAGGCGGGGAGGGCGGCGCCGAACTGTGCAAGGCCGGTGGCGATGACGTCGGATGCGCCGGTGGTCCGCAGCGAGTCGCTTACGGGGATGAGCGCGCCAAGCATCACCAGGATCGGCCACTCGACCGCCTGATAGGCTTCGCGCGGCGGCAGCGCGCCGGTCGCCATGACGATGCCGGCGGCGGCGAAGAAGGCGACGGCCACCGGAACCAGCCCCGCCGCCGTCGCGGCCATGGCGACCGCCAGTACGATGAGCGGCAGCCAGCTGCGCCCGCCGCTGCCGAGGCGGAGCGCCCGTTCGGCCAGGGGGAGCACGCCGAGGTCGCGAAGCCGCTCGGGAAGCAGGTTGAGAGGGCCCTGAAGCACCACGACATCGCCGGGGTTGAGCCGCGTCTGCCCCAATTCGCGAGTGAGCCTTTCGCCCGATCTCGAAAGCGCGATCAGGTTGATCCCATAGCGTTGCTGGAGGCGAAGCCGGCCAGCGGTCTGTCCTTCGAGGACCGAACTCGCCCCGATCACGCCTTCGATGACGCCGATCTCGTCGCCTTCGCTGCCTTTCGGAAGCTGGCGCTGCTCGCCCTCCAGAGCCAGCTCGTCGCGCGCGATGACGCGTTCGAGCGCGTCGGGTTCGCCCGCGAGGATCAGCGTATCGTCTTCGTAGAGCGTCAGGTCGAGCGACGGCACGGTCCGCACGCCCGCGCGCAGCAGGCCGGTCACGCTGACTTCGCGATCGTGGCGCGTGACGAACTCGCGCACCGTCTCGCCGATCGCGGGAGAGCCATCCGCCACGGTCACCTCGGTAACATAGTTGGAGATGTCGAGCGCCTCGCCGAGCGTAGCGGTGGCGCGGCGCTCGCGGGGCAGGAGGCCATAGCCGAAGCGGAGAAAGATCAGCCCGACGACGAGCAGGCCCAGCCCTGTCGGCAGATAGTCGAACATGCCGAAGGGCTTGCCGGTCAACTCTTCGCGCACCCGGCTGACGATGATGTTGGGCGACGTGCCGACCAGCGTCATAAGCCCGCCGAGCAGCGACGCAAAAGCCATCGGCATCAGGAAGACCGACGGGCTGGTGTCGCTCTTCTTCGCCATCTGGAAGGCGGCGGGCATCAGCATGGCAAGTGCGCCGACATTCTTGACCAGAGCCGAGGCCACCCCGACCGTTGCGGTAAGGACGACCAGCTGCGAGCGGACCCGTTTCACATAGCGCGAGACGAAGCCGAGTGCCCGCTCGATCAGTCCCGATCGCTGCATCGCCGCCGACAGCACCAGCGCCGAACCTACGATGATGACGATGTCATCGGAAAAGCCGCTGAACGCATCCTCGGGTTTGACGATGCCGACAGCGAGCGCGGCGAGCAGGGCGAGGATTGCGGTGACGTCGTAGCGAAAGCGCCCCCAGATGAAGAGGATCATCATGCCGGCGAGCGTGCCGATCGACAGCCATTGCGGCATCGTCATGTGGTGCGCCTCGCAGTCGGTCCGCCCGCAGAGGCGGCGATGTCCGGTATCGCGAATGTCATCCTATTGTCTGCCCCTGTTCGACTGTCTGGGGATCCAACGCGCGATGCGCTCGTTGGTGGCGCGAAACGTCCCGGGGCGGAGAGAAAATTTGGAAGCCACGCGGTGGCTTTGCAACCAAAGGGCGCGCGTGGCGCTGGAGAGCGATGGATTTCTTCCTCTTATCGAGTCTGGCCGACGCCGCGATCCAGCAAGCCCTGCTGGCGATGCTGGTATCGGTCGCCGCCTTCGGCCTCGGCCAGATGGTATCGCGCAGGCTGGGGCCGGCGTTGGTGCGCTGGTGGAAAGCCCATGGGCCGGGCAAAGGCGAATTGCCGGTCAAGCCGATCTGTACCGTTCTGCGGCTCTCGGTCGCGCTGTTCATCCTGATGATCGCGACGGCGATCGGCTTCGAGGAGCTTTCCGCGCAGATCATCCTGGCGGTCGCAACCGGCGTGGCCCTAGGCCTTCTCGTCCACCGCCTCGCGCGCAGCGCCGGGACCGGCCGCGCCTTTGCCACGGCGCTGGGGCTGGTTGCCTTCATTGCCGCGATTGCAGGGGTGCTTCGTGGTTTTGCGCCATTGATCGAGGGACTGAACGCGGCCGGTTTCAGCGTCGGCTCGCGGCGCGTAACCCTGCTCGGCGTACTCAACGGCCTGCTGGTCGTCGCACTGCTGTTCATCGGGACGCGGCTGGCGATCCGGCTGATCGGCCGCTCGATCGACCAGGCGGGTGGGCTCGACCGCTATCAGCGCGTGCTGATCCAGAAGCTGGTTGCGGCCGCCTTCGTCATCGTCGCCATCCTGATGGGCATCGACCTGCTCGGGATCGATCTCACCGCGCTGGCGGTTTTCTCGGGCGCCTTCGGTCTGGCGGTCGGCTTCGGCCTGCAGAAGACCTTCGGCAATATGCTGTCGGGGCTGATCCTGCTGATGGACCGCTCGATCAAGCCGGGCGACGTGATCGTCGTCGGCGACAGCTTCGGCTGGGTCAACAAGATCGGCGTCCGCGCGGTTTCGGTCATCACCCGCGACGGCAAGGAGCATCTGATCCCCAATGAGCTGCTGATGACCGAGCGGGTGGAGAACTGGTCCTTCTCAAGCCGCGACGTCCGCATCCGTATCGCGCTGACGCTGCCTTATGCCACCGACCTCGATCTCGCCGAGCGGCTGATGATCCAGGCGGCGACCGAATCCCCGCGCGTACTTGCCGTCCCCAGACCGAATGTCTGGCTGCGCAACTTCGGCGAGCGCGGCTTTGACTATGACATCCTCGTTTGGATCCGCGACCCCGAACAGGGTGTCGGCAATGTCCAGTCGGACATCCTCCGGCGACTTTGGAAGCTGTTGCAGGAGCAGGGGATCAGCATTCCGCTGCCCCAGCGCGAGGTGCATTTGCATACCCGGCCCGAGGGCGGCGACGCTCCCAAGGGATAGCCCTGCCTATTTCTTCCGCGCGAGGCTCCGCATCGCGTCTTCCAGTCCCGTCAGGGTCAGCGGGAACATGCGATTGTCCATCAGCTCGCGCATCATCCGGGTCGACTGGCTGTGCATCCAATAGGCCTCGGGAACCGGATTCAGCCACACCGCGGACGAATAGACGTTGAGCATCCGCTGCATCCAGACGGCGCCGGCCTCCTCGTTGAAATGCTCTACCGAGCCGCCCGGCTGGCTAATCTCATAGGGGCTCATCGACGCATCGCCGACCAGCACCAGCTTATAGTCGTGCCCATATTTGTGGAGCACGTCCCAGGTCGGCGTCCGCTCCTGGAAGCGGCGGCGATTGTCCTTCCACACGCCTTCGTAGATGCAGTTGTGGAAGTAGAAGAATTCGAGATGCTTGAACTCCGCCGTCGCGGCGGAGAACAGCTCCTCGCAGATCTTGATGTGCGGATCCATCGAGCCGCCGATGTCGAGAAACAGCAGCAGCTTGACCGCATTGCGGCGCTCGGGGCGCATCTGGATGTCGAGGAAGCCGCGCCGGGCGGTGCCGTCGATCGTCCCGTCGAGATCGAGCTCGTCCGCAGCCCCCTCGCGGGCGAAGCGGCGCAGGCGGCGCAACGCGACCTTGATGTTGCGCGTGCCCAGCTCGACGTCATTGTCGAGATTCTTGAACTCGCGCTTGTCCCAGACCTTGATCGCGCGTTTGTGGAGGCTCTGCCCGCCGATGCGGATGCCTTCGGGATTATAGCCCGAATTGCCATAGGGGGAGGTGCCCCCGGTGCCGATCCACTTGTTCCCGCCGTGATGTTCGCCCTTCTGCTCCTCGAGCCGCTTCTTGAGCGTCTCCATGATCTCGTCCCAGGAGCCCAGCGCCTCGATCTCCGCCATCTGTTCGGGGGTCAGGAATTTCTCGGCAACGGCGCGCAGCCAGTCCTCGGGAATCTCCTGCCCCTCGCCGGCGCTGTCGAGAAGGCCCCGGAACACCCGGCCGAAAACCCGGTCGAACCGGTCGAGCAGCCCCTCGTCCTTCACATAGGTGGTGCGGGCGAGATAATAGAATTCCTCGGGGCTCCAGCCGATGACGTCGCGGTCCATCGCCTCGAGCAGCGTCAGATGCTCCTTGAGGCTGGCGGGGATGCCGGCGGCGCGCAGCTCGTCGAGGAAGTTCAGGAACATCAGGCGATCATAGCGCGCTTGTCATGGTGGCGCGACCACCACAATGCGATCAGGCTGACCGCTGCCGACAGCGCCAGATAATAGCCGACGAAGGCGAGCCCGCCCCGGTCGGCCAGCCACTGCGCGACGAGCGGAACCGGTGCCGCGCCGAGGATGCCGGCGATGTTGAACGTCATCGACGCCCCGGTGTAGCGGACGCGTGGGGGGAAGAGCGACGGCAGGAACGCGCCCAGCGGGCCATAGACGAAGCCCATCATGAACAGCGACAGGGCCAGCCAGCCAGCGATCAGGGTGAGCGCGCCGCCGGTGAACATCGGGCCGAGCAGCAGGCCTGTGGCGATCGTGCCGAAGCAGCCCGCGATCAGGACAAAGCGCGGTGTGCGCAGATCCGACCACCAGCCCGCCAGCGCGATGCCCAGCGCCATGAACAGGATCGCGCCGATCTGGATCGACAGGAAAGTTTCCTTCGGCACGCCCAGTGTCTTGGTCGCATAACCGAGGGCGAAGGCGGTCGCGAGATAATAGGTCGCGAAGCAGGCGACGGCGGCGAAGGTGCCGGCGAAGGTCGGGCTGAGATGGTCGCGAAACAGTTCGGCGATCGGCACCTTGGGCGGTTCGGCCTGTTCCATCGCCTGACGGAAAGCGGGAGTCTCGGTGAGCTTGAGGCGCACCCAGAGGCCCATGAGCACGAGCACCGCCGATCCGAGGAAGGGCAGGCGCCAGCCCCAGTCCATGAACTGGTCCTGGGTCAGTAGCAGGCCGAGGATCAGGAAAAGGCCATTCGCGGCAATGAAGCCTACGGGTGCGCCGAGCTGGGGGAACATGCCATATCGCCCGCGCATGTGCGGCGGCGCATTTTCTACTGCGAGCAACGCCGCACCGCCCCATTCGCCGCCCAGGCCGATCCCCTGCCCGAAGCGCAGGATGCAGAGCAGGAAGGGGGCGACCCACCCGATCATCTGATAGGTGGGAAGAAAGGCGATCAGCGTGGTCGAACCGCCCATCAGCAGCAGCGAGGCCACGAGCGTCGACTTGCGACCGATCCGGTCACCATAATGGCCGAACAGCCACGCGCCGAGCGGGCGAGCGAGGAAGGCGAGGCCGAGGCTGGCATAGGCCGAAAGAAGCTGGGCGGACGGGGATTCCGCCGGGAAGAAGAGCGGACCGAACACCAGCGAGGCGGCGGTCGCATAGATGTAGAAGTCGTAGAACTCGACCGACGTGCCGACGAGGCTCGCGAACAATATGCGGCGGGCGGACGGCTTATAGGCGGGATCGAGCATGGACTTCCCCTCTCGCGGCCCGATTGGCGCGCGAGAGGGGCTTGGTCAAGCGCTAAGCAACCCTACGCAACAGCCACTAAACAGGGGTTAACGGGATCAGCGGCACTTCACATTGCCGCGCTCCACCGAGCGGCCGAGCAGCGCGCCTGCACCTGCGCCAATGAGCGTGCCGAGCGTCGACGAACGGCCATTGTCGAGCGCGTTGCCCAGCAGGCCGCCAGCGACGCCGCCGATGATCAGACCGGTCGTGCCGTCCGAGCGGCGGCAATAATAGCGCCCGTCATTGCCGCGATAGATGCGGTCGTTGCGGGTCAGACGACGCTCGCGATAGTCGCGCCCGTCGCGATAATAGCGGGCCGCGTCATAGCGATTGCCATAGCGCGGATCGGGACGGTTCCAGTCGTAACGACGGCCCTCGCGCCAGTCGCGGTCATGACGACCGCGATCATCCCGTTCGTGGCGGCCGCGATCATCGCGGTCGTACCCACGATGCGGCGGATCCGCCATGGCGGCGGTCGGGGCGATCATGGCCGTCAGCGCGGCCGCGAGAATGAACTTGCGCATTATCCGTCTCCATGTTGGGGAGTCGGATGCATAACGGCCCGTAACGAGCCTGGTTGCGTGAACCGAAAACTACATCGCGTTCATCGCCGCGACAGGGAAGAGGGGCCTCCCGTTCAGGGGCATCTGGCGGAACGTTGCTCGACCTCACGGCCCAGCAAGGCACCACCTCCGGCGCCTATCAGCGTGCCGAGCGTGCGCCGATCGCCGCCATCGATGACATTGCCGAGCAGGCCACCCGCGACGGCGCCCAGAATCAGTCCCGTCGTGCCGCTCGGTTTCTTGCAGTCCGGGGCCGTCGCTGCGCCGGCGCTCGATCCCGATGCTTCGGCGATTTCGGCTTTTGCCTCAGTGGCCGCAGCGGGGCCGGGTTCGGCTTTCTGGCCGTCCAGATCCTTGTCGAGCCAATCGTCGGGCAGATTGGTCAGCGGCTTTTCCGCAGCCGGGGCGATCTCGATTGCGGCGGCGGGAGCGCAGAGGCAGGCGAGGATGGTCATCGACGCCAACAGACGGGCACGCATGGGCTTTCCTCCGGTTCTGGTCGAATGGCTCCGCACCCAATCTTCGCGCGCGCGTCGCTTGTCGTCAATCGACCCGATCCTGAACTCTTCTGTCGTTCGCCAGCGGTTCGTGTCCGGGAACCAAGTGGTGGCAGGAGCGCTTTGTCAGCAGCGGAACGATCTATCCCGTTCCCGGAGGAAATTATGCGCAAGTTGATGATCGCGGCGGGTGTCGCCGCACTGGCCATCGGGCAGACGTCGGTCGCCCAGGCCGAAACGGTTTGCAAACAGGACAAGAGCGGCCGGACGATCGCCACCATCGCGGGCGCCGGCATCGGTGCGATCCTGGGTCGCGTGATCGACGGCGGCCGCCACAAGGAGGTCGGCACGATCGTCGGCGGCGTTGCGGGCGGCGTGGCTGGCAACCAGCTGGCCAAGAGCGACAACAAATGCGCCGAAGCCTATGGCTATTATGACGAGAATGGCCGCTGGCACGCGAACCGACTGAGCAACCGCGATGCGCGCGGCTATTATGACCGCGACAATCGCTGGGTCGAAGGTCCGCCGAACGGCTATTATGACCGCAACAACCGCTGGGTGTCGTTCGACGGCGATGCGCGCAGTTCGGGCTATTGGGATCGCGATGGCCGCTGGGTCCCGATCGGCGTTCAGGGCTATTATGCCGCCGATGGTCAGTGGGTCGCCGCCAGCATGCCCGGCTATTATGATCGCCGCGGCCGCTGGATCGAAGGCGAAACCTATGGTCGCTACGACGCCAATGGCGTGTGGGTGCCGGGCAGTCGCCCGTCCTCGACCGCAGGCGGCTATTGGGAGCCTGCGACGGCCCCCGGCTACTACGACGCCAATGGTCGTTGGGTTCGCGGCAATGTCCGCGGCTATTATGACGCACGCGGTCGCTGGGTTTCGCTGGGCGGCCCTGCCGGCGGCCCCGGCAACAATGGCGTCGACCGCCGTTTCGACACGCGCGAGCGTGCAGCCCGCATCGAGGAGCGGATTGATCGCCAGCGGGACCGCGGCGTGATCAGCAAGCGCGAGGCCGATGCGGCACGGACGCAGCTGAGCTCGATCCGCCGCGAGGAAGATCGCCTGCGGGCGTCGGGTGGTCGCTTTACCGCCAATGAGGAATCGCTGATCCAGCAGCGGCTGGACCAGCTCAACCGTCAGATCCGCGCCGACCGCGAGGATCGGGACGATCGTATCGGTTGATCGATCTCAGCCTGACATGAAGAGGCCCGCCCTGCACGACGCAGGGCGGGCCTTTTTACTTCGCAGCGCGACGGCGCAGTCGCTGCATCTTATTCGGCAGCGACGCCCGCCAGGCCAAACAAATTGCCTTCGCTGCTGTCCTCGTTCGCGGCCGTGCTGGTCTTCGCCTCGCGCCGGCGGTCGAACGCGTCCCACACGTCGCTCCACTGACCCCGGGTTGCCGCTTTCGAATATTCGGTAGCGCGCGTCTCGAAGAAATTGGCGTGCTCGACGCCGTTGAGCATCGGCGCCAGCCAGGGCAGGGGATGGTCGTCGATCATGTAGATCGGCTTCAGCCCCAGCTGGCCCAGGCGCCAGTCGGCGATGTAGCGGACATATTTCTTGATGTCCTTCGGCGTCATGCCGTTGACCGGGCCCATCTCGAAGACGAGATCGATGAACGCGTCTTCGATCCGCACCGTCTTCTGACACATGTCGAGAATGTCTTCCTTGACCGACGCGGTCAGGCAGTCGCGCTCCTTCACGAAGGCGTGGAACAGACGAACGATGCCCTCGCAGTGGAGCGTTTCGTCACGGATCGACCAGGTGACGATCTGCCCCATGCCCTTCATCTTGTTGAAGCGCGGAAAGTTCATCAGCATCGCGAAGCTGGCGAACAGCTGCAGGCCCTCGGTGAAGCCGCCGAACATCGCCAGCGTGCGGGCGATATCCTCGTCGCTGTCGACGCCGAAGGTCGACAGATAGTCGTGCTTGTCCTTCATCTCCTTATATTGGAGGAAGGCACTATATTCGGTCTCGGGCATGCCGATCGTGTCGAGCAGGTGGCTGTAGGCCGCGATGTGGACCGTCTCCATATTGGAGAAGGCGGTCAGCATCATCTTGACCTCGGTCGGCTTGAACACCCGGCCATATTTGTCGTGGTAGCAATCCTGCACCTCGACGTCCGCCTGGGTGAAGAAGCGGAAGATCTGGGTCAGCAGGTTGCGCTCATGATCGGTGAGCTTCTGCGCCCAGTCGCGGCAGTCCTCGCCCAGCGGCACTTCCTCGGGAAGCCAGTGGAGCTGCTGCTGGCGCTTCCAATATTCGAAGGCCCAGGGATATTCGAACGGCTTGTAGGTGCGGCTGGCCTGAAGAAGCGACATCGGGCGGACCTTTCTCAACTAAACAGAAAGATGATCGCGGCGAGCGCGAACATCACGACCGCGCTCAGGCCCTGCCTGATCGCGAAGCTCTTGAGCTCGGCGGGCGTGTCGGTGAAGGCGCCATTGCCCTTCTTCACCTTCGACAGCCGCACGAGCGCTGCGATGAACAGCCAGAGGCAAAGCAGTCCCACCAGGACCGTTGCCACGGCGATGATCAGGGTCACGGGCAGTTCCGCCATCATTCGACCCCAGCCACCCATCCGGCAGCGTCAACCATCCCCACACGCTCCTCAAACGCGTCCGTTTGCCCGTCGGTCGATGACCGGGTCAGGCAGACCGGCCCGCCTGCCTCACTGGCAGGCGAGGCACTCGTCATAATCCTTCGACTCCAGCTCGATCTGCTTGAGATCGGGTGTATTGTCGGCTTCGACGCCACCGGCGAAGCCGGCGCGCTGGACCGATTTGGAGCGCAGATAATAGAGCGATTTGATGCCGAGCTCCCATGCCCGGAAGTGCAGCATCAGCAGGTCCCACTTCTCGACATCGGCCGGGATGAACAGGTTCAGCGACTGCGCCTGGTCGATATAGGGGGTGCGATCGGCCGCGAGCTCGATCAGCCAGCGCTGGTCGATCTCGAAGCTGGTCTTGTACACATCCTTCTCTTCCTGGGTCAGGAAGTCGAGATGCTGGACCGAACCGCCCTTTTCGAGGATCGTGTTCCACACCGCATCGCTGTCCTTCGATTTCTCGGCGAGCAGCTTCTGCAGATAGGGGTTCTTGATCGAGAAGCTGCCCGACAGCGTCTTGTGGGTGTAGATGTTCGCCGGGATCGGCTCGATGCAGGCCGAGGTGCCGCCGCAGATGATCGAGATCGACGCGGTAGGCGCGATCGCCATCTTGCAGCTGAACCGCTCCATCACGCCCTGGTCGGCAGCATCGGGGCAGGGGCCCCGCTCGCTGGCGAGCAGCATCGACGCTTCCTGGGCTGCTGCGGCGATATGGCGGAACACCTTGAGGTTCCAGCTCTTGGCCATGGCGCCTTCGAACGGGATGCCCCGCGCCTGGAGGAAGCTGTGGAAGCCCATGACGCCGAGGCCGACCGACCGCTCGCGGCTCGCGCTATAGCGGGCGCGGTTCATTTCGGGCGGGGCGCGGTCGATATAGTCCTGCAGCACATTGTCGAGGAAGCGCATGACGTCCTCGATGAAGCGCTTGTCGCCGTGCCACTGGTCCCAGGTCTCGAGGTTGAGCGAGCTGAGGCAGCACACTGCGGTCCGGTCCTGACCGAGATGGTCGCGGCCCGTCGGCAGGGTGATTTCCGAGCAGAGGTTCGAGGTCGAGACCTTCAGGCCGAGGTCGCGATGGTGCTTCGGCATGTTCCGGTTCACCGTGTCGCTGAACACGATGTAGGGCTCGCCCGTCGCAAGGCGGGTCTCGACCAGTTTCTGGAACAGCGCGCGGGCATCGACCGAGGCGCGCTTCGAGCCGTCCTTCGGGCTCACCAGCTCCCACTCCGCGCCGGCGCGGACCGCTTCCATGAAGGCGTCGGTCAGCAGTACGCCATGGTGCAGGTTGAGCGCCTTGCGGTTGAAATCGCCCGACGGCTTGCGGATCTCGAGGAACTCCTCGATTTCGGGGTGCGACACGTCGAGATAGACGGCGGCCGAGCCACGGCGCAGCGAACCCTGGCTGATCGCGAGGGTCAGCGAGTCCATCACGCGGACGAAGGGAATGATGCCCGAGGTCTTGCCGTTGAGGCCGACCGGCTCACCGATGCCGCGCACCGAGCCCCAATAGGTGCCGATGCCGCCGCCGCGCGCCGCCAGCCAGACATTCTCGTTCCAGGTGTTGACGATGCCCTCCAGGCTGTCGTCGACCGAGTTGAGATAGCAGCTGATCGGCAGGCCGCGTCCGGTGCCGCCGTTCGACAGGACCGGGGTCGCCGGCATGAACCACAGCTTGGAGATATAATCGTAGAGACGCTGGGCGTGCGGCTGGTCGTCGGCATAGGCCGAGGCGACGCGGACGAACAGGTCCTGATAGCTCTCGCCGGGGAGGAGATAGCGATCGGTCAGCGTTTCCTTGCCGAAGTCGGTCAGCAGCGCGTCGCGGCTGTGATCGACCTCGATCGGATAGAGCTGCGGGCGAATCTCCATGCTGCCGCTCGACGGTTTCGACGCAGCCTTCACCTCTGCGGCCGGGGCTTTCGCCTCGCTCTCCGCCGGTCCGGTCTTTGCGTCCTTAAACATCGAATCCATCAGGGTCGCCACGTCGTTCGTGCTCGCTTCGCTGCTGCCAGAAAGGTCCATCGGCCCGTCTCCGCCACACTATCCATGGACTGGTTCGTACCAGTCCTGTTCCGTTTGCGTTCGACTCAGGCTGTCTGCTCAAGATAGTGGATCCCCGCGCCGTTACCAGCGCAATCGCCCCCCTTATCCCCGCTTTTCACAGCGCTGCGCGATTCTCCCCGCCGGGAACATGGTCCCCGGACGCGTCCACCACCACTAGCGCTGCCCCTGTTGTCTTACACAACCTATAGTGCCTCATCTGAGTCCGGACGCAAGAGTCAAAATGACATTAACGAGACTCGTTTCGTCGCTTCGACGAACCGAACCTCCGCCCCCTTGACGCGATGGAATACTGAGTCGGATCAGCCATTTGCCCGTGCCGGCGGAACGAAGGCGCAACAAAAGAATCTGTGGATGAAATAATGTGGTGCGGATTTTTTGGAGACAGTTTTCGCGTTGCGGTTTTGACGAGGCATGGCCTCGTAGTGCCAGGCCGCTACGCGTCAGGGGGCCTGCCTTAAAACGACCAGTGCTTGAAGTTCCTGCGAACCGTTCAGCCGCCCACCACCCGCGAGTGTTTCGGACTGGCGCGAACGCCTCGCTGGGACTATCTTCAAAGTCATGTCTAACCCTACGTCCTCCCGTGGCAAACGCGCCATCACGACCGAATCGACGAAACTTGGATCGGGCGGAAGATTGGGCAAGGTCAAGTTCGGTAGCGTCGTCATCAAAACACCGAAGCCCGCAAAGGCTGTCATCGCGGCCAATGTCGAGCGCAGCAGTGAGGCGTTAGAGCGGGTAGCCAAGAAGTTGATCAAGCCTGGTATCTCAATGCGCGCTCGCAAGGATGTTCCGCGTTATTCGGTCGATCCGGCCAATCCCAAGCAGTTTGTTCGTCATCTCAACGGTCGGATCGAACGGGGGCGTGTTGTGGAGGGCCGTTTTGAGGTAGTCGATTGACCGCTCTTTCCGAAGCGATCGACCAGATCCTAGTCGCGCAACGCCAAACTGAAAAGCCGCTTGCCATTGTGCTGGCTGGCCATAACGGCTCTGGCAAGTCGACTATGTGGCGAAAGGTCCTCGCCGACCGTCTACAGATTCCCCTGATCAATGCCGATCGGCTGATGTTGTCTATCCTTCCCGAGCCCAACTCGGATGGCGCCTTGCCAGACTGGGCACAAGGATTGCGCGATAGCAATGAGGGCTGGATGAGAGTGTCGCAGCAGGGTGTACACGCTTTCGTCGGCCACGCCATGGCGCAAAACGTGCCGTTCGCGATGGAGACTGTGTTCTCTTATTGGGACGTCAGCGCCGATGGCACCGTTAGCTCCAAGATCGACATGATCCGCGAGATGCAGGACGCTGGCTACTTCGTGCTGATCTTGTTTGTTGGACTTTCCAATGTGGAACTCTCGATTCTGCGCGTCCAGACCCGGGTTGCGGAACACGGTCATGATGTTCCGCATGACCGCCTGCTCCGCCGGTTCCCCAAGACGCAGAATGCAATTCGCGAAGCGGTTACAGTAGCAGATGCCGCAGTGCTGGCCGACAATAGTCGCACTACAAAGGAAGCCTTCACCGTGTCGCGGGTGCAGATCGGCACGCAGGTGGTATTCGATATTCGCCAGAACGGGGCTGCGCCGCCGATGATTGCCGAATGGCTCGATGTCGTCGTCCCACTCGTCGGATAAGGTCGGCTGCTATGAGCACGAATACAGACCTTCGGCTAGGCTCAAGCGGCGCAGTCCTGAACGCATAGGTTGATACGATACCTCGCTGATCCGGTCCGTCAGGAGCAGAATAGCTCGTCAGGCTAGTCGGCAGGGCACGCTGGCCTCAAGCAAGTCATCCAGCATCACGCCCCCTCCCGGCTGGCGGGAGAGGGCGTGGGTACGCGGGTACAGGGTGGGACGGGCTGGCGGTCAGGGGGCTCGATGACCGGCTTCCTTGGGAAAGCACCCGTCCCGGAGATACCCTCCTGCAAGGAGGGATGGGGTGGGTCAGAGACCGACGACGAGGCTCGCGCGGATCGAGAGGGCGGCGCGGCCCTGCTGTTCCTCGGCGCCGGCTTCGCCACCGATCTGGAAGCCGTTACCGCCGCCGACGGCGCGGATCTTGCCGATCCAGCCGCTGGTGCGGTCCTCGGGCACCATCGTGAAGGCGGTGCCGCCCTTGAAGCGCGCGGTGGTGCTGCCAAGCGACCCGCCGACCAGCTCGCGGCGGCCGCCCTCGGCCTCGATCCGGAACCAGCCGGCATCCTCATTCTGGCCGCCGAAGTCGAAGCCCGCCGCGAGGCTGGCGGTCGCCGCCAGTTCGTCCGAGCTGCGGCCGTCGACGATCAGGTTGAAGCCGTCGCCGCCGCCGGTCTCGGAATAGGCCTTTTCCTTGAGCTTGTAATAATCGAGCGCGGCTTTCGGGCGGAGGCTGAACGAGCCCATGTGCAGCGTGTAGGCGGCGCCGGCTGCGGCCGAAAGCAAGCGGCCGTTCCACGCGCCCTTGGCGACGCGTTCGACCGCGTCGGTGCCGGTCGACGCCTGGAAACGGCGGGTGCCCTTGAAGTCGACATGGGCATAGGAAGCGCGGGTCCAGCCCTGGAACGGACCCCAATAGCCGCGCCAATAGCCCGAGACCTCATATTGACCGGCATCTACCTTGTTGTCGGTCCCGCCGTCCGCGTCCTTGCCGTAAAGATAGGCGAGGCCGATGCCGAAGCTGCCGAGATCGGTCTTGATCTCCGCGCCGCCCGAGGCGCCCCAACCGCTGATGTCGTAGGATGCGGTGTCGCCCAGGCTCTTCGACGTGCCCCAGCCGACCTGCTGCAGCCAGAAGCCCCAATTGCCCATATCGGCGAAGGGTGCGTTCGGATCGGCGAGGAAGCTGGCCGTCGCGCGCGATCCCATCGTCACCGTCTCGAACGCGCCGCCGGCATGATCCGGCAGCATCTGCTTGACCTTGCGGCGGAAGCTGTCGCCATCGGTGGTGGCGAGGTAGGAGCCGGCGATCTTGTCGTCCTTGGCAAGCGCGGCGAAGATTGCGTTGTAGGCTGTCGCCTGCGACCGATTGAGACCCAGCTCGGTCGTCGTCTTGCGCTTGATGTCGATCGCCAGTTCGGTGGTCGAGACAGCGGCGACATTGCCCTTGAACATGAAGGGCAGGAGCGTGCCATTGGCCGAGAGATTGCCCGCGCCCGTCACCGAGCCCGCCTTGAGGAAGGTGTAGCGGCCTTCGGCGCCGGTCACGCCCGACAGCTTGACGAGTACCTTCGACCCCGAGGCGAAGCTGGCGTCGCCCGCGACCTGGTAGAGTGTGCTCGACCGGCTGGCGACGTCGATCGACACGCCTAGCGTGCCCGACCCGCCGACCGACAGGGTGCGCAGCGAAGCGGTGGTGCGGCCGATGTCGACCGACCCACCGTTGACGTTCAGGGCGAGTCCTTGGCCATTGAGCAGGCCGCCGGTAAACTTTGCGCCGCTGTTGACGGTCATCCGGTCGCTGCCGCCACCGAAGTCGATGTCGCCGGAATAGGTCGAGGTGCCCGACAGCGAGACGATGTCGTTGCCCGCGCCGAAGCTCGCCTTGCCTGCATAGGCAGCGTCGCCCGACAGCAGCAGCTGGTTGGCGCCCGCGCCGAAGCTGCTGTTGCCCGTCATCGTGCCGTCGGCGATGTCGAAGACGTCGTTGCCCGCGCCGAAGCGGACGTCGCCGGTAATGGCGGGGGCCGCGACGCCGCTCGCGACGACGGTCTGGCCGATGCGCGCGCCGCGGTTGTTGGCCGACAGGTCGATCGCGACATTGCGTCCGGCGGATGCGCCGGTGGCGCTGATCGTGCCGCTGTTGTCGATCTTGTCGACCTCGCCAGACATGTCGAGGATGGCGATGGCGGTCGCGCCATTGTTCGACGCGGTCCCGCTGGCGGCGGCGCGGATGGTGCCGCTGTTGCTGATCGTGAAGGTCTTGCCGCCCTGGTCGATCTGCAGTGCGACGCTGCGGGCGTTCGCTGCATTGGTACCGGCGGCCTGGACGATGCCCGAGACCTTGACGGTCGGAACCTGCGCGCCGGAGCCGATGCGCATCGCGGTCGCGCTGGCGCCGCTCGCATTGACCGTACCTCTGATCGTTGCGCCGCCTGCGATCGTCACCGGAGCGCCTTGCCCCCCGATGACCAGGCCGTTGCCGTCGACGCCCGCATAAGTGCCCTGGCCGGAGATGGTGCCTTCGATCACCAGGCCATGGCCGTCGCCATTGCCGGGCAGCGCGCCGATCGTGACCGAGCGGTTCGCCGCGCCGATCTGTACTGCGGCGGCGGAGCCGAAGGAGGTGATGGCGGCATTGCCTTCCTTGGCGTCCTCGATGCCGTCCTTGTCCTCGTCATTGTCGGTGGTGCTGTTGTCCTTGGGCGCGACGGCAAAGACGACGCCACCTGCGACGTCGCCCGCGATGCGGACGGCGGGGCCGCCTTGCAGCAGATCGTCGGCGTCTAGTTTGGACGTGTCGGTCGGCGGGGTGGTGGCGCGATAGCCGGTCGCGGTAACCGTGCCCTGCACGACCAGCGAGCCGTTGATGTTGCCCTCGAGCGATGCGCCGACCGCGTCCTTGCCGACGACCGCGATCGATCCGGCGAGGCGCACGGCGGTGGTCGGCTGGCCGACGACGGCCGCCTGGACCCCGCCGGTCACGTCGCCCAGGCGGACGCCGACCGAACGATCGCCGACGACGCTGATCGTGCCATCGGTGACGAACTTGCCGTCGAGCCGTCCCCCGGTCTGGACGGCGGCGGAATCCTTGCCCTCCACCGAAATCTGCCCGTTGTTGATGATGTCGCCAGTGAAGGCGCCCATGGTGCGGATGCCATAGCGGCCGGTGCCGGCCGCGACCGGGCCATCGACATCGCCATCCTTGTCGTCATCGGCGGGGACATAGGTCTCGTCGATGATGATCTTGGCGTTGGCGGCGTTGGTGATCGAACCCGTCAGGCCTGCTTCGGCGCGAATGCCGATCGTGTTGTCGACATTGGTGATCTGGATCGTGCCCTCGTTGACGACCTTGTTCGCGCTGTCGAGGAAGACGGCTGCGCCGCCGGTGGTCGGAACGACCGATCCGGCGGAGGTGATGCGGATATCGTCGCGCGCACCGGCCTTGATCGTGGAGGTCCGGATCGGCGCGGTGCGCTTGTCGGCAACGGTCGTTTCGGCGTGCGCCGGAACAGCGACGAGCGCGGCGAGGCAGGTGGAGGCGAGCAAATGGCGCATCAGATGTGAGATCCCTCTTGGCTATCGGGGAAGGGGCGCTCGACCGGCGTCCTTCGTCCCGCATGCTCCCAAGACGGGGACCTGCGCGCGCAGCCTTGGAGAAAAATGTAAGGAGGCCGGAAACTTGCGTCGCGACGCCAGTGCGCGACGGATCAGAAGCTGCGGTCGAGCCCGATGCGGATGGTGCGCGGGCGCAGCGGGGTGATCTGCCGACCGCCGTTCATGGCGAAGGGCGTGCCCAGCGCAAAGCGGTTGCCGATGGCGTCGGTCAGGTTGGTCAGGCCGATGCTGACCCCGAAGTCCGGGCGGCCGATGCGCGCTGTCAGCGCGGTGTCGACATAGTCGCCCTGAAGGTCGCCGAGGATTGGCCCGATTCCTAGCCGCGACTTGCCGATATAGCGAACCCACCCATTGATTCGCAGGTCGAGCCGATCGTCCAGAGCGACCTTGTAGTCGGCGCCGACCCGCATCGTGAAACGTGCGACATTGGGGATACGACCCAGTCCTTCGGCGAGTTCTATGGTGCCGGTGTCGACCTGCGCGGTTGCCGACTGCGCCAATTGCGCGAGCAGGGTCAGCAGCGCGGTCGAGGGATCGGTGACGCGGCTGTTATTATATGTCGCCGCCGCGTCGATCACGAAATCGTCGATCGGGCTCCAGCCGATTGCGCCGCTGAGCGAATAGATGCGCCCGTCGCCAATATTGTCGGTGGTTGGCAGGCCCCCTGCATCGATGAAATCGGCCTGGATGTTGCGCCAGCGGGTGTAACTCAGGCTGAGCGACAGATCGATCGGATCGCGTCCGCGCTGGCCGTAGCGCAGCCCGGTTTCCATCGTCGACACCCGGTCGTTGAGGAAGCGCCTTACGAAGCCGCCCTCGACCGCGAGGCCGCCTGGGCGGAAGCCTTCCTGATAGCGCGCGAACAGGAGCAGGCGTGGGAGCAACTCGGCGGAAATCGAGGCGGATGGCAGGATCCGCTCCTCGGTGCGCCGTGCTACGATGGCGGCACGAAGGGCTACGAGCGAAGGCAGGAAAACAGGGCTCGCCTGCTCGGCTCCACCGCCGAGCCGCGACCGCGTGTAGCGCGCGCCGCCGGTGACGGTCATGCCGCGCAACGGCTCGACGCTCGCCTCGGCATAGGCGGTGAATTCGCTGATACGGTTGGTGACTCCGGTAACGGGCAGAGGTTGCCCGACCGGCCCCAGCGCACGATCGAGGTCGGTGCGGTTATGCGTATAGCTGGCGCCGACGACCCAGCCGAAACCGTCCCGGGTCGCCCGCCACAGCCGGTTCTCGGAGGAGAACATGCGGGTGCTGTTGGTCTGGCGGAACTGCCGGTCCTGCCCGATCACGCTCGCATCGTAATTTTCGCGAAGGTTCTGGCGGACATAACCGGTCGACGACAGGAAGGAGAGCCCGTCCCAATGTTTGGAGACGACGACCTCGCCCAGCCCATAGTCGGCGTCGAACCCGCCGGCGACGCGGCTGGCGCGATTGAGGCCGCCCAGCGCGCGGTCGGCATATTGGCCGTCGCGCCCTTCATTGTCCTGATAGACCCCGCCCAGATCGACCGTCCATCCATCGCCCATGTCGAAGCGGAGCGTGGCCCGGCCACCAGCGACGCGGGTGCGGTTGATATCGCGCTTCCGCCGCCAGACATCGTCGATATAGCCACCCTCGGTCAGCCCATAGCCGACCGCGCGGAGCGCGATGCGGTCACCCGCGAGGGGGATGTTGACCATCCCGCCGATGTCGCCCGACGGGTCGCCATGCTGGGTGGCGGCGAAGCCGGCTGAAAGCGCAGCGCTCGTCTCGCCCATGCGCGGCGCGTTGCGGATCACACGGATCACGCCGCCGAGCGACCCTGCGCCATAGAGCGTACCCTGCGGCCCCTCCAAAATCTCGACCGACTGGATGTCGTAGAGGCGCAGGTCGGGATCGGGCGCATTGTAGGTCAGCCGCATGTCGCCCAGATATTGGCCGACGGTCGCCTGGGTCGGGCCGGTGAAGCTCGAATCGGCAATGCCCCGGATGAACAGCTTGTTGCGGCCGGCGCCGAGATGGGTCGAGGACAGGCTGGCGACGCGGGCGAGGACCGATTCCATGCCTTGTTCGCCGCCGAAGGCCAGGTCGGCTCCGTCGAGCAGGCTGACCGAGCCCGCAAAGTCGCGCAGACGGGTGTCGCGCTTCGACGCGGTGACGACGATCGACCGGTCGTCTTCGGTGATGATCGGGGGCGTTGCGGCGCCAGGGCGGCTCTCGCTGCGCCCCGTCTCTGCCGGGACGATGCGAAACGCGTTGCCGCCGATTGCGACGAGGCGCGCCCGGCTGCCGCGCAGCAGCGTCCGCAGCGCCTTTTCGGCGTCCATCCGGCCGCGCAGCGCCGCTACGCGCATCGTCCAGATCGTGCGGTCCGAGACGCTGACCGACGCGCCCGTCTGCTTCGCCAGAACCGCGATGACCTCTCCCAGCTGTCCCGCAGGCAGGTCGAGCGGCTTCGCCTCCGCAGCCACGATCTGGGCCGGGATCATAAGGGCGATAAGCGCGAGGGGGAATGATCGGATCACGGGGTGCGCGGTGCCAATATCCATATCTGTCCGCTGCGGCGAACCTCGACGTCGAGCAGCGGCGCCAGCCGGACGATGTCCTCCCCGTCAGCCAGGCTGAGCACGCCGCGGAAGCGCCGCTCGGCGACGCGCGGATCGGCACGGACGGTCTGGCCCGACCAGCGGGCGAGATCGGCCGCGACCTCGGCCATGGTCTGCCCGTCGTAGATCAACCGCCCCTCGCGCCATCCGGCGACGGCATCGGGCGTCACGGCGGTGAGCGCGAGTTGCGTTTCGCCATCGACCGCGCGGAGCGCGCGACCCGCGTCCAAGCGCACGGCTTCCGTCTCGGGATTGTACACGACCGCGCCCTCGGCGACCTGGACAGCGGTGGTGCCGCCTTCGCGCAGCACGTTGAAGCGCGTGCCGACATCGACCAGCGTCGCATCGCCGACCTTGACCTTGAAGGGGGCATCGTCGTCGTGGACGACGTCGAACAGCGCCTCGCCGCGTTCGAGCGTAGCATAGCGCTGGTCCTTGCGGTCGAGCATCACGCGCGTTCCGCCGTTGAGAATGATTTTGCTGCCATCGTCGAGCGTGACCACCCGGCGCGTGCCCGGTGCTGTTTCGACCGGATAGAGAGCCGGCTGGCGATCGACCATGCCCACGCCGACGAGCACCGCCAGCGAGGCTGCGATCGCCCCGCCGATCCATGTGCGACGGCCGATGCCGCGCGACCGCTCCGCAGGAAAAGCCACGACATTGCCCGCGGCCGGCTGTTCGCCGAGCGGCGTTTCGACGGGCAGCAGGACGCCATCGAGATCCTGGTCGGCGACGGCAAACCGCTGGTACAACTCGGCATGGGCCGGATCCGACGACAGCCACGCCTCGAACGCGTCCCAGTCCTCGAAGCCGGGATCGCGCAGGCGGATCACCCAGTCGAGCGCCGCATCTTCCATATCGTGCCTGTCCTCAGCCATGAACTCGCGGCCCTCCGACTGACAGGACGGAGTCGTTTCCGTCATTCCTCATCGAAGCGCCTCCGTGTTTCGATCACCGTGCGATAGGCGCGGCGCAAGTCGCTCTCGACCGTGCTGATGCTGACGCCGAATTCCTGGGCGATGTCGCGCTGCCCGACGCCATCGATCCGGTGCCTTCTGAAGATTGCCGCTGCCCGTTCGCCGAGCGAGTCGATCGTCCGCTGCATGATCGACAACTGCTCACGCGCGATCAGTCTGCGCTCGGTCGACGGCTCATCGGACATGCCGGGCAGGGTGGTTGCGGCTTCGGTCCAGTCATGGTCGCGCTTGGTCGCCTGCTGTTGCGAGCGGTAGCGGTCGAGCATGAGGTTGTTGGCGGCGCGGTACAGATAGGACAAGGGCTGTGCGATCGGGCCGGTCGGCGCTGCGGTGATCTTGATCCACAATTCCTGCAGAAGATCCTCGGCTGCATCCCCCGCGCCATGGGCGCGCAGGAAGCCGAGCAGCCTTTCCCGGTTCGACAGGAAGACGGCCTCAAGGCCGGTATCGCTCATGTCCCCGCTCGCTCGCCACTCAGCCCCGTATCCGGGAGACCGCGCTCTACACGCGGCAGCGTCATGCTGCCAACGACTTCGTAGAGCGTCGACCCTCCCTGTCCCCAGACGGTTACGAGGCCGAAACGCCTTGGCTGCTTGAGTCGGATTCCGCTCAGCCAGACATGATCGAAGGCGCCGCGCGGGAAGAGCGTGAGCGCGCGCGTCAGGCTTCGGCCTTCCTCGGCGCAGGCGGACGGATAGACATGCTGGCTCGGGTCCGCCTGAAAGGGCCCCGCTGCGGGATAGGTCACCTTCAGGATATGCTGCCCCGCTATCGCCCATTGTTCGTTGACGAAGGCGTCGCGCTCGATGATCGCGAAGGCGGGGAGGTGGTCCTCACGCCCGTCCGCCCACTCGCGCAGGCAAGCGCGGTAATTGAGCGCGAGCACCGCCGATCCGCGCGGAATGTGCGAGAGCAGGGTGAGGTCGGTGCGGCGCTCGGCAAGCTGCTCGGCATAGGACCATGTCACCGCCAGCGTCCGCGCCGCGAGGAAGGCGAGTCCTGCGAGTGCGATCGCCCGGCCGAGGCGGGGATCGCCGGCCGGCCGAACCGACAGCAGCAGCAATGTCCAGATCGCGGGCACGAGCCGCATGTCGACATAGGCACCGCCCATCATCAGGCGCGGCAGGATCAGGAAGGCAACGGCGACGAGCGCGGCGGGCAGCAGCAGGCGCGCCGAGAAGCGCAGGCGCGGATCGCGACACGCGACATAGAGCAGGAAGAGGATGACACCGAGCGAGGCGAGATCGATCCACTGCCAGCGGTCACGGAAGGTCGAGGCGATCCACAACAGCTTGTTGGGCAGGTTGAACCAGTCGGCGGATGGGCTGGGGACGGTTCCGGCCGGCGCTGCCAACAGCATCGGCAGCAGGGGCGCGGCGAGAGGCAGGCAGGCGATGATCGCCCCCTGCAGGGCAGTCGACAGGCGGTGGCCCTGCTCGCGGCGGGCGGCGATCTCGGTGCCGAACGCCATCAGCCCGAACAGACCCCAGCCCGCACTGTGGCAGGTCCACAGGATGAGCGAGAGCGGGACGGACAGGGCGGTCCGCATCCGGCGATGGCCCCGCTCACCGAGGATGATCCATGCCGAGAGTGAGAGCAGCGCGAGGCCCTGTGCCAGCTCGAAATTGACGAAGCCCATCTGGAAGGGCCAGGCGAAGGCGAGGGGCAGGGCGAACAGGCATGCTTCGTTCATCCGGCCGTGCACCGCGCGGGCGAGACAGATCATCCCGCCGACGTTCAGCGCGACGATCAGGATCGCGATGGCATGACCGGTACCGACCGGGCCGATAAGCCCGATCAGCGGCAAGGCCAGCAGGTCGGTGCCCAGATTGCCGACCCACACCCAGTCGACCGAGAAATAGCGATGCAGCGGCGACGCATCGGGGGCGGTGGCGATGTGCCAGCGGGCGACATGGCCGGGCAGGTCGGTCAGCGGCGGCAGACCCGGCTGAAGCAAGGGGACGAGCGACAGGAGGACCAGCGCGAACATCGGTCCCCCGCGCATCCACCATGGCCGGTCGTCGCCCCGCACGGTCATCGGGCCCGCGCGAATAACTGCCAGTCCATGCCCGACAGGCCCTTGGTCGTCGCGCTGGCCAGCGGCTGGAAGGCGCGTCCGCAGCGCAGGGCGGCAAGCGGGAAGCCCGCGCCGCGCGGAGCCTCCTGCACGAAGTAGAAGTCGGCATGGACGCAGGATTCGCTCAGGATCAGCGGGTAACCCCGGCGCCCGGCGGCAGTCTGCAGCACTGCCGCATCGCGGCCATGTTCGAGCAGCACGAAGCCGCCGCCCGGCTGTTCGCGCATCATAGCCTCGACCGCGGCGCCCGGATCGGCGCGGCGGTTCTCTACGATGACGATGTCGGCGCTGATCGACCCGACCAGCACCACCGTGATCAGCATCGTGCCGAAGCGCGGGCGCAGAACGAGGATTTCGGGCAGGAGGAGCAGGAGCCCGACCGCGCTCAGCAGATAATAGCGGGGATAGGCGCTGTTGTCGGGCTGGAACAGCAGCACCAGCAGCGGCAGGCCGAGGATCGCCAGCAGGAAGAAGGGCATGCGATCGGCCAGACTCGGCTCGCGCCGCACCAGGCGCGGCAGCAACAGCACCCCGAGCATCAAGGATCCGGCGAGCCAGGGCCAGCCGACCGTATAGGCGAGCATGTGTGCGACCGCGTCGACGAAGGCGACGAGCGAGAAGGGCGTGACGCTGCCCATGCGCAGCCCGTCGGGACTCGCGGCGGCCCCGGCGAAGATCATCAGCAGCACGACCGCGACCGCCGCGAGCGCTCGGGCCGAGAAGAGCAGGGTGATGCGCAGCGCCGCGCGCCGTGGCATGTTCCGGGCCTCGACGATCACCATCCAGCCGACCAGCGCGGCGACGCCGAACAGCATCGACACATGCGCGAGCATGCCGATGAACGCCGCCAGGCCGAACCATTCGGCGCCATAGCGGACGGGGCGTCCGCCGATCTGGCGATCGACGATCAGGATCGAGACGAGCAGGGCGAGCAGCATCGGTGCATAGCCGCGCGCCTCCGACCCATAGGTGACAAGGATCGGCGACAGGGCGAACAGCGCCGCTGCGCAGCCCGCCGCCGCCACCCCGCGTTGTGCCGCGATCAGGCCGGCGACCGGGATCGCCAGCGTCCCGCACAGGATCGAAAGCGCGCGGCCGAGCATCGGCGAGGCGGTCCAGCCGACCGTCCGCAGCCACATCGTGTTCAGATGATGGTTATTGTCATGGTTGATCGCGAACAGCACGTCTCCGATGGTCGCCGCATCGCGCGCGAAGATCGCCGACCAGGCTTCGTCCAGCCAATAATCCCCGGCCGCCGCCGCGATGCGGACGCCCAGCCCCAACAGGGTGAGAAACAGCAGGATGAACGGCAGCGGGGAGTTGGGAACAAGCTGCGGAAGCGGGCGCGACATGCCTGCTTCTATCGCAACCATCGACCGAAGCCAGCGGTCGAAATCGTAACAAATCATATTATGAAGGGTGCGAGATCAGCGCGGGAATCAGGATGACTTCGGACATGGCGAAAGGCCCGACCCCGCTGCCGCTCGGCGCGACCCCTGGATTGATCTGGGGCTATGCGTTCGACGGGACCACCGGCCGCGCCCGCGCGATCGAAAGCTGTGACGAGGCGAGCGAGGCGTTTCGCTGGTTCCATCTGAGCCTCGCACATCAGGGCAGTGCCAAGTGGATCGAGCGGCAGGCCGAGCTGCCCGACGAGGTGAAGGAATTGCTGCTCGGCAGCGACAATCACCAGCGGGCCTTGATCGACGAGGGCGTGGTCGGCTGCGTCATCCATGATGTGGAGCGAGACTTTGACGGCCGCGACAGCGGGCAGGTGGGCGCGATCCGCTTCGCGCTGACCGGACGGATGATCGTCACCGCGCGGCTGCATCCGATGCGTTCGGCCGATATCGTCCGTAACCGGCTGGCGCAGGGGCGGCGGATCGACCAGCCGGCCGACGCGCTCGATCTGCTGACGGCCACCGTGATGGAAGGCGTCGCCGCCGAGATGCGCGACCTCAGCCATGACGTGCAGCGCGCCGAGGACGCCTTTCTCGACGATCTGAACTCGCCCAATACGCGCGGCCTGATCGCGATCCGCCGCCGGCTCGCGCGGCTTCAGCGCACGGTCGAAGGCATGGGCCGGGTGTTCCGCCGGTTGGAGGAAGACGAAGAATTGCCCGATGCTATGGGCCCGACGGTCGAGAAGCTGTCGCAGCGGCTGCAATCGCTCGACGCCGACGCATTGGGCGTCCAGCGCCAGCTGCGCCAATTGCGCGAGGAGATCGACACCCAGGTCGATCAGCGCACCAACCAGAATCTTTACATCCTGTCGATCATGACCGCTCTGTTGCTGCCGGCAACCTTCGTGACCGGATTGTTCGGGATGAACACCGGTGGCTTGCCCTGGTCCGGATCGGGCCACGGTACCCTTCTCGCCACCGTAACCGCCTTCGGTGCGGCGGGGGCGACCTATGTCGCACTGCGCATGATGGGCTTCATGCGCCGCTAGCCATTCCGAAGCATCTTCAAGTTGACCGGATCCGGTCAACGGCTCGGAAAATGCGGCATCGAACGACAAGCAGCGTCTTCGCCCATCGTGAACAGGCTCCAGCCGCAGGGCGGCGTCAAGTTACAACAATTGTCATTATTTGAGCCAGCTTGGTCCAGAACGGGCCAAAGCACCGATTGTGTCGGACGATGGACATGCTTAACAGATGTGTCAGGGGATGTGCGATCAGGGGAGACGCATGCGCAAGAGGGGACCGAACGGCGAGCGCACAAGAGAGGATGTCATCCGCTCGCGCGCTTGCGCCCGGCGCTTTGCGCGCGGTGCCTCCCCACAGATGCTTCGACGACGTCCCGCGCTGGACTCATCGACAGATTGCGGAGTGGCCTGAGGGAATGGCCGAGAAGGACAAGGGATCGGCTGCACGGTTGCGGCGCGAGGCTGCGAAGGCCCGCTTGCTAGCCCATAATGCGGACGAGCGGGACGAGGCTGCGCGGCTGCTCGACATAGCGTCGATGCTTGAGCGCGAGGCGCTGGCGATCGAGGACGCACTGCGCGTGCGCAGCTGAGCGCGATACTCAGCGCCGCGTGATCCATCGCCCTATCTTCATCCGCGCCCATCGATCGTAAAAGCGGTCCAGAAGCAGCGCGAGCCCGCAGAGCGACAGGACGGTTGCGATACCCAGCCATGGGGCCATGGGCTCGGGCTTGTGCCCAAAGAACACGATCCCGCGCGTGATGATCGAGATCAGCGGTGCGTGAATAACGTAGAGCGGGTAGGACATCGCACCCAGGGCTTGCGCCATGTCGCTCAGCTTCGGC
Source organism: Rhizorhabdus antheiae (assembly GCF_049889055.1). NCBI lineage: Bacteria > Pseudomonadati > Pseudomonadota > Alphaproteobacteria > Sphingomonadales > Rhizorhabdaceae > Rhizorhabdus > Rhizorhabdus antheiae. The sequence goes on along the minus strand of NZ_JBLTWO010000001.1, from coordinate 16,279 downwards.
TCCCGCTCCGCCACCAGCCACAGGATTGCCGGGAACACCAGGACGACGGTCGCGAAATCGGCCAGCGCGCCGCCTGGCAGGTTTCTCAGCCAGAGCACCGTCGCCAGACCTGCTACCGCGAACCAGGGTGACCATCCGGGGCTGCGGCTTGGGCGTCGATAGCGCTGGATCAGGACTCCCAGGAAGAAGGAAAAGCCGACGCGGGGAATGCCGCCGAGGATGCTCGACCAGGACTCGCCGGCACCAGGATCGCCATATGCGAGCATCCCCGCCGCGCTTGTCGCGACGATCAGAAGCAACATGGGCGTGGTGAGGCGACGCCAGAGCAGCGCCAGCGCCAGATTGGCGACCAGTTCGAAAAAGAGCGACCAGGCGGGGAAGTTCAGTGGAAAGAGACTGTCGTCGCCGGCCCAGGTCGGCGAGGGGAGCATCAGCAGCCCGGACAGCACCGCGACGACGAACTGCCCCGCCGACAGATCGCCGCGCTTCAGTGCCAGCGCCGCTATCGCGCTGATAATGCCCACAACCAGCCCGACAAGGTAGAGCGGGTAGAGCCGCAGGAGGCGAGCCTTCAGGAAGGCCGTCGCCGTCAGTCCCTCGCGAAAACGCGGTTCATAGACGGCCGCCAGGACATAGCCGCTGATCAGGAAGAACAGGTCGACCGCGAGCCAGAAGCGCGGGAAGTGCTGGAGGTCGAAGAAGGTGGCCGCATGGCCGAGCAGGACGAACAGCGCGGCGACCCCACGAAGCGCGTCGATCGTCTGCAATCGCCCCATGCCCCGGACTTGCACCGGGCATCGGGAGCGGTCAACTAGGCGGTGTATGGGATCGATGCGAGGAATGGCAACGATGCGCTGGAGACATGGACTTGCGCTCCTGGTGGCATCGGCCGTCCCGTCTCTCTGTGCGCAAGCGGCCGGTGCTTCGCTGGCGGTGACGCCGCTGGCCGAAAGTCGCGTCTTCCAGCGCCTTTCGATGGCTGGTGGGGCGTTCGGCAAGGGGGAGGGCGCGATCCCGGTCGAGGTTGACCTGTCCACGGCCGGACCGCTCTATGCCCGGACGCGGGCGCTGGATGGCCGTTCGATCTCGCAACCCGGCTGGCAGGCAGTGCCCGTTGTCGATGCCGGGCACTCGACGGTCCGCATTACCGGGGTCGCGGCGCGGCGCGGCGGTTTCTATCTCGATCTGGCGAGCGCGCCGGAGGGACCGTGGGTCGAGGGCAAGACCCCCCTCTACATGGGCGCGGTCTTCGTCCAGGCGCCGTCCCAGTCGCTGGGCGTGCTCATGACGCGGCGCGCGCCGGGTGACAGGACGTTGGCCGATCTCGGTATCCGTCCCGCGCCCGATCTCTTCGTCTGGGCGACGAGCAACGACCGGGCGCTCGCGCCGCAGCCGGGGCGCTGGGCACGCCCGTCGGACGATGGCCCCTATGGGTCGGCCTTTGCCGCCGTCTTTCTCGAAGAGCAGGCGAAGCGCCTTGGCGTGTCGACGGCGCTCGTCGGCCATGCGACCGGGGCAACATCGATCGCCGCCTTCCTCGCGCCGGACGCGAGCGAATATTCTCGCTGGATCGCGGCGCTCGACCAGGCGGGCGGCTTCGAGGGGGCGGTCGGCATCATCGGCCATACCGACGCCGCGACGCATATGTCGGGCGCGCGCTTCGCTCTCTCGCTACGCGCGGCACGATCGATCATGGCGCGCCACAACCCGGCGTTAGGCGACCGGTTCGAGCTGGCTATCGCCACCATTCCGAACGTCACGGCGATGATCTGGGGCAAGCCCGACGACTGGCAGAGGATACGCCATGCCGGCTTCGAAGCGGCGCGGGCGATGGGCGCGCGCTATGTCCAGCCCTATGACCTGGAACTGGTCGACGGCGTCCACCCATCCAACGCCGGCGCGCGGACATTGGCGCTGCATTTCTCGCGCGCCTTTGCCGGAGTGGACGAGAGTGCGGATGCCGCGCGCCTCGGCATGGCCGGCAGCGCGGCGGGCGAGGCCGCCGTGGGGCTGGGGGCAGGGGCAACTTTCGCAGATGTGGCCGGTGCCCGGGCTCTTGCAGGTGGTCCCGCCTTCGTCTCGCCGGACGTCCAGCCGCCGGGCGGGGAATGGTCTTGGAGCGCGCGCTTCCTGATCAGGAAGGGGGCTGTAGCGGAACGGGGCGTGCTGGTGGGGGCCCCAGGGCGCGGCTATCTTTATGTCGAGGCGGATGGCAGGCTGCGCAGCGGCGGTGAACTCCCGGCGCTCGCCACATCGCGCAAGGTGGCCGACGGGCAATGGCATGTCGCGCGGCTGAGTGCGGGCGCGGCGGGAATCGACCTGGCGGTCGACGGGCTGGCGGCGGGTCATAGCGACGCCGACGCGCCGCCGGGCTATGGTCGTCCGGCGTGGATCGGCGCCTTCGGAGAGCCCGATGCCTATCGGCTGCCGGTCGCCGTCGACTGGATCGAGTTCGGCTATTGGGGCGCCACGACGCGCTACGACTTCAACGGAACGGCCGAGCCCAGCGCGCCCGAGCCACTCAACCCTGACGGGCGAGTTCCAGGATGATCGCGCGCACCGTCTCGACATGGTCGAGCGCTGCGCGGTCGGCCGCTTCCATATCGCCGCCTGCCACCGCCGCCGCGATCGCGCGATAGTCGGCAAGGCGGATGCCCTGGAGCCGGGGCGACGGATATTGGGCGTGGATGATGTGCATCGCGATGGCGGGAAACAGCCGCTGCAGTTCTCGGTTGCCGCCGATCGCGAGGAGACAGCGGTAGAAGCCGCGCCGTGCGCGGCTGAATGCGGCGGCTTCGCCCGACGCAGCGGCTTCGGCGACGTCCTCGACCGCTGCTTCCAGTGCGGCGGCGGCATCGGCGTCATAGGCCTGGGCGGCCGAACGCGCCGCGAGACGCGTCATCGCCGACGCGACTTCGAGCACCTCCAGGCATTCGGTGAGATCGAGCAGGCGGATCGCGGGGGAGCGGTTCGGGCTGAGATCGACGATACCGCGCACCGCGAGATGCTGCATCGCTTCGCGCACCGCGTTGCGGCCGACCTCATAGCGCTGCGCCAGCTCGGTTTCGACGAGGCGCTGGCCCGGCACCATCCGCCCACGCTCCAGCTCCTGCATGATGCCGAGATAGACCTTGCGGGCGGCACCCGAGGGCTCGGGTCCGGACCAGTGCCGCGCCGGCGATTTGGATGAGAGATCAGCCATCGCCATTGATTGTTCCACAATCCTGTTCCATAGTCGATCGAAATCGAGAGGATTCGGGCGATGGGCGCGAGCGAGTTGTTGCAGCTGAACGGCAAGACGGCCTTCGTCACCGGCGCGTCTGGCGGCCTGGGCGCGCATTTCGCCCAGACGCTGGCCGAGGCCGGCGCCAGGGTGATCGTCGGTGCGCGGCGTGAAGCCGCTCTGGCCGACGTCGCCGCGCGGATTCGAGGTGCGGGCGGCGAATGCGACACGGTGGCACTGGATGTCGCCGACGCCGCGAGCATCGCGGCCATCGATCCGCTGCTGGCTCAGGTCGACATTTTTGTGAACAACGCCGGCATCGCGATCGACAAGCCCTTTCTCGACCAGAGCGAGGAAGATTGGGACCGCACGCTCGACACCAACAGCAAGGGCATGTTCCTGCTAACTCAGGCAGCGGCGCGCGCGATGCGTGCCCGCGGCAGCGGCGGGTCGATCATCAACATCGCCTCGATTCTCGGGCTGCGCCAGGGCATGCACCTGTCGGCCTATGCGGCCTCGAAGGCAGCGGTGGTCCAGATGACCAAATCCGCCGCGCTCGAACTTGCCCGCTTCGGCATCCGGGTGAACTGCATCTGCCCCGGCTATATCGAAACCGACATCAACCGGTCGCTCTGGTCGACCGAAGCCGGGCAGGCGATGCTCCGGCGGATTCCCCAGCGCCGGCTGGGGCTTGCCTCCGATCTCGACGGGCCGCTGCTGCTGCTCGCATCGGACGCCTCATCTTACATGACCGGTTCGGTCATCGTCGCCGATGGCGGTCACACCGTCAGCGGCCTTTGAAGGAGATCAGGAAATGACGGAACGCGCGCAGGCAATAGCGGCGAAGGTCGAGACCTTCGTTCGGGAGCAGATCATTCCCTATGAGAAGGATCCGCGCTCGACCGCCCATGGGCCCACCGAGGACCTCGTCCTCGAAATGCGCGAAAAGGCGCGCGCGGCCGGGCTGATGACGCCGCACATCCTGCCCGACGGTTCGCATCTGACGCAGCGCGAGACGGCCATCGTGCTGATCAAGTCGGGCCTGTCTCCGCTCGGCCCCGTCGCGGTCAATACGATGGCCCCCGACGAGGGCAATATGTATCTGATCGGCAAGATCGGGTCGCCGGAGCTCAAGAAGCGCTTCCTCGAACAACTCGTTGCCGGTGAAGGGCGCTCGGCCTTCTTCATGACCGAGCCGGCTTCCGAGGGCGGCGCCGGATCGGACCCGTCGATGATGCGGACGACCTGCCACCTCGACGGCAATCATTGGGTGATCAATGGCCGAAAGGCGTTCATCACCGGCGCCGAGGGCGCCAAGGTCGGCATCGTCATGGCGAAGTCCGAGGATGGCGCCTGCATGTTCCTCGTCGATCTGCCCGACCCGGCGATCAAGCTCGATCGCATCCTCGACACGATCGACAATTCGATGCCGGGCGGCCACGCCGTCGTGACGATCGACAATCTGCGCGTGCCCGCCGACCAGATGCTGGGGGCGAGCGGCGAGGGCTTCAAATATGCCCAGATCCGCCTGAGCCCCGCGCGGCTGTCGCACTGCATGCGCTGGCTGGGCGGTACGATCCGTGCGCAGGAAATCGCGGTCGACTATGCCTGTCGCCGCGAGGCCTTCGGCAAGAAACTGATCGACCATGAGGGCGTCGGTTTCATGCTGGCCGAGAACATGATCGAGCTGCGCCAGTGCGAGCTGATCATCGACTGGTGCGCCGGCGTGCTCGATAGTGGCTCGCTCGGCACGGCCGAAAGCTCAATGGCGAAGGTTGCCGTGTCCGAGGCGCTTTACCGTATCGCCGACCGCTGCGTTCAGGTGATGGGCGGCACCGGGGTTTCGGGCGACACGGTGGTCGAACAGATCTTCCGCGAGCTTCGCGCCTTCCGCATCTATGACGGCCCGACCGAAGTCCACAAATGGTCGCTCGCGAAGAAGCTGAAGCGCGACCATGCGAAGGCGAACCAGGCATGACGGGCGCGACGGGGCAGGACGAGAACAGCGGCACCACGCCGGTCCGCGAGGGCTTCCGCTTCGACGAGGCGGCGCTGGCGCGCTGGATGGCGGAGCATGTGCCCGGCTTTGCCGGGCCGCTGACGGTCGAGCAGTTCAAGGGCGGGCAGTCCAACCCGACCTACAAGCTGGCGACGCCGGGCAAGTCCTATGTGCTCCGTCGCAAGCCGCCGGGGCAGCTGCTCAAGGGCGCGCATGCCGTCGAGCGCGAGGCCAAGGTGCTGACAGGGCTGGAGAAGGCCGGCTTCCCCGTCGCGCATGTCCACGCGCTCTGCACCGACGACAGCGTCATCGGCACCTGGTTCTACATCATGGACCTGGTCGAGGGCCGCATCTTCTGGGACGCCACGATCCCCGAGGTTTCGCGCGAGGAGCGGCCTGCCTATTTCGACGCGATGAACGCGACCATGGCCGCGCTCCACAATGTCGATTATGCGGCGGTCGGGCTGGCCGATTACGGCAAGCCCGGCAATTATTTCGAGCGGCAGATCGGGCGCTGGTCGAAGCAATATGTCGAGGATGTCGACGCGGGCCGCGATCCCGACATGGATCGGCTGATCGAATGGCTGCCGGCGCACATCCCGGCGGGCGACGACACCGCGATCGTCCATGGCGACTTCCGCATCGACAATATGATCTTCCACCCCACCGAGCCGCGCGTCCTGGCGGTGCTCGACTGGGAATTGTCGACGCTGGGGCATCCGCTGGCGGATTTCTCCTACCATGCGATGATGTACCACATGCCGCCGCATATCGTGGCCGGGCTGGCGGGCGCCGACCTCGCGGCGCTCAACATTCCCAGCGAGGAGGATTATGTGGCCGCCTATTGCGCCCGCACCGGGCGCGACGGGATTGAAGACTATCGCTTCTATACCGCGTTCAACTTCTTCCGCCTCGCCGCAATCTTTCACGGCATCAAGGGACGGGTGATCCGGGGCACGGCGGCATCGGCCAAGGCGGCCGATCGGGCCCGCATGTTCCCCGAACTGGCGAGGATCGCGCGCGCCCAGATCGACTGAGCGCGGCGATCAGTAATCGACCAGCTTCTTGTCCGGGTCATAAGGCTGGTCGGGCGCCTCGCGCACGACCGCCTGCCCGCACATCATGCGCTGTTGCCCCGCGTCATAGGCATAGCTGGGTGATCCGTGCAGGGCCCAGCCCTCGGACAGCGCTTTCGTGACCTTGTGGCAAAAGGCGGAGTCGTCGACGCCGGTGAGGAAGCGGTAGATCAGCATGACGCTCTGTTAAGCGAGGACAGCCGGCGGGGGAAGTGCGGGGCTATATCGACCGGCTCGCAACCATATGCGGCACGCCTGCTATTTCGAGGTCAGCGTCCAGATCCCGTCCCAGTCAGGCTGGGGCGGCGTCTTGAGAAAAGCACGGCAGCGCTCGACATACATGGTGGAGGGGCCGTCCTCAGGCATCGCCACCAGCGCTTTCAGGAAAGCCTGCTCGGCGTCCGCCCATTCCATCGCGCGATAGGCTGCGAGCCCCTGTGCATAATATTCGAGCATCCGGCCCAGACCGCGATCGATCTCACCGGCGCGATAGCCCAGCGATTCATACACGCCCACGGGGAAGTCCTTGCCCTTGACCCGGATCAGATCGATCTCGCGGACCAGCTGCGGATCGGCGAGCCGCGCATGGGTGAATTCGGAGAAGAGGATCTTCGAGCCATAGGCCTTGTTCGCGCCCTCCAGCCGCGAGGCGAGGTTCACGCTGTCGCCTATGACGGTATATTCCATCCGCTTGATCGAACCGATATTGCCGACGATCACGTCGCCGGTGCTGATGCCCAGGCCGATGTCGATCGGCGGTTCGCCAGCATTGACGCGCTTCCGGTTGAGCGCGGCGAGCGCCACCAGCATCTGGTTGGCCGTGGCCAGAGCGTTGTCGGCATCATTGGCACCGGCGAAGGGGGCTCCGAACAGCGCCATGATCGCGTCGCCGATATATTTGTCGAGAATGCCCTTATTGGCGAAGATGACGTCTACCATCTCGGTGAAATAGCTGTTGAGCATCGTCACCGTGTCGCGCGCGCCTATCCGCTCGGCGATTGTCGTAAAGCCGCGCACGTCGGAGAAGAGGATCGAGACCGTCTGGTCCTTACCCGACAATTCGCTCTCGCCGGCCTCGAGCAGCTGGTCGGCGACCTCCTTCGACATGTAGCGCGCCATGGTCGAGCGGACGCGCTTCTCGGTGGTGATGTCCTCCATCACCAGCATCGATCCGATCACCGCATCATTGGCGTCGACCAGCGGGGCAGCGGTAAGGTTGATCGACGAGGCGCGCCCATCGGCGCCGACCAATTCGGCATCGACCGCCAGATAGGTTTCGCGGTCGCGATCGGTACGCTCCAGTCGCTCGGCGATCCATTCATTGGCGCCGGAGAAGGCGGTGCGGGCGGGAACGCCGATCAGTCCGTCGGGGGCGTCCATCAACTGCTGCGCCGCTTCGTTGCTGGTGACGATCCGACCCTCGTCGTCGAAGGTTATCACCGCGTTCGAGGTGCTCTTGAGAATGCTCTCATTGTAATTTTTCATGTAGAGCACGTCGTCGAACAGCCGGGCATTCTCCAGACAGACCGCGATCTGGGCGGAGAAGGCGCGCAGCCGCGCCTCGTCTTTCGCGGTGAAAGCGGCCGCATCGCGCTTGTTCAATATCTGCGTGACGCCGATCCGCCCACCATGTTTGTCGAAGATCGGCTGGCACAGGATCGAGCGGGTAACGAAACCGGTCGCCTTGTCGACATCGGGGTTGAAGCGCGAATCGGCATAGGGATCGGCGATGTTCTCGGCGATGCCGCTGCTGAACACCGCGCCCGCGATCCCCCGGTTCGCGGGTATGCGGATCTCGCGGATATGGTCGCCCTCGGCGAACAGCGAGAAGAGCTCGTCGGTCTTCTTGTCATAGACGAACAGGGTGGAGCGCTCGGCGTTGAGCAGTTCGGCGGTTGTCCGCATGATCCGCGCGATCAATATTTCGAGCTTCAGTTCGCCCGCGAGGTCGTTGCTGACCTCCAGGATCAGCTGCTCCTCGCGCAGCGCCTCTACCATGTGCTGGAAGCCGCGGAAGATGTCGGCATATTCGTCGGTCGAAACCACCTGCAGCCGGACCCGCTCCAGATCGCCGCGCTCGACCATGCGCATTTCGTCGATCAGCCGGCTGGCCGATCGGGAGACTTCGCGGGCGGTGAGCAGCGCCATCATCACGCCGCCGAGCATGCAGATGCACACCACGCCGACGATCCAGATGTAGAGCGGCATCATCATTTCGGCGGTCGGGTCGATGCCCTCCAGCACGAACATCCGCTGGACCTTGAAGATGATCGATGCGGCGAAGAAGACCAGCGGCAAGGCAGCGACGAAGATCGTCAGGTAGAGCAGCTTGCTCTTCAGGCGGATCGAGATCAGGCGGGCCTGATATTCCGGGGGCAGGCCGCCTTCCAGCACCTCGGACAGGCGCACGATGGTCGGTACGACCGCCCGGCTGACGCCGAAATATTCGAAAATGGCGTGGGTCGGCGAAGCGAAAAACAGGGTGGTCGCCGCGAATACGGTGACCTGCCATATCTCATAGCCGGCATCGACGATCAGATTGGCGGCGGGCAGGACGATGCAGACCATGACCGTGACAAGTGGGCCGTGGAGGAAGGTAACCCGCATGAAGGAATAGAAGGGGAGGTTGAGCGCGCGCACGACCGCTGCCGACGCCACGTCGCGTGGCGGCGCCCGGCCCTGATCGAGATATTCGAGCGCTGCCCCGATCGGTCGGTAATGGCGGACGATCAGATAGACGTCCGACAGATTGTAGATGGCGACGACGATCGGCATCATCGCGATCATGATCAGCCATTGATCGAGGCTGAATTCGAGGCCGAACAGCACCAGCGCCAGCGTGATCACGATCGCTGCCGCGCAGCCGCCCTGGTAGAGCCAGACCAGCCGCCAGAACAGCGTCCGCGCAGAAGGCTGTCCCGCCGCCGCACCCCGGGCAGTTTCGACGGGCTTCATCTCGGTCACGGAAAAGCTGCGGTCACGACGTTTGTCATTCGCTCGTCCGCCTCCCCACCGCTCGCCTGTGCACTCCTGCTTTCCCCTGCGGTTTGCCGCTCTGGCACGCTCCTTGTCCAGAAAAGTTTGGCGGGATTATTTTCGATCCCCTGTCCATGGACCGGCTTCCCGCAGCGGACGGTGATCTTCGGCACAGCCAGATCGGGTCTATGCCGCAAAATCGCCTCTCCGAAACCGGAAAAGCGACGTTAACCCTTGGGAAACCATGTTCTTTAGCAACTCGTCCAAGGTGCTGCCCTATAGCTCGTCACCATCATCACCGGCGCTTTCGTCCCCCCGACGCAACCGCCACGACGAGGACGCGAACGCCATGTCTCGAACGTCTCCGCTGGCTCATACGGTTACCGGTCTGCTGGCCGCCGCCACCGTTGCGGCAGGCCTGACCTCGGGTGGCGCTCACGCCATGGTCCCGGCCTATCGCCCGGTGATCAGCGTCGAACAGCCGATCCGGCCGATGGACAGCGAAGCGACCGGCGTCGGACGCCTCGTCTGCCTGTCGGCCGGATCGCGCGAGGTGCTGGTCGAAACCATCGGCTGGGTGGTCGGCGGGTCGGACACCGTGGTCACCGAGGGCAGCGTCGCGCTGGCCGGAGAAGCGGGCCTCGATCCGGCGAACTGCCTGTTCCAGCTCGACAATCCCGATGGCAGCGTGCGCGTCGCAGCGCGCATCCGGCATATCCACGCGCCCTGGTCCGACGGCAGCCAGCGCGACGACGAGGATGTCGACTATTCGGTCGTCAAGCTCGACCGGGTGATCGGCGTGCGGCCGGTGGCGCTGACGGCTTTCCATAGCCGCTAAGGCCGACGCTGCGAGGCTGACCCTCGCCTCTTCCCAAGCCTTCCTTCGCCTGTCAGGACGATTTCGCTGCCCGATTGGCAGTGACGATGGCGGAGACGGCGTCCGGTCATGACCAGCATTCCGCCCTTGGGCGAGCGCGCCTTCACGCGGATCACGGCCTCGGCACCGGGCGAGCCGATTTCGCGGTGCGTCGCGGAAGAGACGCCGGTCGCGATTGAATATGACGGGCTCGGCTATGCGGTGCTGATGGCGACGCCCGCCGATCTCGATGACCTCGTGCTGGGCTTCAGTCTCGCCGAGCGGTTGATCGACCAGCCCGAGCAGATCGCCGAAATTTCAGCGCATGATGTCGACCGGGGCATCATCCTGCGCGCATCGCTCGCCCCCGAATGCCGGCCGCGCGTGGCCGATCGTGTGCGCCACCGCCTGTCCGAATCCTCCTGCGGGCTGTGCGGGATCGAAAATCTCGAACAGGCGCTGCGCCCGCTGCCGCTCGTCGAAGCAGGCCCGCCCCCGGCCGATGCGGCCCTGTTCCGCGCGGTGGCTGCGCTGGCCGACAAGCAGCCGCTCAACCGCGCGACGGGGGCGATGCATGCGGCGGCCTCGTGCGGACCGGACGGGGAGATCCGTCTGGTGCGCGAGGATGTCGGCCGGCACAATGCGCTCGACAAGCTGATCGGCGCCATGGCGCGGGCAGGGCAGGGGTGGGATGGCGGCTTTGCCCTCGTCACCTCGCGCTGCTCGTTCGAATTGGTCGAGAAGGCTGCGCTGGCAGGCTGCCCCACTTTGGTGGCGATCTCCGCTCCGACCGCCCTTGCGGTCGACCGTGCACGGGAAGCGGGGCTGCGCCTCGTCGTCCTGGCGCGAGGGGACGCGATGCTGCTCGCATGACCAGACGCTTGCTGGGGGCGGTGCTCGCCGGAGGACGGTCGACGCGATTCGGATCGGACAAAGCGATCGCCCCCCTGCACGGGGTGGCGCTGATCGATCATGCGATCGAGGCGCTGCAACCCTGGGTCGAGCAGGTGGCGATCTGTGGCCGGGCGGGGCAGGGGAGCCTGTTCATTCCGGACCGTCCCGCCGCCGACATGGGTCCGCTCGGTGGCCTGTGCGCCGCGCTCCATCACGGCCGGACCCAAGGATTCGATGGAGTGATCAGCGTGGGTTGCGACACGCCGCGCCTGCCGGCCGGGCTGTTCGCGCGGTTGCTGCAATCGGACGGGCCTGCCTATCTGGCGACACTGCCCGTCATCGGCGTCTGGCCGACACGCCTCGCGCCAGACCTCGACGCATTCCTCGGCGAAGATCGCAAACATGCGGTGCGGGCCTGGGCGGATCGGGTCGGCGCCCAGCGTATCTCCTGGGACGGCATCGCCAACATCAACCGGCCGTCCGATCTGGATGCGCTCCGGCCGGGCGAGGACTGAACCCGTCCATCTTTTGTTACTTGCGGGCGCGGCGCAATTGTCGAACCCTGCGACGAGCGGCACAGACCGCAGGCAGACAGAGGATGTGAAGCCTTGGTGGAAGGTGGCATGCAGGATTGGCCCCTGCTGGTTTCGTCGATCATCGATCATGCCGAGCGCGAGCATGGCAGTCGCGAAGTCGTCAGCCGGCTGGTCGAAGGATCGATCCATCGCACCGATTATGCGTCGATCGCCGGGCGCGCACGGCAGGTGGCGTCCGCGCTCCAGCGTCTTGGTGTCGGCACCGGCGACCGCGTGGCGACGCTGGCCTGGAACACGCATCGCCATCTCGAACTCTGGTATGGAATTGCCGGGGTGGGGGCGATCTATCACACGATCAACCCGCGCCTGTCCGACGACCAGATCGCCTGGATCGTCGAGGATGCCGACGACCGGCTGCTGTTCGCCGACCTGAGCTTCGTGCCGCAGCTCGAACGGTTGCGTGACCGATGCCTGCGCGGCCGCACGTTGATCCTCATGACAGATCGCACACACATGCCTGAAACCAGCCTCGACGCGCTGTGCTACGAGGATCTTGTTGCCGATGGGGATGCCGGTTTTCGCTGGGTCGACGTGCCGGAAACGGCGCCGGTCGGTCTCTGCTACACGTCGGGCACGACGGGCGCGCCCAAGGGGGTGATCTACACCCATCGGTCGAACGTCCTCCATTCGCTGACGGCGCATGGCGCCGATGTGCTCGGCTTCCGCGCGACCAGTTGCGTGCTTCCGGTCGTGCCGATGTTCCACGCCAATGCCTGGTCGATCGCCTTCTCCGCGCCGATGACGGGCGCCAAGCTGGTCATGCCGGGCCCGAGGCTCGATGGGGCCAGCCTGTGCGACTTGCTGGAGGAGGAGGGGGTGACCTGCACCGCAGGCGTGCCGACGGTGTGGATCGGGCTGATCGACGAATTGCGTCGTCGGGGAAGGAAGCCGTCCGCGCTGGAGCGGGTCGTGGTCGGCGGCGCGGCCTGCCCGGCCTGGATGATCGAGGCGTTCGAGGCGGAGTTGGGAATCGAGGTGTTCCATGCCTGGGGCATGACCGAGATGAGTCCGATCGGGTCCTTCGGCACGACCAAGCCCGGCATGGAGGGGCTGAGCGTCGAGGAACGGCGGGCGATGAAGCTCAAGCAGGGCGCCGGCTTCTATGGTGTTGCGATGCGCACCATCGACGAGGATGGCCGCGAGCTTCCCCGCGACGGCAGGACCGCCGGCCGGCTGATGGTGCGTGGCTGCGCGGTCGTCCGCGATTATTTCAAGCGGGCGGGCGGCGATGTGCTCGACGCCGAGGGGTGGTTCGATACGGGCGATCTCGCGACGATCGACGGCTATGGCTATATGCAGATCACCGACCGCACCAAGGACGTGATCAAGTCCGGCGGCGAGTGGATCTCGTCGGTCGAACTCGAAAATCAGGCGTCCGGCCATGAGGATGTCGTCGAGGCTGCGGCGATCGGCGTCGCCGACGCAAAATGGGGTGAACGGCCTTTGGTGGTGGCGGTGCGGAAGCCCGGCAGCACGGTGGACGCGGCAGGGCTGCGCGCCTTTCTGGAGAGCCGCGTCGCGAAGTGGTGGCTCCCCGAACGGATCATCTTCGTCGAATCGCTGCCCCACACCGCGACGGGCAAGCTCGACAAGGTCGCGCTGCGGCGCCTGTTCGCCGAAGGAAAGCTCGATGCGGGGGATTGAAAGCCGCCCTTTGGGACATGATATGTTGTAACGAGCGGTCATACATGGCATGGCCTCCACGGAGACATGTTGTTGAATCGCGCCAATCCCCGACGTGACCTGTTCGACCGCCTGGCCATCGGCCTGTCGGCTATCTGTTTCGTCCATTGCGCGGCCAGCGTGATCTTCGTGACGATGCTTGCTGCAGCCGGCGGCGCGCTGCTTCATCCCGCCATCCACGAAGCTGGCCTCGTCATTGCTCTGGTCCTCGCGATCATCGGCCTTGGCCGGGGTTTCCTCCAGCATCGTCGTCGGGGACCCATGTTGCTCGGCACGCTCGGCATCGCGCAGATGGCGGCGGCCCTGAGCGTCCCGCACGGACTCTGGGAAGCGGGTTTCACCATGGCCGGCGTCAGTTGCGTCGCCATCGCTCACCTCCTCAACCGCAGGGCCGCTGCCCGAGGCTTGTAGCGGCGGGCGGGGCGGCTTACATGCTCGCCCATGAGCGCAGCGCATCATCATGAGCATCACGAAGGCGAATCGCTGGCGGAAGCTGCCCAGCGGGCGTTCGAGCGGGCTGGCGAACAGTGGACGCCGATGCGTGCGCAGATATTCGCGGCGCTGAGCGGTTCGGCCAAGCCGGCATCTGCCTATGACCTCGCCGAATCCGTCTCCAAGGTGACGGGCCGCCGCGTCGCGGCCAACAGCGTCTATCGCATCCTCGACGTCTTCGTAGCCGCCAACCTCGCCCGGCGAGTCGAGAGCGCCAACGCCTATATCGCCAACACCCATCCCGACTGCGCGCATGACTGCATCTTCCTCGTCTGCGACAGTTGCGGGCAGGCCAGCCATGTCGACGACGACGGCTTGACCGGCGCAGTGCGGCAGGCGGCCGAGAAGGCGGGTTTCACGCGGCTTCGTCCGGTCATCGAGGTGCGAGGCAGCTGCGCGGCCTGTTCCGAGGGTGACGTCGCCTGAGACGTTGCTTCCCAACTGTCCGTTCCTTTGGACACTATGGCTAGGCACCTCCGGATATTCGGTCTAAAGCAAAGCGGATGAACGATCGGCCCGTAACACCGCTTCTCGACACCGTCTCGTCGCCTTCCGACCTTCGCCGGCTCAAACATGCCGATCTGCGGCAAGTGGCCGACGAACTGCGCGAGGAAATGATCTCCACCGTTTCGGTGACCGGCGGCCATCTCGGCGCCGGGCTCGGCGTGGTCGAACTCACCGTGGCGCTCCATTATGTGTTCGAGACGCCCAGGGATGTCCTGATCTGGGACGTTGGCCACCAGGCCTATCCGCACAAGATCCTGACCGGTCGTCGCGACCGGATTCGCACCCTGCGCCAGGGCGGGGGCCTGTCCGGCTTCACCAAGCGCAGCGAAAGCGAATATGATCCGTTCGGGGCGGCGCACAGTTCGACCTCGATCTCCGCCGCGCTGGGCTTCGCCGTCGCGAACAAGCTGGCGGGCAAGCCGGGCCGCGCGATCGCGGTGATCGGCGACGGCGCCATGTCGGCCGGCATGGCCTATGAGGCGATGAACAATGCGCGGCAGGCCGGTAACCGCCTGATCGTCATCCTCAACGACAATGACATGTCGATCGCGCCCCCCGTCGGCGCGCTGTCGGCCTATCTCGCCAAGATCGTCTCGTCGCGTCCCTTCCTGTCGATGCGCGAGTTCGCCAAGCGGCTGGCGCAGCGCCTGCCGCGCCCGATCCATGAGCTGGCGAAACGGTCCGAGGAATATGCCCGCGGCATGGCGACCGGCGGCACGCTGTTCGAGGAACTGGGCTTTTATTATGTGGGGCCGGTCGACGGCCATAATCTCGACCATCTGCTGCCGATCCTGGAGAATGTCCGCGACAGCGATCACGGCCCGATCCTGATCCATGTCGTGACCAAGAAGGGCAAGGGCTATGGCCCGGCCGAGGCGGCTGCCGACAAATATCATGGCGTGCAGAAGTTCGACGTGGTGTCGGGCGTGCAGGACAAGGCGCCTCCGGGGCCGCCCAGCTATACCGGCGTCTTTGCCGACGCGCTGGTCGCTGCGGCCGAGCGCGACGACAAGATCTGCGCGATCACGGCGGCGATGCCGTCGGGCACCGGCCTCGACAAATTCGCCAAGGCCTTCCCCGAGCGTCTCTTCGACGTAGGCATCGCCGAACAGCATGCCGTTACCTTCGCAGCCGGTCTCGCCGCGCAGGGCTTCCGTCCCTTCTGCGCCATCTATTCGACCTTCCTGCAGCGCGCCTATGATCAGATCGTCCACGACGTGGCGATCCAGAATCTGCCGGTGCGCTTCGCGATCGACCGGGCGGGCCTCGTCGGTGCCGATGGCGCGACCCATGCGGGCAGCTTCGACATCACCTATCTGGCCACCCTGCCGAACATGGTGGTGATGGCGGCGGCCGACGAAGCCGAACTGGTCCACATGGTCCACACGGCGGCGCTGCACGACAGCGGTCCGATCGCTCTGCGCTATCCGCGCGGCAATGGTACCGGCGTCGATATGCCCGCCGTTCCCGAGCGGCTGGAGATCGGCAAGGGCCGGATCGTCCGCGAGGGCAAGAAGGTCGCGATCCTGTCGCTCGGCACGCGTCTGGCGGATGCGATCACCGCCGCCGACCAGCTCGAAGCGCTGGGCCTGTCGACGACGGTCGCCGACCTGCGCTTCGCGAAACCGCTCGACGAAGCGCTCGTCCAGCGGCTGCTGACCACCCATGAGGTGGCGATCACGATCGAGGAAGGCGCCGTCGGCGGCTTCGGCGCGCATGTCCTGACGCTGGCGTCCGACATGGGGCTGATCGATTCCGGGCTGAAACTGCGCACGATGCGCCTGCCCGACCTCTTCCAGGACCATGACAAGCCGGAGCGGCAATATGCCGAGGCGGGGCTGGACGCGGATTCGATCGTCGCGACGGTGCTCGCGGCGCTGCACCGCAACGCCAAGGGGCTGGAAGAGAGCGCCTGACGGGGGGGGGGGGGGGGGGGAAAGGGTAAAGCGCCCCAATGGGCCGTTTGGCTAAAAAGGG